>DAOPZY010000050.1:0-9457 GCA_035353615.1 Candidatus Limiplasma sp.
TGAAGGCAAGGCGCAGGTCGCTGTCGATGTTGATTTTGCAAACGGCCATGCTGGCGGCCTGCCGGAGCATCGCTTCGGGCACGCCCTGAGCGCCGGGCATGGAACCGCCAAACTGGTTGATCATTTCCACATATTCCGGAATTACGCTGCTCGCGCCGTGCAGCACGATGGGGAATCCGGGCAGGCGCTTGCCGACTTCTTCCAGAATGTCGAAGCGCAGCTTGGGTTCGCCCTTGAACTTGAACGCGCCGTGGCTGGTGCCGATAGCGATGGCCAGGCTGTCGCAGCCGGTGCGCTTCACAAACTCCTCCACCTCGTCGGGATGGGTATAGGAGCTGTCCTCGGAGGAAACCTTCACGTCATCCTCCACGCCGGCGAGGCGACCCAGCTCGGCTTCCACCGTCACATACTTGCTCTGGCCGTGGGCGTATTCCACCACGCGCTTGGTCTGCGCGATGTTTTCTTCAAAGGGCATATGGCTGCCGTCGATCATCACGCTGGTGAAGCCGCCGTCGATGCAGCTTTTGCAGGTGTCAAAATCGGGGCCGTGATCCAAATGCACCACGATGGGCAGATCGGTATCCGAAATCGCGGCTTCGATCATCTTCATCAGGTACACGTGTTTGGCATAGGCGCGCGCGCCCTTGCTGACCTGTAAAATCAGCGGAGCGTTTTCCAGCTTCGCGCCTTCGGTAATCCCCTGAATGATTTCCATATTGTTGACGTTGAACGCGCCGATGGCATAACCGCCTTCGTACGCCTTCTTGAACATTTCCTGCGTATTGACTAATGGCATATCGGGTGACCTCCTCCAAATGTTCTCGCCCTATTATAGCAAATCGTCGCACACTTGGCTAGTGCAGATTGACAATTTCGCCACAAAGGGCGGGCTGTAAAATTTAATCCGTCGCTCGCGCCGTTTTGCAAACTGTGTTATACTGAAACAGACCCTAGCCATAAAGGAGTGTATGCGCTTGTTCAAACGCGCTTTGATTTTGACCGTTTGCCTTGCGGTGCTGGCAACGGCGGCGTTTGCCGAAGAAACCGTGCCCGCGGATACCGCCGCCACGTCAGCCGCGACGCTGTCGCCTGAGGCGACCGAGCAGCCGACCGTGGTGGAGGACTATGTGGAAGACGATGGCATGAGTGAGATCGTCGGGCAGGCCGATCAGGCTCTGCCGAGCATCGAGGGGCTTACGGCCCTGTATACCACCAAAATTAAACTGCTGACCGCTACCGGATCGGTCGCGTCCATCCGCGTGGCGCAGGACGAAAACAGCCAGTCGCTCGGCGTGGTTGCCAAAAATGAAATTGTAACCATCTACAAGGTGTTCCCCGCGTTTGTGCTGGTGGAATACAACGGGATCGTTGGCTTTGTAAAGCGCACCTGCATTGATGAAAACGTGACTACGCTGAACCCCGAAACCACCCCGCCCTACGGTGTGGTGAAAATGCAGTATGTGGCGACCACCAACGCGCATACCCCCATCCATACGGCCCCGGACAACAGCAGCGAAACATTCCCCATCGAGGTGGGCGAGGGTTGCCCCGTCGCGGTGATCGAGTTTGTGGACGGGTTTGCCAAGGTCTTGTACTGGCGCAGCTACGGCTACATCGACGCGACGCTGCTGAGCGACCTGCGCGTGGTTTCCCCGACCGACCAGCCCATGAGCGATGATACGCCGATATCGGCATTCAGCTCCTTTTTCAAATACAACAACGGCGTGGAGCTGAACGACGGCCGCGTGAAAAACATCATGCGCTCCTGCGAGCTGATGACGCGGATCATGCAGCCCGGCGAGCAGCTGGATTTTAACGCGCAAATTGGCCCCTATAAAAAGGCGAACGGATACTTCCCCGCGCCGGTGCTGATCGACGGCGGCAGCCAGCCGGGCTACGGCGGCGGCACCTGCCAGAGCAGTTCCACGCTGTACAACACCATTCGGCAGCTTCCGGGCATGACGGTGCTGATGCGCCGCCCGCACGGGCCGGGCTGCGCGCGCTACCTGCCCATGCACCAGGACGCGGCTGTCGGTAATGAAAGCCTGAATTTTATTTTCCGCAACGATTATGATTTCCCGATTCGCATACTGGCGGAAAGCAAGGGCGAGGGCGTAATTACCATCCAAATTTTCCGCGTGAACGAGTAAACCGCGCGAAGCGGGCGTTGGCACACGTTGGATGAACCCCCGCGCCTCTGCTGAAACGGAACCGGATCAGGGGCAAAGCCCGTGCCAGGGCAGGGTTGAGAAGCGCTCACGGGCGCTGGCGTCGGCACAGTTTGTCTGTTACCGGAGCTTATTGGATGCGTGCGGATCAGCCCGTCGGACGTTCAGGCATGGGGTATTATAAAACACAGCGATGCACAGGAAAAGGCGGGGCAGTCAGAAGCGGCCCCGCCTTTTTTGCATACTAGCGCAGGCGCGTTCCCATCCCTCGGTATCAAAAACCGGCGTGGGCGGATTTTCTCTCGGAAGGTTGATTCAAACGTCATCGCTTGGTTTATAATGAATGCGAAGCGATCCTCTCCCTGCGGAGAGAAACGCTGAAAACCGGAAACCATCCGGGGCAACCCTTTCACCCAACGCGTTGCGCAATATGCGCAACCTGCTTACATATCGGGAGGCAAACAGTATGGCATACTCCATTCAAACCATTCATGGCCGTGAAATTATCGATTCCCGCGGGAACCCCACCGTGGAGGCGGTCGTAACCCTGACCGGCGGCGCGCAGGGCGTCGCGGCTGTGCCCAGCGGCGCATCCACCGGGCAATTTGAGGCGCTGGAATTACGCGATCAGGATCCCAAGCGCTTCGGGGGCAAAGGCGTGCTCAAAGCGGTTGAACATGTGGACGGTGAGATTCAACGCGCGCTTTTAAACGCGGACGCGTCTCAAACTGCCGCCATCGACGGCGCGATGCTCGCGCTGGATGGCACCAAGGATAAATACCGCCTGGGCGCTAACGCGATCCTGGCGGTTTCTCTGGCGGCGGCCAAAGCCGCGGCCAATGCGCAGGGCGTGCCGCTGTACCGCTTCCTTGGGGGCAGCGCGGCGCATACCTTGCCTGTGCCCATGATGAACGTGCTCAACGGCGGCGCGCATGCGGCCAACAATATCGACATTCAGGAATTTATGATTATGCCCGTAGGCGCGCCGACCTTTGCGGAAGGCTTGCGCTGGAGCACGGAAGTATTCCATGCGCTGGCGGGCATCCTCAAGAAAGATGGGCTTTCCACCGCCGTTGGCGACGAGGGCGGCTATGCGCCCAACCTGCAAAGCGATGAGGAAGCTATCGGTTACCTGTTGCGCGCGATTGAGGCGGCCGGCTACAAACCCTATGAGCATTTTATGCTGGCCATTGACGCGGCGTCCAGCGAATGGAAAGGCGAACACGGCTACCTGCTGCCCAAACACCAAACCACGTTTACCACCGAGCAGCTGATTGCCTACTGGAAAGGGCTTGTGGACAAGTACCCCATTGCGAGCATTGAGGACGCGCTGGACGAGGAGGACTGGGATGGCTGGAAGAAGCTGACCGCAGAGCTGGGCGGCAAGGTGCAGCTGGTGGGAGACGACCTGTTTGTGACCAATACGGAACGGTTGAAACGGGGGATCGACACGGGCAGCGCGAACTCCATCCTGATTAAGCTCAACCAGATTGGCTCCCTGTGGGAAACGGTGGAAGCCGTGCAGATGGCGCAAAACGCCGGGTATACGGCGGTGATTTCTCACCGCTCGGGCGAAACGGAGGATACGACCATCGCGGACCTCGCCGTTGCGCTGAACGCGGGGCAGATTAAAACCGGCGCGCCCAGCCGCAGCGAACGTGTCGCCAAGTATAACCGCCTGTTGCGCATTGAGGAAGAACTGGGCAAAGCCGCTACCTATCCCGGTAAAAAAGCGTTTCACCGCGCATGAGCGGTGAAACCCGAGGGTACCATAGTTCGATCATCAAAGCCGCCTCCCCGTTGGGAAACCGAATGGGGAGGCGGCTTTCATTTTGCTATTGATTGGTTGAAACCGCCCAGGGTTTCAACACCAGGTTGGCAAAGAATATCCGTTCCAATCAGAGCGTGGGTTTGAACCGGCGGGAGCACGGGAAAAGAGCGAATATGTATTGGAACCTTCGCAATGTGCTCTGCCGCTCGCCTCATAGCTCTGCGGGTTGTTCGCTCGCTGGTTGACTTTGCGCTGTGGCGGGAGGCGCGGGGTTCCGCCCCGCACCTCGGCAGGGGTTTCACCCCCGCACCCCGACAAGGGCTATGCCCTTGACCCGGTTCCGCTGCGGCGGGAGGCGCGGGGTTCCGCCCCGCACCCCGGCAGGGGTTTCACCCCTGCACCCCGACAAGGGCTATGCCCTTGACCCGGTTTCGCTGCTGCGAGGGGTTTTTCAGTGTTAAAAAGCCCGAAGGGAAGTTCCCTTCGGGTTTGGGCTTGGATTGGGTCTTATCGCACCAGCAACCGTCCGTCGTCATCCACATCCACGGTAATCACCTGACTGGGGAATATCTCGCCCGCAACCAGCTTATGCGCGATCAGCGTTTCCAGATGGCTCTGGATATAGCGCTTGAGCGGACGCGCGCCATACGCGGGGTCGAACGCCGCATCCACAATGGCGTCTACCGCGCGGTCGGTCAGCTCCATGTGAATATCCTGCTGCTCCAGCCGCTTGGCCAGATGTTGGGTTTGCAACCGTACGATCTGCACAATTTCATCGCGTTCCAAGGGCTTGTAGAATACAATATCGTCGATCCGGTTGAGGAACTCGGGGCGGAAACTGGTTTTCAGCATCCGCAGTACGCCTTCGCGCGCTTCGTCGCTGATGGCGCCGTTCTCCAACCCATCCAGCAGCAGCTGGCTGCCCAGGTTGCTGGTCATGATAATGATGGTGTTTTTGAAATCCACCGTGCGGCCCTGACTGTCGGTAATGCGGCCGTCATCCAAAACCTGCAACAGAATGTTGAACACGTCCGGATGGGCTTTTTCAATTTCGTCCAGCAAAACCACGCAGTAAGGCTTACGGCGCACGGCCTCGGTCAGCTGGCCGCCCTCGTCGTACCCCACGTAGCCCGGAGGCGCGCCAATCAGGCGGCTGACGGAGAACTTCTCCATGTACTCGCTCATGTCAATGCGGACCATGTTCTTTTCATCGTCAAACAGGTTTTCCGCAAGGGCTTTGGCAAGCTCCGTTTTGCCTACGCCGGTTGGGCCGAGGAACAGGAAACTGCCAATCGGCCGGTTTTCATCCGCGATGCCCGCGCGACTGCGCAAAATGGCTTCGCTCACGGTTTGTACGGCTTCGTCCTGACCAATCACGCGGCGGTGCAGTTCCTCCGGCAGGCGCAACAGCTTTTCCCGATCGCTTTCACGCAGTCGGGTTACGGGGATGCCGGTCCAGCGGCTGACAATTCGGTTAATTTCTTCTTCGGTTACCTTATCGCGCAGGAGGGAGTTTTCGCCGCGGGTCTGTTCCGCGATTTCTTCTTCTGTGGCCAGTTGTTTTTGCAGCTCCGGCAGTTTGCCGTACTGTAACTCGCTGGCCTTGCTCAGGTCATATTCGCGTTGTGCCTTTTGGATATCGGCGTTGACATGCTCAATATCCTCGCGGATTTTCTGCACTTTGGCAATGGCGCCCTTTTCGTTTTCCCAGCGCGCCTTCATAGCGGAAAATTCCTCGCGCAGCTTGGCCAGTTCTTCCTCCAGAGCGTCGCGGCGGCGGGCGCTTGCTTCGTCCTCTTCCTTTTTCAGGCTCATCAGTTCAATTTCCAGCTGCATGATACGGCGCTGCTTTTCATCCAATTCCGCCGGGAGGGAGTCGATCTCCGTGCGGATCATGGCGCAGGCTTCGTCCACCAGGTCGATGGCCTTATCCGGCAGAAAACGGTCGCTGATGTAACGGTTGGAAAGCACGGCGGCGGCGACCAGCGCGCTGTCGGTGATTTTGACGCCATGGAACACCTCGTAACGTTCCTTGAGGCCGCGCAGGATGCTGATGGTATCTTCCACGGTCGGCTCGTTCACCATCACGGGCTGGAAACGGCGCTCCAAAGCGGCGTCCTTTTCGATGTACTTGCGGTATTCATCCAGAGTGGTTGCGCCGATCAGGTGCAGCTCGCCCCGGGAAAGCATGGGTTTGAGCAGGTTGCCGGCGTCCATGCTGCCCTCGGTGCGCCCCGCGCCAACGATGTTGTGCAGCTCGTCGATAAAGAGCAGTATTTTACCCTCGGACTTTTTCACTTCGGAAAGCACGGCTTTCAGGCGCTCCTCAAACTCGCCGCGGTATTTGGCGCCGGCGATCAGCGCGCCCATATCCAGTGAAAACACCTGCCGGTTGCGAAGGCTTTCCGGCACGTCGCCACGCACAATCCGTTGCGCCAGCCCTTCCGCAATCGCGGTTTTGCCAACGCCCGGCTCGCCGATGAGCACGGGGTTGTTTTTGGTTTTCCGAGTTAAAATGCGGATAACGCTGCGGATTTCGTTATCGCGGCCGATCACCGGGTCCAGCTTCTGGTTGCGGGCCAGCTCCACAAGGTCCTGACCGTACTTTTTCAGCACGTCGTAGGTATCCTCCGGGGTTTCGGTGGTGACCCGGGTGTTGCCGCGCACGGTGAGCAGAGCCGCAAGAAAGCCCTTGTCGTCCACGCGCAGGTCATTCCACATCTGGCGCAGGCTGGGGCTGGGTTTGCGCAAAAGGCCCAGAAAAAGGTGCTCGACGCTAATGTATTCATCTTTCATTTGCTGGGCGGCTTCCCGCGCGGAAACCAGCGCGCGCTCCACATCGCTGCCAATGTAGATTTTATCCGGTTCACGGCCGGTTCCGGTTACCTTGGGGATGCGGGCGATCAACGTTTCCAGCCGGGAATCGATTTCGTCGGTATCCTTACCCATTTTTTTCAGCAACTGAGGAATCAGCCCCTGAGGGTCCTGCAAAAGAGCGCGCAAAAGATGCTCCTGAGCCACCTCCTGGTTTTGGTATTCCACGGTCATCTGTTGGGCGTCGTTGAGCGCCGCCCTGCTTTTTTCTGTAAATTGCTGGCTCGTCATATGCGTTCCTCCGATCTGCGGGCAAGCCCTGTTTTTAAATTGCGATAGGGAGAAGGCGGAAACGGATGGGAGGGGGACGGAGCCGCCCTGCGGACGCTGTCGGCAACAGAGAGTGTGCCGAGCCGCCGCCGGGCAGAGAAAAAGGAACCGACCAGCCCCATACGTTCTCGCTAACGGGAAGGTCGGGATGGTGCCATACGGCGCGAAGCGCGTACAACACGATCGAAAGCAATTAGACTTACTTTGACCTTCAATACTATTATAGCGCGCTTTTCGGCAATGTCAATAGGGGAACGAAAAAACAAGACGGGTTTTTCGCCGCGACAGGCAAGCCGGGGTTTACAGGCGGAGCCTTCGCACCGGTAAAGCCGGCTGACAGCCTTCATTCCGAACTCGGCCCTTTGGGTATGCAGGTTGCTTATTCTACTGTTGAAACGGCTTGGGAAGGGCTGTGGAAATGGCTGAAAGGATGTGGAAAACAGGAGGATGCGATGTGGGAATTTCAGCCCAACGCAGGTTATCCATATCGAGTTATCCACAAAAATGCCCGAAAACGAGCGCGCACAAGCAATAATACGTGGGAAACCATGTGGAAACTGTGGAAAGCTTCTGGGATCAGCCTTGCGTGTGCGTGGGTATAAAGCTACCCATGCTGTTTGGGCCGGGGAAGCCCGGCGCGGGACTCAGTTGCACGCCTCCGGTGGGATAACTTTGCAAAATCAGAACCGCACGCTTGAATCCATGGGCGGTTCATGCTATCATGAAGATTGGATAAACAGCGAAAGGCGGCTGATGTATGCAAGGGCAGGGCATTCCCAACACGCCGATGGGGGCCAAGGAGGCGGAACTGAAAAACCCGCTGGCGCTTGCCTTTATCGGGGATACGGTGTGGGATTTGCTTGTTCGCCAGCGGCTGCTGGCCACAGCGGCCCGCGTGAACGCGCTGCACCGTAAAGCGACCTCCATGGTAAACGCCGGGGCGCAGGCGCAGGCCTTAACCCGTGTGGAACCTCTCCTGACCGAAGCGGAACGCGACATTGTGCGCCGGGGCGCGAATGCCCATTGCAACCACGTCGCCCCCAAAAATCAGGACCCGGTCGATTATCGCCACGCGACCGGCTTGGAAGCGCTCATTGGCTGGCTGTATCTCTCCGGTCAGCACACGCGTGTGCGCGAGCTGTTTGAAACGGCGCACCCGTCCGAAAAAGCCGCCCACTCAGCGGCCCCGGGCGAGGCGGATCAGGCCGGATGACCTGAGCCGCAACCCATGCCACGGTAACGGATCGCCGAGGCCGGCTGACGCTCCATCCAAAACAATGCCAAATCCCGTAAGGAGGTTGCCCATGCCGGAAGCTCACCAGCGCGTAGAACTCATCCGCCAAACGCCGGACGGGGAAGCCATCATCGCGCTTGCCGCGAAGCTCTGCTATGCGGGCGGCGATCTGCAATCCCTGCTGGATAAAATCGCGGCCAACGATCAGCGTGATTTTCTGCGCAAGGTGCGTGAAATGGGTCACGAAAGCGTGCAGGAGCACGTATCCTTCACTTTTCTGGTGGAAGGGGTCAGCCGGGCGCTTTTGGCGCAGCTGACGCGCCACCGGATCGCCAGCTTCAGCGTGCAAAGCCAGCGTTACGTAAGCTATCACAAAGGCTTTGGCTATGTGGTGCCCCCTTCCGTGCGCGCGCTTGGGCCGGATGCGGAGGCGGAATACGCGGCGCAGATGGCGCAAATGCAAACATGGTACGAGGGCTGGCAACAAAAACTGGGCGCCAATGAAGATGCGCGCTTTGTGTTGCCCAACGCCTGTGAAACCCGCCTGTTGATGACCATGAACGCGCGGGAACTGAGGCATTTTTTCGCGTTGAGAATGTGTGAGCGCGCGCAATGGGAAATTCGCTCGCTTGCCAACCGGATGTTTGAATTGTGTTACGAACAGGCTCCCGAGCTGTTCGAGGATGCGGGCGCGGCCTGTTTGCGCGGGCCTTGCCCCGAAGGCGAAAAGTCCTGCGGCAGGGCGGCGGAAATCCGCGCGCGCCGCAAGGCCTATCTTGCACAAAAGACGGCCGACGCGCCCAAGCTGTAAACGCTTCGCGCTTGCCCGGCCCCCAACCCCTGTGGACTGAACCCCAGCAATGTTTACGGTTCGCCCCAGCCCGCGCGAACGTCGGGGGCCCTTCGGCGGCGAACAATAGAAAGGAATCACCATATGCCATATTATCAGGATTATTCCAACCAAAAAAACCGCGGCGAAAAACGCCAGGACGCGGAGAAACGCGGCGGTTTTGCCGACGAAGGAACTCAGTACCGGGGCGAACGCCCGAGCCATGGCCGTCCGCAGGGCGGCAATTTCGGCAACCGTCCGCCGCGCGAAGGCGGCAACTTTGGCGCACGTCCGCCGCGCGAAGGCGGCAA
>DAOPZY010000050.1:9557-18827 GCA_035353615.1 Candidatus Limiplasma sp.
CGCCGCGTGAAGGCGGCAACTTTGGCGCACGTCCGCCGCGCGAAGGCGGCAACTTTGGCAACCGTCCCCCACGTGAAGGCGGCAACTTCGGCAACCGTCCCCCGCGTGAAGGCGGCAACTTCGGCGCACGTCCGCCGCGCGAAGGTGGCAACTTCGGCAACCGGCCCCCGCGTGAAGATGGCGGTTTCCGCTTTATGAACAGTGACCAGCAGCCATACCGCAGCCGCGGCAGCGAAGCGGCGCCCCGCCCGTATGACGAGCAGCGTCGGGAACGCCGCGAAGGCCCCGCGCCGCGCGACTACCGCTCCTTCCAATATGAAGCGCCGGAACGCTCACCCCGCCCCACGTATGACGCGCCGGAAATGGCCGAGGAGGAGCTTGTGCCCAACGAAAACCTCCTGAGCGGCCGTAACCCCATCCGCGAGGCCCTCAAGAGCGGGCGTGACATTGAAAAGCTTCTGGTGGCGCGCGGCGATCTGAGCGGATCGGCCCGCGAAATCATCGCCATGGCCAAGGAGAAGCGCGTACCCGTGCAGGAAGTGGACCGTGCCCGGCTGGACGCGATTACCCAGAACCATCAGGGCATGCTGGCTTTTGCCTCGGCCTACCAGTACCATACGGTGGAGGATATGCTGGCTTTGGCCAAGGAACGGGGCGAGGCGCCCTTCCTGGTGATTTTGGACGGCATTACCGACCCGCATAACCTGGGCGCGATCATCCGCACGGCGGAATGCGTGGGCGCGCATGGCGTGATTGTGCAGGAACGCCGCGCGGTCGGGCTGACCCCCGCGGCTGTGAAAGCCAGCGCCGGCGCGGTGGAGCACATCATGGTGGCGCGCGTGATCAACCTCGTTTCCACCATTGAAACCCTCAAACAGCAAAACATCTGGATCTATGCTGCCGATATGCAGGGCGAGGATTACGCGACGGTCGATTTCAAGGGCGGCGCGGCCATCGTGATCGGCGCGGAGGGCGAAGGCGTAAGCCGGCTGGTGCTGGAGAACAGCGACAAGCGGGTGGCGTTGCCGGTTCGCGGCAAGCTGGACAGTCTGAACGCATCGGTAGCGGCTGGCGTGCTGCTGTACGCGGTGCTGCGCGGACGCTGAGCCGTGAAACCGATCCTGTATGTGGATGGCTACAACGTCATCGGAGCCTGGCCGGAAGCGGAGCGGGAGCAATGGCCTCTGGACGAGTCCAGGGATCGGCTGACACACCTGCTGGAGGATTACGCGGGGTATTCGGGGCAGGAAGTGGTGCTCGTGTTCGACGGGCACCACAGCGACCGCCCTACCGCCACTGTGGAAAGCCTGTCAACGCTCACTGTGATCTATACCCGGCACGGCCAAACGGCGGATCAGTATATCGAATATGCCTGCGGCCGCCTTCCGGTGTACCGTGAAGCGCGCGTGGCAACCAGCGACCATTTGGAACAAACCATGATCCTGGGTCGCGGCGCCACGCGCCTCTCCTCACGGGAACTGTGGCGGGAACTGTCCCAGACCCGAAGCCATGGCAGCGCCAAGCATAAGGCGGCCCCGCAGGAAACCCGCGCCTCGCTGTTCAGCTCGCTGAGCGAGGAGCAACGCGAGCGGCTGGAACGCATCCGGCGGCAAAAATAGCCGGCAATCAAATCATCAACTAAGAGGCGGGAACAAATCCATGACAACCCAACCTGACCGTGAGCGTAAAACGGATCCAGAATATACGGACGAGCATGATCCGATCCTGAACGCCGCCGAGAACATGGCGCAGTTTTTCCGCGCTCAGGAGGAGGATGGGTACGAGGACGCGTCCGCCGAGGAACCTGAGGATGACGCCCAGCCGGTGGACGATCCCTCCTGGGAAGCCTCGCTGCGCACCCGTTACGGGGAGAAAACCGATGAGGAAATCGTCGCGTTTGCGCAGGGCGGCGACAGCGTAGCGCTGGAATATCTGCTGGGCAAGTACAAGAACTTTGTACGCTCCAAAGCTCGCAGCTACTTCTTAATTGGCGCGGATCACGAGGATATTGTTCAGGAGGGCATGATCGGGCTGTTTAAGGCCATTCGCGATTATCAGGCGGAACGGCTTTCCAGCTTCCGCGCCTTTGCGGAACTGTGCATCACGCGCCAGATCATCACCGCGATCAAGACCGCTACGCGCCAGAAGCATGTTCCCCTCAACAGCTATGTAAGCCTGAACAAGCCGATTTACGACGAAGAAAGCGACCGTACCCTGATGGACGTGATTGTGGAAGGTCACGCCCAAAACCCGGAGGAGCTGATTATTGGCCGCGAGGATATCGTCAGCATCCGCGACCGGGTGGACGAGGTGTTAAGCTCTCTGGAGCAGGAAGTGCTTACGGCGTATCTGGACGGCAAAAGCTATCAGGAAATTGCCGATAAGCTGGGCCGGCATGTGAAATCCATCGACAACGCGTTGCAGCGGGTGAAGCGCAAGCTGGAAAAGTTCATGGAAGAAGCAAAAGCCCACGACGACGATTGATCGCGGGCTTGTGTCTATTTTAGGGCCATGGCGGAATGCCGTCGGTCAAACGTTTTTGGGGCTTGAAGGAGGTGCGCGCTTTGTCGGATCCGATTTTTGAGGTGGTTTCGCAGGGGGCGCGCTACTGGTTTCTGTTCCTGATGGCGCTGATTGTATGGAGAAGTTACCGCTGGCTGGCGCGCGACCGCCGTCAGCGCAGAAAACGCCTCAAGCTCTTGCCGGACGCGGGCTTTGTGGGCGAACTGGTCGTTGTGCGCGGCAATGCCGAGCTGCCGGACGGGTTTACTTTGCCGGTAAGCAACGAGGGTATTTTGGGTTGCCAGCGCGGCGATGACATTTTTGTGCCCGCCAAGGGCGTATATCCCAAACACCTGTGGTACACCTTTGACGATGAGGATGGCCTGTGTGTGGAACCCTACGGCAGGCACACCGTCGAGGTGGACGGTAAAACCTATACCGGCCGGCGCAGGCGCGCTTTTTTAGTGCACGGCTCACGGCTGACCGTTGGCGAGGCGGAACTTCGGTTGCGCATGTTTGCCGGGTTTGAGGCGGCGGGCGCGAGCCGCGCGCTTACCGTGGATGAGGAAGCGGAGGCGTCCGCCGAGAATGCCGCGCAAACGGCCGACGGAGCCGAGCCGCCGTCCGATGCGGTTGCGTCCGGCTTGCAGCCTGCGCAGGGGGCAAACCCCGCGCAGCAACCTGGAATGATTGCCGTAACGCCGGAGCAATTGGCCGCGTTTCAGCAAATGCAGTGGATGCTCGCGTGGCAGGCGATGCAGGCGCAGGGCGCATCCCAACAGGGCGCGCAGGGTTCCGGCATGCCCGGCGTTGCCGTGCCCTTGGCAGGCGCGGCCCCGGCGGTGCTATCCACCGAACACGGCGACTTTGCGCCGCCGCCCAAGGTTGCGCCAAGCGGAGCGATTCTGGGCGGCACGGCGGCAGAGCTTGCCGGAGCCGCCAATCCGTCGGCGCAGGCTCCAAACGCGCCAAACGCGCCAAACGAAGCAAACCGCACCCGAAGGCATACCCGCGCCCTTCCGCTGCCGCCCATGGAGCGCACGGAGGATGAACCGACGGCGGAACCGGACATGGGGGACGGCGTTTTGCCCCCGTTGCGCATGGGCGCGCCCACGGCGGACGCGCTTTGGAGCAGCGTCCGCGAGGATCGGTCGGCCAATGACCTGCGCGCCCATCCCGGCGGCGACCCCTATCCCGAGGGTGGAATGCCCATCGGGGGCCGCGCGACATTTGCCCCACGCGTCACTTTTTACCCCCCGGTACAAGATGATGAAGCCGCGCAGGCTGGCGACTCCCGGGAAGCGGTGTATGCCGACCCGGCTGAGACCGGAGAAAGCTGGCCCTATGCCGCCTATCCGCAAAGCGAGGCGCAGTTTGCCGACGGCGGCTACACCTATCCCGAGTATGTGGAGCCGAGCGCCGCGGACGAGCCTTACGAGTATGCCGATGAGGACGAGGCTCCGCGCAGCCTGTACCTGGAGCCGGACGAGGCCGAGCAGGCGAAGCGCGTTCTGTGGGATCGGTACCTGAAAGGGGGCCGCCGCAGATGAGAAACAGCCGGGATCAACGCAGGCCGCCTTCGCGCCGCCACCCTGATCGTCGCCTTGTCGCCGCCATGATGCTGTTTTACTTCAGCGCGTTTTTGCTGATTGCTCTCAAGGGAGAGCTGCGCTGGCAGGGGTTCGCGCTGGCGGTGGCTGTGCCCGCGCTTATCTACATTGCCACGCTGTGGCTGCCGCGGTTTTTCCCGGCGGACAAGCTGCTGCTGGCCATTGCGAATTTTCTTTGCGCGTTGGGCGTTTTGGTGCTGTATTCCACCGATTTGGACGCGGGCACGTCGCGCGGGCTTCAACAGGCGATCTACTATTCGTTTGGCATTGTGGCCATGCTGATTTGCATTCTGCTGGTGCGCTATGTGCGGCATTGGAAATTCCTGATTCAAATTATCATGGTGGGCGCGGCGGGCTTGCTGGTGTTGCCGCTTGCGATTGGCACGGAGCAAAACGGCGCGACCAACTGGATCCATTTTGCGGGCACCAGCGTGCAGCCGAGCGAGCTGGTCAAAATCGCGCTGCTGCTGATTTTGAGCTATTACATGAGCCGCCGCCAGTTTTGGGTGTGGCTGCTGTTTGCGCTGTTCTGCCTGGGCGTATTGATGCTGCAAAAGGATTTGGGCACTGCGCTGATCTACTATGCCACTACGCTTTTCCTGTTTTACGCAAGCACGGGCAACCTGCCCCTGACCGGCGTGGGGCTGCTGGGCGGCGCGGGCGCGGCTGTGCTGGGCTATGAGATGTTCGCGCATGTGAAAAAGCGCGTTGCCGTGTGGCAAAACCCTTGGCTTTACTATGAAACCAGCGGCTATCAGATTGCGCAGATGCTCATGGCCATCGCCTCCGGCGGGCTGTTTGGCGTAGGGCTTGGTTTGGGCGCGCCGCGCGTGATCCCCGTGTATTTTACGGACTGTATTTTTGCGGTCATTTGCGAGCAGTTCGGGATTGTGTTTGGCATCCTGGTGCTGGTGATGTACGGTATCCTGATTGTGCGGGGAACCTCCATCGCCACGAGCGCGCGCCACAGCTTCTACGCGCTGCTGGCCATGGGCGCTACGGTGATGCTGGGCATCCAGACGTTTGTCATCATCGGCGGCGTGCTCAAGCTGATTCCGCTTACGGGCGTCACCATGCCGTTTGTGAGCTACGGCGGCACATCGCTGATCAGCTGCATGGGGCTGATCGGCCTTTTGCAGGGCGTGGCCAGCCTGAATCAGGATGATCTGGAATATGATTATGAAATCAGCCACAGCCTTGGCGAAGAATTGCGTTTGCCGCGCGCGGACAGGGACTAGCCGGTTGCCGGATCGCCAACGCCGAAGGGAGGCCGCTTGAATGAAACAGCTTCGCACGCGCTTTCGCCTGCTGACTTTGTTTGTCATCGGGCTTTTGCTGGTAGCGGGCCTTTACGGCGTGTATAGCGTAACCATTTACGGCAGCCGATGGTTCAGCAACAGCAAGAATACCCGTTACCAAAACGCGAAAAGCTCGGTGATCGCCGGGGATATTATGGACCGCAACGGCGTGGTGCTCGCCACAACCGACGCGGAGGGCGACCGGGTGTACCAGTCGAATTTGAACGCGCGGAGCGCGATTGTGCACCTGATTGGCGATCGGGACGGCAACGTGGCCAACGGGGTGGATTCGTTCGAGGCCAACTACCTGCTGGGCTTTGAAACCTCGCTGAGCGAACGCGTGGCCGCGCTGCTCAAGGGCGAAACCCGGCGCGGCGACGATATCACCCTTACCGCGGACAGCAAGCTTTGCACAAGGATTGTCAGCGATTTTGAAAACGGCTCAAAAACCAAGGGCAAAAGCGGCGCGGCGGTGGTCATGAATTATAAAACCGGCGAAGTGCTCGCTTTGGTAAGTCTGCCGGTGTTTGACCCGCAGAACATTACGGCGGACGATCAGCAAAACCCGCTGCATCCGTTCTGGAACCGCGCGTTGCAAAGCACGCTTGCGCCCGGCTCCACATTCAAGATCATCACCGCGTCCAGCGCGCTGGAAAACGTGCCGGGCATTTCGACCTATCTGTTCACCTGCACGGGCGCTACGCAGGTGCTGGATCAGACCATCCATGATTACAAGATGGCGCAGCACGGCAGCCTGACGCTGGAAAAGGCATTTACCGTGAGCTGCAACAACGCTTTTGCGCAATGCGCCCTCAAGCTGGGCGATGCGGCCTTGCGCAAAACGGCGGAGGATTTCGGCTTTAACGATAACTTCCTGTTCCGTGATTTTGTGGTGGAAAACAGCGTTTACCCTACCACAAACCGTAACTTGGTGGAAATCGCCTGGAGCGGGGCCGGGCAAAGCCAAATTGGAGCGACCCCCCTGCATATGTGCATGGTGGCCGCGGCGATTGCCAATGACGGCGTGATGATGGAACCCCGGCTGTTGGCGCGGGTTCAAAGCCCCGCCGGGGTGGTACGGCTGCGCTATTCCCAGAAAGTTTACCGCACAGCGGTACCGGCAAACATCGCCGCCATTGTGCAGGGCTATATGAAAAACGTGGTGACTAGCGGCACCGGCACCGCCGCGCAGGTCAGCGGGCTTACCATCGCTGGCAAAACCGGAAGCGCCGAGGCTTCGGTAAACAACGAGGCGGTCACCCACGCGTGGTTTGTGGGCTACATCGCGGACGACTCTTTACCCTATGCCTGCGCAGTGCTCGTGGAAAGCGGCGACAGCGGCGGCGGCGTGGCCGCGCCGATTGCTGGGGATATTTTTCAGTATCTGAAGGACACTTATGGGAAGTAACGACGGTTTGAGCGACGCTGCTTTTCGGTCATTACCAGTGGTATGCTCACTAATGGAATGGGCCTGCTTTGAGCGCTGCCAATCCCTGCCCGCTCGACGGGGAGCTTTGAAAAAATGAACATCCGAGCCGGCTTCGTAGTGATAACGGAGCCTTTGTCCGGTTGACACCGCCGTTGATTCGGGGGTATGATGGAACTCAGTCCGGCAGACTGTTCCCGAGGGGAGGCCGCCTATGCCATATTGGATTGCGGGTTATGCTTCGGTCTGGCTGGTTTGGATGCCTTTGCGTTTTCATACCCGGGCGCGGGGATACAAGCGCCTTTCAGCGGCGTGCAAAATCGTCCCAACCTGCATGGCGGCCTGCCTGGCAGGGTGGGCGTGCTTTGCGCAGCCCAATGCCGATGGGGCAAGCTATTTACTGTGGCTGGGCGTCTGCGTGGGCGCGCTGGCGGATGTGGCAATCGATTTCCGTTTGGAATGGGGCGGCGTGCTGTTCTTTGCGGCGCATTGTCTGTACGTTGCCGCGCTGCTCCAAATCAGCCCGCCGAACGGTTGGTTTGCGGTAACCGCGCTGGTCGCGTTTGCCGCGGCGCTCAAGTTTCTGTACCGTTATCGGGCGCGGTTTGCCGCGCCGCTGTTGCGCGTTGGGGTACTGTTGTACGCGGCCGCGCTGAGCGCGCTTCTGGCCGCCGCGCTGCCTGCCCCGTTCGCGGGGGGCGGTCTGAGGCCCTTGCTGGGCGCGGTCGGAGCTGTTCTGTTTGTGATTTCGGACGCCACGCTGTGCCGCAACGCGGTTGCGCACCGCCTGCAACGCGCCCGGGAGGCTCAGCTTGGGATCACGGACCCCCGCGCTGCCCGCAGGCGGCTGGCGGAAGGGTATTTGAGCCTGGGTTGTTATTACACGGCGCAGACTGTGCTGGCGCTATGCGCTTTTTCGGGCCTGTCCGTTTGGTAAGGGTGGGGTTGTTTCATGTGGAATGATTTTATTTTTTCGGTTAATACAGTGTTTCCGCTGCTGATGATGATGGCGGTCGGGTTTGCGGCCCGCCGGTTCGGGCTTTTGAACGATGTGGGCGTGCGGCAGCTGAACAGCGCGGTGTTTCATATTTTCCTGCCGCTGTTGCTCTGCTTGAACATTATGGACACTCAGGTGGGCGCGGAAGTGGACCTTCGAACCCTTGCGTATGCAATGGTGGCGGTCTTGCTCTCCTTTGCGGTGTTGTTTCCGCTCTCGCGGCGGGTTTGCGCCTCTCCCGAATCGCGCGGGGTTTTCATTCAGGGTATTGTGCGCAGCAACTACGCCATTTTCGGAATCCCGCTGGTTTTGCAGATGTACCCGGATGCAAACCATACCGTGGCGGCGCTGATGGTGGTGGCGGTTGTGCCCCTGTTTAACGTGATGGCGACCATCGCCCTGATGCTGTACAGCGGCAAGCATGTCAACGGCTGGCAAATACTTCGCGGCGTGTTGCTGAACCCGCTGATTATCGGCACGGTCGCGGGCTTTGTGCTCTGGCGGTTGCAGTGGGCCCTGCCGCCGCTGGTCAACCAGCCGCTTCGCAGCCTCGCGGGCATCGCAACGCCCCTCGCGCTGTTTTTACTGGGGGCCAGCATCGATTTTTCCAAAGCGCGCGCAAACGCCCGCTTGCTTACGCTGGGCGTAACCGGGCGGCTGATTGTGTTGCCGCTGGTGTTTTTAAGCGGCGCGGTCGCGCTGGGCATCCGCGATGTGAGCCTTGCGACGCTGATCGCGGTTTTTGCTTCGCCTACGGCGGTCAGCAGCTACCCCATGGCGCAGCAGATCGGCGGCGACGCGGATTTTGCGGCGGCGCAGGTGGTGTTTACCACCACTTTTTCCAGCCTGACGGTGTTTTGCTGGATTTTTGCCTTCAAAATGCTCGGGTTTCTGCGATAAGCGGCGCCGTTGCCTGTATACATGCGCCCGGAACGGTTTTTCCTTTGACAAGCGGGCGCGCCTGTGGTAATATTCAGTAACCCCATTAAACTGGGTCGTTGGATGAACCCCGCCTCAAACCGCAGGAAAGAGAGCCGTCCCATTGGCTGAAAGGACGGTTACGCGCAACGGACGGGTTCCCGCATCCACCCGATCGGCCAATCCCCGACGGCCTGCCGCCGTTATCCGGCAACAAAAGTGAAAGCGCGTTCGCGCTTTAAGTCGGGTGGTACCGCGAAGGCTCCCTTCGTCCCAACGGCGGCAATTTGCCGCGCGTGGGAGCGTTGGAGCTATTTTTATTTGCGGAAGGAGAAACACAACCATGGCCAAACAGGAAGAAAAGAAGTTTGTGGAGCACATTACGCCCCGCAGCGAGGATTTTTCGCAGTGGTATACCGACGTGATCCTCCAAAGCGAGCTGGTGGACTACGCTCCCGTGCGCGGCTGTATGGTGGTGCGCCCTTACGGGTACGCCATCTGGGAGCGCATCCAGCAGGA
>DAOPZY010000051.1:0-17894 GCA_035353615.1 Candidatus Limiplasma sp.
CATGCAGGCAAGCCCCCAAATTGCCAATAACCCCGCGCAAGCGGCCTTCATCCGCCGGGTTCGGGTTTGCCGATCCATCCGCTTATCGCCTCCAGTATCTTTGCGTATTGGGATTCCAACCGGTCGGGAGGCTTGCCGGAGCTTTCAATTCAACCGGCAACCGGGTTTTCAACCCCAACCGCCAACTCCGCGCCGTCGCTTAATTCCGCGAAGCAACGCAGGCTAGCGCCATTACACCAGCCGGGTTTGAACCGGCTCCCGTACCCCCGCCGCGCGGTTCACCGCGCTAAAGGTGCTCAGCAACCCCAGACGGTCGCACTCCCGGGTCAAAAAATCACTCAGGGCTTGCGCATCCGGCGTGGCGCACAGGTAACGCAACCCGAAAGCTTCCGAATAGCGCGCCTTCAGGCCCGCAAAACGCAAATCCCCGTCCAGCGCGCGGTAAAAATACTCCCTGTCGCCCTCGCGCAGCGTAACGCCAAAGTGGCAAATGGCAAACCGCCCGCCCGCATCAGCCGTGCGGGTCAGCACCGCGCGGATGTTTTCGGCGGTATCCGTCAGGAAGGGCAGCATCGGGTTCATCCATGTGCCTGTGAAAACCCCGGCTTTGGCGAGCGCCTCCATCGCGGCGAAGCGGGCGGAAGGAGGCGGCGCGCCCGGTTCCAGAAATGCCGCGAGCGTCGTGTCGGCTGTGGTCAGGCTGAAAGCTACGCAGGCATAACGCGCCTTTGCGATATCCCCCAGCAAAGCGGCGTCGCGGACAATCAGTTTGCTTTTGGTAGGGATCATCACGCCAAAACCGTACCGTAGGAGCAGCTCCAGCGCCGCGCGTGAAACCCCGAGCGACTCCTCCAACCGGTTATACGCGTCGCTGGCCGCCCCCATGGAAACCACGCCCGCCGTTTTTTTAGCGCGCAGTTCCCTTTCCAGAAGGGCCAACCCGTTATGCTTTACGCGCACACGGTCAAAATCCTCCAGATGATAGCACACGCTTCTGGAATCGCAGTAGATGCAGCCATGATTGCAACCGTGGTAGAGGTTCAGCGTCCAATCGGAGCGAAAAAAGTGCTCCGCGCTGCCGCCCGTAGGCATCAGGAGTTTTTTGCACGCAATTTCGCTCATCTTTGGCCCTCCCTCCGGTTCCGCGTTGCTTGCCGCTACTTCGATTGAGTTCAAGCTGCCGATCCCCGCAAACGGGTTATTTTCTGTTGGCAGCCTTCTGCCCGACAGGCGCGAATGATCAATCCGTTCAAGTTTTGCGCCTTTGCCCCTAAAACGTTGGTGTTCCAACAGCCGATTGCCAGCCGGCTTTCTCACTGAGCCGCTTTTTTCCCCCGAATAAGGCGAAAGGCCGGATTGCTCCGGCCTAACGTTGTCAGGGAATGGACGGGGAAATGGCGTCGCCCGCCTCATCGCCCTTCGTGCGGTTCGCTCGCTGTTTGGCTCGCGCCGCGGCATAAACTTGGGGCTACGCCCAAACCCAGGCAGGGCTTTCATTCCTTCGCCCAGACAGAGGCCATGCTTCTGTACCGGGGTCGCTGCGGCCGGGTTGGCGTGGTTTGCCCTGATAGCTCAGGCTTATACGTTGCACGGAATGGCATTGCTGCTATACAGGCGGCGTTGGGTTTCCTGCCCGGCTACGCCGTCCATGGTCAGACCGTTCACCTGCTGGAACAGGCTGACCGCGCTGGCCGTCGCGTCGTCATACTTGCCGGTGATGTTGCCATCGTAATACTTCAGCTCATACAAAGTATACTGGAGGTTTTTCACATCCGTGCCGGTGGAACCCAGTTGAAGCTTGCTATAGGACCCGCTCTCGCTGGTGCCGCCGTAGAGCAGCCGTTGCGTGCTCGGCCCGGCGCTACCGGTTACGCGCAGGCCCTTGGCTTCCTGGAAAGCCTTCACCGCGTCCACGGTACGGGTGCCATAATCGCCGTCCAGCGCGCCGGAATAGTAGTTGCTGCTGGAAAGCGCGCTTTGCAGCGCCGTCACGTTGGCAACGGAGGAATGGCTTGTGGTGGTAATGGAGGAATAGCCGTTGGTTTTAACGGAGTCCACGTACTTTTCCGGTGTGGTACCGGAACTGCCGCCCGTGCCGGTGGAGCCGTACAGCGCGTTCAGGGTCGCCTTGCCGGCAACGCCGTCCGCCGTCAGTCCGTTTGCGGTTTGGAAGGCGACAACCGCCGCCGTAGTTCCGTCGCCATAGTCGCCGTCCACCGAGCCGGTATAATAACCCAGATCCTTCAGGCGCTGCTGTAACGCGCGCACGCCGCTGCCGGACATGCCCTGCTTGAGGGAGCCTAAGTTGGCCACAACGGAGCTGGCCTTTTTAGCAGAGGAGGAATACAGCTTGGTGAGCGTTGTCGGCCCCGCAACGCCGTCCGCGTAAATCGAGTTGCGCTTCTGGAACGCCACAACGGCCGCCTCGGTTGTTTCGGCAAAGGTGCCGTCCGCCGTGCCGCTCATGTACCCAAGCGTTATCAGCCGGTTTTGCAGAATTTTCACCTGCGCGCCGGTAGAGCCAAGTTTTAAGTAGATATCCGTTTTGCCGTTGGTGTACTTGTTGGTGGAGGACGATGAACTGCCGGAGCTGGAAGAGCTGGACGAACCGGAAGAACTGCTGGAGCCGGAAGAACTGCCGCTGTTGCTTTTCTTAACAGCATAGTAGCTGTAGATGGCTTCCTGCGTTTTGCTGCCGGCAACGCCGTCCGCGCTCAGGCTGTTGGCCGCCTGAAACGCCTGCACGGCGCTCACCGTGCCCGCGCCGTAGCTGCCGTCCACAGAACCGGTGTAGTAGCCCAGCTCCTTCAAACGCTGTTGCAACTGCTTAACCGCCGTGCCTGTGGAGCCGGATTTGAGCGTTGTGCTGGTGGAGGTGCCGGTGCCGGGCGTCGGGCTGGGCGTGCTCAGGCCCACCGTAACGTTGGGCGCAGTGGTCCCGTTGGCATCGTTGCCAATGGTAATCACATTGCCCGGCGGGTTCGTGGCCGTATCATTGCCAAAATCCCAGTTAGACCAATCCACCTGCTGGCTGCCTTCCGTGGCGGAAGGCACAGGCGTTGCCGTCACTTCCGGGGTGGGCGTAATGACCGTGTCAAACTGTTGGCCCCCGGTGGCAACGGTCAAGCCGTTGTTGTCATCGACAATACGGTCCGGCTCCATGTAACAGCCGGTCATAATGGACGCCGCCACTAAAAGCGCAGCCAAAAGCAACAGTTTACGGGCATGCCCCGCATCCTTTTGTTTGAAGCGATTATTTTTCACTCGAAACACTCCCTCGTCAGGTTCAGGCGGCTACGCCCGAAAGTACGGCCGCCCAGCCGGGCGACACCGATATTGTACTAAGAAACATGGGGGAAAGCAAGCGGTATTTCATTTCTGTAACCCCGTGGTTTCCTATTTGTCCAACGATAGGACGAGCGAACGAATCATTTTGTTCCCCATTTGCAACAAAATTGTTACAGCAGTTTTGCGACATTCGGCCTTGGTAAGTGTGGACGATTGCCCATACCCCATTCCCGCGCAGCTTAAATACGAATCCGCATTGGAAAAATCACCAGCGATGTTCCATGCCGCGCAACCGTTACCGCGAAAGCCGCTGTTCGAATTGCTTCTATATACATATTCATATTCAGACACATCCGAAGTTCCCCATGCGAAGCATCCTGCTTTTACAGCTTTGCACTTTCCTCGGCCGCGCCTCGGCCCAGTGACAGCGAGAACAGCGTCGTTTCCGCAACCGGCATACCGGAGGCTTCAGTGAGCGCCCGGCGGTAAATCGCCATCTGGCCGCCGTAAAGCGACCACAGTTCCTGAGGGTCCTTCACCGCGTCGGTTTTATAATCCACCAGCGACCACTGCCCGTTTTTCAGGTAACAGAGATCGATCACACCCTGCACAATCAAGCCATCCCGTTCCGGCATGCGCAGGTTGAAGCTCCATTCGCGGTGCACGGTGTCCGCGGCGAGCGCTTCCCGGCCCGTCTGGCTTTCCAAAAAGCGGGCGACCGTTTCCGTTTCCACCAAAGCTCTTTCTTCCGGCTCCAACAGACGGCGCAGTTGCATCTGATTCAACTGCCGGTTAAGCTCCAAACGCAACGCATCCGGCGCGTCCACCGCAGCCCCGAGGGGAGAATATTCCAAAAGCGAAAGCGCTTTATGCGTCGCAATGCCTCGCCTGAGGCCCGTCTGTTCTGCCGGGGCGCGTAAAAATGCGGGCATCGCGGGCAAATCGCTCATCAGCCGCGGCCGGGCCAGCGGAAGGGGCAGGCGTTTCTGATCCGCCGTTTCAACGGCGGCGGCGTCCTCATCTTCGGTTTGGGTTCGAAAGGCGCTGTTCGTTTCGCGTTCCGCCCGAGCTAACGCGGTCGCGCCAATTTTGAACGGACGGTGCGGAAAATATAAACTGGGCGCTAACGGATCGCGCGGCGCTGTGTCCAAAGCTGCCGATAAGCCAACTGTAACTTCATATCCCGCGCGGTTGGGGGCAAGGTTCATCGAGCGTGCGCGCGTTTTACCCCCGCCGATAGCTTGCGCATTTGCCGCATCGCGGGCATTGTCACCCTCGCGTTTCAAGGGCCCGCCTTCCGGCGCGAGCCGTTCCTCGCTGCCGAGGTCAACGGCTTCCGACTGCTCGGCGGGATTCTGCGCCGGTTGATCGGCTTGATTCGCCAGCCGACGCGCGTCCTCAGTTAGCGCATTCAGGCGCGCGCGCCGCAGTTCCAGCTCGCTCAGGCCCTTGTTTCCTTTCGCATATCGCAAAGCATCCTCCAATTCCGTTTCGGAATTGTGGAAAACCACGTTCCAGCAGTCCTTTTTTTGTGGATTGTCTGTGGATTGTGTGGAAAACCCACCGTCAAGCCCGGTTGTCCTCAGCGGATTGTCGGAAACTCCGTTCTCGTCCGCAACGCTCATCGAATCCGATGGCTTCACACAGCCGCACACCCAGTCGAGCATCTGACCGGCGCTGAACACCGCGTAGGCGGATTCCTCCCGGTTGGGGATAAACCCCTGCGCAAATGTCTCCGGCGCAAGCTGCGTGCCGCAGCCCACCAAAAGCAGTTCCTCCCGGGCGCGGGTCATGGCCACGTACAGCAACCGTGCGCGCTCCGCTTTTTCTTCCGCCGCAAGCCGCAGACCAATCGCGCTTTCCAACAGCGTGGAGCCTGTGGTGCGGGCCGTTTCATTCACATACGGCAAGGCAACGCCCAACCGGGGATGCAGCGCCAGCGATGAGGCGCGGCGCGAGCCAAACGGAGCTTCCAACCCCATCACAAACACAACCGGAAATTCCAGCCCCTTGGATTTGTGGATGGTCATCACCCGCACCACATCCTCCCAAGGGCTGAGCACGGTCGGGCTGGCTCCGTCCTGCACGCCGGTCTGGGCCTGAACGCCGTCCAGAAAATCCCTCAGTTCCCCGCCCCTGCGCCGTACATGCTCTCCGGCCTTTTCGCACAGCATGCGCAAATTCGCCTGCCGTAACTTGCCGTTTGGCTGGCAACCGTAAAACGCGTACAACCCCGAGCGGTTCAGCCACCCCCACAGGTATTCGTGCAGCGGCGTTTCCGCAAGCAAAAACCGTTCATGGGCAAGCGTTGCCAATGCATCGGCACAGCGCCGGCCCAGCGGATCAGTTGCGCGGGCCGCAGCCTGCACCGCCTCCAAATACGGCCCCTCGCCCTGCCGCAACCGGATGGCCGCCAGTTCCCGATCATCCATCCCGATGGCCGGGCTGCGCAGGCATGCCAGCAGGGCGATGTCGTCCGCGATGTTATCCATCAGCCGCAGGTGGTTGAGCGCCTGTGCAATTTCCTCGCTTTGCATGGCAGGGCCGCGATCCTCGCAGTATACGGGTATGCCCATTTCGCCGAGCGTGCGTTCCAGCACGCCGGAAACATCCTTCATTTTGGACCCCAGAATGGCGAAATCCCGAAACCGCAGCGTGCCGGCCGGATTCCCCTCCCGGTCCAAAACCGGTTCGCCAACACGCCTGCGAATTTCCCTGCCGATGGCGTATGCTTCCAGCCGCGCTTTATCCGCCGAGCGCACCGGCTGGGTAAACAGATGCAGGCTCACCGGCGGGTCGCTTTGGCTGGGGGTTCCGGGGTAAAGCCGCGCTTCCCGGTCATACTCAATTTCCGTAACATCGGCGCGCATCACCCGGGAAAAAACGCGGTTCACGCCAGCCAACACCGCCTCCCGGGAGCGGAAATTCGCATTCAGGCTGATTCGGCGCTGGGGGGCGTTTTCATCCGCCGAAAACGCACGCGCTTTTTGCATAAACAGCGTGGGGTCCGCCTGACGGAACCGGTAAATACTCTGCTTAACATCGCCCACATAAAAAAAGTACTGCGGCGGTTCGGATGTTCCACGTGGAACATCCCTGCGTACGGCGTTCAGGATGGCTTCCTGAATAGCGCTGATATCCTGATACTCGTCCACAAACACGCCGTCGTATCGGGCGGATACCTCCGCGCGGATGGCCGGGTTGCGGAGGATTCGAAGCGCCATGCGCTCCAGATCGTGAAAATCCATCAGCGCGCGTTCCCGTTTCAACTCCGCATACCGCTCGTCCATCTGGCGCGCAATGCGGCTGAGGCCCATCAGCGCCGGTTGCATGGTGTTCAAGTGCTCAATGGCGGTTTCCGGCTCGGCTGGCAAATGCGCCGCAACAGAAGCCGCCCCTTTTTTGATCTGTTCCCGAAGGCCTTTATACCGGTCGCGCAGGGCTGCTTCTTCCCCCTCCAGGTTACGCACGGTGGGTAACCTTTCCAGGCTAAACTGCCTCGCCGCCTGAATCACCGCCGGCAGACCCGCCGCCATGGAAGCCTGAAAAGTTTGCACCGCAATCCCGTCCGATTGAATGGTTGCTTTATATCGATCCGGGAATAGCGGTTGTTCAGCCAGCGCGTATCCCTGTTCCAGCAGTTCCGCGATGCCGTCGATCAGCAGCCGACAATCGGCAAGCAAAGTCTGGGCCAACAGCCCTTCCGAAAGGTCTACGTTGGAATACGTGCGGTTCGCGCAAGCGTCCAGCCATTCGAAGGGTTCCGGCAGCGCCATTAAAAAAGGATAGATTTCATCCAGCATGGCTTCGATCTGCCGATCCTCAAATTTTGCGGTTAGCGCGCAAGTATCGCTTTCTCCCAGCGCGGCGCGTTCGTACAGGCTTTCCATCGTTTCAGTTTTGGCCTGCGCCTTCAGGTTGGCGTTGATGGTTTCATCCCCCAGCATCGCTTGGGGATCAATGTCCACTTCCTGAAAATATTCGCGAACCAGCTTTTGACAAAAGCTGTGCAACGTGCTGATCTGCGCGGTTTCAAGCAGCTCCGCCTGCCTGCGCATGGCGCGGTCGGTCGCGGCGGCCTCGGCAATGCGCGCTTGCAGACGCTCCCGCATTTCAGCGGCTGCGGCGTGGGTGAACGTGACAATCAGCAGCCGATCCATGGATAGGCCGTCATCTTGCAACATAGACGCGATCCGCTCAATCAGCACACGCGTTTTTCCGCTGCCGGCGGCAGCGGATACCAGTAAATCCGGGTTACGAGCATGGATGGCGGCTTCCTGCGCCGGCGTAAAGGGCATAACGATCACCTCACCGTTTCATTGTAACGCGCGGGGCCGGGGAAGGCAAGCTGAAACACGCGCAACAAAGCACTCGCCGTTCTTTGAAAACGCTGCTTCTATGAGCTGAGAAATGCGTCGGAAACGTTACAGCGCAACAGGGTCGTGCAACGGTTGGAAAGCGTTGTTTCACGTGGAACATTCCTGTCCCTTTTCCAGCTCAATTGAACAAGTTGCCCCAAGCATTTTTCTGCTATAATCCCCGTTTTCTCCCTGTGTGTGTCTGCTTACTCGTTATTCGTTCCCGCTCTGCAAAGTGAATCCGTATCGGTTTCGTCGTTCAGTGTTTCACGTGGAACATCCCTGTTGATTTCCGCGTTTCTTCCCTGTTCTTTCCGATGGCTCGAATTGTCAATCTTGAACGGCCATGCTATAATAAGCGCATTCCACAGAAGGAGGAGTTTTATGCCGGCCACGAAGTTCGATGTTGAAGGCATCAAGCAAAGCATTGTCGGTAAACTGCAGCGCTACTACGGCGTTACCACCCAGGGCGCATCCTTGCAGCAGTTATACAAGGCGACCGCTTCTACCGTGCGGGATCAGATCATGCAAAAATGGATGATCAGCCGTGAGGAGCGCGCACAAAGCCAGGGCAAACGGCTATATTATCTTTCCGTTGAGTTTTTAATGGGCCGGAGCCTGAACAGCAATTTGATTAACCTTTGCAGTCAGGAAAATTACCGTCAGGCGTTAAGCGAGCTTTCCATTGATCCGCTTGCGCTGCTTGCGGAAGAACCGGAGCCCGCGCTGGGCAACGGCGGTTTGGGGAGGCTTGCCGCCTGCTTTTTAGACAGTCTATCCAGCCTGAACATCCCTTCCATGGGGTGCACCATCCGCTACGAATACGGGCTTTTCCGGCAAAAAATCGTGGACGGGCAGCAGGTTGAACTTCCCGATACATGGTTGCAAAACGGAAATGTGTGGGAGATTGTCGCCGCTGAGGACATCTGTCAGGTTCAGTTTGGCGGCGAGGTACGGGAAGTGGAAGTGAACGGCCGAAAGAACTTCAGCCTTGAAAACGCCTACACCATCGACGCTGTGCCCTATGATATGCCAATTGTCGGGTATGATACGGATTGCGTGAACACCCTGCGCACCTGGAGCGCCCGCAGCTGTGAAGTGTTTGACCTGAAAACCTTCGGACGCGGCGAATATGACAAGGCGATGGACGAAATGAAAATGGCCGAAGTCATCAACAAGGTGCTTTATCCGGAGGACAGCCATTGGGAAGGCAAAATGCTGCGGATGAAGCAGCACTACTTCTTCACTTCCGCTACCCTCCAATACGCTTTGAAGGATTTTAAGCGCCAGTACGGCAATAATTTCGATCTGCTGCCGGACAAGGTTGTTTTTCACATCAACGACACGCACCCGGGCCTTGCCATTCCGGAGCTGATTCGCCTGCTGATTGATCAGGAGGGGCTGGGCTGGGAAGAAGCGGAAAGCATCACGCACCGTTGCATGGCCTACACCAACCACACCGTGATGCAGGAAGCGCTGGAACGTTGGCCGCAAAACATGATGAAGCAGACGCTCCCCCGCATATTCATGATTTTGGAGGAGTTGAACCGCCGCCTTTGCGAAAAGCTGTTTAAAATCTATCCGGATCAGTGGGAGCGGATCGGTCAAATGGCGATTCTCGCATACGGGCAGGTACACATGGCTAACCTGTGCGTTGCCATCGCCTTCAGCGTGAACGGCGTAAGCCAGCTGCACGGCAAAATCCTGACGGACGGCCTTTTCCATGATTATTGGCTGACCGACCCGGGTAAGTTCAGCGCCATCACCAATGGCATTACGCACCGCCGCTGGCTGTTGTCCGCCAACCCGGGCATGCGGGATTTAATTGCGGAATCCATTGGCACCGGCTTCTACCGGGACGCGCAGGAGCTTGAAAAGCTTCTTCCGTTTGCCGACGACGCCGCCTTCCGCCAGAAGTTTGAACAGGTCAAACAGCAAAATAAGGAACGTTTTGCCCGCATGATTGGCAAGCGGCAGTGCGAAACGCTGGATCCCACTTTCATTTTTGACGTTCAGGCGAAGCGGCTGCACGAGTATAAACGCCAGCTGCTCAATGCCCTGCATATTCAGGTGCTGTATAACCGCATTGTAGAGGATGCAAATTTCAGCGCCCAGCCAAGACTGTTCCTCTTTGGCGCGAAGGCCGCGCCCGGCTACTACCGCGCAAAGCTGATTATCCGCTACATCAACGCGCTGGCCGCGCTGATTGACAGCCACCCCCGCGCCCGCAAATTTCTGAAAGTGGTTTACATTGAAAACTACGACGTTTCCACCGCCGAGCTGCTGATGCCGGCGGCTGAAATCAGCCAGCAGCTTTCTACGGCCGGCAAGGAAGCCAGCGGCACCGGCAACATGAAGTTTATGATGAACGGCGCTTTAACGCTGGGTACCATGGATGGCGCGAACGTTGAAATTTACGATCAGGTAGGCTCGGAAAACATCTATATTTTTGGGATGCGCGCCGAAACGGTTGAAGGGATGTACAAGGAAGGCTCCTATAACCCTATGGGCATTTTTGAAACCAACGCGGAGCTTCGCCGCGCGCTGAGCCAATGGCTGGACGGAACACTTTTCCCCGACGAGCCCATGGCCTTGCAGGACCTGTACCACATGCTGCTGATGGGAGATTACGGCGGAATGCCTGACGAGTATTTTGTGCTCAAGGATTTTGGCAGCTACTCCATGGCGAACCGCCGGATGATGGAGGATTATGTGGACCGTGATAAGTGGCTGAAAAAATCCATTATCAACGTTGCGAAATCCGGCTACTTCTCCTCCGACCGCACCATTGGGGAATACAACAGCAACATCTGGCACATCAAACCCATCTGAGCGCGCCGTGGGGGAGGATGCGTTTCCGTAATGGACGCCTCCCCCATGAATCTGTCTGGTAAAGGAATACTGTAAAGCGTCTCCGGCTGCCACATTGCGCAACCAGGGACGCTTTGGTTATGAATTTGTGCCATGCGCGGTGGTTGTATGCCTGATTGCCCTTCGAACGGTTTTCTTTCATTTGCGGGATGCTCGCTAGTTCTGGAAAATCTGTTCTGAACCCCCGCTATTGACAAGTCGAGTTGAAGTTATGTTTCACGCTGTATTTTGCCGTGGGCACTCTCGGCTTTTATATTGTCCGTGTCCCATTGATCCTCCGGCACGCAAGAAGCGGAGACGCTGTAACCGACAAGCGTCTTTTGTCCATTTCATTACGGCGGGTGAGGACACGTACAAATCGCCCCCGGTTGTGTTATTTCTCAACCGGGGGCGATGATTCGGCGGTCGGCAATGCGCTGCTAAATATTCACGCCCAACAGCGCTTTCGCCAGCAAGCCAATGAGGAAGGCGATCACCATTACGCCCATGCTGATGGTTATCATCTCCATAAAGCGCCTGCGGAACGGCACGGTCTTGGCCACGCTCACGTAATAGTTAAACGCGAGGATCACCAGCACCACCACCAGAATCATTGCCGCCAGCGCGACGGCCCAAAGGTTATCCGGCAACAGCAAATAGGGCAGCACCAGCAGCGCAACGGTAATCAGATAGGCAACCCCGGTATATACGCTGGATTTGAGCGCGTTTGTGTTTCCATCTGCCCGCTCCGCCAGATAATTGCTCGCCGCCATGGAAAGCGTCGCGCTCACGCCGGTGATGATGCCGCTCAGCGCGACCATACGCGTGTTTTGCAATGCGAAGCTTAACCCCGCGATGGTTCCGGTCAGCTCCACCAGCGCGTCGTTCAGCCCCAGCACCATCGAGCCCACGTATTGCAGGCGCTCCTCGTTGAGCATGCCAATCAGTTCCTGCTCATGGCGCTTTTCATCCACAAGCATTGCCCCGGCTTCCGGAATGGCGCTTTGCAGGCGCTCGTATCCGGTAACGGCTAAACCCTCGTCTTGCGCGATGCGTTTGAGCATGAACGTATACCCCAATATGCGGGTCAGCGCTTTGAGCCTCAGCAGTTTGAGCCGATCGGGTTTGATCTGTTGCCCGCTTATGCTTTGCCAAAAGGCCGCGTGCATTTTTTCATCCGTGCTCATTTGCAGCAGCACTTTGCTGTTCTCCGGTTTTTTTTCGTGTTTGGACATATAGGCATAGAGCAACGCGCCTGTTTCCTCATCGCGTTGCGCTCCGAGCACGGCCGCCTGATCCTCCGCGCTCAGGGTCTTGAAATCAACTTTGTTGCTATCCATGGTTACGCACCTCCCTGAGGGTTGAATATTCGAGGTTTGCCGGTCATTTCCTGCCGCTTTCGCATACGCGGCGCTCATTTGGCGATCGCCGCTTAAGCTTTGTCAGTTTGTGAATCCAGTTGCCAAAACCTGAATTGATACGCGCTTGGCAAACCTGCTGACGGTAGATTTGCCTTTCCTGAAAATGCGATGGTCAGATATTTTTATCCACGGTTGATGATCTCATATATGATGTCTGATGCTTTTATCCACGGTTGACGATTTCATACATGAAAATGGAAGCGGCGACCGCCGCGTTAAGCGATTCCGCGCCGCCCCGCATCGGCAGTCGGAAACGGTGCGTGGCTTCCCGCGCGGTTTCGGCGGTGATCCCAGCCCCTTCATTGCCGATGATCAGGCACACCTTGGGCGGCAGGGGCTGGCGCGCGTAAAAATCCTGTCCGCTCAGCACCGTGGCCACCGTCGCGTAGCCAAGCCCGGCAAGCGTATGCGCCGCCAACGCGGCGTTTTCCTCCACGGCGACCGGTACCCGAAACACGCTGCCCATGGTTGCCCGCAAGCACTTGGGAGCAAAGGGGTCGGCGCAGCCGGCGGTCAGGATGCACGCATCAAACCCCGCCGCGTCCACCGTGCGCAGGATGGTGCCCACATTTCCCGGGTCCTGAACGTTTTCAAGCAAAATCACACGCCCACCCAAAGCAGAGATGGCCGCGCGCTGCGGTATCCGCACGGTAGCCGCAATGCCTTGCGGAGCTTTCACCTGCGACAGGGCTGCCAGCACGTGTTCCGGCACGGCATAAACCGGATGCCCGGACAATCCGTTCAGTATGCCGCGATACCGCTCCGTTTGGTTTTCATCCACAAAGATTTCCTGCACGTTATCCGGCGCGAAATGGGCAGCTTCGCCGACCATATGTTCGCCTTCGCAAAGAAACAGCCCGCTCGCTTCCCTCGCCGCCTTGCCTTGAAGCGCTTTGGCCGCCTGCACCGCGGGGTTATGCGTGCTCGTGATTCTCTGCATGGGCATCCTCTTTCCCGACGGCGCGGTAAAATAAACGCCGATATCAATACTTTCACTTATGTGATTGCGTTGCACTATTCGGCGTGCTACAAGCGATGGATCACAGCAACCGTTTGAAACAACAGGTTGAAGCAACCGTTTGCAATCGTGGGTCGCGGGCGATTTCACAGACAAGAAACATCGGGCTTGCGTTTTATGGAAAGTTACAGGCAACAGTCCTCAGGCACGCGTTGTAGGCAAAGTTACAGGCAACAGACCGCATTCACGCAGTTCAGGCAGGGTGATAAGCAACAGGCCGCAGGCACGCGGTTTAGCCGGTTTATATGGACAGGCCGTTGGCACGCGGTTCAGGCAGGTGATAAGCGGCAGGCGTTGGTAAGCGTTTCAAACATAGTTCTTTCGAAATTGCTCAAATCGTTTCAGCAGAACAGCCGGCATTGCCCCGCGTGGCGTTTCTCTGTTGCGGTATCCCGATGCTTGCAGGCGAAAATGAAACGCAAGGTTTTTGAAAAATCCAGATGATTGACTGTCGCCGCTCGCCTCACAGCCCTGCGGGCTGTTCGCTCGCTCTTGGTCATAATGTGTTGCGACACAAGCTTTTGGGGTTCTACCCCAAACCCGGCCAAGGGTTTCACCCTTGGAATCTGACAAGGGATTTCTTCACTTGACCCATCTTTTTGGGTTATTGATTGCGCATGTTGCTTAATGCCTTGTAAACGGCCACCCGCAAGAGTTTTTTTACATCCGCTCCGGCGCTTCCATGCCAATCAGATACATTCCGGTGCGCAACACATCCTGCGCGGCGCGGGTCAACTGCAAACGCGCTTCCCGCACGGCAGGCTCCGCGTCCAGGATGCGGTTTTCATAATAGAACTTGTTGTAGGCCTTCGCTACCTCCGTGGTCGCTCGGGTTACCATACTCGGCTCATATTTATCCGCCGCGTCGGCTACGGCTTCCGGGAAGCGGCTAATAATCCGCAGCAGATCCTGCGCAAAATCGTCCGCCAGCCCGGAATAATCCGGCTCGACCAGCGTTACGCCCTGTTCCTCCGCCTTGCGGAGCACCGAGCAGCAGCGCGCGTGCGTGTACTGCACATACGGCCCGGTTTCGCCGTCAAAATTGAGCGCGCGATCCCACCAAAAATCAATGTCTTTGATCCGGTTATTCTGCAAATCCGCGTATACCACCGCGCCAATGCCAACCTGCCTTGCCACGGCCTCCTTGTTTGGCAGGTTCGGGCTTTTTTCTTCAATAATCGCCAGCGCTTTTTCCTGCGCGCGCCGCAGCAGGTCCTCCAGATACACCACGTACCCTTTGCGGGTGGAAAGCGTCTGCCCTTCGTAGCTAATCATGCCAAACGCCACGTGCACCAAATCCTTGGCCCAGGGGTAACCCATTTTTTCCACAACCTTGAACCATTGGCGAAAGTGCAGGTCCTGCTGGTATGCCACCACATACAGGCACTTGTCAAAATGGTAGGTATCGGCGCGGTACAGCGCGGCGGCGATATCGCGCGTCGCGTACAGCGTCGCCCCGTCTTTTTTGAGGATCAGGCAGGGGGGCATGTCGTCGTCGGTCAGGTCCACAATGCTCGCCCCGTCGCTCAGGGTCAGCAGGTTCTTTTCGCGCAGCTCATCCAGCACGCGCCCCATTTTGTCGTTGTAAAAGGACTCGCCCGCGTAGCTGTCAAACGTTACGCCCAGCAATTCGTACACTCGCGCGCAATCGCGCAGGGTCAGTTCCTTAAACCAGTTGAAAAGCTGTAACGCTTCCGCGCCGCCGTCCTCAATCGCCTTAAAGTAGGCGCGGCCCTCGTCCTCCAAGGTATGGGCGCCGGTCGCTTTTTCTTCCGCGTCCGCTTCCTCATGGAATTTGACGTACAGCCGCGTCAGCGCCTCCACGCCGTCCTTTTCCACTTCCTCACGGTTGCCCCACCGCTTGTAGGCGCTGATGAGCTTGCCAAACTGCGTGCCCCAATCGCCCAAGTGGTTGATGCCAACCGTGCGGTACCCCAAATGGTTGTAAATCCGCTGCAGGCTATGGCCGATCATGGTGGTGCTCAGATGGCCGATGTGAAAACGCTTTGCGATGTTGATGGAGGAATAGTCGATGCAGACGGTTTTACCCGCGCCCTGCCTGCTCGCGCCATACTGACCCGGCGCGTCCAGCACTTGCCGCACCGTTTTTTGCGCAAACTGTTCCCGCTTAAAAAAGAAGTTGAGGTAACCGCCCAGCGGTTTTGCCTCGCACACTTCCGGCGCGTCAATCGCGGCGGCCAACGCCTGCGCGATTTGCGGGGGGCCTTTGCGGAGCGCCTTGCTCAGTTTAAAGCAGGGAAACGCAAAATCGCCCATCTCTTTTTCGGGCGGCACTTCCAAAAAGCCGGCGATATCCCCGGCTGTCGGAAGCCCCTCGATGCCCTCGAAGGATGTTAGAATGGCGTTTTCAATCAGCATGGAAAGTGTCGTCCGCATATCGTTCATGGTGTTTCCTCCTGTGATGCCGGTTATATTGGGTCTGCGCGTGTCGGTCTTTAAGCAGAATCGACACGCTCCGAAAGTTCCGCGCTGGTTTAAGCTCCGGTTCCCGCCTGCGCCTCAGGCGCGGTGAAAGGCTCTTTCAGGCCATCCAGCGCGCGCTTTCGCCATTTGCCCTTTTGGTACACAAGCGTTGTAATGATCCCCCCGCACACCCAGGCAATCAGCAGGCTCCAGTACAGGCTGGAAGGATCGCCGTTGGGCCACTGGACGGATCGGGTCAGGTAGGCAAACAGATAAGCCAGCGGCATACGGATCACAAACGTGGTTATCAGGCTGATCCACATGGGGATGACAGTTTCGTTCAGCCCGCGCATGATGCCGCTCAGGGTTTGCGTTACGCTGAAGGCAATATAGCCAAAGGCGAGTATGCGCATCATCCGCACGCCAAGGTTTACAATGGCTTCCGTTTGGGTAAACACGCCCATCAGCTGGCGGCCAAACAATAAGATGCAGCCCGTCAGGATGGAGGAACAGACAATCGCGAGCCTCAGTGCGTCCCTGCTGCCTTCCTGAATCCGGTCCAGCCGGCGCGCGCCGTAGTTTTGCCCGCTGAAGGTGGTGGCGGCAATCCCAAAGGTAAAGTTAGGCATCATCGCAAAGCCATCCACTCGCATCACCGCCGTAAAGGTGGTCACCACCAGCGGCCCCAGCGAGTTCATCAGAGATTGCACAATCACCGCCTGCAAGGAGAAAATCGCCTGCGTAAGCCCGGCGGGTAAACCCAGGCGAACCGTTCGCTCCGCAATGGCCCGGTCGATCTTGAGCGTATGGCGGTTTACCTCCAGCACATCCGTCATGCGCGTGAGCCTGCGGTAGCAAAACACCGCCGAAATACCCTGCGCGATGATGGTCGCCAGCGCAACGCCGTCGGTCGTCATATGAAAGGCGGTCACAAACACAATGTCGAGCACGATGTTGATAACCGTGGCCAGCAGCAGGTACACCAGCGGGCTGAAGCTATCGCCCAAGCCCCTGAGCACGCCGCCTAAAATATTATAGTAGGCGCACCCGATGATACCCGCAAAAATTACCTCCAGATAGGTGGCGGTCATATCCAGCATTTCCGGCGGCGTGCCAATCAGCACCAGCAGCGGGCGGGACGCTAGCACCCCTACAACCGTGGTAATCAGCCCCGCCCAAAAGGTGAGCACAATAATGGTGCCCACAGACCTGGATAGCGCCGCGCGATCCTTAGCGCCAAAATATTGCGAAACCACAATGCCCGCGCCCGTAGCCAACCCCATAAACAGCGACAGCATCAAGTTGAGCACGGAGTTTGAAAGGCCCACCGCGCCCAGCGCGTTGTCGCCTACGTAGTTGCCCACCACAATCGCGTCCACCGTGTTATACATCTGCTGGGCAAAGTTGCCCAGCAGCAGAGGCACCGAGAACATAATCAGTTCGGTCATGGGTTTTCCAACCGTCATATCGCGCGGGGCAAAAAAGCGTTTGAAACCGGAGGCTATTTTGTGCATGAATAACCTTTCTGCAAGTATTGATGAAACCGCGTCGGCATCAGTCGCCCCCGCGCGGCGTTGGCTCGTAACAGGCCGTTCTTTGCGGCAAGGCGCAAACCAGCCTTCAAACCCATAGTGTCGTGCGTTCGCAAAGCCTTGCCTACGGATGCAGCACCGTGCCCATGGGGTCGCCTTCCAGCACGCGAAGCACATTGTCCGCCGGTTCGAGCGCAAACACCCGCACCAGTGGAAAATGGTTGTCCCGCAGCAGGATAAACGCGCCCGGGTCCATGGCCCGCAAATCGCGCGCTGCGCATTCATCGTAGGTGATATCGCGGATCAGCTCCGCCATCGGGTCCAGCGCCGGGTCGGCGGTATAAACGCCGTCGATGTTTTTAGCCATGTAAATCGCGTCGCATTCCAGCTCAATGGCCCTGAGCACCACGGCGCTGTCGGTGGAAAAAAACGGGTTGCCCGTGCCGCAGGCCAGCAGCAGGATGTGCCCTTCCGAAAGCATTTGGATGGCGCGCACCGAATTGTACGCCTCCGCAAAGCGGAGAATATCCACCCCGCTCATCACCGTCGCCTTCGCGCCCATGTTGGCCAGGGTATCGCGCATATAGAGGCAGTTTTGCAGCGTAGCCAGCATGCCCATCTGATCGGCCGCCACGGCGCCCATGCGCGTGGCCGCGCCGCGCCTGCCGCGCCACACATTGCCGCCGCCAATCACCACTGCCAGTTCCGCGCCGGTTTTTTGAACGTTGATCAGCATCCGGGCGGCCGCCTCAAAGGCTTCATGGCGGAAAAGCTTGCCGTTTTCGCCCAAAGCCTCGCCGCTCAGTTTCAGGATGACGCGTTGCTTCGCTTCCCCCATAATCAAACCCCTTTGATGTTTTTGCAAGCACCATTATACACGAGTTTGTTGCTGTGTGCAAAAAAAGCTTGCGCTGTGGGCAAGCTTGTGAATTGCAAGTTAAATTGCCCCCCCCCTGCCACATCATGCAGTCTTGAAGGTGCTCATCTGGGAGGGCGACATATA
>DAOPZY010000052.1:0-17441 GCA_035353615.1 Candidatus Limiplasma sp.
CCAATAAAGGGACTCGAACCCTTGACCTGCGGTTTACGAAACCGCTGCTCTACCAACTGAGCTATATTGGCGTGTCAGCGTTAAAAATTATACCAAATGAGGCCCTGTTTGTCCAGCGTTTTGTTTAAAAAGTTTGTGGGCCGTTCCGCAAAGCCAAACCGAGCATGTCCGGCGGTTCCGGTTGCATAGGGGCGAAAGCGTTTTAACCTGCCTGTGCGGCGGCCCTGCCCTTTCGCCTCCGGGGCGCGGTCACCGTGGTCGCCGCTACGCGCCTTTCATGCAGGCGTTGGAAAGCGCCGGCAAACCGTAGCGCGGCATACGCCCGCAATTTCACCCCGCCCTTGATTTTCCCGCCCTGCTGTGTTACAACTTACACGGCGGTGTTTTTTTTACCGCACCCGTAGGAGGCACTATGACCCGCGAGCAAACCCCGGAAGCCAAACTGCGTAAAATGATCGAAACCCCTATCCCCAAGCTGGTGCTGACGCTTTCCGCGCCGACGATTGTGAGCATGCTCATCTCCGCGCTGTATAACATGGCGGATACCTATTTTGTGGGCCTGATGGGCAACCCGAGCGCCACGGCGGCCGTGGGCGTGTGTTTCCCGCTGATGGCCATTTTGCAGGCCGTGGGCTTCATGTTTGGGCACGGCTCCGGCAACTATATTTCCCGCGCGCTTGGCGCGAAGGATCATGAAAACGCCACGCGCATGTCCGCAACGGGCTTTTTTTCATCGTTGCTCAGCGGCGTGGTGATTATGGCGCTGGGGCTGGTATTTTTACAGCCGTTGGTCATGGGGCTTGGCTCCACGGTTACCATGGCGCCCTTTGCGTTGGATTATGCGCGTTATATTCTCATCGGCTCCCCGTGGCTGGTCGCAAGCCTGGTGCTGAATAACCAGCTGCGCTTTCAGGGCAACGCGTTTTTTGCGATGATCGGGGTGGTTGTGGGCACGGTGATCAACATCGCGCTGGACCCGCTGTTCATCTTTGCATTGGGGATGGGGGTCGGCGGCGCCGCGCTGGCGACGATCCTCAGCCAACTGGTCAGCTTCTGCCTGCTGCTGTTGGGCACCCGGCAGGGCGGGAACATCCGCATCCGGTTTAACCAGTTTACGCCCAGCCGGGTGATGTTCAGGGAGATTTTCCGCGGCGGGGTGCCGTCGCTTCTGCGGCAGGGGTTGGCCAGCCTTGCGACCGTCGCGCTCAATTTTGCGGCGGGCGGGTTTGGCGACACGGCCGTGGCGGCCATCAGCATCGTCACCCGCGTAATGCAGTTTGCCGTGTCTGCGGTGATTGGGTTTGGGCAAGGCTTTCAGCCGATCTGCGGCTTTAATTACGGCGCAAAGCGGTACGATCGCGTTCGCGGCTCATTCTGGTTCTCGGTCAAGCTTTCGTTTGGCGTGCTGTTGGGCGCGGCGCTCATTGGGCTATTGTTCGCGCCCGGCATTGTGGAGGTTTTTCTGCGCGGCAACGCGGAGGTTACGCGCATCGGCGCGCTGTCGCTGCGGTTGCAGTGCATTACCCTGCCCCTGACCGGGTTTCTGATCCTCAGCAACATGATGCTGCAAACCATGGGCATGGCCCGGGAGGCTTCGCTGGTGGCGGTGTCGCGGCAAGGGCTGTTCTTCCTGCCCGCCATCTTTCTGCTGCCGCCGCTGCTGGGGCTGTTCGGGGTTCAGCTGTCGCAACCCGTGTCCGACCTGTGCTCGCTGGCCATGACGGCGCCGCTGACCCTGCGGGTGCTGAAGGACCTGAAACGAAAGGAGGCGCGGCTTGCCGTTGAAGGCGATGCCGCACATGCGCATGTACCAGTATGACGCGGTGCTGTTCGATCTGGACGGAACCCTGCTCAACACGCTGGAGGATTTGACCAACGCGGTAAACCATACGCTTCGCAGCTTTGGATACCCCCCGCGAACCCTTGGGGAGGTGCGCGCCTTTGTGGGCAACGGCATTCGCAAGCTGATAGAGCGCGCTCTGCCGGGCGGTGCGGCCGATCCGTACATGGAAGCCGCGCTCACGGAGTTTAAGCGCTACTATACGGGCCATTGCAACGTGCGCACCCGACCATACGAGGGCGTGACGGACGCGATGTCCGCGCTGGCTGAGGCGGGCATTAAACTGGCCGTTGTTTCCAATAAAAATGACGAAGCCGTGCGCGCGCTGTCGCGGGCTTATTTTGGCAGCCTTGTTACGGTGGCGGTCGGCGGTCGGGAAGGCGTTTCCCGCAAACCCGCGCCCGATATGCCCATGCTCGCGCTTGAAGCGCTGGGGGCCACGCCGGAGCGTTCCCTGTTTGTGGGGGATAGCGATGTGGATCGGCAAACGGCTCTGAACACGGGGATGGATTGCATGCTGGTCACTTGGGGCTTCCGCGACCGGGAAATGCTCGCCGCGCTTGCTCCGCGTTTTCTGGTGGATGACGCGGCGGAAATGCCCGCCCTGATCCTTCAGGGGCTGGATGAGGAACCGTGACGGCCTGAAACGCGGGCGGTTGGAAGCGGGCGGTCACGCTCGCATGCTCCTTGTTGCCTTCCGTCAGGTTGCCTATGCGCGGCGGTCACCGCACGCATGCTCCTGATTGCCACCGGGCAGGCTGCCTATGCGCGGCGGTCATGCACGCATGGTTCAATGCCGTGCGCCGGTCAGGTTGTTCAAGCGCGGCGGTCGCGCCCGCATGCTTCTACGCAGCCACCGGGCAGGCTGACTCCGCGCCGCCCACCAGTTTCAGCGTTGGAACACATACCCCCAAAGCAACAAGCGCGCTCCCTTGCCTCAAATCAAACGCTGTTGGACCGTAATACCCGCGCGATTTGCATCCGCGTTGATAGCCTCATAGCCTTTGTTTCTTGATTGCCGCTACGCCTGGTTGGCCTTGATTCGCCCAGCAGACCAACGAGCTGTCCGCAAAGCAAAGCCGTACGCCATGCCTGCATAAGGAGGGATTGCCCCGTGAACCCGTTTTTTGCCTATCTGAACCGGTTGAAGCTGATCCGCCGTTGGGGCCTGATGCGCAATACCGTGCCGGAAAACGATATGGAACACAGCATGCAGTGCGCCGTGATTGCGCACGGGCTAGCCGTGCTGGCCAAGGAACGCCACGGGCGCGACATCAACCCGGAGCGCGTGCTCTCGCTTGCGTTGTATCACGATGTGGGCGAGGTGATCACCGGCGATCTGCCAACGCCCGTTAAATACAAAAACCCGGAAATCAAGCAGGCCTATAAGAGCATCGAGGCGCTGGCAAGCGAACAGCTTCTGTCCATGCTGCCGGAAGATCTCCGCCTGGCCTACCGCGACTATCTCCGGCCGGACGAAACCGCCTACGAGTGGAAGCTGGTCAAGGCGGCGGATCGGATTTGCGCGTATATCAAGTGCATTGAGGAGCAAAATCTGGGCAACCGGGAGTTTGACCAGGCCAAGCAGCTGGTGATGGATTCCATCCGGGATAACGCGCTGCCGGAGGTTGCGGAATTTATGGTAGAGTTTGTGCCAAGCTTTGAACTGTCGCTGGATCAGCTGAGCCGCCTGTAACCCCACCGCGTCCGGCTCGCGGCTGTTTGACCCCATGACCGGGAGGGCTGAATGGTTTACTGTGCCTGCGCGGCAACGCCGCCCGGTACCATCGGCCCCGTAACGTTTGCGCAGATGGTTTGCCCACGCCCGCGCGGCGGTGCCTATCGTGAAAAACCCGAACGCGCAGCAAACGGGTCGCCTGCCAGCGCGATCATACCCCCAGCGTAAAACCTGCGGCTTTTCGTCGGCGAACGCGCCGCGCAATCAAATAACGGGAGGGATTGCTTTGCCGGATTCGCTCTGCTTTGTGGCCCGCGACCCTGCGCATCCCGACGCGGCCCTCTTGCTTAACGAGCTGAGCGGGGAATTGGCGCGGATTACCGGCTGCGATGGCCGCGCCTCCTTCCGTACAGAGGATGTGCGCGGCGCGGATGCGGTATTTCTGGTTGGCTACCGGGGCGCTTCGCCGGTGGCGTGCGGCGGATTTCGCGCCTTGACGCCCGACGTGGCTGAGGTGAAGCGCGTTTACACACGCGAGCATGGCACAGGCCAAGCCTTGCTGCAAGCGTTGGAAAAAATGGCGGCTTGCAAAGGGTATGCTCGCCTTGTGTGTGAAACCCGCCGCGTCAATCGGCGGGCTGTAGCATTTTACTTGCGCGCTGGTTGGCGCGAAACAACGCCGTATGGTTCGTACGTGGGCCGCCCGGAGGCGATTTGCTTTGAAAAGCTGCTGGCCGCGACGCCGGTAACCCACTATGGGGCACTGTAAGGAGGGTTATCAATGCCGCGAATGACACGCGCCCTGTCCGGAGAAAACCGGTACTCGCTGGATGGGTCGCGCATTGAAAAATGCGCGGATGGCTGGCATGGCGAGGCTGTAGATCGGCTGGCTGCGTTTGAAAACATGCAGGAAGCGCTGATACAGCGCCTCCATGAGATACCCGGAGAACTGGATGCTCTCAAAGCGCAGGGAAAGGAAAAGACCGTCACGTTTCGGGAGCTTGCCGCGCAAAAAATGCTGTACCGTCAATGGCTGGATATGGCGCAGGAGTACGGCGTAACCGAATGACCTAATCCCCCAAGGCTTACGCCTGCGTATCGGTCGGTTACGGCGGGCGATGGGCTTTGATAGCCGGGCAAGTTCGGGCTGGGGCGGCTAGCCGGGTTTTTAACAGCGCCGCGTAGCTACCGATTGTTTTCCGACGATTTCCTGCCGGTTTGGGGTTGCCGGGGCTTTTACTGTTTGATGGCGTTATGCTTGGGGTCTGTGCGGCCGTTTGCCGAATCAATCATGTTGGGAGTGAGCAAACCATGGACTACCGTTACGATTATCTGGTGGTGGGGGCGGGCCTGTACGGGGCCGTGTTTGCCCGGGAAATGACGGACCTTGGCAATCGCTGTCTGGTGTTGGAAAAACGGCGGCATATCGGCGGCAATGTCTACACCGAGGAGGTGGAGGGCATTCAGGTGCACCGCTACGGCGCGCACATTTTCCACACCGGGCTTGCGGAGGTGTGGCAGTATGTGAACCGTTTTGCCGCGTTCAACCGCTACACAAACGCGCCCATCGCCAACTATCACGGTGAAATATACAATCTTCCTTTTAATATGAACACCTTTAACCGGATGTGGGGCGTGATTACCCCGGAGGAGGCTCAGCGCAAAATTGAGGCGCAGCGCGCGGCCTCGCAGGTGGAAACGCCCGCGAATTTGGAGGAACAAGCCATTCGGCTGGTGGGTGTGGATATTTATGAAAAGCTGATCCGGGGCTACACCCAAAAGCAGTGGGGTCGCCCGTGTGCGGAGCTTCCGGCGTTCATCATCCGGCGGTTGCCGGTGCGTTTCACCTATGACAATAACTATTTTAATGATCCGTATCAGGGCATTCCGGTCGGCGGCTACACTGCGCTGGTGGCCCGCTTGCTGGAAGGGGTCGAGGTGCGCCTTGAAACCGATTATCTGGCGGATCAGCCCGAATGGGATCAACTCGCGGCAACTGTCGTGTATACCGGCCCGCTGGATGCGTATTTCGGCTACCGTTTTGGCCCCCTCGCCTACCGCAGCCTGCGCTTTGAAACCGAAACCCTGCCCATGCAAAACTATCAGGGCAACGCGGTGGTCAACTATACCGACGCGGAAACCCCGTACACTCGGATTATCGAGCACAAGCATTTTGAGTTTGGCGCCCAGCCTTCCACGGTCATCAGCCGGGAATACAGCGTGGAATGGAAACCCGGCGACGAGCCGTACTACCCGGTGAACGACGAAGCCAACAACGCGCTGTACCGGCGTTACGCGGCCCTGATGCAGCAAAACCCCCGGGTGCTGTGCGGAGGGCGGCTGGCGGATTACCAGTACTACGATATGGATAAAACCATCGCGGCGGCCCTGCGCAAGGTAAAGGAGCTTACAAACGCATGAAGAATATCCGGATTCTGGTCGCAACGCACAAGCCGTACTGGATGCCCGCCGATCCGATGTACCTGCCGCTGCATGTGGGCCGCGCCGGCAAGCCGGACCTCGGCTTTGCGGGCGACGATACTGGGGAAAATATCTCCGCGAAAAACAGCCACTACTGCGAGCTGACGGGTATTTACTGGGCGTGGAAAAACCTGAATGCGGACTATATCGGCATTGCGCATTACCGCAGGCACTTTGCCACCCGCAGCCATTTCGGCAACCGGCGAGGGCGCATCCTCACGCAGGCGCGGCTGGAATCCTGGCTGGAACGCTGCGACGTGCTTGTGCCCAAGCCGCGCCATTACTATGTGGAAACCAACTGGAGCCAGTACGCCCATGCCCACCACGAGGCGGACCTCGCGGCCACCCGGGCCGTACTGGGGGAACTCTGCCCCCAAGCCTTGCCCGCCTTTGACGCGAGCATGCAAAAGCGCGGCGGCCACCGCTTCAATATGTTCATTATGCGGCGGGATCGCTTTAACGATTACTGCGGATGGCTTTTCCCCATCCTGTTTGCGCTGGAACAACGGCTGGACCTGACCGGTTATTCGGCAAACGACGCGCGCGTGTTCGGCTTTGTCAGCGAGCGCCTTTTGGATGTGTGGCTTGACACGACGCGCACACCCTACCGGGAAATCCCCTACGTGTTTACGGAAAACCAGCACTGGCTTTCAAAAGGCTGGCGTTTCCTGAAGCGCAAATGGAAGGCGTAAGTTGACGGGGCGCGGGTTTTCAAGCGTCGCGTGCGGCCCGCGCTGTATTGGCGCGGTATTTTTCCAATTCATTACCATTTTTCCGGCGAAAATCTGCGCGGGGCCGCATGGGGCGCGTTTGGACAAACCCGTTGCGCAGCGCTGTTTTTGCTTCCGACGGGCCATGACGGAAACCCTCCGCAGGCGCATTGCGGCGGGTTACGCCCGTTCCTGCCGCAAAGCTTGACAAGCAACGCCGAAGACCCTATAATTTTCTGGAAGATGGCATTACTTGCCCATTTTTGAATAACCGGCCGAGGAAGGATGGGTTTGTGATGACAGTGCTGATGATCGCGTCGGACAACAACCCGACTTCCGGCGCGTTTTTAAGTATGGTCAAGCTTTGCGCCCTGCTGAAGGCGCGGCACGGCGTCCATGTGCTGGTGGTGCTCCCTCGCCCGGGAAACGGCGTTCAACTGCTCCGGGAAGCGGGGTTGCCCTATTGTTTTGTACGTTCCTTCGCGTGGGTTTGCCCCATGGAGGCGGCCGGCATTCCGTTGCAGGCCGAGATCCTGCTCAAAAAGGCGCTCAACAGGGTCGCGGCATACCGGTTGAAACGCCTTTTATGCAAATTTCACGCGGATATCCTGCATATTAACACAACCTATTCCTACGTGGGCGCGCTGGCCGCGCTTCAGGCTCGCGTTCCCTTGGTGTGGCACTTGCGTGAGTATTTAGAGGAGGATCAGGGCAACCGCATCTGGAACCGCGAGGCCGGCTACCGCCTCATAGGCCGGGCCGACCGAATTGTTGCCATCGCCTCCGGCCTGTACGAAAAATACCGCCCATATTTTGCGCCGCAACGGTTGGTTTGCGTGCTCAACGGGATCGACCCCGCCGCGTTTCCCGCCCGCTCCGGCCCCATTTTGCAGGGGGAGCGCGCGGCGCTTTTCTATGGCGGCGGGTACAGCGACGGCAAAGGCTACCGCGACCTGCTGGAGGCGCTTGCGGCCCGCCAAAAAAGCGGAAAACAGGATTTTACGCTTTGCCTGCTGGGGGAACTGACGCCGCAAGCCGAGGCTGCGCTGGACGAGTTGAACCTGCGCGGGGTAACCCAAACCCCGGGGTATCAAAAGGACGTGGCCAAGTGGCTGGCGCAGGCGGATATTGCCTTTAACTGCTCGGTGCGCGAGGCTTTCGGCCGCAAAACGGTGGAAGCCATGATGACCGGCGCGCTGGTGATTGCCGCGGATACGGGCGGCACGCTGGACCTGCTGCGCGATGGGGACACGGGGCTTTACTACCGGCAGGGGAACGCGCAAAGCCTTGCCGACGCTTTAGACCGCGCGCTTTCGGACCGCGCCGCGTCGCAAAGCATCGCAAAACGCGGCATGCGCTTTGCCCGGGAATCCCTGACCGCCGAACGGAACGCGGATACGGTTTTTACCCTCTATCAGGGTTTGATGGCAGAAAAGGAGCAAACAAACGCATGAAAATTACGGTGATCGGCGCTGGTTATGTGGGGTTATCCATTTCTGTGCTGCTATCCCAGCGAAACGAGGTTGCCTTGCTGGAAATTGTGCCCGAGAAGGTCGAGCTGCTCAACCGGAAGCAATCGCCTATCCGGGACAAGGAAATTGAGGAGTATCTGGCAAGCCGGCCGCTACATCTGACGGCTACCGGCGACGCGCAGGCGGCGCTCACCGGCGCGGAGATGGTCGTGGTGGCCACCCCCACCAATTACGATGTGCAGCGCAGCTATTTTGACACTTCCTCCGTTGAGGTTGCCATTGAGGAAGCAATCCGCTACGCGCCTCAGGCTCCGGTTGTCATCAAATCCACCATTCCGGTGGGCTACACCGAGCAGGTGGCCCGGCAGTACAAGAAGGCCGATATTGTTTTTTCGCCGGAGTTTTTACGCGAAGGCCATGCCCTGTACGACAATCTCTACCCCTCCCGCATTATCGCCGGGGCGGCCGCGCCGGAGGGCAAGCCCGCGGCCCTGCGCTTTGGCGGGCTGATGCGGGAAGCCGCGCTCAAGGAAAACGTACAGGTGCTTTTCATGGGTTCGACCGAAGCCGAAGCGGTCAAGCTGTTTTCCAACACCTACCTTGCGCTTCGAATCGCGTTTTTTAACGAGCTGGACACCTATGCCGAGCTTCGGGGGCTGGACTCCCGCTCCATCATCGAGGGCGTCAGTCTGGACCCGCGCATCGGCGACCATTACAACAACCCCTCCTTCGGCTACGGCGGCTACTGCCTGCCCAAGGATACCAAGCAGCTGCTAGCCAACTATGTGGACGTGCCCAACAACCTGATCGGCGCCATCGTTGACGCCAACCGTACGAGGAAGGATCACATCGCCGAACGGATCCTGACCCGTGTGGAGGGCGTTCCAAACCCGGTGATCGGCGTTTATCGCCTGACGATGAAATCCAACTCCGACAACTTCCGTCAATCCTCCATTCAAGGGGTAATGAAACGCCTCAAGGCCAAGGGAATGGAGGTCGTGATCTACGAGCCGATGATGGCGGAGAACGAGTTCTTCCACTCCGTCGTGATCCGGGACCTGACCGCCTTCAAGCAAATGTGCGATGTGATTGTGGTGAACCGTTACAACGAGGAGCTGGCGGATGTGGAAAACAAGCTTTACACCCGCGACATCTTCCACCGTGACTGACGCAAACGCCCGCGCGACCGGCAAAGACCTCCGGCGCGCGCGAAACCGGGCCTTCCGACCGGCAGCCGATCCGTGCGGGGCGACCCGCGCTCAACCTCCCCGCCGCATTTCCGGGCCATGCCATACAATTCAATGAAGGGGTGCTGTCCATGCAAGCCATGCACGTGGTGTTCATTACAGACAACAATTACGCAATGCCCACCGGAGTGGCCATATCCTCCCTGAAGGCAAGCAAAGCGCCAGACAGCGCGTATGTGGTGCATGTGCTTTGCGACCGCGTAAACGAGGATCATCTCAAACGCCTCGCATCCCTCCAGAGCGAGGATTTTACTATGGACCTGATCCCTGTGAATAAAATGAAGGATTTTGAGCAGATCGAACAAAATACGAAACATGTGTCCTTCGCGGCGCTGTTCAAGTTCTACCTGCCCAGCATCTTCCGTGAGCTGGACAAAATCCTCTACCTCGATGGGGACATGCTTGTGCTTCAGGATTTGCGGTCCGTTTATGAAACGGACATTTCCCGCTACAACGCCGCAGTGGTTAAGGACATGGCCCCGATTGTCAAATACAAGCCCTCCATCCTCAAACAACTTCAGATTAACCACGAGGCTTATTTCAATTCCGGCATGATGCTGCTTAACCTCGCGCAGATGCGTCAGGATAACGCGACGCAAAAGCTGGTGGATTACCGCGTCAACGGCGTGAACCATTTTATGGATCAGGATGCGTTTAACGTTATCCTGGGCGGCAACGTGCTCTACCTGCCGATCTGGAACAATTATATGTATACGCTGGATATCACCTTCACCCGCCGCCAGCTGGAAGAATATTACCATGAAACGCTCCCGATCAATGTAGAGGCGCGCCATGCCAAGGCGAAAATCTTGCACATGACCAGCAAAAACAAGCCTTGGAAGCAGTACGTGCCCGAATTGACAGAGCAGTTCCGTACTTTCTACGAGCATTCGCCCTATGCGGATGTGCCGCTGACCATCGAGGGCGAAGCGCAGGCTGCCGAAAAAAAGGGCAACTCGCCGAGCGCGCTCGGGCTGCAGCAGTATTTGGCTGGCACGCATCAGGCGTGTTACAGCGGAATGCCCCGGAAACTGAAGATTGTGCTCACCCTGACCACCTTCCCCGCGCGCATCCAGACCATTGCCGAGGTGCTTTTGCCCCTGATGCAGCAAACCATGAAGCCGGACCGCATTTTGTTGTGGCTTACGCCGGAGGAGTTTCCGACCCGCGAGGAGGCGTTGCCCCTCGAGCTGCTCGCCTTGCGCGATCATGGGCTGGAAATTATGTGGGGCGACAATCTGCGCCCGCACACCAAGTACTTCCACACCATGAAGATGTACCCGGACGCCATCGTCATCACGGTGGACGATGATATCGAGTACCCCACCAACCTGGTGGAAACTCTCTACAACAGCTACCTGAAGCATCCCAAGGCGATCAGTACCCTGCGCGCGCACCTGATTACATTCACCCCGGACGGAAACATCGACCAGTATACCCGCTGGCACTACCAGTGCTCCGGCTTTGTGGATCAGCCTCTGATGAGCCTCTTTGCCACAGGCGTGGGCGGGGTGCTGTATCCCCCGCACCTGATGCACGAGGAGCTTTTTAACCGCGCGAAGCTGGTGTCGCTTTGCCTGAGGGCGGACGACGTGTGGCTTAAAGTGATGCAGGTGATGAACCGCGTGCCGGTAGTGCTGGTGGCGCAGCACAGCCAGATGAAGTTTGTGGGGGAAACCCAGTCCTTCGGCCTCTGCTTTGACAACGTGCAGGGCGGGCGCAACGACGCGCTGCTGGCGGCGGTGCTTCAGGAATACAACGAATATTTCGGGCCAAAGGATACGCTGGTGGCCCGCATGCGCAAGGACGCGCGACAGTATTCCAAAAACAGCGACGACGGGAAGCGTTCCATTTGGAAACGCCTGCTGAAAAAAGTGTACCCCATGCCCGTCAACTCGTTTATGCGGGAAATAAATCTGGTTAAAAAACAGCAAAACCAGACCATGGCGCTGCTGGGGCGGCGGTTGGACGATCTGGATACGCTGGTGGGCGCGCACTACAACCGTGAAACCTGGCAAACGGATGAATTGCAAAGCCCCATGCTGGAGCTTTTGAAAAAGAGCACCGACGCCGGCGCGCGCATGGAACACCAGATCAGCATCCTGAGCGAGGCGGTCGCGGAGCTGTACCAGCGGCAATCGCCCGGCCTTGAATGCAACGTATGCGGGATGGCGCTCACCTATCCGGAGTACCGTTTCCGCCCCTACGGAAACCCGGTGCGCTTCACCCGCTGCCCGTACTGTGGCTCGCTGGAACGGCACCGGATGCTGCAAATGTATCTGGAAATGCGCACCGACGTATACCGCCATCCGGGGTTGAAGCTGCTCCATTTTGCGCCGGAACCCAGCCTGTACGCGCGCTTTTCCAAACCGGAATATGCCATTGATTACTATCCGGTGGATTTGAACCAAAACGTGAAGGGCATTGTCAACGTGGTGAACATGGAAAGCATCCCCTATGGCGACAATACCTTTGATGTGGTGATTGCCAACCATGTGATTGAGCACGTGCCGGATGAGCAAAAGGCGCTCTCCGAGGTGATGCGCGTGCTCAAGCCCGGCGGTTTCGCCATCCTGAGCACGCTGGTGTACCAGAACCTGGCGCAAACGCTGGAAAACCCGGAATACAACACCGACGCGCTGCGTCTGGAGCATTACGGCCAAAAGGATCATATGCGCAAATACGGCCGCGATTATCCCGAACGGCTGTTGCAGGCAGGGTTTGAACTGCAGTGCATCAACCTGGCGGACGAGCTGGACGAGGATACGGTTCGCCGCTTTAACCTGCTGGCCGGCGGGGCCAACTACGCCACCATTTACCGGTGCAATAAAGGAGCCAGGCAATGAAAACAGTCGCGGTGATCATGGCGGGCGGGCGCGGGGAACGTTTTTGGCCCTACAGCCGCCGTAAACGGCCCAAACAGTTTTTGAGCCTCACGCCGGACGGAAAACCGATGATCCGCCTCACGTTTGAGCGCATAACGCGCCTCGTGCCCCCGGAAGATGTGTATGTGGTAACCGGCGAGGAGTTTATCGCGCTGGTTCAGGAGCATTTGCCGGAGCTGCCCGCGCAGAACATCCTCGCGGAGCCTTGCGCGCGCAACACCGCGCCCTGCATTGGGCTGGCGGCAGCCGTGGCGCGCAGCCGCAACCGGGAGGACGTGGTGCTCGCCGTCATGCCTTCCGACCACCTGATCCGCGAGGAAGCGATTTTTCTCAACGACCTGAAAACCTGCGTCGCGGTGGCGGAGAAAAGCGAAGCCATCCTGACCATGGGCATCACCCCCACCTACCCCGAAACGGGGTACGGCTATATTCACTACGGCGAGCCGCTGGAAGGCGGCGGCCGGGTATACCGGGTGTTTGCCTTTAAGGAAAAACCCCCGGTGGAAACGGCCCGCCGTTATATGGACGAGGGCTGTTACCTGTGGAACAGCGGCATTTTTGTGTTCCGGGCGGACAGCATGCTGGCGCACATGGCCCGGCTGATGCCCGCGCTGCACGGGCAGCTGCTGCGGCTGATCCCAACGATCGATACGCCCGCCTATCCGGCTGCGCTGGCCGAGGTGTACGGGCAGATGGAAAGCGTGTCCATCGATTACGGCGTCATGGAAAAATCGGACGATATTCTGACGGTGCCGGGCAGTTTCGGCTGGGACGACGTGGGCAGCTGGAACGCGCTGGAGCGCATCCGTACCCCCGATGAAAACGGCAACGTGCTGGCGGGCGATACGCTGGCCATCCGAGCCAAGGGCAACATTGTCATGGGGGAAAACAGCCGCCTGACGGTGCTGCTGGGCATTGAGGATACGGTGGTTGTGGAACAGCAGGATGTAACATTCATCTGTGCCAAGAACAGCACACAGGATATTCGCGGTATTTTGTCGAAATTACGGCAAGAAGGGCGGGACAGTCTGCTCTGACAGGCTGCCGTTACCCGAAACCTTCCGCCCGATGCAAGAATATCGGACGCTGGACCGTTAGTATGTACGGCTGTGGTAATCCGTGGGCACGGATGCCCGGTTCGCCCGGTTTGCCCATCATGCGCGGGCGCGAAAAAGCGGTCGCGCTTGGGGTGTTTAACAAGGGACATTGCTCCCATAGGCCCGGACAGGCGATTGCGATGGAAATTGCGTAAGCGAAAGGATAAGGGACATGAAAAAGCGACTATTGAGTTGGCTGGTAACCCTCGCGCTGCTGATGACACTGCTGCCGACAACGCTGGCGGAGACGGTCACGGAGGGGCAGGAGCCTGCCGTAACCGTGCAGGAAACAGCCGAGGTAACGCAAGCGCCCGCTGAAACGGAAGCGCCTGTGGTAACGGAAGCGCCCACCGCGACCGAAGCGCCCGAGGCGACGCAGGCTCCTGAAGCAACGGCTACGCCGGAAGTGACCGAAGCCCCCACGGCAACGGACGCGCCTACCGAAACCGTTGCCCCCACGGCAACCGAAGCGCCCACCGCGACGGCTGCCCCCACGGCGACCGCGACCGCGACCGCCGCCGTTGCCTTGCAGGCGGATAAAGCGGCCCTGCAACCGTCCACCAACTTTGCGGTGACCGCATCGACCTACAATAGCATCACCCTGTCATGGGACCCGGTAGACGGCGCGACCGGGTACCGTATTTACGCGCACCCCTGCACCTCCTTGCAATACCAGTGTCTGGCGACCATCAACAGCGGCACCACCACCACCGGCACCATTACGGGGCTGACCACCGGGGTTCAGATGGTTATCAAGGTGCTGGCCTTCCGGACGGCAAACGGTTACTCGGATTTCAGCGCCTATACCGCGCCGCTGACGCAGACGCCGTTGCCGGCTACGCCTACGATTAGTAGCGTGTCGAACACGGCCACGTCGGTGCAACTGTCGTGGAATGCCGTCAGCGGCGCGAGCGGCTATATGCTGTACACGCGCAACAGCGACGGCACGCTGAGTGAAATATGCTCTACGGGCTCCGGGACGCTGACCAAGGTGGTTACGGTCCCCCCTGGGCACACCGTGTACTACGCAATACGTGCGTACGCGTTGGTGAACAGCGTTAAGGTGTACGGCGACTCCTATAGCATGACCAGTTGCACAGGGATGCCTTCCGCGCCGGTTATCAGCAACATCGGCACGCTGTCCTCCACCAGCATCAAGCTGACTTGGACGCGCCCGAGCGATACGGCAGATTGTACCACGGGCGGGTATATGGTGTTCCGGAGCACCAGCATCTCGGGCACCTATACGTATGTCGCTCGGGTGGATAAGCTGGACACGCTGACCGTGAACGACACCGGGCTGATCAGTGGGCAAACCTATTACTATAGAGTGCGCACGTTCATTAAAGCCGATTGGGGTTATATTAGCGGTAGATTCTCCGTAACCAAGAGTGTCACCTGCCAGAAGGAAGCGCCCGCCAACCTCACGCTGGTTTCCACCACGTACAATCGCTTTGTACTCAGCTGGGATCGGCCTTCCTACACGGTTTCCGGGTATGAAATCTACTATTCCAGTGTGGCCGCGGGGCCGTTCAAGCTGCTGGGCACCGTAAGGGGCGATCCTGCTTCCCCGACCTACACTACGCCCAACACCATGGCTTTTGGCAACCGCTACTATTTCAGGGTGCGCGCCTATAATAACGAGAGCGGTTATGTGTATTACCCCTACAGCGCCTTTACCTCAAGCGTAACCGGCAAAACCATGCTGGCCACGCCCAAATCGATTGCCGCTGCCAACGCCTCCGCCACAGGTGTGAAGGTTTCCTGGAGCGCGGTTGATGGCGCGGAAGGGTATTACGTTTACGCCTCCACCGCTTCCAGCGGATCGTATAACCAGATCGGCTCCACCAACAGCACTACCTACAACTACACGGAAAACAACCTGACCGTGGGGCAGTACCGCTACTACAAGGTTTGCGCCTACCGCCTGTACCGCAGCGCGAACCTCGCAGGCTCGCTGTCCGCCGTCGCAAGCTGCCAGATTATGCCCACCGCGCCTAAGAGCTTGACCGCGACCGTGACCGGGTACCAGAAGATCAAGCTGACCTGGACCAATCAGGGCGGCACGCAGGGCTTCGCCATCTACCGCGCGCCGACCAGCACGGGCGTGTATACGCGCATTGCCAACTACCTCTCGTCCGGCGCGTCCAGCTATGAGCTGACCGATCAGCCGGTTGGCGTGGAATACCAGTATTATGTAGCCTCCTACGCGTACAACGGCAGCACGCAGATCTTTACGCCTTCCAACGTAGTGACGATCACGCCTTCGCTGCTTGCGCCCGCGAACATTGCCACCAAGCTTACGGGGAATACCTCCGCAGTGGTCACGTGGGACCGCGTTACCGGCGCATCCGGGTACTATGTGCAGTACCGGGCCTCCAAGACCGGGGCGTATACCACGGCGACCATCCTGCGCAGCGCGACCACGCAGAGCTTCGCACTCTCCGGGAAGGTGCCTTCGGGTACTACCCTCTATGTGCGCGTGGTCGCCTACCACGAGAACCTGGACACCGGCGTGCGCACCCTGGGCTTGCAGCCTACGGACGTGAAGTGCACACGCCCGTAAAACAGAACCCGGAGGCAGGCACAGCCCTTGCGCCTGCCTCTTGCAGCCCTGTAAAACGATACCGCAGTAAGGAGTAAAATCATTTTGCGCCGGAACCCGGCCTGTACGCGCGCTTTTCCAAACCGGAATACGACATTGATTACTATCCGGTGGATTTAAACCAAAACGTGAAAGGCATTGTCAACGTGGTGAACATGGAAAGCATCCCCTATGGGGACAATACCTTTGATGTGGTGATTGCCAACCATGTGATTGAGCACGTGCCGGATGAGCAAAAGGCGCTCTCCGAGGTGATGCGCGTGCTCAAGCCCGGCGGTTTCGCCATCCTGAGCACGCTGGTGTACCAGAACTTGGCGCAAACGCTGGAAAACCCGGAATACAACACCGACGCGTTGCGCCTAGAGCATTACGGTTAAAAGGATCACATGCGCAAATACGGCCGCGATGATCCCGAACGGCTGTTGCAAGCTGGGTTTGAATTGCAGTGCATCAACCGGGCGGACAGCATGCTGGCGCACATGGCCCGGCTGATGCCCGCGCTGCACGGGCAGCTGCTGCGGCTGATCCCAACGATCGATACGCCCGCCTATCCGGCTGCGCTGGCCGAGGTGTACGGGCAGATGGAAAGCGTGTCCATCGATTACGGCGTCATGGAAAAATCGGACGATATTCTGACGGTGCCGGGCAGTTTCGGCTGGGACGACGTGGGCAGCTGGAACGCGCTGGAGCGCATCCGTACCCCCGATGAAAACGGCAACGTGCTGGCGGGCGATACGCTGGCCATCCGAGCCAAGGGCAACATTGTCATGGGGGAAAACAGCCGCCTGACGGTGCTGCTGGGCATTGAGGATACGGTGGTTGTGGAACAGCAGGATGTAACATTCATCTGTGCCAAGAACAGCACACAGGATATTCGCGGTATTTTGTCGAAATTACGGCAAGAAGGGCGGGACAGTCTGCTCTGACAGGCTGCCGTTACCCGAAACCTTCCGCCCGATGCAAGAATATCGGACGCTGGACCGTTAGTATGTACGGCTGTGGTAATCCGTGGGCACGGATGCCCGGTTCGCCCGGTTTGCCCATCATGCGCGGGCGCGAAAAAGCGGTCGCGCTTGGGGTGTTTAACAAGGGACATTGCTCCCATAGGCCCGGACAGGCGATTGCGATGGAAATTGCGTAAGCGAAAGGATAAGGGACATGAAAAAGCGACTATTGAGTTGGCTGGTAACCCTCGCGCTGCTGATGACACTGCTGCCGACAACGCTGGCGGAGACGGTCACGGAGGGGCAGGAGCCTGCCGTAACCGTGCAGGAAACAGCCGAGGTAACGCAAGCGCCCGCTGAAACGGAAGCGCCTGTGGTAACGGAAGCGCCTACCCCGACCGAAGCGCCTGTGGTAACGGAAGCCCCCGTGGTAACGGAAGCGCCCACCGCGACCGAAGCGCCCGAGGCGACGCAGGCTCCTG
>DAOPZY010000053.1:0-17261 GCA_035353615.1 Candidatus Limiplasma sp.
CCGCAGCGTAATCCCATCCAGCGCGCGAACAGCCCGCAGGGCTATGAGGCGAGCGCGTGCAACGCTTTGCCGATGTTCGCAGATATCCCGTCCCCCCTCGCCGCAGCGAAACCGGGTCAAGGGCTTTGCCCCTGACCCATTTTCGCTGCGGCGAGGGTTTTTCAACAGCCGGATCCCACAGGGTTGTGAAGCGAGCGCCTTCAGACTTCCGCACCGTTTCGATTTTAGCCAAGGCGCATCCCCCGCTGTTCCTCCGCAATTTGCCTTCCCGCTCGCCTCCTCGTTCTTGGCGCTCGGTTTTCGCATCCATTCTCCCCCTGTTTTCGATGTGTTCAAAACTTAACACTGTCTTTCCTTTGCACTTTATCATCCTGTTCCTGCGCTTAGCGCAGCTGTCAGGGGCGCTCCCGCTTGTCCCAAGCCTCTGAATCGCTGGCGTTTCGCATATTTGTAAACTCGGGCAAACTCAACTGCGCGCTGTCTTTGCGCAAAGGCGTGCGCTTGACAAACGTTTGCTGAACTGTATATAATAGGCAGTCATAATAGTGTTTTCTTATATGGTTGTGCTTCTTACAGTGTTATTTTCCCATTCCGTTCCCATGCTTTCGAACTTGTTTTCTAACCCACACAACAAATCATGACCTCGTTCTCACCCCCGTTTACGGCAAACACGGCCCCAGCGCAAACCAAAAACGCGGTTCGGACACACAGCTGCCCTTTTTACGGTTGCGCCAAATAGCGCGTTGGTTTTCTCACAAGCCCCCAGTTCCCTTGTGTTTGCATCCTCCGCGTTTTAACGGCAGGCGGACGGTCCCCGCGCGGTTTACAGGTTTGCCAGTTCACTATACAAGGATGGAAACAACGATGGCAGACGCGGCAAAAATCACAGTCACAGGCGTTACCAAGGTGTACCGGAGAGACGAGCTTGAAGTGACAGCTTTGCAAAACGTGGATTTTTCCATCCGCGAAGGGCAGTTTGTCAGCATCATTGGCCCAAGCGGATGTGGTAAAACAACGCTGTTTAATATCATTGCCGGTTTGACCCTCCCCACCTCCGGTCAGGTTGTCGTGGACGGACGCAGCATCCTGGGGCAAGCCGGTTACGTGGGGTATATGCTGCAAAACGATCTGTTGCTTCCCTGGCGCACGGTGCTCAACAACATTATTCTGGGGCTGGAAATTCACCGCGTGCCCCGGGAACAGAGTGTCCGGCAGGCAATGCCGTTGATTGAGCGCTACGGCCTCAAGGGCTTCGACCAGCATTACCCCAGCGAGTTATCCGGCGGCATGCGCCAGCGCGCGGCCCTGCTGCGCACATTATTGTACAATCGGGATATTCTGCTTTTGGATGAGCCCTTCGGCGCGCTGGACGCGCAAACCCGGTTGGATATGCAGATGTGGCTGATGACGCTCTGGCAGGATTTTTCCAAAACTGTTCTTTTTATTACCCACGATATTGACGAAGCAATCTTCCTTTCCGATGAGGTTTTCGTTTTTTCCGCGCCTCCGGGCCGCATCAAGGCGCGCATCCCCATCGATCTTTCCAGGCCGCGAACCCCGGAACAAATGGCAACCCCCGAATTTTCCGCGATCAAGCGTCAATTGCTCGGCTTGCTGGTAACCGCAGGGCACAGCGGATCGCTTTCCCCGACCGACGCGGGCTGCGAGGCGCAAGCCAGAGGGGAGGTGCGCGATGACTGGGTACGTTAAAGAGCAGTCGCCCCCGTTTCGCAGGGACGAGGAGCTGGAACAAAGCGGCGTTGTAAGCCGCCCGGAAATGCCCCGAATCCGTCGCGCGCGCGTAAATATGATCCGCTGGGGTCTCTGCGCCCTGCTGATTTTGCTGTGGCAAATCAGCTCCGACCATAACTGGATTGATCCGTTTTACTGGAGTTCCCCCCGGATGATCGCCAAAACCATCTGGATTCAGGCCACGCAAGGCACCCTATGGGACGATGTGGCCTACACCTCTGGCTCAACGCTACTGGGCTTCGTGTTTGGCACCGTGATCGGTTCATGGATTGGGCTTTTATTCTGGTGGTCCCGGACAACCGCGGAGGTCAGCGAGCCTTACCTGATCGTGCTCAATGCCCTGCCCAAGCTGGCGCTGGCCCCCGTGCTGGTGATCCTTTTCGGCATCGGGTTCAGCTTTAAGGTGGTTCTCGCGTTCCTGATGACGGTTGTCGCCTCCACGCTGTCGGCGTTCAGCGGCGTGCGCAGCGTGGATCCGGCAATGGAAACGCTGCTCTATTCATTGGGCGCCAGCCGTGCGCAGGTGTTTTCCAAGGTGGTCATTCCGTGGTCAATGCCCTTTATGATCTCCAACCTCCGGGCAAACATCGCGCTGGCGCTGTCCGGGGCCATCGTGGGGGAGTTTGTGGTTTCCAACAAGGGAATCGGCCGCATGATCCTTTATGCCGGAACCCTGTTTGACCTGAACCTTATGTGGGTTGGCGTCGTGGTGCTATCCATTCTGGCGGTGCTGATGTACTGGGGCGTTATGCTTTTGGAACGTTGGCTTTCCCGTCGGCTGATGATTATCCCCCCGCAGCGGACGGACGCTCCGCCCAAGCCGCTTCGGCCACGCAGGCCTTCTGCGGGCGGCGCGGCCGCGAAGCCCGTCTTTCCGCCGCGACCTCCGTATCCGCCGTACCCGCCGAGGCTGTAAACCAGCCTGGCGACCCATTATCATGATAGGTTGGGATTGCTTATGAAACAGAGCGTTCTTCGGTCCATCCTTCTGTTGATGCTCATCATCGGGTTGGCATGCTCCGCCTGGGTTTCAGCTTCGGCTGAAAATCTTCGCAAAATCATTATTTCCGAGCCTGCCCATCTGGTTGGGCACCTACCGCTGTTTTTGGCGATCCGGGAAGGATATTTTAAGGAGCAGGGGCTGGATGTGGAAATGGTGCAGGCCGCCGGCGGCGCGCACGTAACGGCGGTGATGGGCGGCTCCGCCTGGGGCGTCATGGGCGGGGTGGAATCCAACTGCCTGGCCAATCAGGGTAACGCGGACCCGATTGTGTCCATCGTCAACTGCATCAATCGCGCTAACGCCTATCTGTTCGCGGCCAAGGGGCTGGCGCCCACCGGCAACACGGACGACGATCTGCGCGCTTTCCTCAAGGGCAAAACCATCATCGCCCAGCGCCACGGCGGTTCGCCCAACCTGCTGACGCGCTATCTGCTGATTGAACTGGGGCTGGACCCGGAAAAGGATGTAACCCTGATTGAAAACCCGGACGCGACCACCGTGCCGGCCATGATCCAGCACGGTCAGGGGCAAATCGGCAACGGCGCGGAGCCTCAGATATCGGCCGGCATTGCCGAGGGCATTTGGGACGAGCCTTTTGTCAAGTTCCACGATTTGGGCGAATACGCATACGCTGTCATCAGCGTCAAGCAATCCACCATTCAAAACGATCCGGAAACCTGCCAGAAGTTTGTAAAAGCCATGGTCAAGGGCCTGAAAACCGTTCAGGAAAATCCGGAGCTTGCCGCAGACGTGCTCCGGCAGGAGTTCCCCACCCTGAGCGACGAGGCCCGGAAAGCCACGCTGGATCGGGCTTACGCGGACAATATCTGGAGCCCGGACGGCTACATTTCCCAGCAGGCCGTAGACAACTGCATGGGGGTGCTGATCAAAACCAGTTTCTATTCGGGCGATTATTCCTACGCGGACTTGGTGGATATGGAGTTTGTGAATCAGGCGGCAGCGGAATAGACCCCCGCAAAACGGCGGTACAAAAGGAAAACAGCGAACCGAATCGCTTCGGGTTGCCAAGCTTTTCCCCGCGTGTTATACTTCTACAATCTTGTAATAATGTCAATATTTTCTGAATCGGCATATAGGTATGGAGGCAATCGGAATGAGGAAATTTCAGTTTGCACACATCGACACAAGCGCCGGGGAGCAAACCAGGAACGCATTGTTCGGAAGCCGTGGCCGCAACTTGGTTCTGGTCATGGCCCGTGCCGAAAACGAGCCGAAGGGCGAGGACACGGCCGCATCCAAGGTATGCAAGGTGCTGTTTGAAAACTTTCTTCGCCGGGCCTCCCTGAAGGACGAGGCCATTGAACACCTGAACGCATTTATGAACGATAGCATCCTTTCGATGCAGTCGCCGCAGTACAAGGTGGTCTGCTCCTCGTCCGCGCTGATTGTTTGCGGCGAACGTTTCCGCTTTTTTGCGCACGGTTCCATCAAAGCCTATCATTTTATCAACGGGCAGGTGGTGGATGCCTTCCCTGCTCAACCCACGCCCAAATTGGGCGAAGGGCTTTCCTCCGCCGTGACCGCCTCCCCGGAAATCGCCTTTACCCGAGGGGTGCACTCCTTCCTGCTGGCCGGGGAGGACGTAGCGCGCCTTATTTCCGATGAGGAGTTGGAGCAGACGCTTGCGCGCGCCACCTCCGCCGCGCACTGGATCGATCTGGTGCAATCGCTTTTTCAGCAGCGCTGCAAAGAAGGCGACCGCTTTAACGCCTGCACGCTGCTGATGCCCAGTAAAAAAGAACGCCCCAGCATGAAAAAAACGGTCGTGATCGCGCTTGCGGTTCTTGTGGCCCTGTTGCTGGCGTTCTTCGGCATGGGCGCGCTTCGCCGCTCCAGCGGCCCCCAGCCGGAAGCGGGCGGAAACAACGCCTTGCAAATGCAGGCGCCTCAACCTCCGCAACAGCCCCCGGCGCGGTAGTTTCCGCTAACAGCCTTATCAAAAATTTGTTCCGTTCGTCGGCGGGAAGGAGCATGCCTTGTATATCATACGCAACGCGTGGCTGAGCGTAACCCGGTCGTTATCCCGCAACCTGATCCTGTGCCTGATTATCTTCGTCATCTCCACGGCGGCGTGCGTAGCGCTCTCCATCCAGCAATCCGCCAACCTGGCGCGTAACCGCAACATCCAGCTGATGGACATTGAGGCGCACATCAACATTGACCGCCAGTACGTGATGGATGAAATGGAGGACAGCGACACCACCGACCGCGCCAGCATGGCCGATACGCTGTCCGATTTAAGCTCCATGACCCTTGCCGATTACGAAACCTACGAAGCCGCCCCTTCCGTTGAGGATTTTTATTACAGCCTGACCCTTTCGCTGGACGGGAACGACGATCTGAAGCCGCTCAGTGAAAACGAACACGCGGACCTGACCGATCTGCTGGATTCTTCCGCGCCGGACTCCAACCGCGGCTCCGGCGCGCCGACCAGCGTGGATATTTTAGCCACCATCACCTATCAGGGGGATTTTCAGCTGATCGGCTATGTGTCCGACAAAGCGATGGGCGATTTTCAGGATGGCGTTAGCGAAATCACCTCCGGCACCATGTTTGAGGAAAACACATCCGATTATGTGTGCGTCATTTCTGAGGAACTGGCCACCTACAATTCCCTGTCGGTGGGCGATCAGATTACGCTGGTCAATTTCCAAAACGACGCGCAGAAATTCGTGCTGACCATTGTCGGGCTTTACAAGGACTCCTCCGACGATACCACCACCGCCACGGACGCGTTCCTGGATCCCGCCAATCGCATCCTGACATCCTACGCCGTAGCCAACGATATTCTGGACCGTTCAGAGGATTATGAGGATCCCTCCGCCTTTGTGACTACCGAAAAACAGGATAGCGGCAAGTACATCGAAAAACTCTTAACCACCAACGGCAAAGCCGTGACTCCCACCGCCGAGGATGCGCAGACCGATTCCGACGCCGCCGCCGATTCAACCGCTGCCACAACGGATTCAGCCGCGTCCACCACAGCTTCAACCACAGCTTCAACCGCGTCCGCTACCACATCAACCGCGTCCGCCACCGCGTCTGATTCGGCCGCGTCCACTTCAGCCGTATCCGATTCCACGGCCACCACGGCCACAACGACCGACACAGACAGCTCCACAGACGATTCCTCCTCGGAGGACGATGACGACGCTCTGACCGGCACCATCGACGCCACCTACCTTTTCAAAACCATGAGCGATTACGAGGCGTTTGAAACACAGGTGCGGGATTTGGGCCTGCCCGACAAGTATACGGTCGTTTCCAACGACGTCGCCACCTACGAGGCCAGTCTGGTTCCGTTGGACAACCTGAAAACCTTCGCGCTCACCTTTCTGTTCGTTATATTAGGGATCGGCGGCATTGTGCTGGTGGCGCTGAACATTTTCAGCATCCGGGAACGCAAGTACGAAATCGGCGTGCTGCTGGCGATGGGCATGTCCAAAATGAAGGTGACCGCTCAGTTTGTGCTCGAATTGCTGATGATTACCTTCCTGTCGCTCGCCTGCGGCGTGCTGCTGGGCAGCTCCATCTCCGTGCCCATTACCAACGAGCTGCTGGCCAGTCAGGTGGCGCAGGAGGAATCTCTTTCCTCCGCCAAAGTCACCAGCTTCGGGCGCGAGGTTTCCGCCACTTACACAAAGCCCAAGGGCGGCGATGTGGAAGGCGAAGTTGCCTATATCAGCACGATCTCTTTCTCGGTGGATTACAGCGTGCTTTTGCAAATGGCGGCGATCGGCATCGCGCTGGCTCTGCTGTCCGGCACCGTATCTTCCCTGTATGTGATGCGATATGATCCATTGGTGATCCTGACAGAACGCGACTAGCGAAAGGGGGGCGAACGGTGAGCATTTTAACCATGGAAAACGTATCCTTTGCCTACGACCGGCGCACTCCGGTGCTGCGCAATCTCTCAATCCAGTTTGACCAGGGCGGGGCGTATGCCGTGGTGGGCCGTTCCGGCGCAGGCAAAACCACGCTGCTTTCGCTATTAGGGCACCTGATGCGGCCCACAATGGGCAACATCTTCTTTGACGGCCGCAACATCTTTGAAATGAACGAATATTTCTACCGCAGCCACTGCGTAGGGCTGGTGTTCCAAAACTATAACCTGTTGCCGCGCCTGAGCGCGCTGGAAAATGTGGAGCTGTCTATGAACATCGCCCAAAGCGGCAGCCGCCATAAACAGGTGGACGCGGAGCATTATCTGCAAAAAATGGGCCTCACCAAGGCGCAGGCCAACCGGAGGGTGCTCAAGCTTTCAGGCGGGCAACAGCAGCGCGTGGCCATCGCGCGCGCCATCTCCACCGACGCGAAGGTGATCCTCGCGGATGAGCCAACCGGTAACCTGGACAAACAAACCGGCATGGAAGTGCTGGATCTGATGCTCGATTTGGCCCACAACGAGGGCAAATGCGTCGTGATTGTCACGCACGCGCAGGATATCGCCATGCGCTGCGATGCAATATTCAAACTGCCCCTGGTCAACCCCGTCGGAGTTGCGTGAAAGTGGAGGAATGGAAAAATGAAATCAGGAAGAATCGGAAAAAACACGGTACTCATCATCCTTTGCCTGTTGCTCGTGTTTGCGCAGACAAGCGCCATGGCGGCCACCCGCGTAACCTCAGTTGTGCTGAACCGGACCAGCTATTCGCTGTATAACACTACGCTTGCCAAAATCCCCCACTCGTTTCAGCTGAAGGCGACGGTGTACCCCACCAACGCAACCAACCGCACGCTCAAATGGACGTCGACCAAAACGTCCGTAGCCACCGTATCCAGCACCGGTCTGGTCACGGCCAAAGGCTCCGGCTATGCCACCATCAAGGCGATGGCGACCGACGGCAGCGGTTGCTATGCAACCTGCGTGTTTGCCATCAAATCCATGACTTACTCCGTTCTGGTCAGCTATATGATTACCCCGGAAAGCGATAAAATCTATAACGCGCTGAAATCATCCTTTTCAAGCCGGAGCACCGGGCTTAGCAAACTGCTGACGGCGCGGGGCGCCATTACCAACCTGCGGGATACCTGCTCCAAGTTCTCAAAGCTCACATCGCAAAGCTCGCGTCTGAGCACCATGTACACCTACTGCAACAACGCGTATATCCGTCTGTCAAACAATAGCAATCCGCAGGACTCCACGCTGCTGTCGTATATCAAATCCATTATGAACAGCCTGAAAACCTTTAAAACCTATTGCTCGAGCCTGTAGGCCGACTGTAGGGTAACCGTTCAGGATTATGCGGTCGCCGCCGGTTATGCGGTTCATCGGCAGCCATACGCCATGGGATGTGATGTTTTTGGAACTTTGCGACGAATACCAGATTGACCTGGCCACAGGGCAGGCGTACGCCTTGGGCCAAAACATCCGCCAACCGCTGGAACGGTGGCAGGCGTTTGCGCTGGAGCAGTTTACGCGGGCGGAAAACCGCAAAACGTGGCTGCAATTCAGCGACGCGGCCAACATCAGGGCATGTGTGGAAGGAAGCGCCTGCATCGCCAAGTTTGCCGCAACGGACGCAGCCGGGCGTGCGTTGGCCTTCCAGCTGTCGCCCCTGATCCCCGGCAGCCAGCGGGCGCTGATTTCCGTTGCCGTTGAAAACTGTGCGACCGGTACGGGTTCCGCGCCGGCCGCCGCCGACGATTCTTCCACCGCGCCTGTTGAGAACAACGGGCCAACGCCTGCCGCCGTTTCGTCCGCCAAACCGGCCGCCGCGCCGCAGACAGCTTCTCCGTTGCCGGCGGATTCGTCGGCAGAGGCTGTTTCGATGTCCGCAGACGCCGAGCCTCTCTCGGCTGCTCCGGATGAACCCGGCAAACCCGGGCTGGAAATTCTGGACCGGGATCGCGGACTGAACGCCATGATCCAAACCTCCTGCACCCCGGCCTATCCGCTGGAGCTGGAGTATGAGCTGGATCTGGCGGATATTCAGAAGAAAGCCAAAACGTCGCGTCTGCTCACGCTGTTTGGCACCTTTGTGCTCACCGTCATATGCTTCATTGTGCTGTATGCCAACGCGGGCTGGTTCCGCAATTATCTGGGGTTCTACCTGCCCCAGACAACGGCCGCGCCCGCCAAAACGGAAACGGTCGAATCCACCCGCGCGCATGTGGAGCATGATCCGGTCTACATTCCGTTTGAACAAAAAGGGGTGCTCAGCATGCAGGTGCTGCATACAGGCACCCCGAGGCTCAACGATTCCTCCTCCACGTATAATACGCTGGAATGTACCCTTACGCTTACGCAGGCGATGGGTCCGAGTGATTTTGAAGCCGATTACGCCAAGGATTACACGCTGAGCGGCACCGAGGCGTGCGCTGTGTTCACGCTTTCGTATACCGACGTGTCCGAGGACGCCGACGCGCTTGCGTCCATCGTGCCTCAGGACGCGATCGAAATTTCCATGGCCGGCGCAAACGGCGAGACCGTCGAGGAGTATCAGCTGTCCAACAAAGCCGTAGGCGGCACGTATGCCGTTTCCCTCGCAGAAAAAAAGACGAAAACCTTCTACAAGCGTTTCAAAGCCTCCGATGCCATCCGGTACCTGCGCGTGAAATACTTTGTGGACGGCGAGGTCTATTACGCTTATTTCGCGCTGTATCAGGGCGATCCAAAGGTGACTTATACCTCCCTTGAAAAGGGAAATTCAGGAGCGCTTGTGACCGTCCTGCAAGAAAAGCTTTTGGCCTTGGGCTATCTTGAAAACGTGAACGGCAGTTTTAACAGCGCAACCAAGACGGCTGTCGAACTGGCCCAGAAGGCCAACAACCTTTCGCAAACCGGAATCGCGGACGATGCTCTGCTCCACCTGTTGCTGGATACTTCCACCTAAAGGCTCCACAGTCTCAGCCATCCGGTCGCGCCACCATTTCGGGCACGCCAAGGCTTCCCGATCGTTCCAGGCCGTGCGGGCCTTGCTGACCTTCGCCCGTACAGCCCCTCCTCTCGCAGCCGCGAGGGCATTCATCCGATCGTTTGAAAATCACCCGGTTCGAGGATCGTTCGCGTCAATATGCCTCAGCCTGTCGGCGGGGGAAGGGGGCTTTGTTCGGTTATGTTCCATTCATACGCCGTTCGCTTAAAGCCCCATGCGCGGTCAATCGCGCTGGCCATTCTGCTGTTGGCCGCCGATGTAGCCGTTCAGTCCGTTTTTCCGCTGTTGATGGGCCGCATGGTCAGCGAAGGGGTTTGGTTGGGCAACCGGGCCGCCATCCGGGATATCGGCGCGCTGATGCTGATGCTCACCGTGCTTTCCTGCGGGGTTGGGCTTTGGCTGTGCTATCTGTCCATCTCCATTGCGCAAAAAACAACCAACCGGCTTCGTAAGGATGTTCACCATCACGCCCTGTCGCTATCCCTTGGGCAGTTGGAGAAAATGACCAACGGCGAACTGCTGACCCGGGCCATGGGGGATTCGCAGGTAACGATGCAGTTTTTTTCCCAGATGCTGATGATGCTTTTCAAGCCCCTGCTGCTCGTCGTGGCAGGCATCGGGTTGCTGATTGGCATTCATCCGCGTTTCTCCGTGGTGTTTGTGACCCTCGTGCCTGTGCAGGCGCTGTTGCTTTTCCTGTTTACGCGGTGGATGTCCCCGGTTTTTAAGCGCATGCAAACCCATGTGGAGGGCATGAACACCGCCATGCAGGAAGCGCTGGACGCCATCCGAACCGTGAAAGCGTACGGCGGCGAGGAGACCGAAGCCCGCCGGTTTGATAAGCCCAGCCGCAGTCTCTGGCAGGACAGCATGCAAATTCAACGGGCGATTGCCCTGCTCAACCCCAGCATGCTGTTGCTGATGAACCTTGGCACTCTGCTGCTGCTATGGCTGAGCAGCCGGCTTTCGTTCGGCGGCCAGCTGGACGCCGGCCAAACGATGGCCGCGCTGTCCTACGTTCAGCAGGTGATGATGGCAATTCTCCTGATGGGGCAGTTTTTTCCCACGCTTTCGCGTGTCAAGGTATCCGCGAAGCGGTTGGAAGCTTTCTTTGCCATCCGCGACGATGTGCCGGACGGCGCGGCGGCGCTGAGCGCGGAAGCCCTCGAATGGTCCTTTACGGAGGTTGGCTTTGCCTATCCCGGGCAGAACGGTTTTTCCCTTTCGGGCTTGAACCTGACCCTTCCGCAGGGAGCCTTTTGGGCTGTGGTAGGCCCGGTAGGGTGCGGTAAATCAACCTTCGCGTCCCTGTTTCCCCGGTTTTATGACCCCACCGCCGGGCAAATTCGGCTCAACGGCGTTCCCCTTGCCGACTATTCGCTGCAAAGCCTGCGCCAGAAGGTGATCCTCGTGGTGCAGGAGAGCGATTTTTCCTCCGAAACCATCGCGGATAACATCCGCTACGGGTTTGCCGCCACGCAGGAAGCCGTAGCCGCCGCCGCCCGGGTTGCCCAGCTGGACGATACTATCTCCGCCTTGCCCTTGGGCTATGAAACCCCCATGCAGGAAAACGGACTATCCTTTTCCGGCGGTCAGCGGCAGTGCCTTGCCATTGCCCGGGCCCTGCTGAGGAAGCCTCGGGTGCTCATACTGGACGCGAGCACCACCAGCGTTGATTTGCTGACCGAGGCAAAGCTTTACGCCGCCCTGCGGGAGGCCCACCCGGGCATGACCCTGCTAGTGATTGGCCAGCGGATTGCCACCCTCGCGGGCGCGGATCAGATGATGATGATGGAACGTGGCCGTGTGGTCGGCATGGGGCGGCACGCGGACCTGCTGCGCACCTGCGAGCCATACGCAGCCATGTGCCGCAGCCAGTGTCTGGAGGCGGAGCCATGATGATGAACGGCGATCCGCGCGCTCAGGCGGGAGGCGCGCGCGAGCGCTATCCTTTCCGCCAGAAACGGCTGCTTCTCCGGCAGATGCTGACGGCCGCATACCTGAAGCCTGCCGCCCGAAACGCGCTGCTCATCAGCTGCGTGTTCACCGCCGCGCTCAACGTTGCCATCCCCCCGCTGATTGGGCAGCTGGTGGAAATGATCGTCCACCTGCCCCAAACAGGCGCAATCGGGCTGGAGGGAATCGCGCGCGGCATCACGCTGCTTGTCGGCCTCTATCTTTTCACCTCAGCGCTGGGTTACGGTCAGGGTCTGCTGGGCGCGAGCCTTTCGCAAAAGCAGGCTTACCGCCTGCGGGAGGCGATCTACGGCAAGCTGCTGCACCTGCCGGTTGTGGATACGGATACGCACGCCCACGGCGATCTGATGAGCCGTACGCTCAACGATGTGGAAACCGCTTCCCAATTGGTGATTCAGGTGCTTTGCGGGCTGGTTCTGAGTAGCCTGACGGCCGTTTGCAGCATCGCTTTCATCGCCGCCCTCAATCGCGACATTGCGCTGTTCACGCTGGCTTCCGCAGCGGTTTCGATGCTATTGTCCCTCGCCATTTCAGGCAAGGTGTTTCGCGCCGTCGGGGCGCAGCAACAGGCGCTCGGTCGGCTGAACCACACCGTAGCCTCCAGCGTGAGCGGCTACCGTTCCGTCCTGGCATTTCAGAAACAGCAGGAGATACTCACGCAGAGCGACCGTTTCAGCGACGATCTGGAGCAAGCCAGCATCCGGGCGCAGTTTTGCGGCGGAATGCTGGACCCCCTGCTGATGGTGGTCGGCAATCTCAGCTTCATCGCGCTGATTGTTCTGGGCAGTTTGGATGTGCTAAACGCAAGCCTGACAATCGGCGCCATGCAAACCTGCATTCTTTTTGCGCGACAGTTTCTCAAAAGCGTCAACGATTTTGGCGCGCAGTGGATTCAGCTTCAAACCGGCTTTGCGTGCGCCGACCGCGTTTTTCAAATGGAACAGCGAGCCGCGGAAACGGACGAGGGCACGGAGGACGCTCCGGAGCTATTTACGCAGGATTTGCATTTTGAGCATGTGCGCTTCGGGTACACACGGGAAAAGGACGTCCTTTCGGACGTAAACTTTACCCTGCCTCAGGGCAAAACCTACGCGCTGGTAGGCGCCACCGGCGAAGGCAAAACAACGCTTATGAACCTGCTGCTCCGCTTTTTTGAGCCGGACGCGGGAACCATTCGCTTTGGAAACACCGATCTGCGGCAAATCCGCAAGGCCGCGCTTCGCAGGCAGGTGTCCATTGTATTGCAGGACCCGGTGCTGTTTTCCGATACGGTGCTTAACAACATCGGGTATGGGCAACCAGGCTACTCTTACGCGGACGCGGCGCGCTGCGCCGGGCAAGCCGGGGCGACGGCTACGATCGACGCCCTGCCGCACGGCCTGCAAACCCCGCTGTTGCGCGGCGGCTGTGAGCTTAGCGAAGGCCAGCGCCAGCTGCTATGCTTTACCCGAATATGGGCGCGGCAACCGGCCCTGCTGGTGCTGGATGAAGCCACCAGCGATATGGACACCCTGACCGAGGCCGCGCTCGGCCAATCCCTGAAAGCCTTCATGAAAGGCAGGAGCTGTCTGGTGATCGCGCACCGGCTTTCTACTGTGCGCAATGCAGACCGGATTTTGGTGCTCGCCAACGGCAGCATTGCCGAACAGGGAACCCATGAGGAGCTGCTGGCCGCCCGCGGCGTATATTATCGGCTTTACCGCAACCAATGGCTCTAGCCGGGGCAACAAACGCGTACAAAGTGATATCCCCATAACTTTTCCGTGATACGGACCTTCCGGGGCGCACAATCATTTCAAAGGTAAAGGTGGTTTTGCAAATGGCGTTGCAGGATCTGGAAAAAGCCGAAACAAAAGCGCAGATCGACTGGTATGTGCAAAAAACGCTGGAGCTTCAGAAACAGGGTCTGATTTGTCTGGATGGGGATTTTGTGCCTTCCGTACACTATCCCCCCATTACCCGGTACGATACGCTGACGGACGATTCGTTTTTCAGCGGTTACACCCTTGCGCCGGACGGCTGTACCGACCTGTACGTGCATTTCCCATTCTGTCAGCAGCACTGCGCGTTTTGCCACTATCCGGGCCTGGTGGGCGAGCAGACGGCTGAAAAGGAAAAGTACCTTTCCTATTTGGAAAGGGAATTGGACCTGTCCCTTGCCCGGTTGGGAATCCGTCAGTTTAAGCCCCGCAGCATCCTGCTGGGCGGCGGCACGCCCACGTTTATGCCTCCGGCCATGCTGGACCGTTTTCTCACGTTCTTTGGCAAGCGTATCGACGCCTCCCGTTTGAAACAGTACAATGTGGATTTGGACCCCAACTCGATCCTCGGCCCGGATGGCGAGGATCGCATCCGGATCATGAAAAATCACGGCGTCACAAGGCTCACCATTGGCGTTCAATCCTTTGACGATGGGATTTTGAAGCATATGGGCCGCCCGCACGATATGAAAATGGCGGTGCAGTCCATCGAAAGCGCTGCGCGCAGCGGCTTTAAGCTCAACATTGAGTTTATCTACGGCTATCCGGGCCAGACCATGGAAAAATGGCTGGAAACCGTAGACCTTGCCTGCCAAATGCCCACGGATGAGATTCAGCTCTACCGCCTGAAGGTGTTGGCGTACGGCGATTTTCAGGGCCAAATCCTGAAGGATCGGCAACGGGATCCCAACGCGATCCCGAATCTGGAAACCACCATGCGCATGAAAGCCACCGCCGTGGAACTGATGCGCTCCTACGGCTATGTGGAAAACCTTCGCCGGGTGTACACCCGGGACAAGCGCAACATTTCCCAATATGCCTACAACCAGTGCTGCAACCTGTACGATCAGCTCGGCTTTGGCCTAACCGGTTTCAGCAGCCTGCGCGACCGGTTTTCCATCAACACCCAAACCTTTGAGGAGTATTATCGCATGATCGACGAGGGGCATCAGCCTATTAACCGCGGGCTGATCCGGGACCCGGAGCAACAGATGCGCTGGTCGATCATCCTGCCCATGAAAAACATGTGGCTGATTAAAAAGCAGTTTGAGCGCATCAACCACCGCGCCTTTGACGACCTGTTCCGCACCAAGGTGAACCGCCTCATTCAATACGGCCTGATTCGGGATGAGGGCAACAAAGTAACCCTTACGGATATTGGCAAATTTGTCGCGGATGAAGTGGTGGAGCAGTTCAATTCCGCGCAGTTCCTCCCCTTCCCAAGGGAAGCGTACGCGGAAGGCCCGCTCAACCCGTATCTGGATAACGCGCCAGAGCTGTAAACCGCCGCCGGCAGGCTAACCGGTTTCAAATTTGAAAGTAAACGATGGTTGATAAAATGGATAAGCAAACGCCGCTCTCAATTCCCATCCTTTCCAAGGATTCTCTGGTTCATCTGGGCAGTCTGGATTCGTTTGACATTACCTCCGGCGGAAAAAAGGCGGGGCGACTGATCCTGCGGTACCTCAAAACCGGGAACCGCATGGCGCTCCGGCATGCGATTTCCGTCTATAACCGCATTATCCCCACGGAAAACTTCGGCGGCGAGTACACCGCGCTGCAATGGCTGTGCAAGCTGTGGCTCGCCCCGGAAAATGCCCGGGAGGAACTGCTTTCCATCCCTAACGTCGCCGGTTTTTACGATCTGCTGCATCGCGACGGGGACGATAACCTCCGGTTTTATATCAACTATAAATACCATTTCCGTAACCTGAGCAAGGATCAGGTTGCGGAAAAAGCCCGCCTGCGCTTTTTAGAAGATTTTATCCTGTTTTGCAATCCGGACCGCGAACGCTGGGAAAAAACGCGCGCCAACATCGAAAAGCTCAACCTGAAACAGGGCGACCACGTAGTGGATTTGGGTTCCGGCTCAGGCTACTACACGTTTAAATTTGCCGATATCATCGGCGAGCAGGGCAAGGTGTACGCGGTGGAAACCAACCCGCTGCATCTGGATTACCTTCGCGATTATATCGCGAAAAACAGCATCCGGAACGTTGAGCCTGTCGTAGGCGCGTTTGACGGCATCGGTCTGGCTCCGGGCACCATGGTCAACTGCATTTTCATGTGCTCGCTGTACCATAACGTCTATTCCGCCTTCAGCGATTACGAGCGGGATCAGTTTGTGGAAAACATCCGCAACGCCCTGCTGCCGGGCGGCAAGCTGATTATTGTGGATAACGACCTTGTGGAAGGCAAAGAGCTGCCCTACCACGGCCCGTACATCAACAAAAAGCTGATCGTGAGCCAGATGTGGTATTACGGCTTCAACCTGCTGGATACCTACCAGTTTACGCCGCAGCGGTATGTGCTTGTGTTTGAGATGGGCGATGTGCCGGCGCAATCCGTGCCGGAGGATCACCGCACGCGGCAAAGCGACGGCGCTTATTGGCTGGCCATCCGCTCAGCGAGTTCGGTCGTGCGCTACCGGATCATCGGCACGCTTACCTCCGGGTATTCCATCCGTGGCAAACGTGTGGGCAAGGTAATGTACGACGGGTTCATGAACAGCGACCCCGCGGCGATTGCGCAGGCGCTGGAAGCTTTTTCCGCGCTGTGGCCCACGGAACGGATTGGCGACGATTATACGGCGCTGATGTGGTTTTGCCAGTATGAGCTGGCGGATGAAGCCACCCGCGCAGCCATGCGCAGCGGAGCGCTTGCGGATTCGTACTTCCACTTTTTCGGGGATCAGGGTTACGAGCGCCTCAAACAGTATTTGCTGGTGAAATTTGATCTGGAGCGTACCGAACCGGAGCATGGCAGTCTTTCGCTTTCCTATGATTATCAGGGGGATTCCCCCATCCGCACGCTCAATGAGTGGAACGAGTACCTGATTTTTAACAACCCCAACCGTGTGCTTTGGGAAAAAACCACGGAAATGATTGATGAATTGGGGCTTCGGGAGGGCGACCGCATCGCGGATATCGGTTGCGGCGGAGGGTACTTCAGCTACGAGTTTTCCAAACGCGTCAAGGAAAAAGGGCTGGTGTACGCCACCGAAATCAACAAGGACGCTTTGCAGTATCTGGAAAGCATGATACGGGATTACGCCATTGGCAACATCAAGCCGATGGTGACCCGCATGAACGAAGCCGGCTTGCCTGCCGCCAGCGTGGACGTGATTTTCATGTGCTCCATGTATCACGCGGTGTACATCACCGATATCGAGTTTGTGAAGGATCAGTTTATTGAAACGCTGAAAAAGGCGTTGAAGCCCGGCGGTCGCCTGGTCATTGTGGACAACGACATCCCGGAAAAAGGCACGCCCGCCTACTACGGGCCGGGCATCAACCCGGAGCTGATTATCACCCAGCTGTACTATTACGGGTTTGAGCTGGAAAAGCGCTGGAGCCGCATTCCACAGCGTTTTATGCTGGTATTCCGGCTTGTGGATCGCGAACGCGGCAAGCCGACCCCGAAGAGCAGTTTGAAATCCGGTTTCCGAAAGCTTGGCCAGCTGTTCCAGAAACGCCAACCCAAAGGCCCGGACATGGCCTGAGCATCCAATGGGCATATGGGGTAGTTTTGCATACGATACCCCTTCGACCCTCGCCGCAGCGAAACCGGGTCAAGGGCTTCGCCCTTGTCAGGGAGTGCACTGCCCCAGGATAAACAGACAGACAGAAAAACCCCCTGGCGTAAAATAAC
>DAOPZY010000054.1:0-16815 GCA_035353615.1 Candidatus Limiplasma sp.
GGTTCTGACAGTGAAGAAGAAACGTACCCCGTGGATTGTATTGGCCGTGGTGATTGTGGTGGGCATTCTGGCGGCGGTTACCCTGTTCGGCGGCCGCAGCCGTACCCAATATGCGGAAACCGTCGCGGCCACCGGTAACCTGACAACCTATTACAGCTTTTCCGGCAGCCTGGATGTGGATAACGCGGTCGCCGTTACGGCGGCGAGCGCAACCACGGTTACGGATATTTATGTTGCGCCCAACACCGTTGTAGCTAAAAACGCCCGGTTGATGCGCCTTGAAGACGGAACGCTGGTCAAGGCGGATATCGCCGGCGAAGTCACCTCCATTGATGTGGCGGTCAACAGCGTTGTCAAGGCAGGGGATCAGCTGGCCGAGATCATGGACCTGTCCGCCATGAAGGCGACTTTCAAAGTGGACGAATATGACGTGGCAGCCATCCAGATTGGCAAAACGGCGCAGATTACGGTGGATGGCAGCGGCAGCACCTTTGAAGGCGCGATCACCGCGCTTAACAAGCATGCGACCGTATCCGGCGATTTGAGCTATTACGAGGCAACGGTGGATTTAAAGGGGATCAAGATCCCTGCGGATGCGTTGCCCGGCATGCAGATTACGGCCAAGGTGCTTAACCAGCAGGCCGAAAACGTTGTTCTTTTGAAGCTGGATGCCGTGCAGTTTACCGATCACAACGCCCCCTATGTGCTGATGCGCGAAGGCGATAAGGTCAGGGAAGTGAGCGTGAAGGTCGGCATCAACGACGGTAACTCCGTACAAATCACCGAAGGGCTCAACAGTGGGGATACGGTGCTGTATACCCCGACCTCCACCGAGGCCTTCACAGGCCTTATGGGAGCGCGCCAGTATGCAAAATGATTTTTTCCACATGACCGGTATTGTGAAGCGCTATCAGATGGGCGCGGAGCTTCAAACCGTGCTCAAGGGGATCGATTTGACTGTGCGGGAGGGAGAATTTCTTTCCGTGCTTGGCCCTTCCGGCAGCGGCAAGTCAACGCTGATGAACATCATCGGGTGCTTGGATACGCCGACCGAAGGGGAATATATTCTGCGCGGCCGAAATATTGCCAAGCTGGACGCCAAGCAGCTCGCGGCAATCCGCAATCAGGAGATTGGCTTTGTGTTTCAATCGTTTCAACTGCTCCCAAGGCTGGACGCGATCCGCAATGTGGAATTACCGCTGATTTACGGCGGCATACCCGAAAAGCAGCGGCTGGCGCGCGCGGAGGAAGCGCTGGTGCGCGTGGGCCTCAAGGACAAGCTCAACAACCGCCCCAACCAGCTTTCCGGCGGGCAGCAACAGCGCGTTGCCATCGCCCGAGCGCTGGCGACCAATCCAAGCATTGTGCTTGCGGATGAACCGACCGGCGCGCTAGACCAAACGACGGGTCGGCAGGTGATGGAGCTGTTTGAGGAAATCAACCGGGAAGGGCGCACCATTATCATGATCACGCACGATTTGGCCATCGCTCAGCACGCGAAACGGATCGTGCACATACTGGACGGTTTGCTTACGGAAGGGGAGGCGCAAAATGCTCAGGAAAAAGCTTAGCCTGTGGAAGGAAAGCATGCGGATGTCCCTGATGAACATCTGGAACAGCAAAATGCGGTCCTTCCTGACCGTGCTGGGCATTGTGATCGGCGTTACGGCCATTATCGCGCTGATTACGATCATGCAAAGCGCCACCACCGAGGTAACCGAGGAGTTTACCGCCATGGGCACGGGCCGGTTGGTGGTAAACGCCACTGGTACGCCGCTGAAGTCCGGGCTGACGCTGGACGATCTTACGAATATCGCCGCCATCCCTGACGTGGAAGGCATTTCCCCAACGGTTTCCTCAACCGCGACAGTCAAATCCAAAGCCGCGTGGGTGGAGGATGTGACCATCGACGGGTATAACGAGGTGTACTTCAAGCGGAATCAGGAACTGGTCAGCCGGGGGCGCGCGCTTTCAATGCTGGATGTGCAAAGCAAAAACCGGGTCGCGCTTTTGGACGCAACCGCGCAACAGCAGCTCTTTTTCGGCGAGGACCCGATGGGCCAGAAGGTTTATATCCTTGGGGATGAGTTCACCATTGTCGGCGTGCTATCCGAAGCGGACAACAACGATGTGCTCGCTCAGGCTCAAAGCAGCGGCACGGACGGCGGGCGCATCATCATCCCCTATACCACCGCGATGACCCTCACCGGCACGCGCAACATCGCGTCCCTCAGCGTGTATGTGACCGATACCAGCGTGACCGACTCCGTACAGTCCGCGCTGGAAAACGTGCTGAACGCTGCGTTTAACTATAAGGATGACAGTTATCGCATCATCAATATGGAAAGCCTGCTGGATACCATGGATACCATGCTTTCCATGATGACCATGCTTTTGGTGGGCATCGCTTCCATCGCGCTGCTCGTGGGCGGGATCGGCATTATGAACATGATGCTGGTCACCGTATCGGAGCGCACAACGGAAATCGGCCTGCGAAAAGCGCTGGGTGCGGAACCGGGCCAGATTCAGCTTCAGTTTTTAATCGAGTCGATTATCCTCTCCCTGTCGGGAGGCGTCATCGGGGTCATCCTCGGGTTGAGCGTTTCCTATATTTTCAGCGTGATTGCGAATTTCGGGTTTGTCGTTTCCGGCTCCGCTATCGCGTTGGGCGTCGGTTTTTCCGCGGCAGTCGGGATTGTGTTTGGCTGGGCGCCGGCGCGCAAAGCCAGCGCGCTGAACCCGATCGACGCGCTGCGTAGCGTATAAGCGGTTAGAAAGGATGGATACCATCATGAAAAAAATGACCCTTCTGCTCCTCTGCCTGAGCCTGACGCTGGGCGGCGCGTCCGCGATGGCGGAAAGCGCGGCCGACGGTACCGTATATTCCGGCAATGTGGCCTACCGAAGCGTGCACACCATTGCCGCGCCGTTTGGGGGAACGCTTGCGGATTACTCCGTGCAAGTGGGCGACATGGTTCAGGCTGGCGACGCGCTGTTTAGCCTGAGCACCGAAAAAGTGTACGCCACCATGGACGGAACCGCGCGCGGCGTACGGGTTGCGGCGGGCGATGACGCCGCCGATATCACGGCGCGCTACGGAGCGCTGCTGTACCTGGAACCCGTTGGCCGTTACACGGTGAGCACCAGCACGGCGAACGCCTATAAAAGCGATAGCAACAACAATGAAAACCGCTACCTGAACGAGGGGGAAACCGTCTACCTGCGCAGCTCGGACGATAACGACCGCACCGGCACGGGCATCATTACCAAGGTGGATGGCCGTAACTTTACCGTAGAGGTTAGCCAAAGCAACCTGAACGTGGAGGATACGGTTTCGATTTACCGGGACGCGAAATTCTCCACGTCGCAGCGGTTGGCCAGCTATGCCAAGGTACAGCGCGCCGCCTCAACGGCTGTAACGGCTGACGGCAGCGTGTTCAAATGCCTGGTAACGGAAGGGCAGGCGGTGAAGCGCGGCGATGTGCTTCTGGAAATAGTCACAGGCACGCTGGACGGCCTGAACGCAGCGGATAACGCCGTTGCCGCCCCTGAGGACGGCGTGATCCTGAGCCTGCCCAAGGCAGCCGGCAGCGCTGTAAATCAGAAGGATGTGCTGGCGACTTATTATGCGAGCAGCGATCTTTGGGTACAGTTCTCGGTGGACGAGAGCGATCTGGACACGGTGGTAGCCGGTCAAAGGGTGAATGTTCAGCTGGATGTGCTGACCGGGCACGACGCTGTGGAGGGCACGGTGGTTTCCGTCGGCTCGATCCCCGGGAGCGCAAGCGGCGAATCCAAATACATGGCGTATGCGGAACTGACCAGCACGGATGCTCTGCGCGACGGGATGAGCGTTTCAGTCACCTTGCAGTAACAAAGGCCATAGCGCTGGGCGGCGTTTCCTAATCCCATAAAACGGAGCGTCGGTTTAACCGGCTCTCCGTTCCGCCCTTTGACAACCCGATTGAGTGAAAAAGCCGCGTCACATGTGCGAAAGCACATAATGGCGCGGTTTTTTTAACGCCGTTGGGTTAGCGATGAGTCTGCCTCACAGGGGCGTTGCCTTGATTCCATTCCGTTGAGGTGGAGTTTGTTCGGTAACCGCGCCTCTCTTATGGACTGGGAGCTTTATGCATGCCCGTTTCCTTTATAAAGGCTATCGAATTTTCACGTGTTGCGGTTACCCTGCAATTTTCCGTTCGTCGGAAGCGTACTTTGGGGTCCAAAGCTACAATACGCAGGCGCTCCGATGTATGCAAAACAACAACAAACGTGAGGAACAGGGAAAGTAGAAATGGATACCGAATAGGGAACTGTGGATAGCGCGTAAGGTTCCTTCTGATGGTCAAAGAAATTCCAAAACGGCCGTCTGAACTGCTCGGGCAGAATTCCGAAAGGCAATATAAGGCCAGCAAACGAAAGATTTATGCGGGCGTTGGGCAGCAGCCGCCAGAAGAACAAAAAACAGTAGAAATAGACAAATCATTCCCATAACTTCTCGATTATAATATGTAGAAACAGACAAACAAGTGCCACTGTAGATAAAGACAGGGGGGCTGGCATGTGACTATAATAGCATCATCAGATAGATCGAATGGCAACCCTGAAACCGGCCGTACCGTCGCCGGCAGCGGGGCAGAAGCCGTTCGAAATCGAAAAGGAGGCTATCCCATGAAGGCATCGATGAAATGGTTATCCCTGGTCATGGCGATCGTTCTGCTTGGCTCGCTGTTTAGCGTCGCCGCTGCGGAGGACAAAACAACGCTTACGTTTATGCACTTCCACAGCGTGTCCGACACCGCCGGCACCGCGAAGGCGTTCGACCAGGCCAGCACGGAATTTATGGCCGCGAACCCCAACATCGAAATCACCAGCACCTATGTGGCGCATGATGATTACGAAACCAACCTCAAAGTGCTTGTAACCGGCGATGAACTGCCCGACCTGTTCCTTTGCAAGGGCGATATGCTCGCCAGCCTTGCCAACGCCGGTAAAATCATCCCCGTGACCGACCTGATGGACGACGCTTGGAAAGCGGAATACCTGGACACCGCCTTTGGCGATGCGCTGGTAAACGGCACCGCGTACGGCTTCCCCTTCCAGATGCAGCCCAACGCGGTTGTGTACTACAACAAGGACATCTTCGCGGAGTGCGGTGTGGACACCTTCCCCGCCACATATGCCGAATTGCTGACCGCTGTTGATAAGATCAAGGCCAAGGGTTACACCCCCATCGCGCTTGGCAACAAGGATCAGTGGGTTGCCGAAAGCTGCCTGTTCAACACCTTCGCTTACCGCTATGTGGACGGCACCTGGTTTGACAGCCTCAAGAATAAGACCGGCGCGAAATTCACCGATCCGGCCTTTGTGCAGGCTCTGACCGATTTCCAGGCCCTTGCGACCGCCGGCGCGTTTAACGCCGATATGAACTCCATCAACAACAACGAGCAGGAAGCCATGTACATGAACAAGAAAGCCGCGATGTTCATCGAAGGCGCCTGGGCGCTGGGCAACCTGCTGAAGGATGCTTCCGACGAAATCAAAGCCGCTACCGAGTTTGCCGCAATCCCGGCTGTGGAAGGCCAAGCCGGCGGCGTGCAGAACGGCGTTGCGGGCGGCGCGGGCTGGAGCTATGTCATCAAGGCCGGCCTGAGCGACGCGCAGCAGAAAGCCGCGCTGGACTTTTACAAGGCCATCACCACAGGCAACTACGGCACCTACGCGCTGGAAGCCGGCTTCGTGCCCGCCTGCAAAACCAGCAATGTAGACCAGAGCAAACTGGATCCGCTGTTCGCCAAGTACAGCGCGCTGGCGGCCACCTGGACCTTCCTGCCCATCTTCGACGTGCAGCTGAGCTCCCCGGTTGCGAGCGAACTGTATGCCCGTACGCAGGAACTGCTTATCGGCGCCACCACCCCGCAGGAAATGGCGGAAGCGTGCCAGAGCGTGCTGGACGCGCAGTAAACACAATGGAACCGGCGGAACCGGAGAGCAATCAAAGGTTCCGCCTCTTTTCAAAAGGAAAGATCGATGCGTGCAAAGCGGAGGATCAGCGCCCGTTTGGGCGATATCCTCCAGCGGATGCTCGGTCCGGTTGAAACGGGGAGCCGGCAGCGCTTGCGGGTTAAAGCGCAACGCTGCCGGCCCGCGCCGTTACAGCCGCGCTACGGTCTTATGATGTTGCCGCAAAGGATGAGGCTGATGCTGGAACGGAACGCAAAACGGAACCTGCCTTTGATTTACGCACTCATTGGCGTGCCCTTTCTTCTGTACATTTTTATCGTGATCGTGCCGCTGTGCATTTCTATTTTTTACAGCCTGCTCAAGTGGGATGGCATCGGTCCGCAATCATTTGTCGGGTTCAAAAACTTCGCAACCATGCTCAAGGACAGGAATTTCTGGCTTTCGACCACCAACACGCTGATTATTTCCCTGTACTGCGTTCTGGGGCAGGTGGGCGTGGCGCTGGTGATCTCCTTTTTAATGACGAACCGCCGGTTAAAACTCAAGGAGTTTCATCGCACCGTGATCTTTTTTCCGGTGGTGCTGGCTCCGGTGGTCATCGGCTTTGTATGGAAATTTGTGTATGACCAGAATTTCGGCCTGCTGAACACGCTTCTGCGCGCGCTGGGGCTGCAAAGCTGGATCAGACTGTGGCTGGACGATACCAGCATTATCCTGACGACAATCTCCATCCCTGTGATGTGGCAATACATCGGCCTGTATCTGGTGATTCTGATGGGCGCGATTTCAGCCGTGCCGACCGAGATTTATGAGTGCGCGGAAATTGACGGCGCTAACTGGTACCAGCGCTCCATGAAAATCACCCTGCCCATGATCTGGGATACGCTTAAAATTGCCATCATTCTGTGCGCCAGCGGCACCATGAAGATTTACGATCATATCTATATTATGACCAACGGCGGCCCAGGCCGCTCCTCCAGCGTTCTGGCGCTCTACTGCTTCAAAACCACATTTGACAACAGCAATTTCGGTTACGGCGCAACCATATCCGTGATGCTGCTGGTATTCAGCCTTTTAATCAGCTGGGTGATTCAGCTGCTGATGGGGTCCTATGGGAGGAAAAACGCATGAAGAAGATTACCGGTGCCATCAGCTGGTTTTTTATCAACGTGCCGATTATGCTGCTGTCGATTACCTGCATTTTTCCGGTTATCTGGCTTGGTTACTCGTCGCTGAAAACCTCGACGGAATTTAACCTCAACTCCTTTTCCCTGCCCAGCGCGCTGAATTTTGACAACTACCGGCAGGCGTTCCAGACGGCGAAGTTTGACGTTTACCTGTTCAACAGCGCGTTTAACAGCTTCATCTCCCTTGCGCTTGTGCTGCTGTTTACGTTTGTGGTGGGTTATCTGCTGTCGCGTTACCGCTTCAAGGGCCGCGGACTGGTGTACGGCGTGTTTCTGGCGGGGATTCTGGTGCCGGTGTACGCGTTGATTGTGCCCATGTTTATCATGTTTAAAAACGTTGGCCTGCTCAACACCCGCATCACCCTGCTGTTTCCCTACATTGCCTTTGAACTGCCGATCGCCATTTTTCTGGTGGACAGCTACGTGAAGGGCATTTCAAAGGAGATGGAGGACGCGGCGGCCATCGACGGCGCCGGGATGCTCCGGACCATGTTCACCATTATTTTGCCCATCTGCCGGCCGGTGCTTTCCACCGTAGTGATCCTTGCGTTCATGCACACGTGGAATGAGTTTCCCTTTGCGCAGATGCTGGTCATGAAGGCAGCCTATAAAACCGTGCCCGTGGGCCTAACAAGCTTTACCTCGCAGTTTTCGGTGGATTACACGCTGCTGATGGCTGCGCTGGCCATGGCGACGCTTCCGGTGGTAGTCATCTACATCCTGTTTTACAAAAAGATCATGCAGGGCATGATGGCTGGCGCGGTCAAAGGCTAAGCGGGGCAGGTGATGAACCGTGGACATTTCTTTTCTGGACGATATCCGTCCCAATGTGGTAACCATGCGCATCAAGCGCGCGGTGGACATGTACGGTAAATGGCAGGATGACGAGTACGTGTTTACCTATGTGGCGGGGGGCAGCGCAGAGTTCTTTGTGGGAGGCAACCGGTTTTTTCTGAAAACCGGGGATATGATCGTGTTACCCCCCAAAGCCGCCCATATCATCGCCAGCAAAGGGGACGAGCCGCTGGTACAGTATATTTTCCACTTCGATTATTACGATACGCCCGAGCATGATATTCCGTGGGGCAACAACGTGTTTGTGGCAACCGCGACCGATGCGGAAAAATACGATGTGTGCAACAATTACCTGCGCATGTATAAGGAATACGACGATAAGCGCCCCGGCTACAAAACCATGCTGACGGGGATTGCCTTGCAACTGCTGGTACCGTACTTCCGCTCCGCCGGCAACCTGGCCGAGCCGGAGGAAAACGACGCGAAAACCAAATCCTGGGTGCACATCGAAAACGCGGTTTCCTACATTTATAAAAACCTGTGCGACACGGGGCTGGATAACCGGCAAATCGCCGATGCGGTTGGCGTAACCGCAAACTATCTTACCAAGCTGTTTCAGGACCATTTGGGGATTTCCCTGCATACGTACATGCTCAACATTCGCATTGAACGCGCCAAGCAGCTGATGTACAAGGATAATAAAAGCCTGACCGAGGTGGCTTATCTGTGCGGATTTTCCGGTATTCATGTGTTCAGTAAGATATTCAAAAAGATCGTGGGGATGTCGCCGAGCAAGTTTTTGGAAAATTCCGTACTTAAAGCGCCCATTACCCAGTACGAACCGACTTCCCATCCCCATGAGAATTAAACTTGAAAGGGACGACCCGAAGATGTGGATTCAGGGCAATTTTCGCAGGAACCTGTTGGACATGCACATTGATGATTGGAACGATGAGTTTTTAAGCAAAATCAATGCCAAGGAATATGTGGACGCGCTGGCGGAGGCGGGGTTTCAGTCCGCGATGGTGAAGGCCAAGCCGCACACCGGGCTTTGCTATTACAAACCCTCGGTGGGCCGCATGCATAGGGGCCTGAAAGGCTATGACTATTTTGGCGATATGGTGCGCCTGTGCCATGAAAAAGGCATTTCGGTGGTCGCGTATTATACCCAGATTTTTGACAACTGGGCCTATGACAACCATCCCGACTGGCGTTGCGTAACCGAGGATGGCAAGCAGTTTCGGGAATACCGGGGGCTGCCGAACTTCAAAACGGGCCGCTACGGTATCGTTTGCCCCAATAACCCGGATTACCGGGCCTATGTGCGGGAAAACCTGACCCACCTGAACCGGAATTATTTGTTTGAAGGCATGTTTTTGGATATGACCTTCTGGCCGGACGTATGCTACTGCCAGCATTGCCGCAAAAGGTACTTTGAGGAAACCGGGCGCGAAATGCCCCGCAAAGTGGATTTTGAGGATGAACAGTTTCTGGCGTTCCAGCTCCTGCGCGAAAAATGGCTGGCGGAATATGCAAAGTTCGCCACAGATTGCGTGAAAGCCGTTCGCCCGGAAGTGACCATTGAGCATCAGTTCAGCATGATTACGTCGCCGTGGATCAACGCTTCCAGCGAATATCTGATGGATGCGGTGGATTACGCGGGCGGCGACTATTACGGCGGCTTCCTGCAACAGACGTTTATCAACAAATACTATAAAAACGTAAGCCCGGCGCTGCCCTTCACCTACCACACCTCGCGCTGCGACCCGGAGCTGAACCAGCACACCACCACCAAAACCGAGGACGAGCTGCTTTTACACGCGATTACCGCATTGGTGCACTCCGGGGCCTTCCAGCTGGTGGACGCCATTAACCCGGATGGCTCGATTGTGCCCGAAGTATATACGCGGCTGATGAAATCGATCTTCCAGAAAACCATGCCATATGAAAAGTATGTCAGCGGCGCGCTGATCCACGACGCGGCCATCTGGTTTGCGACCCACGCCAAGTTTGACCCCAACGAAAAATGCGCGATGGCGGATAAAACCTTCAGCCCCAAATACTACGCGGAAGCCCCGACGCGTATGGCCGGGATTCTTCGGGAAAACAACATTCCCTTTGAAGTGATTGGCAGCCGGAACCTGGCGAATTATCACGGGCAGGCGCTCATTCTTTCGCATGTGGCGCGCATCCTGCCGGAGGAGATGGACGCCATTGAGGCGTACGTGCGCCGCGGTGGCTCGCTGTATGTGAGCGGCCCTGTGGCAAACCCGAGGCTGGCCGCGCTGCTGGGCATTACCGTTACCGGTGTAACAGAGCATACGGTTACCTACATCAGCCCCACGGCCGAAGGGGAAAAATACCTGACCGGGTTCTCGCGCAAGGTTCCGCTGAACATCGACATGCACCAGTATACCGCGACGGTGAACGCGCCGGATTGCGTGGTGCTGGGCACGCTCACGCTGCCTTACACGCTCCAGAACACGGCGGATTTTTCCGCGATTCACAGCAACCCTCCGGGGGTGTACACGGATTCGCCTGCCATTGTGATGCGGAAAATCGGCGCAAGCACGCTGATCTGGAGCGCCGCGCCCATTGAGATGATGCGCCCCTATCAGAGCCACGCTGCCGTTTGCCGGCTGGTGCAGGCGCTGATTCCCTCACCCTCGTTTACCTCGGACGCGCCCAAATATGTGGAAATGCTGGCGTGGAAAAAGGAAGGGCGCACGTTTATGGCGGCGATCAATCAGCAGGAAACGCCCCCCGTTGTGCCGGTGTACGATATTACGGTGGATTGGCCTGAGGCAGGAAAACAGGCAAAAACGCTGGCGGACGGGCAAACCCTTTGCACGGAAACCGTCGGGCATAGCACCCGGATTTATCTGCCTAAACTGAACATCTTTGAAATGTTCGAAATTCTGTAAAAACACCCGCGTTTCGCAAGGAGGATGGCTATGCCGGAACATTGCCGAATTGGCATTGACATTGGCGGCACAAAAGTGAACGCCGGCATTGTTGCGCAGGATGGGTCCGTGATTTGCAAACGCGCGTTTCCCTCGGCGGGGGCGGAACAACCCCGGGCGTTCGCGCGCATGATTGCGGATGCGGCGGATGAGATGCTGGCCCGGGAAGGCATTGATCCCGGGCAGGTTGAACACATAGGCATCGGCATTCCCGGCACGGCGGACTACCGGAATGGCATCGTGGAGTACAGCTGCAATCTGTTTGGCGAACATCAGGTGCCGCTGGCGGAGTATTTCCGTGAGCTAAAAGGCTGGAACCCCACTGTGGTACAGGATAGCTGGGCCGCCGCCTATGCGGAGTACCGATTTGGCCGCAACCGGGAAAGCCCGGACATGCTGTGCGTAACCGTTGGCACCGGCATCGGCTGCGGGGTGATATCGGGCGGCAAGGTGTTTTCAGGCGCCATGCACACCGCGGGGGAAATTGGGCATACGCCCATCGAATGGCAGGGAAGGCCCTGCGCCTGCGGCAAGCGGGGTTGCCTGGAGCGCTACGCCAGCGGAACCGCGATTCTGGAACAGGCGATGGAACGTTTTCCCGATAAGTTGCGCGATTTGCCCGCAAAGGCGGAATCGGTGTTCCAACTGGCTTACGCTGGGGATGGCGACGCGCTGGGGCTGATTGCCGAATGCGTGGATCGTTTGGCCTATGGACTGGCGATCATGATTGATATTCTTTCCACCGATACGGTGGTTATTTCCGGCGGGATCAGCGCGCACGAGGCGTTGTTTATCGCGCCTTTGCAGGAAAAAATCCTCGCTTACGGCTACACGCCGTGGGCGCGAAAGCGTCTTATCCGCGTGAGCCGCGCCAAATTAGGAAGCGACGCGCCGATGATTGGCGCGGCTTTCCTGACGCAGGCAGAAATCGGATAAAGGAGGCCCAAACCGTGGCGGTATACCAGACCATCCCAATCGAGCGACCGGCTTTATGGGGCGGCACGCTGCTAAGAGAATACTTCCGTTACCCGTGGTTTGGCGATCAAATCGGGCAATCCTGGTCGTTCAGCGGGCTTCCGGGGGAAAGCAACCAAATTGCCAACGGAATATTCTGTGGGCAAACGCTTCACGAACTTTGGATAAGCCACCCGGAGCTGTTTCAAAGCCGTTTGAAGGCTTTTCCGGTGATTATTTCGCTGGTGGCCCCGATGGATGACCTCAGCATTCAGATTCACCCTAACGCGAAAGCGGCCCGCGCGGCCGGCTATGCGAGCGGAAAGAACGAAGCGTGGTACTTTTTGGAGGCTGCCGAAGGCGGCGATATTGTGTACGGCCAAACCGCCGAAAACGAGCGCGAGCTTCGCAAACTGGTCGCGGAGGAACGCTGGGATGAGCTGGTTTGCCATTTGCCGGTGCAGCAGGGCGATTTTGTGTACCTTCCTGCCGGAATTTTGCATGCGTTGCGCAAGGGAAGCATCGTGTACGAAATTCAGCAGGCGACGGACGTTACCTACCGTTTTTACGACTACCACCGCAAAGATGCGCGCGGTCAGGAACGGCCCTTACATCTGGAACAGGCGATTGCATGCGTCGATTACTCGCTATCCCAGCGGGACGCGCATCCGCAACCCGTAACGGTTGCGCTTGCCAGCGGAACCATGACCACGTTTATCCGCAATGAAAGCTTTTGCGTCAGCCGATTTACCGTAAGCGGAACGCAAACGCTTCGCTTCACAGGGTATCAGTTGTTTACCGTTGTGGCCGGTTCCGGCGAGGCGGATGATCTGGCGCTGAGCGTCGGGGTCAATTTCCTGCTACCGGCAGGGGATTGCGTAACAATCCAAGGGGACTTAACCCTGATGGCAACCTGCGAGCAAAACGCGTATCTGGATCTGTAACCCCGAATGATATTGAACGGTTGAGGTGTTTGCCATGCGCTCCGCCATTTCTGCATCCATCATGTGCGCCAATCCGCTGGCCATGCGGGAGGATTTGGAACAACTGCAAACCTCCGGCGCGGATTATTACCATTGCGATATCATGGATGGGCATTTTGTGCCCAACCTGATGCTTTCCACCGAAACTGTCAGGGCGGTGAAGCAGATGAGCCGTCTGCCGCTGGATTTGCACCTGATGGTGGATCACCCTGCGGAATGCCTGCCGTGGCTTGCGTTTGGGGAAGGGGATTTGGTCGCCGTGCATGCGGAGGCGGATCGGCATTTGCAGCGCACGCTGAGGCTGATCGCTAATCGCGGAGCAACGGCGGCGGTCGCGATCAACCCCGCCACTCCGCTGTGCTTTGTGGAGCAAGTGCTGCCGGATATCGGCATGCTGCTTGTGATGACCGTCAACCCCGGTTTTGCCGGGCAGAAGCTGGTGCCCCAAACCCTTGCGAAAATTACCGAAGCCCGTAACCTGCTGGATTCGCGGGGATACTCCGACATCCCCATTGAGGTGGATGGCAACTGTAGCTTTGAAAACATCCCGAAAATGGAACAGGCTGGGGCATCTATATTTGTGGTAGGCTCCAGCAGTGTGTTTGACCCCGCGCTGGGCATTGAGCGCGGCATCGCGAAGGTGCGGGAACTGTTCCGGAATCGGTAATCAAACAAAATCCCCGGTCCTGTTGGGGCCGGGGATTGAATGCAGTTGTAAAAATCCAATCCGGGTCAGCAATTGCCTGTATACACAAACCGCAGGTACCGATCGGCAACCGCCCGCAGACGGGTCACCGTCGCAACCGGGGTGGGTTGCCGGTCGGTCATGTGATAACGCGGAAAAAAGCGGCTGATGTGAAGCGGCAATTCCGGGTTCAGGGAGGCGAGCCATTGGGCTTCGGCTTCCATTTCCGTGTCCGTGTCGTTCAACCCGGGGATTACCAGCGTTGTCACCTCAACATGGCAGGCTTTCACGGCGCGCTCAATCGTCGCCTTTACGGTTTCCAGATTGCCGCCCGCCAGATCATAAAAAGCTTGGGAAAATGCTTTGAGGTCGATGTTCATCGCGTCCATCAGGGGCAAAAGCGCGTCAATCGGCGCTTCGCACACCATGCCGTTGGTCACGGCCACATTCACAAGCCCCGCTTCTCGCGCCAGCGCGGCGCAATCGCGCACATATTCGTAGCCGATCAACGGCTCATTGTATGTATAGGCCAAGCCGATGTTGCCGCGTGGGATCATCTCCACAGCCTTGGCGACCAACTGCCCGGGTGAATATTCCACAGTCGGGATTCGATCATCCGCCATGCTGATGTCGCTGTTCTGGCAAAACGGGCAGCGCATATTGCAGCCAAAACTGCCGGCGGAAAGGATATAGCTTCCCGGATGGAACCGCTTCAGCGGCTTTTTTTCGATGGGGTCCAGCGCGAGCGCCGTTAACCGTCCATAATTTTTGCAAACGATTTGGCCGCCAACGTTGGCGCGAGCGCGGCAAAAACCGGTTTGCCCCTCGTCCAGCGAGCAATGCCGGGGACAGATTTCACAATTCAAACGTGCCTCACCACCTGAAACCGGAAAAGGCGAACCGCCTCATCCGGTTCGATCCCGGCCTTGCGGCGGGCGATATCAATTTGCTTATCCACCGTATCGACCCCTTCCAAAGCGGGCAACAGCAAACCGCGCCGAGAGCCGTTTTGCACCACAACGCCATATTGGGCGGGGTCCAGCATCGACTTGGAAGGAATGCTTTCCATGGGGCCAAGCACGTCCACGCTGTATACCAAAGCGGGCAGTTCGTCTGCTCGCACGGGTTCAAATCGCGGGTCTTCGGTTGCGGCAGAAACGGCGTTACGGATAATTTCCAACGCAAGGTTGTTTTCAGCAGCTGACAGTGTGCCAATGCAGCCGCGCAACTGCCCATCCTTTTTTAACGATACAAAAACGCCGGAGCGCTGCTGTAAAAGTTCCTGCGGCAAAGTATCCGGCAGTTTCAAACGTTTGCCGGAACGGACGAACTTCTCGGCACTCTGGCGCGCCAGACGCACATACGCATCCTCACGGGCGCGAATCTCCCGCAGTTGATTCTCTTGGGCCTGTTCAAACAACTGACCGTAGTTGCGGCCGCAATCCTCCCCGGCAACCTCGAAGGCCGCTACGCCATACCCCACGCCGAACGGCCCTTCGTAGGAAAGCAGTTCAGCCGACACGGATTTCTGATCCAGCGCGCCCGCCATTATCTGGAACGAGCGCCATCCGCACTCCGCCGCGTCCGCCGCCAGTAGGGGGGATATGGCTAACAGATCGTCAAAACGACCGGACGCGAAGGCCGCCGTCAGGGCTTTGTCAAAAACCGGGCCTTGCTCGGCATAGCCGTAGGGGCCGTCCGCCGTCAGCTTATGCGACAGATCCCCGCTCGCGATGAACACCGCTTTGCGATGAAGCGCATCGACCGCGTGGGCGATACACTGCCCAAACTGATAGTGCGCGGCCGTCGAAAGCCCGGACAGTCCAACCCGGACAATCGGGCAGCGGAAGCCGGTTTTTTGAAGAAAGAGGAGCGGAATCAGGGTTCCGTGATCCAGCGAGCGGTCTCGTTCGCCCTGCGTGCCTGCGGATATCCCCTGCTTTTCCGCTTGAAGCGCGATCTGCTGAACCAGCTCCGCGTCATAATCCGCACGCACGCTCAGTTCCGGCGCGCGAAACCGTGCCATTGACCCCTCCGCGCCCCGGCCCGGCGACACGTGGAAATAATCCGCGTAAAGCGTTGTGTGCGGGCTGGTCACAATCAGCACATCCGGCTGGTGCGCGGCCACGCGGCGCATCACCTCGGCGTAGGCCCGGGCTGTTTTCTGAATCTTCTGTTCTTCACCCCGGCCAATTTCCGGCAGCAGAATCGGGGGATGGGGTACGGCATAAGCGGCCACAACAGGCATACACTCAACTCCTTCCATACCGAAGCGCCTCGAAAAAATACGGCAGATGCCATGGCTCAGGCGATGGAACCCCCGGACGGTCAGGAAACGGTTGCCTTTCCCCGTGAGGGGGGGGAACGAATGAGCTAAGCGGGCCGAATAAGAGCGCGTTACAATATAACGATGTACGGGCTACGCGTCAGGCTTGCTCGTGCGTGGGCGGCATACCCTTGGCAAGCGCGATATGCTCGGCGGAAATCTGCTCATGCAGTGTAACTGAATCCCATTGCATGTTGGTTTCGGTCAATATGGCCTTCAGGGCAACGGGCGCCATTTTAGCCTGTCGAAAGCCAAACAGGAACTGGCTTAGCAGCTCGTTGGGGAAATTGCCCAGCACCAGCATTTCATCCGTAAAAAGCGCGGAATCCGCTGTTTCGCAATCCGGGGACGGTTCTGCGTCCGATTTTGGCTCATATCCGCAAACAACGGCAAGCTTCAGGGCAAAATCCTCCCGGGGCACAATTTGCATACGGATTTTCAGCCGCATCGCAAGCAGCCGAATCTGTCTGGCTCTTTCTTCGGTCAGGTTATAACATAAAAGAAACGGTGGCTTCATAACGGTTGGTTTCCTCCTGTCCTGTTGGGAAAGCCGGTTTGCGTGCATCCAAGCGCGTAAATAACCTGCGGTCTGTTGAGCGTGCGCGGCCCATGCAAATGGACGCAGTTGCGGGGACGGAGGGCGCTCAGCGGCGTATGCTCGCCAAACCGTACCGACCGTGCCCATGATACGACCGTATGGATACCAGATTACCTTATTATAACACAAACGCACGTTTTGGTCATGAAAAATGGCAGGCTCGAAAAAATCTTCCAAAACAAAGCGGAATCCGTACAGTTCATAACGGTTTTGAGTCAAAAAGCGCATGATGGCACAGAAAGACGCAGCGAAACTTTTTAGGTTCAGTTTGCGTTTACACGGGTATAATTAAACTGCGCGGATTAAGGTAAGTTGTAAAATGAATTGCCGCCCCCCCGGGAAAAAAAGAGACCCAAACCC
>DAOPZY010000055.1:0-16011 GCA_035353615.1 Candidatus Limiplasma sp.
GGAACAGCATCACGTACTCCACCAGTGTTTCCACGGAAACCCCGGCAGAGCGCATGCACTTGATGTACTCCACCCAACGGCAGTCTTTTTCTGAATAATCCCGTATTCCGCCAGAGGTTCGCTTGATTGCCGGCAGCAGTCCGACCCGCTCATAATAGCGCAGCGTATCGGCGCTTAGACTGTACCTTTTACATACTTCCGCGATCGTCATCTTTGTCCCTCCAACGCTTGGTAGACTTCATCCGGCACCGGCTCCAGCCACTGCGCCGGTCCCGCCGACGCGCCCGTCTCAATTGCCAAGTGAGAAAACCAGCTGTTCTGTGCAGCGCCATGCCAATGCTTCACTCCGGGCAGGATTTCTACAACATCACCCGGCTTGAGCCGCCTTGGTGATTCTCCCTCCGCCTGATACCAACCGCACCCGGCGGTTGCTAACAGAATCTGCCCGCCGGGATGAATATGCCAATGGTTTTTACTGCCCGGCGCAAAGGTGACGTTCCCGATAGGCACTTTCAGTGGACTATTGTCAGGCACCAGCATTGAAAGGTATGTGTCCCCATCAAAATGCACGGAGAAAACCTCCGGCAGTTTATCCCCACGTTCAAAGGGGCTCAGTTGCTTATCCATAAGCCTTCCTCCTTTTCAAATCGCCGATTTATCGCTCCAATGCCGCGGCCACGTCTTTCAGTAAATCGCGGATCGGCAAGTGTTGCGGGCACTCCTTTTCGCACTTCCCGCATTGGATACAATCGGATGCTTTGCCCTTGCCCGCGGTATTGACCATGTAGTAGAAGTCGCTGTTCCAATCCTTGAACTGGTTTTTCTTATTGTAGCAGGCAAACAGATCGGGAATGGAGATGCTCTTGGGGCAGCCATCCGTACAGTAGCGGCAGGCGGTGCAGGCAATCAAGTCCTGGCTTTTCAGGATGTCACGGACATGATCGATGGCACTATATTCGGGATTTGTCAAAGGTCTAAAGTCCGTCATGTAGCCGATATTCTCTTCCAACTGCTCCAGAGAACTCATGCCGCTCAGTACCATCATCACTTTTGGGAAAGAGGCCGCGTACCGAATGGCATAGCTGGCCGGGCTGCCGCCCAGCGCATCCAAAACCCTACCGGCTTCATCTGGTAGGTTGACGAGTCCGCCTCCCTTGCATGGCTCCATGACGATGACCGGTCGGTTGTGTTTTACGCAGACGTCGTATACCGCTTTGCTTTGAATCGTTGGATCATCGTAATCCGCATAGTTGAATTGAATCTGGACGACCTCCACCTCCGGATGCTCTGACAGGATTCTATCCAGCACTTCCGCCTTGTCATGAAAGGAAACACCGATATGCCGAATCTTTCCCTGTACCTTCAACTCTTTGGCGAAGTCAAAGGCGCCGCAACGCATGAACTTCCGATAGAAATCTTCATTCAACGCGTGCATCAGGTAATAATCGAAATACGCCACACCCGTCTTCTCCAACTGAACGGCAAACAAACCGGGAAGATCCTCCTGATTATTGAAAAAATGCGCCGTCAGTTTATCCGTGAGCACGTACTGTTCTCTTGGATACCTCCGAACCAGGCATTCTCGAAGGGCGATTTCGCTTTTCCCTTGGATATAACCATGCGCGGTGTCGAAATACGTGAATCCCGAAGCCAGAAAGCGATCCACCATTACAGAAAATTGCTGGAGATCCACCTCTGAGCCCACCATGGGAAGGCGCATGCACCCAAATCCGAAATTTTTCATCAGTCCATCTCCTTTTCTGGAGTATACGTTTACCATCACAAACGTTTATGTGCCCGCTGGGTAATCGGTCGAAGCCGCCCGTTCCGTCTGGGTCTCGTAGTTGGCAATTCGCTCCTTCAGACGGGAGATGGTGGCGGAAAGTGCCTGTGAACCCAGCACCATGCGCAGGGGTGCGGGATTCAATTCAACGCTCTCGATGATGCGCGCCGCCATTTTTTCGGGATCGCCGGGTGCCAGGCCGTTTGCCGGGTCGAGCATCTTTTGAAAGGCGTGGGCCGGATTTCCGTCGTACTCTGGCATCAGCCGTGCCACCTTCGCGCTGCCGGTACGGAATTCCGTGCGCGCGCCGCCCGGTTCGACGATGGTCATGCCGATGTGGAAAGGCGCCACCTCCTGCGCGACCGCCTCGCAGAAGCCTTCGATGCCGAATTTGGTCGCATGGTACAGTGAGTTTCCGGCGAAGGCCACCTGGCCGCCGTAAGACGACATTTGGATGATGCGTCCGCCGCCCTGTATGCGCATATGGGGCAGCGAAGCCTTGATCAGCGCGATGGAACCGGTCAGGTTGGTGGCGATGATATGGTCGATTTCCGCGCTGGAAAGCTCCTCAGCCGCGCCGAACAGGCCATAGCCCGCGTTGGAAACAATCACATCGATGCGTCCGAACCGCTCAAAACTGTCGTCTACCAGTTTGCGGACGGCGGACGCGTCCGTCACATCGAGCATTTCACAATCGAAAGTATCCGGATATTGCGCGATCAAATTCTGCACTTTGGTGGTATTTCGCACGGTGCCGATGACGACATCGCCCTTTTTCAGCAACTGTGTTGTGATTCCGTAACCAAAGCCGCTCGATACGCCGGTGATGAGCCATGTACGTTTCATGTCAACTCCCTCCGTTTTCAAAATAGTAGTCAATGTCGCCCATCCGCTGGCTCTGCCGTACATGAAATGGGCAGCGGGCGTCGCAATGCCCGCACATCAGACAGGCATCCGCCTTGATCGCCAGGCTGTCGTAATGGCTTCGCGCCATTTGGTCGCCTGCCAGAGACAAATCATAGTATTTGTTGACCAAACCAACGTCAATCCCTGCGGGACAGGGCTGACAGTGATTGCAGTACACACAATGGCCGCTGACACTTTCCGCTGTAAACCTGCCGACAATGGAATAGTCCCTCTCCTCCGGGGATGCCTCGGTGAAAGCCAGAAGTTCTTCCAGATCCCGCATCCCGCGCACGCCGGGCAGAACGGTCAATACGCCTGGGCGGTCCAGCGCATATTGGATACACTGTGCCTTCGTCAAAGCATGGCTGAACGGGGATGTCTTCGCGTCCAGCAGTTTCCCTCCATGAAATGCCTTCATCACAGATATGCCCACGCCCATGGTTTCGCAGTTTCGGAACAACGCAGCACGCTCCGAAACGCTGCCGACGCCATATGCGTCGCCCCGCTCGAAATCGTAGGCGGGGTTGATGCTGAACATCATCATGTCGGCGAGGTTCGTATCAAGAATGCGGTTTGCAACGGACGGCGTATGGGAGGAAAATCCAATGTGACGCACCGTTCCCCGCTTCTTGAGGGCGATCAATTCGTCCAAAACACCCGCTGATTCAAGCGCGTCAAAGTCCTCATCCTCATCGACGCAGTGCAAAAAGCCCATGTCGGCATAATCCGTATCCATCGTTCTTAATTCCCATTCGAAGGTGCGCCAGATTACATCCAGATCGCGAGACCAGGCGTATTCGCCCTTCTCGTTGTACACAGCGCCAAAATGCATCTGAACGAATACTTTGGCACGTTGACCGGCGATGGCGCGCCCGAAAGGCGCGTAAACACATTTACCTCCGGCGCACAGGTCGAAGTAATTCATCCCGTTTTCAACGGCGCGCCGGACGGTGCGCTCAATCTCCCCGTCCGAGCTCTGGTGAATACCGCCCAGACCCAGGCCGAGCACGCTAAAGCGCTCTTCCGCCGTCCCGTGTGGTAGCTTGCGATATTCCACCTATTTTCCCTCCAGGCTTTGCGACGCGTCGTTCACGCAGCGCAAGGCGTTCAAACTTCTCGGGTATCCGATAAACGGCAGGCATTGGGATACCACCTTGATCAGGAACGCCTTGTCATTGCCGATTCGGATGTTCGCCTTCACATGGTTCGTCAACTGCGGTTCGCACCCACCTTGCGCGGCGAGGAAACAGAAGGTGATCATCTCCCGCTGCGCATCCCCCAAACCGCCGCGTGTGTAGTAATCGCCGAAGCAATTGTCGGTCAGCCAATGGTTGATATGGCGCGCGTCTTCAGGACCAGACTTCCAGAAACCCCGCATGCCTTCCCCGAAAATATCCACCTGCTTTGCTATGCCCGCTTCCAAGCGGTTCTCCGGTGTGGTTGTGGATTGCCCCTCCAACGGCAGCGCGACCCCCCGCGCCAGCAGCGCTTCGTTTGTCGCCTTCAGGAAGGGGAACGTACGCCCGATGCCCAGGTACGCCACCGCCTGATATACGATCTCCTTGATCTCGACAGGTGTAAGACCAAAATTCATCGCCGCGGGAAGCATGGCTCGGAATTCGTCAATACCCTGGCAGCCCAGCAGTACGGACAGAATTGCCATAAAGCGGGTGCGATCATCCAGATCGTCGTGATTCACTACCTCATCAAAGGCGAAGCTGTCGAAAAACTCAATGAACTCCGGATCGGTGGTTAAAAAAGAAGAGACATAACCCGGAAACATTTTCTCGTGGTAAGCCTTTGCGCGTTCTGTAATTGCCATGATACGCACTCCTTTCAGATGACGCCGTTCTTCTCCAGCCACCGCCGAATCGAACCGTCCGCATTTGCAACGCTGCCGCCTTGAATGGCAAGACCCTCTAAAACCCTGGCGTTCGGGCAGAGCTTCTTCAGGTCGCTTTCGCTGCGGCCCATGCCGCTCCCCTCGTGGGTGCAAAGCGGCAAGATGGTCTTGCCAGAAAAATCATGGGCATCAAGGAATGTCCAAACGGACATAGGCATCGTTCCCCAGTAGTTTGGGTAGGCCAGAATGACCGCGTCATACGGCGCGATGTTGTTGATGTCCGCCTTCAGAGCCGGCCGCGCATTGGCACGGTAATCAGCCTGCGCTTCCTTTGTGCAGGACGTGTAATCCGACGAATAGGCCTTCACTGACTCAATCCTGAACAGTTCGCCGTCTGTCAGCGTTTTGATCTTCTCTGCTACAACCTGAGTATTGCCGACGGGTAGATATACGATCGCGCCATTCACGTAGTTGTTACCCTCGCGAGAAAAATAAGCGATAAGTGTTCTCATATGGATGATGACCTCCTATTTTGCCTTCGTACCTACCATATACCCTGGAGTCAGCTCCAAGTCAATAGCGATTGATGAGAATTTTCCAAAATTCTTGACTTGGTGTTGGCTCCAGGTGTTATGGTGTGATGGTAGATATCGAAACCGAATGGCGCGCCATACAAAAAACCGTGACGCAAGGAGGTATTCTTAATGAAACATACGGTTGCTATTCTTGTTGTGATTATCTCGACGCTCTTTTTCGTCATCGGAGGGATCGCGGATGGCACAAGCGTGTCCGCAGAGACCGCAACGACGCTGATTGTCTGCTTTTCTCGGGTGGGCATCACAGATTTCACCGATGATGTGGATGCCATCTCCTCCGCAAGCCTGAGTTTGGGCACAAATGGCAAACTGATCGGCAATGCGCAGATCCTGGCTGGTTATGTGAAAAATGACATCAGCGGTGATCTGTTTCAGGTTATCACAGAGCAGAAGTATCCCAGCGCATATCGCGAAACCACCGATCAAGCCCTGAAGGAGCAAGACATGGATGCTCGCCCGGCGCTGATCTCGTTGCCAGAAAATCTTGACCAGTACGACACGGTCTTTCTGGTCTATCCCAACTGGTGGAGCACATTGCCAATGCCGATGTTCACCTTTCTGGAGTCTGTCGACTTGAGCGGAAAGACCATTGCTCCGCTCTGTACACATGAGGGAAGCGGCTTGGGCGACAGTCTCCGTGCGCTTAAGAATCTCTGCCCGGATTCTACGATTCTCGAAGGTCTTGCGATACGAGGCGGAAGTGTAGTCGATGCGGAGGAAGAAGTTCATCAATGGCTACAAAAGCTCGGGTTTGATGAATAACCAGTGGTGCAGGCTGATTAGGAGAAAGCACATTTCCAGTATTCCTGGTTGCAGAAGTGAGGATGAGCGTGCGTATGATGCCTGATAAAGTGATTCGGCCAGTAGCGAAAAAGCAGGCGTTCCGCATGATTGTGGATTTGCTAATGACCATCCTGATGCTTGTGTGTATGGCATATCAGTTGACCGGTAACTTTGCCCATGAAGTGCTGGGTATGGTGCTGCTCGTAGTATTCATCCTGCACCACATTCTGAACCGGCATTGGTATGGCGCACTTTCGAAAGGCCGCTATCGCAAGCTGCGGGTCATGCTGACGCTAACCAACGCGGTGCTGCTTGTTTTTAACACTGCTGATGATGGTTACTGGGATTGTTTTATCCCGCGATTTGTTTCCGCTGTTTCACCTTGAAGACGATTTCATCATACGCCAACTGCATACATTTTCCTCAAACTGGGGCCTGCTCGGGATGGGATTCCATCTGGGGTTCCATTGGCAAATGATCCTTGGAATGTTTGCCCGTTCCTTTGGACAGCTTGGTCGGTCATTGCTTTGGCCCGGCCGGCTGGTAATGGCAGGAATGGTAGCGTATGGTATAGCTGCTTTCTTTCGCCTCGCGCTGGGCAGCAAGCTGCTCATGCAGACCACCTTTGGTTACTGGGACTTTGAAACGGATGCGCCAGGTTTTTTCCTCTCGTATCTGGCAGTTTTGTCCATTGCAATCGCATTGGCACATTATATACATAGGAAGTAAACTTTCACCGTGACTCGGCTCAACGCCGGGTCGCGACTTTTTATTTTACTTTCGTTCAAAGCGTGCCTTGACTTTCCAAACAAGGTAGGAGGAAGTAACTTCAAAGCCTCCGTACCTTGATTGGAGAGCCGACTATGAATGAAATCACAAAAAACGCCAGCATAAAGCAATGCGTTGAAACACAGCGTTATAAAATCAAGCAATCCGACCGGAGAAGTGAATATGTGCCGCACAACCGAAAATCCTCCTGCACATATCTTGACTTTCAAGGGGTTCAGAGTGATAGATACCAATGCGAGACCGACGCAGCCATGGGGGCTGACGCTGGGACGGGCCGCTTGAGCAGGATTCGATTGCTGAGCGCAAAGGAAACTGGGCAAGTCCTCGGTATAAACCCAAACGCGGTCTACACGCTTTGGAAGAAGCGCCTTTTAGATTTTTGGTGCATTAACGGTACTAAAAAGACGAACTTGGACGCGATTGCAGCTTTCCTTGAAGCGACACGCAATCAGGAGCTACATCTTGACAATGATGATAATGGAAAGGAGTAAGTATGGGCGCAATATCTTATCGCAATAGAAACAAAGGGCAAACAGACACAAACGGGAAAGCGAGAAAGGCTAATTGGGAGTATCGCTTTTTCGGTGCTGTCATCAACGGAACACCGTTACGTTTTGAGAAATGCGGTTTTCGGACAAAAGAAGAGGCCATTAAGGCCGGTACACAGGCCTTCAATGAATATATGAACGGTGGTAGTGTGTTTATTGCCTCTGACATGAGCTACTCAGATTGCCTGAGCAGCTGGATGGAGAACTACGTCGCGATTCGCTGTAATATCACCACACAGGAAGGCTACGAGACGCGAATCAAACTCTATATCAAACCTGCCCTTGGTAAGTACCGCTTGACCGCGTTGAAACGCGATTCCATTCAAACCTTCATCAACAGCATGTACTTCAAACGTTTCTCCCGTAATACGCTGACGAGCTTGCTGGGTATCATTACGAGTTCGCTCAGGTATGCGAAGCGGCAGGGATGGCTTCAATTCAGCCCCGCTGACGACATCGACCTGCCGGGCACGCGCGAATGCTGCGACCTTCGCCATAAAACACGAGATGCCATTCCGCGCGTTGTCATGGCGCGTATCTTCGAGCGTTTCCCGGAAGGGCACCCCGCACATCTCCCGATGATGTTGGCATACCATTGTGGGCTTCGATTGGGCGAGGTATTTGGGCTGACATGGGACGATGTTGACCTTGATGAAGGCATGATCATAATCCAACATCAGGCGCAGCGATACGACAGGGCAAAATGCTGGAAACTCGTCCCGCCGAAGTACAACTCCAAACGGCGGATTCGGATGGACGACGTGATACTCGCTTTGATGCAAGGCGAGAAGGCAAAACAGGAAGCCGGACGCGTGAAGCACGCAGATAAGTACCAGCAGCTTTTCATTGACGAATCCTCTTATCTGAATACTGAACGTCGCGGAACGCCGATTCAAATGGTAAACACCAGAGAGGACGGAAGCTACGTACAATCAAGAATCACGCAACATGCGAGCATGGTGGTCAGGCACGAACTTCATTATCCCAATTTCGATTTTCACTCCTTGCGCCACACTCACGCCACTGAACTTTGCGAAGCAGGTGTCAACCTCAAGGAAATCCAAAGGCGTCTCGGACACAAGACGCTGGAGGTAACGAACAGGCGATACATTCACGCGACTGAACTGATGGAGACGCAGTCGATGGAAATCATGAACAGAATGTATACCGCCAAAGAGCCGCTCATATGATGAATTGAGCGGCTTTTTGTATCAGCACAACCCCATGGTTCCCCGATGGGTTTGCAGAATTCATCGTTTAAAAACATATGATTTTACTGCGTTTCATTCGGATATGGTAAGCCATAATGAGATACTCTGAGATATAATTTGTCCCTGTTTTGCCCCTGTAGAAAAAAAGTAAGACCTGCGAAACCTTATCGCGCAAGGCTTCGCGGGCCTTCCCTTTGCCCCTGTGAAGCAGGGGCAAAACAGGGACAAAAGCGAAAAACGGGAGTGCCGGCTGGTTTGTGCAACATGCAAATTGCAGGATGAATACAGGAAAGCTGCAAAAAAGGGGGCCTATCCCTTCGGATAAGCCCCTTTTTGCAAGATTCTTACTTGCTGGCTTCTTCAATCGCCACGGCCAGCGCAACGGTCGCGCCAACCATGGGGTTGTTGCCCAACCCCAAGGTGCTGATCCTGGACGAACCGACCAAGGGCATCGACGTTGGCGCGAAAAGCGAGTTTTACCATATGATTTGCGAGTTTGCCAAAAAAGGGCTGGGCGTTATCCTCATTTCTTCGGAATTGCCGGAGGTCATTGGCCTGAGCGACCGCATTATCGTCATGCGCGGCCGCTCCATCGCGGGGGAAGTATCCCGCGAGGAAGCCACGGAGGATCGGTTGCTGACCCTTGGCATGGCGGATAACCGACAAGAGGCATAAATCTGCGCTTTGCCCGCGCCCATGCGCGGCGGCAGATGACGGATTCCCCCACATCGAAAAGCGGAGGCGTTACCATGCGAGAGAAACTCAGGCGGATCGTCGGCGGCGACAAGCTGATTTTGCTGGCGGCCACGGCGGTGGTGTTCGCACTGTTTACGGTGCTCAATCGCAACTATCTTTCCTGGATGAACTTTGTTAACATTCTGGTCGCGTCCTCGCTGGTCGGGCTGGTCGCCATCGGCCATACGTACCTGATTATCGCCGGGCAAAACGACCTCTCTCCCGGCTCGCTGGCGGCATTTTCCGGCGTGCTGGCCGCCCTGTTGGTTTCCAGCGGGGTCAACCTGTACGTCAGCTTTCTGCTGACGCTGGCGGCAGGCGCGCTCGTGGGCGTTTTCAACGCCTTCATGGTGAACCGTATTAAGCTGGAGGCATTCATTGCCACGCTGGTTACGCAATCCATCGTTCGCGGTTTTGCGTATATCCTGTGCAACGGCAAGCCCGTCGCCATCTCCGACAAAACCTTTATCCAGCTGGGCAAGGCCCGTTTTCTGGATATCCCGGTTTCGGTGTGGATTATGGTGGTCGCGTTTATCATCTTTGGCTTTATTCTGGCAAAAACGCGTTTTGGCCGTAGCCTGTACGCGATTGGCGGCAACAAGGACGCCGCCCGGCTGGCGGGCCTGAACCCGCGGCGCATAGTGCTGATTACCTTTGTGATGATGGGCGTGCTGTGCGCCATCGGCGGCATCGTGTTTGCGGCCCGTATGAACAGCGGGCAACCGGCCGCCAACGTCAACCTTGAGTTTGACGCCATCACGGCCGTCATTCTGGGCGGCGTATCGTTTACCGGCGGCGTCGGCAGCATGGGCGGCACCATCATCGGCGTGTTCCTGATTCAGGCATTTAACACCGGGCTCACGATGGTCAACGTGCCCTCCTTCTGGCAGTATGTAGCCAAAGGCGCGCTGCTGCTGTTCGCGCTCACGTCCGACTTTATCCGCAAGCAAAACCGCGAGCGTCAGCTGCTGGAAGCCAGCAAACGCAACGGCTGATCCCGCATTCCGCGCCCATGCGTTTGCCCCCGGCAACCGCCCCGCGCGCAAACCCTGCCCGGCGTGGCCGGGCGCGGCGGTCAGGCCCGTGAAAAACGCCGCGTACCCTTCCTCTATTGCCACACATCCTTCCGCCGGGCGGCCTTACCCCCTCGCCAAAGGGCCGTCGGCGCCGCTGGATTGCATCCCTCAGGACCGACCCGGCCGGGTGTGCCTTGAGCGCGCCGCCCGGCCCCAACCCCACAGGAAACCGCCGAACCGCGCACCTCGGATTGCGGCACGGTCTGTTTTCTGTACCCATCCGGAGCAAATGCCACAAGGCATTGCCAATATCGTTTAGGAGGTATCTACCATGAAAAAGGCTCTTGCGATCGTTCTGGCGCTGGCCCTGGTACTGGCCGCTGCTTCTGCCATGGCGGAAAGCAAAGGTATGATTTACGGCATCTATAAGGCCGGCGATCAGACCTGGTTTATCGACGAAGGCGCGGCCGCCGAAGCCGCCGCCAAAGCCGCGGGCTACGATTTCACCTATGTGGATGCGAAAATGAGCCCCGAAGAATACCTGAAAGCCATCGACAACGCCATCGCCAACAAGGCGGCGGGCATTGTAACCTGCATCCCGGATCAGACCATGTCCCAGGCTGTGGTGGACAAGCTTAGCGAAGCGGGCATCCCTGTGGTTGCCGCTGACGACGCGCTGCAGGATACTGCCGGCACCAAGATCGCGCCCTGGGTTGGCATCAACGCTTACGTCATCGGCGAAGCCAACGGCGAATGGATTGCGAACTATGCCATCGCCAACAATCTGGTTGCCGATCCCGCCTGCGGTCTGCTGATTATGACCATGGACACCGTTTCCAGCTGCGTGCCGCGCGCCGAAGGCGAGCTGGCCAAGTGGAGCGAGCTTTGCCCCACCTTTGACACCGCCCGCATCTTCAAGGCCGATTACGACGGCACCACCGACAAGGGCAACACCGCCGCCGCCGCCGTGTTCACCGCCCATCCGGAAATCACCAAGTGGCTGGTTACCGGCGCTAACGAAGAAGGCACCATCGGCGCCGTGCGCGCGCTGGAATCCGCCGGTTTGGACAAGGACGCCTGCGTTGTGGGCCTCGGCGCCTACATGGCTAAGGACGAATGGAAGAAGGAAGGCGGCAGCGCCATGAAGGCCGCCGCGTACTTCAGCTCTGATTCCGTTGGCGCCGGCTCCGTCGCCGTGCTGCTGGACATGATCGCCGGCAAGGACGTTGCGCAGGAAACCGCCGTGGACGCCATCGTGGTTACCCCCGATACCTACAAGGATGTTATGGGCGCCGCCGCCGAATAATCGGTCGTATGCTCAGACGACCCGAGGGCGCAAGCCCTCGGGTCGTTTCCTCACATCAGGGTTTTCACGGGCCGCGCCGGACAGCCGGCTCGCGCCTACACGCTTCCGTCGTTGCGGTACGCCTGCGGCGTAAGCCCCGAGAGCCGCTTAAACACGGTGCAGAAGCTGCTTTCGCTGGAAAAACCGCACCGGTAGGCAATTTCCTTGTTGGGGTGCGCGGTTGTTTTCAGGTAGAACTTGGCGGCGTTTACCCGCGCGTTCACCAGATACTCATGCGGCGTGTATCCGGTTTCCCGCTTGAACACGCGGGAAAAATAAAACTGGCTCAGGGCCGCCCGCCGCGCGAGGTCTGCAAGCGTGAGCGGCTTATCCAGGTTTTGCGTAATGTAGGTGAGCACCTCGTCCATGTCGGCGCTGACGCTGTCGTTTTCCCGCTCGTTATTGTTCACCAGCAGGGAGGTTAACGCCGTAATCAGGTACTGGCTAACCAACGCTTCGCTGGCGCGGCGGTCGTGGTGGTACATCCGGAATATTTTTTCCAACGCGCGCATGGTGCGGTACGGATCGGGCAAGGTTGCGCATAGGTTTCGGTTTTGGGCAATCTGCTCGTAATAGCGCCGGGCCAGCACGCCGTCAAAGTGCGCCCACAGGATGCTCCACTCCGTATCGGTGCCGTAGGCGTGGGGCTGGTAACAATCCAAAAGCACCAGCATTCCTTCGGTTACCGGCACTCTGCGGCCCTCCATCATGACATACCCGCTGCCGCTGACCACATACAAAAGCAGAAAGCTGTCATAGCTCTGGCGGTTGATCGCATAATGGCAATCGCACTGGTAATAGCCGGTGCAGCGGATGTAAAAAAACAGATTCTTCGCCGTTTCACTGGCTGTATGAAAGTAAACCTCCGAAGTGCTGAGCACTCCCTTTTCCTTGATTTTCATACCATCCTCCGCTGCAATTTTTTACAATCATCCTTGCAAGGCAAGTATACCAAACCATATAAAATTCGTCAATTCGTCTGTTTTGGCCGCAGACTGTAAATAGCAATATATCAAAATCTTAGCGCAAGCCGCCGCAACAAAGCGCCCCCGGTTTATGGTAGCATTCCATCGGCGGAGCCTATTGGCAAGGAGGAATCCCCATGCAACACATCCCCGGACAGGCAGAGGTTTGGGAGGAGACCCTATCCATACCGACCTACGGCGTCGGCGAGCCGGACCCAAACCCCATGTTTCTGGAAAAACGCGTATATCAGGGCAGCAGCGGAAAGGTTTATCCCCTGCCCGTGATTGATACCCTGTCGGATGAAAAGAAGGATCAACCCTATCAGGCGGTATGGCTGGAAAACGACTATCTGCGCATTCTGGTATTGCCGGAATTGGGCGGCCGTATTCAGCGCGCCTACGATAAAACCAACGGTTATGATTTTGTTTACTACAATGAGGTGATTAAGCCCGCGCTTGTGGGGCTGGCAGGGCCGTGGATCAGCGGCGGCATTGAGTTTAACTGGCCGCAGCACCACCGCCCCACCACCTATTCGCCGGTGGAGCATACCCTGCGAAGCAACCCGGACGGCAGCAAGAGCGTGCTGCTGAGCGAAGTGGACCCTATGTACGGCACCAAGGGCATGATGACCTTTACCCTCTACCCCGACCGCGCCTATCTGGAAATTCAGGGCCGGCTGTACAACCGTACCCCGCTGCCGCAGACATTTTTATGGTGGGCCAATCCCGCCGTCGCGGTGAACGACCATACCCAGTCGATCTTTCCGCCCGATGTGCACGCGGTAATGGATCACGGCAAGCGGGATGTGTCCCGCTTCCCCATTGCCACCGGCGTTTATTACAAGCACGATTACGGCGCGGGGGTGGACATCAGCCGCTACAAAAACGTACCCGTACCCACCAGCTACATGGCCTACCACAGCGATTTCGATTTTGTGGGCGGGTACGACGAGGGCGCGCAGGCGGGGGTGCTGCATATCGCGGATCATCACATTTCGCCGGGTAAAAAGCAGTGGACGTGGGGCAGCGGCGATTTTGGGCAGGCATGGGATCGCAACCTGACCGACCGCAACGGCCCCTACATTGAGCTGATGACAGGCATGTTCACCGATAACCAGCCGGATTTCAGCTGGCTGAAGCCTTTTGAAGAAAAGACTTTCACACAGGTTTTTATGCCCTACAAAAAGATCGGGCGCGTGTGCAACGCCAACACCAGCGTGGTGCTGGGGCTGGAGGTTGCTGGCGGCGGGGCGGATGTGCGCGTGTACGCCACCGCCCCGCTGAACGCCGCGCGCGTAACCCTGCTATGTGACGGTGAACCCGTTTGGGAGCGCGTTTGCGATCTCTCCCCGGTGAGCTTGCTGCTGGAACGCGTGCCCGTGCCGGACTGCGAGCCTGACCGGATCACGCTGGCCGTTATGGACGCGCAAGGCCGCGAGCTGCTTTCCTATACCCCCGCCAAGCCAGAGGTGAAGCCGCTGCCTGCCCCCGCCGAACCCCTGCCGGAACCGGAACGCATCCCCACGGTGGAGGAGTTGGCGCTGGCGGCTACGCATCTGGAACAGTACCGGCACGCGACGTTTGACCCGGACCCGTACTATCTGGAAGGGCTGCGCCGCGACCCCGGCGATATCCGCTGCAACACCGGCTACGGCATGCTGCTGTTAAGGCGCGGGCTGTTTGAACAGGCGGAAGCCCACTTCCGCGCCGCCGTGCGCCGCGCCACCTGGAAAAACCCCAACCCGTATGACAGCGAGCCGTATGTGGGGCTTGGCCTGTCGCTCTATTATCAGCGCCGCATGGGAGAAGCGTACGATGCGTTTTATAAGGCAACTTGGACGGCCGCGCAGCAGGAAATCGGGTTTGCCTATCTGTCCATCCTTTCCGCCGCGCAGGGACGCTTTGTCGACGCGCTTGCGCATGTGGAAAAAGCGTTGGTGCGCAACGCGCACAACCTGAAAGCCCGCGCCATCAAGGCGGTCATGCTTCGCAAACTGGGCCGCACGGACGAAGCCCAAGCCTGCTGCCGCGAAACCCTCGCCCTTGACCCATTTGCCAACCTTTGCGCGCTGGAGCTGAACCGCGAGGCGGGTGCGCTCACCCTGGGCCGCAAGCCCGAGCGCTTTATCGAAGCCGCGATTGACTATCTTCAAATCGGCTGCGCCGCCGAAGCGGTGGACACCCTTCGCCTCGCGCCGGTAGCGGACCCGATGCTTGATTACTACGAAGCCTACGCGCTTGCCCAGTGTAACGGGGACGCGACTCAGGCCCTGCGCCGCGCCGCGGCGGGTAACCCACGCCGGGTGTTTCCCAACCGGTTGGAGGATATTTTCGTGCTGCGTTACTCGCTGGCCCAAAACCCTGACGACGCGCTGGCCGCTTATGCGCTGGGCAACCTGTTTTACGACCGCAAACGGTACGGGGAAGCGGGTGCGCTGTGGCAGCAGGCCGCCGCGTTGTTGCCGACGTTTGCGACCGTGCGGCGCAATCTGGCGCTGTACTATTTTAACAAAGCGCACGAGCCAGATCAGGCGCTGGCGGCGCTTCAGGAGGCGTATCGCCTCAACCCGGACGACGCGCGCGTGCTGCTGGAGCTGGATCAGCTGTACCGTAAGCTGGGTTCGACCCCCGAGCAGCGCATCCAGCGGCTCCAGCCCCATCTGGACATTGTATGCAAACGGGACGATCTCACCACCGAATACATCACCCTGCTCAACCTTCTGGGGCGCTATGAAGAAGCGCGCAGCATGACCCTGAACCGGCACTTCCACCCGTGGGAAGGCGGAGAAGGTAAAATTACCGCACAGTACGCTCTTTCCTTAAAACAGCTGGCGCGGCGCGCGCTGGCAAACGGCGAACCTACGCAAGCCGAAGCCCTGCTGACGCAGGCGCTCACCTTTCCCGATAACCTGGGGGAAGACAAGCTGGAAGGCGCGCGGGATAATGATATCTATTACCTGCTGGGGCTGGCCGCGCGTCAGCTTGGCAACCATGCCCGCGCCGTTGAATGCTTTGAAACCGCGTCCATCGGCAACGAGGAGCCGGCCGGCATGATGTTTTATAACGATCAGCCGGCCGATATGATCCTGTATCAGGGGCTGGCGCACCGCGCGCTGGGCCGGGAGCAGCAGGCGCTGACCCGTTTCCATAAACTGGTTGATTATGGCGAACGGCATTTGTTTGACGATGTAAAAATCGATTATTTCGCCGTCAGCCTGCCGGATATGCAGCTGTTTGACGACGACCTGAACGCCCGGAACCGCGCGCACTGCCAGTATCTGATTGCGCTTGGCAGTTATGGGCTTGGCGATGCGTCGCGTGCCAGAGCCGCCTGCGCGGAAACGCTGAAAATAGATCCGGCCCATTTAGGGGCAACGGTGCACGCGCCTATTTTTGAACAGGGCTAAGCATTTGACGGAATAACCATTGGCAATGATCCCCCCTCGCCGCAGCGAAACCGGGTCAAGGGCGAAACCCTTGTCAGGGTGCAG
>DAOPZY010000056.1:0-15115 GCA_035353615.1 Candidatus Limiplasma sp.
CTGTCTGTTTATCCTGGGGCAGTGCACACCCTGCCAAGGGCTTCGCCCTTGACCCATCTCCGCTGCGGCGGGGGATTTGAGGTGTTATAATAAACAAAAAGCGAGGTTACTTTCACAGCGTAACCTCGCTTTTTCATTTTTATACTTTTACATTGCGCGTTTACGGCTTAGGCCCAAAACATTGCAACACCGTCAAAGGCTTGCCGGGTTTAGCCTGCAATCGCAGTTGACGCACGCCGGCCGGTATCAGATACTGCTGCGCTGTGCATAACGGTTGATGGCTGTCCGCGCAAACCAGTTCGCCTTCTCCCGATAACACATACAGGCCGCTGAACTCCGGCCCGCAGTTTAGATCCAGCGCATCCCACACCTCAAGCCGGTTCATGCGGAACATTGGGGTATCCGTATACTGAACCACGGCGCGGATTTCGCCGCCTGCCTGCCGTTCCAGCGCGCGCATCGGGATCAGCCAGCGGTCGCGCACCTGTTCGCGGGTCAGGTTATCATAGTGGAAACAGTCAAACATCCGCTCAAACCCCAACCCCTGATGGCACATGCTGTCCGCGACCGGAAAACCGGAGGGCGTAACGCGCTCCACACGGATGGTATAATCCGTCGGCTCCTGAATTTCCGCAAGCAAGCAACCCGCGCCGATGGCATGGGGCACGCCGCCCTCAATCAGCAGCGTGTCGCCCGGCTGCACCTCAAAACGGTACAGACAGTCCAGCATCCCGGGGATATCCTGCTGATCAAACAGGCGCTTCCATTGTTCGCGCGTTGTGCCCTGCCTGAACCCGAAATACACGCAGGGTTTTTCGCCGTTCACCGTTCGCCCGCCCAGAATGTGCCAGCACTCGGTCTTACCAAACGGGCTATGAAACAGGGCCATGGCGGTTTCCCTGTCCGGATGCACCTGCACGGTAAGGCGTTCGGCCGCGTCAATCAGTTTGAGCAGCATGCCGGGTTGCGCGCCATAGCGGGCGGTGTGCGCCTCGCCCAGCGCCGCCGTTGGGTTTGCCTCAATGTAGGCTTTCAGGGTTTCCCCGGTAGCCGCAAGGTGGGACAGGCCCTCGTCCGCAATATGCTCTCGTCCGGCGTTGCGCGCGCTCACCACGGACAAAATCCATTCTTCGGGAAAGTGCCCGTCCTCCCCGGTTTCGCCGTGGAGCGCGCTGAGCATGCTTCCGCCAAGGTAGGTGCGCCATGCGCGGGGGTTATCCAGCAAAACGGGACGGTCATATCGCATCATGGCCGGCCTCAAAACGTGCGCGTGGTTCCGGTGGGCTTGTGCACATCGTCCAGGTAGGCGTTGCCCTTTTCCGGGTCGGGGATGAAATCAATCCAGATATAGTGGGCCACCTGTTTACGCGTAACGCTCACCCCGTGGTTGGAGCCAAGCGGAACGTGCAAAAGCGTATTGGCCCCCATCGGGTATTGCAGATCGTCAATCAGTAGCGTCATATCGTTTTCCGGGAAGCTGAAAAAGAACTGGTCCAGCAGCGGGTGTTCGTGCTGGCCGATCAGATCGTCGGCATAGGTTTCCACGCTGCCCATGGCAAAGCGCGGCAGCGTCCGGTGCGGGAGGATGGCCCGGCTGATGGTTTTCTCGCTCTTGAACGGGTCGCGGTACTGCATGGCGGCCATGTACATTTGGGTTACAGGGAACTGCTCCTTTTTTTCGGCCAGCTCCGCGCGGTCGGCGTCAATCAGTTCCCAGCGGATTTCCAGCAGGTGAGCGGTTTGCGCCACGCGCACCTCGACCGTCTGCTCCGGCAGGGGCACAAACACCGCTTTTTGCGAATAATGCCAGGATTGCTCCCCAAGCGCGAAGGTTACCTCGCCCTGACAAAGAAACAGGATGCGGATGAACTGCGGGTCGGCCATAAACTGGACCGTATCGCCGCTGAGCATAACGTAATGGTACACGGTTGCGCCGGGGATTTCTCCCGGCAGCATCAGTTTGCTGGAACGGTTGGTATCGGCAAGGTTCAGCTTTTCCTCCATGATGTTTTCCGCTTTCATAAAGGCAAAATCCTTTCTGTTATGGATTTTTGGCTTGGGTTAACCGGAGGGGTCAGGCGACGACGTCCTCCCCGTTTACGGCCAGCACGCGATCGACCACCAATTGACGGAACTCGGGGCTGAGCATGGCGAAGTACGCGGTGAAGCCCGTAACCCGCACCACCAGATCGGGGTATTTGGAAGGGTCCTTATGCGCTTCCAGAATTTTATGCTTGTCGATAATGTTAATGTTCAGCAGCGTATTTCCGGTTTCCAGAATGGTCCGGATCATGCTGACCATTTTGTCCACGCCTTCTTCGTTTCCCGCGATGCCGGGGTCCAGCTCCAGCTGCACCGGGGCGCAGTTGCCGTAAAAAGGCTGCACGCTTGCGATGGAGTTAGCCATGGCGGTGACCGCCCCGTCCTTGCGGAAGCCGGAGGTCGGGTTAGCGCCGTGGTTGATGGCTTCGCCGTTGCGGCGTCCGTTGGGCGTCGCGCGCACATGGCTGCCAAAATCCAGCGTATTGGCCCAGCTGAACCAGCCCGGGATAAAGTTAAGCCCCGGATAGCGTTGGCACTCGCCCCGTACAAGGCCGGTAAACAGATCGTTGACGCGCACGGCCCACCGGTCCCCCAGCGTGTCGCCGCCGCCGTAACGTTCGCTGTGCAGCATCATCTGGCGCTGATATTCGCCGTCGATGTCGTTCCAGTTCAGGTTCATCTGCCGTTCAAGCGCCTGCCAGCTGATTTTGCCTTCGCGCTCAATGCGCTGTTCGCAGGCCGCGAAGCTGTCCGCGACGGTGGCGATGCCCGCGCCGTCCATGCACATGTTAAAATAGCGCGCGCTCTTGGTTACATCCAGCCCGGTTTCCACAGGGCCTTGGCTCAGGAGGTTGCAAATCAGCTCCGGCTCGTTTTGATCCTGCCAGGTCAGGTGGAAGCGGATGCCTTCCGCAGTGGTATCCACCGCGCGGGAGAGGTGCTTTTCAAAGCGTTCCCACAGCGTCTGCGTGGAAGGCTGCGCCTCCGTCGCCATCATCTCGGTAAAGGCGACCTCAAACACCTTGGCCACGTTAATTTTGACCAGATCGTTCAGCGTGTACTCCATGCCGGGGATGCTCATCCAGCTGCAACCGGCGGCCAGCCGTTTACGGGCCAGCGTCTGGTCAAACCCGCAGCGCATGAAGCCGTTCACAAGGCTGTTATCGCCTGAGAAGCGCGGCCAGCCGTTCTTGTTTTTGAACAGGTAGCTGACGGCTGTGCGGAAAAAATCCTCGTTCATGCGGTCATGCACGCGCACGGTGAGGTTGCAGGCAATGTTGATCCAATCCGCCGCCTCCAAAATCAGGTAGCTGACGTGGGAGGCCATATCCTGCCCCTGATCGTTCGGGCCGGCGAGCTGGTAATAACGGGTGTCGTTCAAAAACAGGCAGGCGATGTAGAATTTTGCGGTTTCATCATCAAGGATTCCAGCGGCGATATCGTGCTCATAGAACGGCCGAAGCAGCTCGTCCAATTGCCCGCCCGAAGGCCCGCGGTTATACAGCCGGCTGAAAAAGCTGAACCAGCACATCCACTGAATGCACTCCCGCAGGGTTTCCGGTTTTTCCGTGGCCATCCGAAGGTTGACCGCCGCCATTTCCTGAAGATTCTTTTGCAGGTCAGCGTTGCGTTCCACCTTTGCCAGCTCGGCGATTTCGTAGCCCATGCGGGTCAGGAAGGCGATGATGGCCTCCACTACGGTTATTTCGCAGCGGTAAAAAAGTTGATTTTCCGGCGATGTGTTGATGTCCCGGTACTTTTTGAGCTTTTCCAGAATCCCGCCCCAACCCATGGCAAAGCCCATGCGCAGGTCGGGGGTAAAGTGCCCGTCGCTGCCTATGCCGCAGATGATGTTATACTCGTCAAAGGCTGATTTCAGCGCCGTATAGGGATGGTCGGGGTTCCACAGGCTGGCTTTGCGGCGGGTCATGAAGAAAAAGCCGCGCCCGACAAACGCGTCCATCGGGTCACAGTACAGCGGATGGATAGACAGCAGCTTGGCATAGTTGCGCGACCAGCCCTCGTAGCCATAATACGAGCCGTCGGCATGGTTGGATTCCGGCTCGAAATGAAAATCGTCCGGCGCGACCACGCGGCCGTAATCATCCTCGTCCAGGCCGCCTTCTTTTTCGATTTTTTCCTCGGTTTGCAGCAGTTTGCGCTTCCGCAGCTCGCGAATCCGGTCCCCATAGGTGAACCTTTGCTCCGCGGGATATTGGTTGACCATGATGATTTGCGCCATCGTATGCGACCTCCTGTGCGTCAGTTGTCCATCCGTGCCGGGATACCCTCGCTTTGCGCAACGGCCAGCAGCTCCAGCATCCGCGCCCGGGGCAGCGGCTTGGCCTCCGCGAACGGGTACGGGCGCATGAGGCTGGCATATTTGGGCCGCCCCAGCGGGTTAAAGTTCAGCAGCTCATAGTACATCAGGTTTTGACAGGGCTTGAGAAACGTCGCGATCGCCGTGATGTTCGCGTCGCTGTCCGTTGCGCCGGGAATCAGCGGAGTGCGCACAATGTAGGGGATGTTCAGGCTGTCAAGCTCCCGAATGTTTTGAAGAATGACGGCATTGTCCACACCGGTCCAGCGACGGTGCGCAACGCTATCCCACAGTTTCAAATCGCACATGATGAGATCCGCTTTTTCCAGCAGGGGGCGGGCTTTCTCAAAGGGCGTGTTGAGGTTGGTTTCCAGCCCAACGCTGATGCCCTGCGCGTGGCACGCGTCGGCCAGTTCCATGGCAAAGGGCGTCTGGCAGAGCACTTCGCCGCCGGACAGGGTTACGCCGCCCTTGCTGTCGGTGTAGTACGGCTTATCCTGCGCCACCTGCGCCATAATCTGCTCCACGGTCATCGGCTCGCCGCTCATGACCATCGCGCCCGCATAGCACACCTTCGCGCATTTCCCGCACTGGATGCACAGGTTGGGGAAAAACCGGTGCGCGCCGTCGATGCGCTTGTGGGCCTTGCTGGGGCAAACGGATACGCATTTGTAGCAGCCGATACAGTTTTGGGCGTAATCATGCAGATCGCGCCCCGCGCGGATGGTTTCCGGATTGTGGCACCAGGCGCAGTTCATGTCGCAACCCTTCAAAAACACCGTGGTGCGGATACCGGGACCGTCGTTTAAGGCAAAACGTTCGATTTCTGTGACCATCCCTGTCATCGGTTCAGGCTCCCCTTTCGGTTTTCAGGTAGGTGGAGGATGGATCATCCTCATTTCAGGTTGACCAAATCATACACCCTTCCGCCGGTGAAAATTGTGCTTTTCCTGCTGCGTTTTTTTGCGTATCTTGGGATTTGTATTTGCCGGCATGCGTGAACCCCTGTAAAAACGGACAGCCCCATGTGAGGGATCGGCGCAGGCAAGGGGGTTGCCTGCGCTTTTCACCCACACGGGGCTGCGGGTATGCCGTGCGGCATACCGCGCCTATTTGGGTCAACCATACCAACAGGACCGAAACCTTTGCGCCCCGCGTAACCCACCGCGGGCATGCGTAAAAATCGGCCCGGAAAGCGTTCCATACCGGACGGCCGGCAGGGGCAAACGGAATGGCGTTACCGCCGCATCAGCCGTTCGATGTTATTGTAGCAAACGTCCTGAACCAGCTTGCCCATGCGATCCATATCTGGGGCGATCTCCCCCGCTTCCATCCAGGAGCCGATCAGGTTGCACAGGATGCGCCTGAAATACTCAAAGCGCGGGTACGAGGTGAAGGAGCGGCTGTCCGTCAGCATCCCCGTAAACTGGGAAAGCATGCCAAGATTGGCCAGCGTAGTCATCTGCTCCACCATGCCTTCGCGGTGGTCGTTAAACCACCATGCGGAACCGAACTGCATTTTCCCGGCCAGCCCGCCATCGGCAAAGTTGCCAAGCATGGTGCCTAACACGTAGTTATCCTTGGGGTTGAGGCAATAGAGGATGGTTTTGGGCAGGCCGCGCTCGTTCAGGCTGTTGAGGAAGCGGCCCAGCGGTTCCGCGATGCACAGGTCGTTAACGGAGTCAAAGCCCGTATCCGCGCCCAACTGCCGGGTCATGGCCGCGTTGACGCGCCGCATGGGGCCAATGTGCAGCTGCATCACCATGCCCTTTTTATGGTAGAGCGCGGCTAACGTTTGCAACAGCAGGGTTTTGTACTGCTCCTCCTCCGGCTGGGTAAGGGTTTCGCCGTTTAGCGCCCGGCGCATAATACTGTCCGCCGTTTTTTCGTCGGCCTCGGCATAGGGCACATAGGCAAAGGCGTGGTCGGACACGCGGCAACCCATCGCGTCAAAATAATCCAAGCGATTGGCCAGCGCGGCCTTCAGGCTTTCCCAATCGGTAATGGTCAGCCCCGCCGCCTGCCCCAGCCGCGCGATGTAGGCGGAGTACCCGGGGTTGCGCACATCCAGCGCCTGATCGGGCCGGAAGGAGGGCAACACCTGCACGGGGAAGGCGGTATCCTCCCGGAGCTGGCGGTGGTAACGCAGATCGTCCGCCGGGTCGTCGGTGGAGCAAATGGTTTTCACGTTGGATTGGAGGATCATCTTCCGCGTGGTCAGCCCATCGCGCAACACGCGGTTGGCCTGCTCCCATATGGCGGGGGCCGTAGCCTCGTTCAGCGGCTCAAAAATACCGAAATACCGCTGAAGCTCCAGATGCGTCCAATGGTACAGGGGGTTGCCGACCGCGGATGCGACGGTGCGGGCATAGGCGATAAACTTTTCTTCCGCAGGCGCGTCGCCGGTAATCAGGCGTTCCGGTATGCCGTTCAGGCGCATGGCGCGCCATTTGTAATGGTCGCCCGAAAGCCACACCTGGGTGAGAGTATCGTACCGCTGATCCTCCCAGATTTCCTTTACGACCACATGGCAGTGGTAATCGCAGATGGGCATATCCTTCGCGTAGGTGTGGTACAGGGTTTTGGCCGCGTCGCTTTCCAGCAGAAAATCCTGATCCATAAAAGGTTTCATGCGCGGTTCTCCTTTGCTGCCTGCCGCAGGTATTTTTCCACCGTTGCGCGAATCGCGCCCTTGCCCGCGCTCATTTCCGCGAACATGCCTTCCGCTTTTTCGCCCAGCCCGCAGCTGTACAGGTCCAACCCGAAAATATCCGCGCGGGAGAAAAGCGCGCGCAGCTTTTGCGGCGCTGCCGCGCTGCCCAGCGCAAAGCCTTCCAGCAACGCCGTCAGCTCAGGCAGGTTCGGGTCGGGGGAAAGCTGGAACGCTTCGCCGGCGTCATTCACGCCGGTTACATAGCGGGCATAGCCGGCAAACACCAGCGGGATAAATGTCAGGAAGGACAAATCCTCCTTGCCGGCGGCCCGGTAAGCCTTCAGGGTTTCGCCATAGCGCACGGGGATTTTTTTAGAGGTATCGCACGCGATCCGTTGGGGCGTATCCGGCACAAAAGGGTTGGGCAGGCGTTTTTCTACCACTTCGTCAATAAAGCCGCGCGCGCTCATGATGCCGGGGTCCACCACAACGGGCAACCCTTCCGTGTAGCCAATTTCACGGATGAAATCTACAAGCGTCGAATCTTTCATTTCGTCGGAAATCTTCTGGTACCCAAGCATGCAGCCGAAGATGGCCAGGCAGGTATGCAGCGGGTTCAGGCAGGTACACACCTTCATTTTTTCAATCTTATCCACGGTTTCGCGGTCGCTGAAGATCACGCCCACTTTTTCAAGCGGCGGCCGACCGTTGGGGAAATGATCCTCAATGGCCAGATATTCGCATTCCTCCGCGTTCACCATGGCGGATACATAGGTGTTTTTGGCGGTCACCACCACCTGCGCGCCTTCAAAGCCATCCGCTTCCAGCATGGCGATCACTTCCTCCGAGGGGCGGGGGGTGATTTTGTCAATCATCGACCAGGTGAACGAAACCTTGTCGCCGGCGCTCAGGTAGCGCAGGAAGCCCTCGTCCGCAAGCCCGCGTTCCACCCATGCTTTGGCGATGGCCAGCACGCTGTTAAACAGGATGGTGCCGTTGTGGGAGCAGTTATCCAGCGAAACCATGGCCAGCGGCTTTTGCCCGCTTTGGTAGCGCAGGTACAGTAGCCGGGTTAAAATCCCGATGATGGATACGGGCGCGTCCATGGAGGCGAAATCCCCGGCGTAGCGTTCCAGCGGATTCCCCTGCGCGTCCAGCACCGCGTAGCCTTTTTCCGTGATGGTCATGCTGACCATTTGCAGGCTGTCCGCAGTTAAAATTTCTTCCACGCGGGCGGTGCGGCTGTGGTAGCCAAGCGCCTCGGCCACAGAGGCCACCACGCGCTTATCCACCGTGCCGTCGCTTTTCAAGGACACCGCAAGGCACAGGTTGTCAAACGGCGTAAACGCACGGTCGATAATTTCCTCGTCATAGCTTTCCACCACCACAAGCCCGGTGGAAAGCTCGCCGCGATCCAGCAGCTTCTGGGCCAGCACGCAGGGAAACGCGCGCAGTATGTTGCCCGCGCCAAAGTGAACCCACGTGGGGGCGGCGGCGGTGCGCTCCCGCATGGTGCGCACGTCAAAGGTTGGCATTTGATAGCCGTGTTCCGCGTAAGCCTGATCCGTTAGCCCGTTAAGCGATAGTTTCATTCAAAAATCCCTCCGTTTCCGGCGCGCCCGATGGGCGGGTCGCGCGAACCTGCCGATGGCTGGGAAGCCCGCGCGTGGGTCCGCTAAAGGCGGCGTCCCGGTTACTGTGCCTAAAACTTGTTTTTGAAGCTGGTGATGGTGGTATCGGCAAACGCCGCCACATCCTTGGTTTTTTCGTGGAAATGCGGCGCTTGCGCGCGCCACCGGCCGGTGTAAAAATCCGAATCCGCCGGGATGGGGAAAACCGCTTCCCGATCGGTGATCGCGGCCTGGTACACCCCGGTAATCAGTTCAATACAGTTGCGCCCATCCTGCGCGGTGGCCAGCAACGGCTCCCGGCCCTCGATGGCGCGCAGAAAATTCTGCACCTGCCCGTCATGGTTTTCAAGCGCCAGCTTGGGCCGGCTTTCAAAATCCGCCGTAACTTGCGCCACCATGGCTTCGTCCGGTTCGGGAAAACCGTTGCCGCGCGGCGCGGACGCGTATGCCTGAAACGGGATGGAAATCCCCGCCTTTTCCATTTGGAAAGCGAGGGTTTGCGTTTCGCCGTGGGCAACCAGCGTGCTGGTCAGCTCCGCGACGCTGCCGTCCGCATAGCGCAGCACGGCGGAGGCAAAATCCTCCTCCTCGGAGTTGTGGTGGTTCAGGTTGGTCATATACGCGCGGATGGACGCGGGCATGCCCTTGGCCCACAGCAGCAGATCAATGTGGTGGATCGAATGGTTTTGCGTGCAGCCACCGCCTTCCACTTCCCACCGGCCGCGCCAGCCAAGGTCGTAATAGCTTTCCCCACGGTACCATGTGGAATGCACGCGGGTATACAGGTTTTTTCCGTACGCGCCGCCCTTGACCATATCGATCACGTTGCGGATGCTTGAGATATAGCGGGATTGCACCACCACCGACAGCAACCGGCCAGACTGGTTGGCCGCGGCGATGATCGCGTCGCATTCCGCAAGCGAGGGCGCCATGGGCTTTTCCAACAGCACGTGGCAGCCGCTTTGCAGCGCGGCCACCGCGACGTCCCGGTGCAGGCCCGGTGGGGTGCAAACGCTTACTACGTCCGCGACTTGAAGCCCATCGCGGTAATCGGCGATGGCCTGTGCGTCGGTCAGGCCGTATTTTTCAATCAGCGCGTTTGCGCGTTCAAGGTTCTGGTCCGCAAGGCGGACAATTTTCACGGATTCTCCCGAATGCAGGTATCCTTCCAGATGGGCGGGCGCGATGCCGCCGCAGCCAACGATCATTACACGGAGCATGGTTTGCCTCCTAAACGAAAGCCCGCCCGCGAAATGGAGGGCGCGAAGCGCTCCGGGGGAACGCGCGACCCAGCCGAAACGCGGGCGGTGTGTACAGGGTGCTTTCTACTGACGGGTAATCGCGTCGTACAGGCCCAGAATATACTGGCTGCCAAGCGCGCGGTCGTACAGGCCGTAGCCCGGCATGGCGACCTCGCCCCAGATGGCGCGGCCGTGATCGGGGCGCACGGGGCCGTCAAAGCCGATATCCACCAGCGCCTTGACAATCGCGTACATATCCAGCGAGCCGTCCGAGGCGTAGTGGGCGGCCTCCTCAAACACGCCGGGGGCGGTGTAGCGGGTGTTGCGCACATGCGCAAAGTGGATGCGGCCCTTGAGGCTGCGGATAATATCCGGAATGTCGTTTGCGGGGTTGGAGGAGAGCGAACCGGTGCACAGCGTAACGCCGTTGTGCGGGTTGGGCACGGCCTCCATCAGGCGCAGAAGCTGATCCTTGCAGGTGATAATGCGCGGCAGGCCGAACACCGACCAGCACGGATCGTCAATATGGATGGCCATGTTCACGTCAAACTCGTCGCACGCGGGCATAATGGCATTCAGGAAGTACACCAGGTTGTCAAACAGTTGGGCCTCGGTTACATTGCGGTAGAGGTCGAACAGTTCCTTCACGTGCGCCATGCGTTCCGGCTCCCAACCGGGAAGCACGAAACCGTTGCTGTTGCCGTCCAGCCGGGTGAACATTTCCTGCGGGTCGATCTGGTCAATGCGGTGCTGATCGTACGCGAGCACGGTGGAGCCGTCCGGCCGGGGCTTGGCCAGGTCGGAGCGCGTCCAGTCAAACACGGGCATAAAGTTGTAGCAGATCATGTGGATGCCTTCGCTGCCAAGCTTGCGGATGGTCTGGATGTAATTCCGGATATACCGGTCCCGCTCCGGCGTGCCCGCCTTGATGGCATCGTGGATATTGACGCTCTCAATACCCAGCAGTTCAAGGCCCGCGTCGTTCACCTGTTTTTTCAGGTTGCGGATCGCTTCCAGGTCCCATTCCTCACCGGGCTTGGAATCGTACAGGGTGCCGATGATGCCTACCATGCCGGGAATCTGCCGAATCTGCCAGAGCTTGACGGAGTCGAACCCTTCGCCAAACCAGCGAAAACTCATTTTCATCCTAACCATCACATCCTCACATCAATTTGCGCCGATCAGGCATACAGCAGGTTGGGCAGCCACATGACCACACCGGGCAGGAAAATCAGCGCGATGACCAACAGGATGACAGCCGCGTAGAAGGGCATGGTTTCTTTAAAGTAAACCTCTACCGGGCAATCCAGAATGTCGCACACGGTGTACAGCGCCGTGCCTACCGGCGGCGTCATGCAGCCCATGGTGACGATGGTCATCATGCAAATGCCGAAATGCACGGGGTCCACGCCCATCTGCTGCAACACCGGCAGGAACAGCGGGGTCAGCAGCATGATGTTGACGTTGCTGTCAATGAACATGCCCGTTACCACCAGCAGCAGGATGATGAGCACCATCAGCACGCTTGCGTTGCTGGTAAGCCCAAACAGGAAGCCCGCCAGCTGGCCCGGGGCGTCCACCACGGTCAGCGCTTTGCCAAAAATGCCCGACATGGCGATAATCAGGATAATGCCGCCGTTGTCGATGAAGGAATCCTTCAGCGCGGCAAAGAAGGCTTTCCAGGTCAGTTCCTTGTAAACGAACGCGCCAACGATGATGGCGTACACCACCGCGAACGCGCCGGCCTCCGTGGGGGTAAACAGGCCAAAACGGATGCCGATAATCAAAATCAGCGGGAAAATCAGCGCCCAGACGGACTTTCTCAGCTCATGCCGGATTTCCTTCCACGTGGGGCGCTTGGCGTTGGGGGCGGGCAGGTCGAAGCCGCGCTTTTTGGAGGTGACGTGCACGGTAAACATGAGCACGGCCATCATCAACAACCCGGGGATAATGCCGGCCACAAACAGCTTGCCGATGGATACGCCGCCGATAAACCCGTACAGGATCAACCCTAGCGACGGGGGGATGGTGGCGGTAATCAGCGAAGTCAGGCAGATTACGCCGCCGGCATAGCCCTTGGTGTAACCGCGTTTAATCATTTCCGGCCCAAGGATGCGCGCCTCCATGGAGGCGTCGGCCACGGCCGAGCCGGATACGCCGCCCATCAGCGTGGACAGGAGCACCGACACCTGCGCGATGCCGCCCACCATGCGGCGGGTCAGCAGGCGGGAAAAGTTAATCAGGTTACGGGTAATGCCCGTGCGGTTCATCAAGTTGCCGGCAAAAATGAAAAACGGAACCGCCAGAAACGCGATGGACTGGGTTTGGGTAATCACATACTGCGCCAGAACATCCAGGCTGCGCCCGGAGGCTACAAACCACGCGATGCCCGCGCCGCCGATCACAAACGCGATGGGCGTGTTAATCAGCAAAAACAGAAGGAAAACGATACATAATGCGATCATGCTTACCGCACCTCCTCAGGATCGTCAAGATTAACAGGGGCTTGATCCGCACCGGCGTTTTCCTCGCCAAGGGTGTTGTCGTTCACTTCGCCCTTGAGGGTGAAGCTGTCGTCTTTAAAGTGCAGAATCAGTTTGCCGATCTTAATCAGCGCGGTCAGGATCATCATGCTGCCGCACACAGGCAGGGCGGCGGTTACGGCGCCGTAGCCGATGCCAAAGTTTGCGAGCGTGTTAAACGGGCGGTTGCCGTTGATCGTCATAATTTTGATGCCGCCCCGAATCAGCAGGATCATCATCGCGATAATAATCAGGTGAACAATGATGGAAAAAACCTTTTGCATTTTGGGAGAGAATTTTTTAGTTACGATATCCATGCCGACTAAACGGCAATGGCGCATGGCCACATCCGCGCCCATGAACGCCGTCCAGCTGAACATGAGCATGGAAATATCGTCCGCGTAGATAATGGGGTAGTCAAAAAGGCGCAACATAGCATTCAGGAAGGTGAGCGCGACAATCACAATGAAATCGGCGCCCACTAGGACTTCCTCAACCTTGCAGTAATAATGATAAACCTTTTGCATATCATGATCCTCCAACATGGGCGCAACATTGTGCAAACCGTTCAACTTGCGCTTGATAAAAGGGTGCGGTGGCACCGCAGCGATGCCACCGCCGGTTCACACGCGCTTACGCGGTGTGAAAATTGGTTTGGATGCTTATTTGATGCCCAGTTCCTTGTACAGTTCCACGCGCAGGGCGGCATAATCCGCGCCGTTGGTGGTGGCGGGGTCGGAGTAGAGGGACTCGGTGGCGGCGCGGAAGGCTTCGCGGTCCGGCTCGGTCACGGTCACGCCCTTAGCGACCATCTCGTCCAGGTATTTCTTTTCGTATTCAATCACCAGCGCCTGGTTGTCTTTGTAGTTCTGCACGCAGGAGGTGGTCAACTGTTCCTGCTGCTCGGCGGAGAGGGTGTCAAACCACGCGGCGCCGCAAACCATGTCGCAGGTCAGCAGGAAGTGGTGGGACAGGGAGATGTTGGAGCAAACTTCATAGAACTTGGAGGAGTAGATCGTGGGGATCTGCCACTCGCCGCCGTCGATTACCTTGGTCTGAATGCCGTTGTAGGCTTCGGACTGGGCCATCGGGGTCGCAATGGCGCCCATGGCGTTCACGGAGTTGATGGCAATGGGGTTGCCCATGGTGCGGATCTTGAGGCCGTTGAGGTCCTCAGGCTTGTTGATGACTTTGTTGGTAACCCAGTTACGCCAGCCAGTGAGGCCGTTGGCGGTCAGCAGCACAATGCCCTTGTCGCGCAGTTCGGTAACCCAGCTCTTGTACAGGTCGGTTTCCATGAGGCCGTCCAGCTGGTCGTAGCTGTCCAGCAGGTAAGGCATCATCAGGATGCCGATGCCGGGGGCGTAGGCAGCCAAGCGGGAAGGATCGCTGGAGGCGATCACGGGCTCGCCCATCATGCCGGCTTCCAGCACGTCATCGGTGTTGCCCATTTCAGAGGAAACGAGCGCCTTGGCGTTCCAGCCGCCCATAGCGTTGAGGCGTTTGGCCCATTCTTCATGCGCCATGGACTGGGTATCCCCGGGGCCGTTGGTGCCGGTGATGATGACTTCGGTATCGGCGGCCAGTGCGGACGCGACGGTCATGCACAGCACCAATGCCAGTACGAGGGACAGGATCTTCTTGGTCATTGTGGTTTTCCTCCTTAAGCATTATCAAACTAATCGCACAAAGCGCGACTATTCGGTTGAAGGGGCATACGTCCAGCCCGCCTTTTGGGAAACCTTATATTAACGGATTGTTCACATCAACCGTATGCTACCATACCAGATTTTAAAAGTCAATGCCTTTTTTTCAAAGGGAGCGGTTTTTCTTGAAAAACGTTCCGCAAGCAAAGGCGGCGCGAATGGATATCCGAAAAAGAACGTTGGGAAAGGCAAGGTTTGAATGGGTTCCGGAGGATTGAGGCTAAACGGAACGGGCTTTGGCGTTGGAGAGCGGCGCGGCAGCGGCTCGGGGGCGAAGCCTCCGCCAGCGCGCGGGGCGGGTACGGCTGGCTGCTTGCGGCGCGTTTCACACCTTTGCAACCCGGCAAGAAAGAGCGCCCCGAGTGCCGGAAGCACAGCGGGGCGCGGGGATAGAGGCTATTTGGTTTTTACGCGGTGTGATAAGTATGACGGAGGGGAACGGGGTGCGGCTCAATGTTCCGCAATGCGCTGTGGCCGCTCGCCTCATAGCCCTGCGGGCTGTTCGCTCGCTGGTTGGTTCACGCTGCGGCGTTAGGCGCTTGTGGCGCTGCCTCAAACCCGGGCAGGGGCCGCGCCCCTGAACCCTGACAAGGGCTACGCCCTTGACCCGGTTTCGCTGCGGCGAGGTGGGTGTGCGTAAACCCCAGCAGCGTGCTGTGGCCGCTCGCCTCATAGCCCTGCGGGCTGTTCGCTCGCTGGTTGGTTCGCGCTGCGGCGTTAGGCGCTTGGGGCGCTGCCCCAAACCCGGGCAGGGGCCTCGCCCCTGCACCCTGACAAGGGCTTTGCCCTTGACCCGGTTTCGCTGCGGCGAGGTGGGTGTGCGTAAACCCCAGCAGCGTGCTGTGGCCGCTCGCCTCATAGCCCTGCGGGCTGTTCGCTCGCTGGTTGGTTCGCGCTGCGGCGTTAGGCGCTTGGGGCGCTGCCCCAAACCCGGGCAGGGGCCTCGCCCCTGCACCCTGACAAGGGCTTTGCCCTTGACCCGGTTTCGCTGCGGCGAGG
>DAOPZY010000057.1:0-14624 GCA_035353615.1 Candidatus Limiplasma sp.
GTCGCGGACGAACTACCACTAAGCAAATTTTGTACTTGACATGGGGTACACTTCACTGTAAAATTAAGAATGCCGAATCTCTATTTTTCAACGCTTAATCTGTTTGCTGTTTTAACGTTCAACTACAACATACTGTGGGATACATCGACTCATATATTGGCCTCGTCATCTGATGGCGTCAATCAATCAGGCAATTTTGTGCGACGATTCTGTCGAGTAAGCCTGGCAGCGATTATTCTCACCAGTATCCATCTGTATAGATCGTTTTACCCGATCAAATTGTGAGATTACTCAAGAGAAAAGCCAAAGTCCCTTTATCAAACGATAGTCAAGGCATAACCCGATAGAAGCATACGAGTAGAGGAGAGAACCATTATGTTCAGACTGAAAGAAGCCAAAGTTAATCGCATTTGCCGCGTTACTCTTAGCCTTTTGCTTGCGTTGATGCTCAGTTTCAGCATGGTGGCGGATACGGCGCTGTTACGGATGGCAGCTAAAGCCGAACCCAATGCAGAGGAAACGCAAGCGCCCATAGTCACCAACACCGAAACGGATACAGCGCCCCAGACGCCGGAGCAGCCGGAGCAGGATGCCGCAACGCAGGAACCCGTACAAGAGCCCTCCGAGGAAAACGGCGCAAAAGAGCTGCCAGCCGATGTTTCAACAGCTTCTGAACCCGAAGCCGACCCAGAAACGCAAGAGCCTACACAACAGGAGCAGGATGCCCAACCGCAGGAAACCGTCAATGCCGAAACGGAAACGCCTGCCATGGAGGATTCGCAAACTCCAACGGTGACCGCCACGCCGGAGCAAACCGCCACGCCAGAGCAAACCGCCACGCCGGAGCCAACCGCTACGCCGGAACAAACCGCCACGCCGGAGCAGTCCGCTACGCCAACGCAAACCGCCGCGCCAACGGCCACACCTACGGCAACCATAGAGCCAACCCCGGAACCGACCCCCGATACGCGTACCCCCCTGCAACGCGCCGTTGAGGACGAGGGCGGCGCATATGTGGCGCTTTCCGGCGGCAAACTTTATCTCACGGCAGATTTACGCGCCGTAATTGGGAAAACTGGCGATGGAATCGCCTTTGCGCTACACTATATCGTGCGCGACCAAAAGACGGATGCGATAGAAATCGTTTTGCGCACTGAAGATGACGATACCGTGCAAGGGTTTATCCCAGTCAATCGCGCCAAAGCGCTTGAGCGGGGGAGCACCGTGGAACAACTGCTGTCGGCAGGCGCGGATTTCTTCTTGGATGCCGAACATCAACTCCCGATGGAGATTGTTGCCTATACGCCCCAAGAGGCCGAAACGGACGAAAACGAAGCCCAGCCGACCCCAGCCCCGGAGCAAACCGAGGAAGCGACAGCCGAGCCTTCGGCTGAGCCGACGCAAAGCCCAACGAATGCTTCCGGCACCGAACCCACGCCGGATGTAACGCCGACGGAGGGTATCCCCACGGAAACAATCGTCACAGAAGCGCCTGCAACGGTCGCGCCTGTTTTTACGCCTGTACTGTTTGAAGGCGCCCTGCCAGAGGGCGTTACCGCGCTGGACAACGGCCAGTTTACGTTAACCGTGAACGATGCCGCGCTCTTGCTTGCCTATGGCTGCGTGGGCGATGGCGAACCGGCGTTTTACCAGGTGTTGCCCGATGGTACCGTAGACACGAGCGCCCCCTATGCGTTCGCAGCCGCCACGGAACCGCCGCTTCCGGCTGCGCCAACCCTCGCACAGGCAGTCCCGGCTGCATTGCCTGAAGGGTTTACAGCGCTTCCGGTTATGGAAAACGGATTGCAGCTCTACTGTTATTTGGCGGACGGCGTCAATGCTTACGCTGTATTTGGCAGCGTGGATCAGGGCGAGCTTGGCTTTTATGCCTGCGACGAAGCGGGAACGCTGACGCTTCCCCTCGTAAAGGTCAGCGATGCAATCATCCCGAACCCCACGCCGGAAATGCTCTTTACGGATCGCATCCCTGAAACGCTGCCAGACGGCTACGCTGCTGTGGCCGCTACTGCGAACGGCGGACAGTTCTACACCTACACAAATGAAAGTGGGAATATTTGCTATGCTCGTTTCGGAACCGTCCGCGACGACGAAGCGACGCTGGGTTTCTATGCCTGCGACGAATCGGGCGCGCTGACGGAACCACTTACGCTGGTGCGGTTAGCGACAGCGCCGCTGGTATTCAATGCCGCAGCGCCTGACCGCCTGCCAATGTTCTTTAGCACGGCGCTGCTTACCGTGGATGGCACACAGGTTTACGAGTACTCGCCCAATGACGCGGCTGCCCGCTATGCGGTCTACGGAACGCCGGTGGAAGGCGAAGAAGGGTTTTACGAATCGAACGAACTGGGCATACCCATCACACCGCTTACCATGCTGGCGGGCAAACCGGAACCCTTTACGTATCAGGAACTGCCTGAAAACCTGATACCCGAAGGATTCGTTGTTCTGGAGAGCGGGGAGGGAAGCCTGGGTGCTTCCCTCCTGAAACTCTTTATCAGCAGCGCATACGCAGAAAATCAGGAGATTCGGCAGGTGCTGCAATACGATGCCAACAATGACGGAACCTATGACACCTACGCCGTGGCCGGAACGTACGGCGGAGTTTTTGGTTTGTACGAATGCGATGTCAACGGAAACGTGGCCAGTACGCCGGTTCTGCTAAAAGCGCTCGATTCAACCACCAAAGCTGTCTCCGTCGCATGGGCTGGCGACGTTGCGGCGGATCGTCCGACCAGTGTTACCGTGCATTTGATGGATGGTACTACGACCGTATCCAGTATCGTACTGGACGACTCCAACAGCTGGGGCTACACTTTCACCGCAGCAAAGTACCGCAGCGACGGCACTACGCCGATTGACTATACCATTACCGAGGACCATGTTACTGGCTACTCCACGGCTTACGCAACCGATGCGAGCACAGGCGCTGTAACGGTCACCAATACCAAATTGGACGGCAGTATAAATCTGGATATCACAGCTGGACAAAATTTCCGTATTCGATATTCCAGCACAACAGATTCCACAACCATGATATTGACTTACGAACCCTATCTTACCAATCAAGAGCAATCTGTAACCGTTTATTTACCACCATTCTTCAGCCTTGCAGCCACTCCCACAGCGGGGACAAACTACACTGTCAGTGTTGCAACAGTCGCTTTACCCGCACAGTATTACACAGAAGCTGAAGCGGATATCTTAAAGGCTTCCAGTCCCAGCTTAACCAATGTCACAGCCGTAACGCTTAATTTTACAGCCTCCGCTGCCGGTACGACCGTGATCACTTTTCCAATCAATGTGAACAATTATACAGCGTTGAGCGACATGATGGTGGCTTACGGAGCCGATGCGGCCAACATTCCTCTTAAGGTGATTGCAGAGGCTAAGGATTCTTCGGGTGCTGTGCTGGATTGGGATATTGTTGCGGGCACTTCTCGGATTACCGACACAACCGGAAGCGCGGCCTACGGCGCATTGCTCGACACTACATACCACAGAACCACTCCGTTGTTAATTACAGGAGGCTATCCTAACTCAACAGGGTATTATACAAATTCGCCCATGTTGTACCAAAAGGATGGCATTATGTATTCGCTTGATCAATGGCATTATCCCTACAGCGATATGTTTATATACATACCTGCCCCCGAGGGCGTAACCGTATCTCCCGCTCCCTCAACGTGGCCGTCCAATAGTACTTGTGATATCACAGAGTATGTATACCTTGATACCAATAATGATGGCGTCGGCGATAAACGTTATGCGAAAGTGGTGCAAACCGGTAGCTATGAACCACGCGCAATCAACAGAAGTTTTTACAGCGGAAATGATAGTACACAGGACATCTACCGCTATTCCCTGGTAACCTTGCCGGACATGGATACGCTCCTGGCTGGTGATGTGCTGAACTTCGGCGATATGCTTACCAGCTATACTTACCTTGGTCAGCGTTACGAGATGGTTAAGTTGGCAAATATCCCGGATTACACCGTGCCGGCTTATGTGGATCCCATCTTCGCTTATGGCTTTGCAACAGAAAGCGGTTCCTACCCCAACACCGAAAGCAGCCGTAGGCGATTGCAGGGCAAGGATAGCGACGGTTATCAAATTATTGTAAAAAACACTGATTATACTAACCCGACTTATGTGTATGAGGATGCTACTATTACCATTGATTTTCCCTATGAGGTTTCTCCAAGCGCGATCAGATATAGCGACAGTACCCAGCTTATTTACCCTAATAACGTGCCCATGTACCCAACCTCCGTCAGTTATTATGTGTACGGCGACCCAACCGAATACACGCTGAACCTTTCGGCGGGGCAAATGAGTGTTGACTTCCCCGCTTCGGCAACACATATTGTGAAAGCGCAGTTCCATTTCAATGAGGTGCTATCCACATCAACAACAGTATTTACAATCACCGCCGATAATGAGGACCATGACGTAAATGGCAATCCGTTGCCGCCAGAGTATCCCGTTGCTTTCAATACATCGCTTACAACGGCTTCCGGCAACAGCACCGCGTTGTGGGAAGGGCTGGATGCCACCAAAACCGCGATCACGCGCGATCCGGTTTACCAACCAACAGACATCACATCCACCCAAGACTTTTTCCTAATCCAACCGCCGGATGCGCTGCGTTTTGGAACCTATTTAAATAGTACAGATTATCCGATGGGGAAATACTGCACCCTCGTCAACGCTAATGGAGCAACCTACGGAAACGGGTATTACGGCAGCGTGGATTCCAGTTTATGGACCTTTGCGATGATGAAATCCGATTCCGAAATGAAGGATTATGAGGATGTAACGATAACCATTACCCCACAAAGCGCGGAGGATTATAAGGCGCTCAGCTTGATGGTAGGCCTAGGCTTTGGCTTTACTAAGGGAACCATATTTGAAAAAATCGTGGTCACTGTTCCGACCAATAAAAACCCATCTGGGAAGGTGATAAACGTTGCGAGTACCTTCGCTGATTTCATGCTGGACAGTGACGAGTACGTAAACGGCCCTGTTGTGATTTCCTTTGGCAAACTTACAGGGGCGAATATGCAATACACCAGTTCCACTACCTTTGGCAAAACGTCAACCAGCAGTGGTGAAGTGTGGAAAAACATCACTCAACAGTATGGTATCACTCCGTCCTTTTCTGGAGAGCGGTACTACTTCTATACAGGCGTGGAAAACAGCACTCCTGTAAACAACGCGGATATTCATCACCTTGTAGCGACAATTACTACCAACAGTACTGCTAAGTATCTAGATGGCGCAATAGAACCTACGAATCACACGTCAACTGGCACAATCTTGCACAAGGCACTGTGGACCAGCACCATCATGAATGGCGCTAGCGCTTATTCTAACTCATGGAACAATGTAAGTCATCAGTATTATCAGGGTGACTCTATCACTTTTAGGATGACTGACTTTGTCTATGCGAATGACAATATTGGTATGATGTATTCGTTTAACCATAGTAATCTTCTGCTGTATCTTGAAGTTGCTAAGGGGTTTTCGCTGCAAAGCATTACCAATCATACACTGATGGAAATCCGAGATCTTCCAAACGGCAATGCACTTTATGTGTACAAACGAGATCCGTTTACTAATTACTACTCAAGCAGTAGTAGTGACGGTGTTTATTCGTGGTTCACGGTGTCTGCCTATGTACATCCCGACGCGCCACTGAGCACAGCGGGTACACCGCTGATCGTGTACGGCGGGTATTCATGGGATGGCTTTGCGAATGAACACATGACACCCGCTACAGGTAGCGACGCATATTACTACGACGCTCCGTATTATATGCTCTCCATAAATGAACGCCCTTTCCCCGCAAACTGGGGCATCGCGGATGCACCTGTCTCTGGAGATCCCTATGGCGGCGTCAGTTATAAATTAGGCTTCAGTACACCCACACCCGTTTACATTAACCTTGCTTTGATGGACAATGTGTCCATTCATCCGGTAGTTGAGGATGTAGTGTATTCTACGCAGGGACAGTTTTTCGAGCATAATAAAACGCAGCTGGATGCCCGCGCGTGGAAATCCAACACAACATCAGGTACGATTTACGAGTATGAGGCAATCTATGACCTGCCCAGGGCTGGAGGCACTATCAACGGCGCATTGGCGAGCGGGTCTGTTGGAAGCTTCGCTAATGATTTCAGCATGTTTTTAACAGGACCTGTAACGATGAACCCGACAGATGCGTCCGGCCTCCTCATCACCTATCTGGACTCAGCAGGTCAGGAAGTGGCGATCAGCAGTTCTTCTACCACAGCTGAACTGCGAAGTGTCAAGCAGATCAAAGTCTATTCCACCAATTTCGAACCTGGCGCCACCCGCCTTGTAAACATTCCGTTGGAAACCGACTACGTTAAGCACGGCGCGCAGACGCAGGATCTGTTCGCCTATGTAGGCGCTAAACGCCGCTACTCAGCCGATGCAACCCTGCCAATTGAAAATATGGAATACAGTTACTCGGCACCCGCCAAATATGTGTTTTCCAGCTATACCTTAACCGCAAATGTTCGTTTGGACAATGCCGAAACCGGCTATGCAAACCAAAATCTGAGCGACACAGCAAGCATTGACGTTTATTACCTGGATGAAAACAGTGTGGAACAGCTCCTGTATTCCTCCAGCGCTGGCTACTCACACACGATAAAACTGAACGCCGACGCTACGAGGATTACAGCGCAGATACTGCCTGCGCAGCAAAGCGCGTACGGCTTTACCATCCAAAACGCCGCAAACATTTCCGAAGCATACGATTCTGATTTGCCCCGTGTGAATCCCTCGGAAATCAGCTCTCTGGCCATCAACATAAACGACCTGATTTTCAAAACGGCGGATAAATACAACGTTGGGCTGTACAAATTGCCGACAGTCACCGGAAGCACCCACACGTTGCGGGTGGGGCAAACCGCTCAGGCTACGGCTACGGTTACAGGCGCGGCGTTATCCACAACGCGGGCAGCATATCTAAAAACGTTTATACCGGAAAGCACCGATAGCAGCATCGCAACGATCTCGGCTACCGGCGGTATCACAGCAGTCAGTGTGGGGCTAACTCCTTACACCGTTACGACTACCAATACCCTTGGGCAACAGCCGGCCCTCGCATTGGCTTCCGATACAGCCCAGGGGACGGGAAGCATTCGGGTCATCCCCGATGTCAAGGTTGCTGCGCGCGTGTTCTACGATGCCAATTACAACGGTATTTATGATGCCGGCGAAACCGTCGTGGATAACCCAAACGTATACCTTACCGCAAACATCCCTTCCGGTTCGCCTCAACTGGCTGTAGGCGCCTATCAAACAACCGACGGATACTCGTATATGGATGTTCCCGATACATTACAATACTACGTAAACGTTATCAACCCGGGCAGTACCGACATACTGGTAACAAACGCGGCGCGCTTCGCATCGGCTTCCGCGGGTGTGACCGGGCAGGGAGTCACAGGCGTCTACAGTCCCAATGCGGATTTATACGCCAGAGCTTATCAGAGGTATGATTTTAACAACTACTATACGCTGTTCAATGATCCCAGCTTTGACCAGAACAACCTGACCGTATACATGGATTTTGCTCTGCAAACCCCGCATACCGTTACCTTTAAGGCAGAACACGGAGATGTTGCTGCCATTAGCGGGTTATCGGGCGATTATGGTATCGTAACCGTAGATGGCAGCATGATTCAACACGACACAAACGGCGAGCCTTTTGTACAACAGAAACTGTGGCATCAAGCTGGGCTAATCAGCACGCCCAGTGCGCCGGGCACGCGGTTGCCCTTTGGCGACATTGTTACCGTAACGCCCGATTCTCATTATTCATGGAATACCGATGCCGATGCTCGCAACTGGAAGTACGTGGAAGAGGACACGGTCCAAACAGAGTTTGGCTGGTATAATTCCGGTATGAATGTAACAAAGAACATGACGTTTCTTGCGCAACCGCTGCAATCGGAATTCCAGGTGACGTATAACCCCAACGCTACCAGCGCAACCGGTACTGTTACGGATAGCACATGGTATCCCAGTGGGGCGACCGTAACCGTATTACCAAACGGGTATACCAACCCGTACCATGAGTTTACCGGGTGGAACACCAAGGCGGATGGCACAGGTACAGCCTACAACCCAAACCAGACATTTGCCATCACGGCGGATACCGCGCTCTTTGCGCAGTGGAACGCCCAATACAGGGTGGAACATTACCTGCGCACAGCCAGCGGGCCGGACTATGTGTTGAACGCCGCGTCCACGCAGTTGGCATACGCCAAGGCAGGCTCAAGCGTTACGGCTGCGCCGCTGACTTTTACTGGGTATCAGTATCAGGCAGGCGCATCAACCGTTACCGGAACGGTGATCGAGCCGGTTGTGGACACAAACGGCGTAACGCAGCTTGTGCTCAAGCTCTACTATGATCCATACCCGGTGCTTGCCATCACAAAAACAACGCCGACCACTGAGGTCAGAGCCGGTGAGAATATCACCTACACCGTTACCATTACCAACAGCGGACTTGGCGACGCGACCAAGGTTTGGGTGCTGGAGCTGGTGCCGTACAACACGCAGTATATTAGCCACACCGTAAGCGGCGGAAGCTATAATACCGCAAGCGGGCTTTGGAACGTTGGCACAGTCGCGGCAGGCGCAAACGTAACCCTTACCATCACCGTAACCGTTGCAGCCACAGCCGCCAATGGGGATACGGTACATAATGTTGCCAAGATACTTATGCAAGGCGGGGTCAGCTATGACGATCCGCCCACTGCGGAAGTCACCACCCCGGTGAAAAACCCGACCCTTGCAATCGAAAAAAACGCCGACGTCACACAGGTTGCGGCTGGTGAAAATATCACATACACGGTGACCGTTACCAATAGCGGCCTTGCCGTCGCCAAGGGCGTGGAAGTTGGGGAAACCTTGCCTGCCAACGCCACGTTCCGCAGCGCAACGTCCGGCACAGGCACTTACAATGCAGCCGCGAACCTTTGGACGGTTGGGGATATCGCCCCCGGAGGCGCCGCGACGCTCACCGTTGTGGTAACCGTCAGCACAACCGCCGCCGATGGGGATACGGTCACCAACGGGGTTTCCGTCACCAAAGAAAACGGAACCGCGCCACCCACCCCGGTTACCGACGAGGTTGTAACCCTTGTACAAAACCCGCACGTTACCATTGATAAGAGCACAACCCAAACGGAGGTGCGCGCAGGCGAAACCCTCACCTATACGGTTACGGTTTCCAACACGGGTCTGGGTATGGCCAAGGGGGTAAGCGTTACGGAAACGTTACCTGCCAATGCCGTGTTTACAAGCGCAACCGCGTCCACGGGTGCTTACGATGCGGCAACCGCGGTGTGGACTGTCGGGAACCTTGCTGCTAACAGCCAGACAACCCTTACTGTGGTTGTCAAGGTGAGCGCCGCCGCCATTGACGGGGATCGGGTGACCAATCAGGTTGCCATGACGTACATTATCGGCACGACCCCGACGAGTCCTGTTACGGATGAAGTAAATACACCCGTGAAAAACCCGACGCTCACCATCGACAAGAGTACCACGCAGACCGAGGTTCGCGCAGGCGAGGACATTACCTACACAGTGACGGTAACCAACAGCGGCACAGGCGCTGCCAAGGGTGTGGAAATCACGGAAACCCTGCCCACGAATGCCGATTACAAGAGCCATTCGACCGCTTCGGGCACTTATACTGCCGCGACCGGCATCTGGGCGGCAGGGGATATCGCCGCTGGCGCTACCGCAACCCTCACGATTGTGGTAACGGTGAAAGCGACTGTAGCCGATGGCGCGCATGTCGTAAATACCGTGGCTGTGTCCAAGGAAAACGGCACACCGCCTACCACGCCCATCACCGACACCGTGGATACGCCCGTCAGGAATCCAATCCTCACCATCGATAAGAGCACCACACAGACGGAGGTTCGTACAGGCGAGGACATTACCTATACCGTAACAGTGAACAACAGCGGCACAGGCGCTGCCAAGGGTGTGGAGATCACGGAAACGCTTCCCTCGAATGCGGATTACAAGAGCCATTCGACCGCTGCGGGCACCTATGATACCGCTACCGGCATCTGGACGGCGGGAGATATCGCCGCAGGTACTTCCGCCACCCTTACCATCGTGGTAACGGTGAAAGCGACCGTTGCCGATGGCTCGCATGTCATAAACACTGTAGCCGTGTCCAAGGAGAACGGCACTGTGCCGACCACGCCCATCACCGACACGGTGGATACGCCCGTCAGAAACCCCGCGCTCAGGGTCGTCAAGAGTGCTTCCGCGCCTGATGGCAGCACGCTATCTTCTTCGGGTGGCAAGCTCACTTACCAAATTCAAGTTCTTAATAACGGAAGTGCTGATGCGCATAACATTCTTGTCACAGACGTTGTTCCCGCGTCATCCACATTCGTTTCCGCCAATTGCGCCGATGCAACTTACGTTGGCTTGGATACAGCCACCAATACGCTGCGATGTGAAATCGCAGAGCTTGCCGCCGGGCAGAGCGTAACCATCTTCATGACGGTAAATATCAGCGCATGGACGCAGATTGGCACACGCAGTATCCGCAATGTTGCAAAGCTGTTCTTCCAAAATACGACGGTTGACTCCAATGCCGTAGAACACAAACAGACCAATACCGCAAGCTCCGATGTACCTGTAATGGGTGATACGGCCAATGCCTGGATCATCCTGGCGATGATGGCTTCGCTTCTTGTCCTTGCTGGTACGCTGACTTGGCTGATCATGACGCGTTCAAAGCGTACAAGATAGTATCAGAGCATTGAGTAAATCATCTTGTAAACACCCGACTTGTGGGTAACGTTTTCTGATACTAACGCCGGTTTCGTATGATTTATATCGTGTTGGCACAGGTGAACACGCGGTTTGATTGGTAAAATGAACATTCTGTCCACAGGATATATGCCGGGAGGGCAGGCTGGCGTCTGACCTCCCCCTCTTGAGCAGGAAGGGAGCCGTTTATGAAATTTCGGAAAGGCACGTCATTATATGCTGACCATGATCCGCCGAAACGCGGCAACCGTGTTTGGGGATGGATAATCGTATCAGTCTGCATATTGCTGATCGCTTCCGGGGCTGTGTATCTTTGGCTGGATAGCGTGCAACAATCCGATACAGAAAAGATGTATCAGCAGCTTGGCAATAATGCTATAGCAAATCCAGACGTATCTGCTTTGCCGGAAATTGAATATTCATCGGTACTCACCTCTATACAGGATGCGCTCGCGCTGATGGATGGCGAAAGCGAACTAACGGCGGATGATCAGCATACGCTTGAAGCCGAAGCGGCCATACGCAATGCCGGATCTGGCAAAGTGGATATTCAGTTTTCTCGGCAGCTTGCCTCGCAGTATGCTTCCGTCACTGATGGCGCGGCAACAAGTAAGCGATCCTCGCAGATGGACTTTACAAACCTGATCAAAGATAACGCCGATACCGTAGCTTGGCTTACCATTGGCGATACCGTTATCAACTATCCAGTTGTTCAGGGGCAGGATAACGCGTATTATCTGGATCACCGGTTCGACGGTTCCTACAGCCGCGCCGGCACCGTCTTTGTCGATTATCGCAACTCGCCAGGCTTTGTGGATCAGAACACGATCATCTATGGCCATCACATGGGCAACGGCACGATGTTTTGCACGATCAAGGATTATAAAAAGCAGGCATACTATGATCAGTACCCCACGATGACGTTGTTCACACCCGATGGGGATTATCAGGTCGAGTTTTTCGCGGGCATCATTGTTCCGGTTCGCCAGCGGGCGTTGCCCTGCTTCTACATGCAGTTTGAGGATGACGAGGCGTTCATGGCTTACATATCGGATGCCAAAAGCAGATCTACCTTCGTCAGCGACGTGCAGGTACAACCGGGTGATCGTATTGTGACGCTCTGCACCTGCACCTATGAGGTGTACAACGCCCGGTATGTTTTACAGGGCAAGCTGACTATCCTTCCGCAAACGGACAGTACAGCCATACATACCGCCGTACCCAACGCCGGAGGTTGAGCCTTGCTACTGCACAGGGGGCGATAACACGATCGAGCGCTTAATTACACCGAACAGAGATCGCCTCGCATTGCTTTGCCGATCGGCAGGGCTTTGTTTGTTGGTTTTCACCCTTTTCATGCCTGCGCTTGCGGTTTGCGCGCTTCCCGATGCGTATCTGGCAGTTGAACCAGATGCTGTGGAAGATGATTCACGAGGTAAACTTTGCTTACCGGATGGGTTTCTGGATGTGGAATCGGACGAATTGGCAGAGAAAGAAATACTCACAACCAATCGAAACGACACAACGAATCCTGCTAAGAAGGCGGAGCCGATAAATACGGAGCCTGCGCTAAGCCAAAACGGGTCGGTTACGCTTTTGCACATTACCCCGCAATTTCAAGCGGATTTCACGCGCGTACTATTCACCTACCATGGTGTGGAACGCTCGGTCGCGACTTCCGGATGCGCTGCGGTATGCATCTCGATGGTCGTTTCCTACTTTTCCCCCGAACTGGTTCAAACGCCGGAAATGATACTGCGATGGCTGTTTGATAAAGGCGACTACCGCGGTAATGGGTTCAGCATCGTGATGGTTAGTCAAGCCCTCACTTCATTCGGAATCAAAAACAAAGTATGTAATCTTGGGACAAAGTCAATGCGAGCGGCGCTGGAAGCGGGCTATCCGGTGATTGCCTACATGGGCAAAGGCTATTTTACAGACAACGGGCATTATGTGTTGATCCATGGCATTGATGAAAAGAACAAACTAAACATAATTGATCCCAACAGTGTGCTAAAGAGCGAGCAAACCTAGAGACCGTCCCGGATTTTGTGTAAACCTCCAAGCTGTGATAGGATAGAAACAGCATGGAGGTTTCTTGTATGGCAAAGAGCAGAATTACCCCGGAGCTGAAAGCACGCAGGGCGCAACTCGGACAGCTCATGGAAGGCGCGGGGATCAAGTCCATGGAGGATATCCAGGAACTGTTCAAGGACATGATCGCAACCTTTGTGAATCAAGGCCTTGAGGGCGAACTGGATGAAGAGCTTGGTTACAGCAAGTACGATTTTCGCAACAAGGACACGGACAATAGCCGGAACGGCCATAGCGAAAAGACGCTGAAAACCAGTTATGGCGACGTGGATATTCAGGTGCCCCGAGACCGCAAAGGTGAGTTCGAGCCGGAACTGGTCAAAAAGCAGCAAACCACCCTGACGGGCGACATCGAGGAGAAAATCCTGTCGATGTATGCCAAGGGCATGACCACCGGCGACATCGAAGGGCACATCAAGGAAATCTACGGGCTGGATGTGTCGGACAGCGCCATCAGCCGCATCACCGACAAAATTCTCCCTGTGGTCAAGGAATGGCAGGCGCGCCCGCTGCAGGAGCTCTATGCAGTGGTGTATATGGACGCGATCCATTTCCATGTGCGGGCCGAGGGGCAGATCGTCAAGAAGGCCGTCTACATCGTCATCGGGCTGGACATGGAAGGCCAGCGCGACGTGCTGGGTATGTATATCGGCGAGAACGAGAGCGCGAAGTTCTGGCTGACGGTGCTGAACAATCTGAAAAACCGAGGGGTTACGGACATGCTGATCGTCAGCGTGGACGGCCTGACGGGCTTCCCCGATGCGATCGAGGCCGTTTATCCCAAGGCAGAGATCCAGAAGTGCGTGATCCACCAAATCCGCAACACCACGCGGTTTGTGTCCTACAAGGATATTAAGCCGCTGATGGCCGACCTCAAGCGCGTGTACGCCGCCGTGGACGAGCCTGCCGCGCTGGCTGAACTGGATCGTTTTGAGGAACTCTGGGGCAAGAAATACCCCAAAACGGTGCAGTCCTGGCGGGCCAATTGGGCGGGATTGAGCACCTATTTCAAGTATCCTGCCGAGGTGCGTAAAATCATCTATACCACCAACGCCATCGAAGGTTTCAACCGTCAGTTGCGCAAGGTGACCAAGTCCAAATCTGTGTTTCCTACAGATGACAGCCTGCTCAAAATGCTGTATCTGGCGATGATGGACATCACGAAGAAATGGACGGGACGCAGGCAGGACTGGGGTTTGATCCATTCCCAGCTTGAGGTTTTCTTCGCCGACCGGCTTCCCGCGTAACTGGAAAGTAGCAAAATCCAGCCGTTCTGTCAAGGGTAAATGAACGGCCGCTTCGCGTCCGCCCTTGACAGACCGTCCGGATTTTGCTACCGTTACAGCCAAGGCAGGAAAGCAGAACCCTGCTTTCCTGCCGGTTTTGATCTTATCGTTCTACGCAGTTTTGGCGTTTACACAGAATTCGGGATAGACCCCAAACCTATCGTATGGCGGCGATACATCAGCAGTCGAAGGGGAGCATGCCCTACGTCGTATGTTATGGAGCAGATCAACGTTGATCGGTATAGAATTATCTCAGCCCATGAAATCCATGCGCTGTACCCCCTTTCCTGCTTGGGTTTATCCCCCCTATGAACCGTGATTTTTCCGTGCGTGACCCCCAGGCCGTTCGGCGAACAAATAGTCGTAGAGGTAAAATACCCC
>DAOPZY010000058.1:0-14567 GCA_035353615.1 Candidatus Limiplasma sp.
CCAACATCAGTTTATCATATCCTCCTGATGTTAGACAAGACTGTTAGTCGTACAATTCGAGTATTTTCTAGTAGTCGCAGAGAAGGTAAGGTTCATTACTCGATTTGAGTGGCAATCCGACATGGCTTAGTCCGAAGGGTTACAAACCTGCCGTCATTGGAGTCTTTGTAGTGTTGTTTTATCGCGGCTTGATTAGCCAGATCCATAAAATTTAGATTGATGAGGGATCCAATTAATTTCAATGGACATTACCTATTATGTGTGAGTATAAAAAACCGACCATGATTGAGGCAGTCGTACTAGATGATGATACCTATACGGTGATAACATGCACCATTTGGTAGTGTTCAAGAATAAAACATACATCGTAAAACAACATTGCAATCAAGTCATCCAGTGATTTTATACTAAACACACTGGATAAGTGCTCTACATCCTTAATACTGATTGGCAAGATATACTTCGATCGACCAGGGTTTGTTCTTGGAAGATCGCGATTTCTACTTTCAACATGCAACGCATGTAAAAATTCCTCTCGTTGCCTATTCGGTAGCAGAAGTTTTAGGCTGTTAGAAGAGTAATATAAGCACAACGTATATAACCAGAGTAAAGCTGTATTTTCGACGTTATCTTTGTAATCGAAGAAAATTTGTGCGGTATCATAGTATTTTGGTATATCCCTGTATCCCATCAAACTCCTAAGCATTCTTTCATTAGGAGCAAGGAAATCTGACCGATTTAGTTTCTTATAATCATCATCGATGCTGTTCTTATCCCACCATGCAATAAAGTCGTATGCTATATCCTCTGTTTTTGGTATTTTTATTTCTATAAAATAGCTATTTGAGCATGGAAACGACAGATTAACTTGATAGCAGCCGAGTATAAACCTCCATTGTTCGTAGATATCTTTCCATTCGATGGTATCATTAATCATTTCGATCCTTCTTCTCATCAATAATCCTATTATGCCATTAATTGTATAACTGGCTGAGGTAATTATCAAAACGTGAAAAACGCAGTCATAATAGTGCATTAAATTACCTGTATTGTTGTAATGATTTGCTTATGACCCAATAGAATTATTTAAACTTACCGGAACCATGTATTTAGCTGAAGCAACATCTCTCTCAAACTCTGCCATATTAATAGCATTGGTTAGGCCATGTTCGCCGGGTAGAGTAGGATGAAATCACTCTTGATTTCCGGTTCCAGCGTGATGATGTGTTCGTGTTCATGGCGCTTGGCGGTTAACTTCTTCTGCAGGCAAGGTTCCCTATATAGAAGGTTTACACAACATGGGTGTTTATCTTGAACTAAAACGTATTGATCTATATTCGTCTAAATTGGTGTTAGTTCCTTCCAGCATAAAGTTGATTATCACAAAGAAAGAGCCTACTGGAAACGGTGGGCAGTAAATCACAAAGCCTTAGCATTCGGTATCCGTACCGTTTCTGAACCGATACATCATCATCCCATCCACGCCAACCGTCACCTGATCAACCACAGCCAGCCACAGCTTTTCGTCAAATGCCTCCAGAACCAGCGGCCTGCTCTCCACTTCTCGAACAAACCGTTCAAGCGCATTCGCTTTGGCAAGACGTTTTACCTTATCGGCTTCCAGCATCGTAATCAGTTCATTGACTTGGCGGAAACGTTCTAAGTGGCCATAGCCGCAATCCGATTCGCCTGCTGCTCTTGCGGTCTGCGCAATATTTTTACGAGCCAGTGCTGAAACCAGCTCCAAATCCCGCCGAAAGGAGATCAGCTCCGCGTCGATTGTTCCAATGTTACAAAGCGTGAGCTGTGTTATGCTGTTCATGAATGGTAAGACTCCTTTCGGTTTGTTGATTTGTTACAACTCAACTATACCGCATCTCGCCTTATCCTTCATTCCTTTTCAATCGTTTCCAATTCAATCGTTTCCAATATATATTGTAATCCTACACGAACTGACTGGATACTCACGTCGAACCTTGACAAGTTCTGGAGTTTGTGATAAAATAAATCAATCGCATTGAAATCGAAGGAATGATGTGGGGACGTTCATGCTTCTCCTAGGTTGAAGGTCGGACGGGTTATGTTGGCTGCTTTCTACCGCTCTCTTGCTCTATTGGTTGTATTGTTACTTTTGCGAACCCTCGCAACAATTGGACATGCGGATATCGGCGTAAGCTCCATGATCGGCAATTGGGCATATAGCTATGCACCTGATATTTTGCGCTAACAGTCGCGGAAGACGGCACTGCGGTCAGGGAAGGAGAACGCTATACTTGGGAGAATGATGGCAAGGATCTTCTACTCCGGAAGGATATGGACGGCGAAATTATTTTTTTGCGCTACGATGTTGCAGAAAGCAAAATGCTGATCTATCCCCCTCGGAAGTACACCCGGATCGCGGAAACAGCCAGAGAGGGAATAACCGGTATATGGAAAGAGGATGCGGAAAACAGCAGTAGTCCTTACGTTTTCACTGCAGCGGGCAAGTTTCTGGAAGACGGCATCTTTCCCAGAGATTTTATTGTGGAAGATGACATCGTCACCCTGCAATATCAGGCTTTTTTTGGAGACACCCGCTGCTGGTTCGTTCAGGACGGAGATACCATGACGGTGGAATACCCGTGACCGGTCGTACCGGTTGAATAAATCAATTCTAGGGGCTGCTTTCGAAGGAAAATCAGCGTTCATCCTCCGAAGTGGAGAAGGGAGGGGTCGATCAGATCGAATCCCGGGAAAAAAGCAATTACTATGTGAGACACAGAAAAAATGGAAACAAAAAAGAGGAGGTTCACCCACTATGAAGAAGGTTGTTGCCATTGTTATGGCTATCGCCATGTTGCTGTCCGTTACCTCTGCCTTCGCCGAGAAGACCAAGCTGACCCTGTGGACCATTGCTGTGGAAGGCGATGCGAACTATCAGACCTATAAGGATGCTGTCGCGGATTTCAATGCGGCCAACGATAAGTACGAGCTGGTTATGGAATCCACCGAAAACGAAGCTTACAAGACCAAGATCAAGGCGGCCATGTCTGCCGGCGAAGGTCTGCCGGATATTTTCTTCACCTGGTCCAAGAGCTTCTTGGGCGACTTCGTGCAAGCCGGTCGTGTATATTGCCTGGACGACGTGCTGCCCACCTATAAGGCAGAGCTGACCGACGCAATGCTGGCCAATACCAACTATGATGGCAAGCAGTACGGCGTGCCGCTGACTTTCAATGTTGTCACACTGTTCGCCAACATGGATCTGCTGAAGCAGGCCGGTTGGGAAAAGGCTCCCGAAACCTATGATGAACTGATCAAGTGCTGCGATGATTTGGTCGCTGCCAAAATCATCCCCTTCGGCGTAGCCGGCAAGGAAAACTGGTGCTTGTCCGAATACACCGAGCCCCTGCTGGTAAAAACCATCGGCGCCAAGGGCCTGGAAGATTGCTACACTGGCGCCGCTTCCTGGAATCAGGAAGGCGTTATCAAGGCCATGACCATCTTCACCGATATGATCGCCAAGGGATACTTTGATCCCAGCGCCTCCGCTCTTGGCAACGAAGAAGTCAAGCAGAATTTCTTCGCCGGCAAGACTGCTTTCTATCAGAACGGTTCCTGGAACTGCGGTGAAGTTGCTGCCGCCGGTGACAATTTTGTCGCGATTCCCTTCCCGGTGATCGATGCCGAAAAAGCCACTCTGTATGAAATGGTCGGCGGCCCCAACGACTCTCTGGCCGTTGCCGCTACCACCAAGGATCCTGCCGCTGCTGCGGATGCCGCCTTCCAGCTTGCCCGTGCCATTTCCAAGGGCGGCAACCTGAACGGCGCTGGCATGCCCGGCTGGGCCGTCAACTATGATACCAGCTCTGTGAATCGCGTCAGCAACTCTGTTGCCGAAATGGTTGCACAGTCCAAGGCGATGGTGCTGTTCGGCGACAACTTCCTCTCCGCTGACGCTGCCAACACCTATCTGGATTACATCGCCCGCATCTTCGCCGGCGATATTACTGCTCAGGAATTTGCCGAAGGTCTGGCTGCTGATCTGCAGAAATAAGATTCTTTGATAAATCCAGGTTGGCAAATCGGGGAGACAGTCCCGAAGGGGGTTCACCCTGAAGGTCTGTCTCCCTTCTTTTGCGAGAGGATTGGAAAGCCATGAGAAGGACTTTAGGTTATCGAGTGAACATTATCCTGTTCCTGCTCCCGGCGCTGTTCCTGTTTGTAGCTGTGTTGATTGCGCCGATCGTTATGTCAACCTACTATAGCTTTTTCAACTGGAACGGCCTATCAACGCCGAAATGGATAGCGTTTAAAAATTATGTTGAATTATTTACCAGCAAGTCAATTAGTTTCCTCCCGGCACTGAAAAACTCACTTCTTCTGGCTCTTTTTTCTGTGCTTATCCAACTTCCGTTTGCCCTTTGGCTGGCGCTGAAGCTTTCAAAACATCTGCCGGGTGAGCGGGCTTTCATTTCCATCTATTTTATGCCGGTGCTGATCTCTACCGTTGTTATTGGTCAGCTGTGGCTAAAAATTTACAATCCGGATTACGGCGTCCTGAACGTAGCGCTTCGCGCTATGGGACTGGAAAGCTGGACGCGGTCGTGGCTCGGTGACAAGACCACCGCTCTGGGAGCCGCATTTATCCCCACCCTTTGGCAGTATGTTGGTTACCACATGCTGCTGATGTATGCCGGGGTGAAGGGCGTTCCACGGGAACTGCTGGAGGCCGGCATGCTGGATGGCTGCACCGAAGGACAACTGAACAGGCACATCATCATTCCTTATATTAAACCGATTCTGCGTGTCAGCGTAATCTTCGCGGTCACGGGTTCCTTGAAATCATTCGACTTGATCTATGTATTGACGAATGGCGGGCCTGTTCACGCGACAGAGGTGCCCAGCACATTAATGCTGAATCTATTGTTCCTGAGAAATCGATATGGTATGGGCAGCACGATCGCGGTCATGCTGATTCTGCTCTGCTTCCTGTTTGCGCTGTTGATTAATCTGGCTTTCAAGGAGGAATAATCGGTATGACGATAGATTCCGAAAAGATAAGTAGAGGCCGCTTAAATCTCAAATCCGGAAGCAGTGCAAAAGTTTCACAGGTTTTGGTATATAGCGTGCTAATCTTATGGGCACTGTTGTGCCTCTTCCCGGTGTACTGGATGATCACTTTCTCCCTGAAAGACAATGCGCAGATCTTTGGTGCAAACGTAATTGGGCTTCCGCAGACCTGGTTCTGGTCGAACTATGCAAGGGCAATGACCCTCGGACGTATGGATCTGTATTTCCTGAACAGCTTTCTTGTCGCTGTGATCTCTATTGTTATCACGCTGCTTGCTTCCTGCATGGCAACCTATGCGATGACGCGGCTAGTCTGGAAATGGCGCGGCACAATGAACAAGTTTTTCATGCTGGGATTGACCATTCCGATTCATGCAGCTATTGTTCCGCTGTATGTTGTCTTGAGCAAGGTGCATTTGCTGAATTCATTGCCCGCGTTGTTTATCCCTTACTCTGCGTTTGCCCTGGCAATGGGCATTTTGATTTGCACCGGTTTCATGGGGGGTATTCCTTATGATCTCGATGAAGCCGCTTTCCTGGATGGGTGTGGCGTATGGGCCATCTTTTTCCGGGTCATTGCGCCGCTCATGGTTCCCGCTGTAGCGACCGTCGGGATTTATACCTTCCTGCAGTGCTGGAACGAATTGATGTTTGCCACAGTCTTTAACAGCAGCGAAGCGTATAAAACGCTGCCGGTGGGTATTCAGGGACTGGCAGGGCAATACCTGAGGGAGTGGGGTCCAACCGGCGCGGCCATGGCCATTGCGACCATCCCAACCTTGTTGGTTTACATTTTTATGAGCAAGCGCATTCAGGACAGTTTTATTGCCGGCGCGGTAAAAGGCTGAGCCGAATGGCAGAAAATTCATTCTGTTTTCCGTCTCCTTCGGAGGGTTTCCTTCCGGAGGATTTTTTCTTCTGATTTGTTCTTCCTTGTTCATTGGCACCATTTTTCGGCGGGACTTGACTCGAAATGATTGATATTTACAGAAACGAGGCCTTTCGGCAGTTTAAGTGGGTAAGGAAATCTAAGAAAGGCTTGGCAACACAGGGCCTTCTGCTATGATTTTATTGATAAACAAGATAATGGAAGCAGGGAACCAATATGCAGGCCAAGGACCTCATCCGAGCATTAGTTGGCATTGAGAGGACCATCACTGAAGAAGTCTTCATGGAAGCGGGAACGAATGGAAGGCGCGGGGACCAAATCCATGGAGGATATCCGGGAACTGTTCAAGGAGATGATCGCAACCTTTATGAATCAAAGCCTTGAGGGTGAACTGGATGAAGAGCTTGGTTACAGCCAAAAACATAAGCATGTTCCATCAAAGACCGTCCATCTCGTTTGCGAGGTTGGCGGTCTTTTTGTATGGGTGGAAAGGGTTGATTTGTAAAGGCTTGCGCTTGTTCGTCATTCAGCCATATGAGATTGTGTTATATCGCCCAATCGACTGTCCGGCGTACATTCAACTTCTCAACCCCAGGGCTTTGCCTGCGACAGCACCAACAATCGAAGAATGGCCCAACGGGCGCGCGCTGGAAATCCTCTGCGTGCAAGCCCGTTGGTATCGTAACATCATTAAAGGCAGGTAAATGCAATGGTAAGTTATACACATTGTTTTTATTTTTGCCGTGGAACATTTAGGGAACAGATTGTGAACGCACAATGAACGCAGTAAGGAATATAATAAAAGTAACTATATACAATACATAAGATCAACAGATGCAGGTAAATTGGCAAATTAATCGATTGAGATCCGATTGCTTCTCAGGGTAAAGACATTCGCGTTGCCTTCCTTCGTTAATCCCGTCACTTGGAACTGATGACAGCGTTTGGAAAGGAAGGTTCACAGTGGTACATAATGTAGCAGTTAGAAAAGGAAGGCGATTTCTCATCTTCGTGGGAACCGCGCTTGTGATCGTAGGTTCTATCCTGATCATACTGCCGATTGTAGCAAAAAGCCTCAATTATCATAATGCCTCCAATTATACCAGGCAAATGGAAACCGTCATTAAAATTCCTTCCGCCAAAGAATATGAGGCGTGCGATTATACTAAGATGCCGGTAGCTGCAACCGTTACATACACAGATGAACAGCTCGAACAAGCCCAACTCGATCAAAGCCTATTTGATGAATTGCTTGGCTTGGGGGATGCGCTTACATGGGAACAGCAGGATCTGAGTGATAGCCCTACGGATATGCAGGCAAACACGTATATTCTGGCAATCCCCTCCATTGACCTTGAAATCAGCGCGATTCGGTGTGAAACCTTTTCCAGTATATATCACACAATGCGATTGGGTGCAGCTATCTTTCCCAAAGCCCCAGAGCCTAACGAAATTGGGAATATATGCGTCAGCGCACATCGCACAGGCTCCAGAGATTACTTTCATGATTTGGATCAACTTTCGATCGGCGATGAGCTTTATCTGTATACGGCGGAGCTAGGCTCGTACAAGTATGAGGTTGTCAAAGTAGGCGTTATTGCGGCTAACGATTGGTCTGTGGCTGGCCAAACGGATTATCCGGTTATTACCTTGATATCCTGCCAAGCCTATCAAGGCGTGAGCCATGGCCGACGGATTATGGTGCGCGCCAAGCTGGTTGCAGTCGCCGCTCCGTAAGAAAGGGCCCCCCCCGAATATGATTTTGCGGCGAATGAATCCGATCCGCCAAACGAAGCGAACCCCTTTCATCAAAATCCATTTTATAAATCATAAGCACTTGCCCTGAACAAAACTGAGATCAGCCGGAAAGGTCGAGCGATCATGAATTATCAGTTCCAAAAGGACGATAAACAGGCAGATGGAAAAAGAAATGATCTGCCTTTTGATACGAAACTGAATGCGTTGCTCAGCTGTGCCCTCACGGCTGATGCGATGCTTGCCATGGGTTTCGATTTGACTACCGGCGAACGCGTTGTATCCATACAGGATGTAATCCCACGTAATATTTCGGAAGATGTACGCCTCATCGGCGTGCATGTATTTCTGTATGCTCAGGCAGCACATCCGGATGATCGGCACAAACTGAGCAGATGGATGAGCCGATTGAACGCCTTACGCCAACTGTGTCAAAGCCTGGCATCGTTTGGCGGGGAATTGAGGGCTCGCGGTTTTGCCGGCAATGCCATGGACTATCGCTGGTATCGGATACGCTACGCGTTTGTCAGAAATACAGCCAATCAGCATATATACTGCTATCTTACCATGACCGATATACAGCAGAAAAAATTGGAAGAACAACGAAAGTGGGATCGAATTTGCACAGATGTGATGACGGGAATGCCAAACCGCATCGCTTTTGAAAATGAACATATACAATGGATCAAAACAGCGCAAAATAAGTATAATACGCCGACCGGTGTTCTGTGCGCTGTTGTTGTATCCATTGACTACTTTCTAAAAATGAGTTTTGAAAAGCATAGGTCCTGCTTTCAGGAAATCATGCAGCAAACGGCGAAAACAATCAAAACTTTTTACAAACCAATGAAACCTGCTGCCGATATAACGCTTATGAATTTGCGCTTACGCTGGCCGCGCCGGATGTTGGGGTATTGTATGAGCGTATCCGTATTCTCAAATTCGCATTGAGCACGCAAAGCGGCGTATGTACGGATCTTCCAATCCGTATGGGATCCAGCGTTAGGTTGCATGTTACCGTCAAAGACTTCCGAACGGATGGCATTTTCCCCACGAAGGCGGGCGCTGATACCTATGCGGTCACCTATGGGGCGAACGAGGGCGTATTCACCGTTCCATATGCGGCGATGGTCATCAGGACTAATCCCGTGACGGCAACAAAAACAATTACAGCAAACGCCACCATTAACGGTTTGACCGCCACATCCGCAAGCGGCGTTGTAACCACGCAAGATATGTATACAGCAGATAATACCACCGCCTTGAATTTTACGCTGTACCCGCCGGGCCCCCTGCATAAATCTATCATGATAGCGACCGCAAATGCGAATACCTTAACGACAATGTCGCAGGCGATGGGTTCCATGCGACGCGGAGAGTCCGCGATACAATTAGGCTCGCAATTCGGCGGCGGCCAAAATGGATCGACCAATCGGGTAGGCGCTTACAATCTGTTTACCAAACTCGATGTGGAAGGGTTTACCGTAACAGGGTTGAAGGAAGCGCCCCCAGCCGGAGTAACCATACTGTACGGCGCGCTGCCTTCGGGCGGCAACTGGGCAAGCGACAACGCGCTGGAGGCTGCCCGCGAAGAAGATTTGGAGTGGTATACATCCCTTGCGGATATGGGTACCAAGAAATGTGTCGGCGTATTAGGCGAATACCGTGGCGAGGGTGTTTTGCTTCCTTCCGGTACAATCTATCCGCGATACCTACTTTCGGGATATGTGCCCGGAGATGCGCGGGTCAACAGGGTTTACGAGGCGGTAAACGATTTGAAGCTGTGGTATAACGATGTTGGCGCCGCGATGACTGCCGCGAACAATACCATACTGGTCAATAAAGGCGCGGCCAACCCAAAACCCAGCCTTGCGCAGTTTACCAGCAACACGGCCATTACGGGGGTAGAAACGTCCCCGTATACCAAACGCACGTATAATATGACCACCTACCAGACAACCGGCGGGCATACCGAGGGCTACTTCTGGGGTACGTCGTGGTTGGTGACCGCCGATTATGTGGCCATTGAAAAAGATGTGCTGCAAACTACGGATAACACCGCCGAGGGGAGCGAAAAGGCGATTTTCTCCTTGAATAACGGCGAACGGCGCGTGGACTACGCCATTACCCCGACTTTTTCGACCGGTGGCGACAGCCCGGGCGCTATCAACGATACGGTTACCGTCGTGGATACGTTACCCAAATACATGACGTATGTTCCCGGCAGCAGCTTTGTGGGCGGCGACTATGTGTATGGCGATACCAGCCAAAACGGCTACCATACCGGCGGCACCGCGAAAGAACCCACGGTATCGGTCAACGCCACCACCGGCATCACCACGCTTACGTGGAAGTTTTCAACAATTGCCACGGCGCATGGCGATGTGGATGTTACCAACGATGGCGACGGCGATGCGCATGATGTGCTAGCGTTTGACGCGATTCCCGATGGCACGACCTACATACCTGACAGCGCGAAAGCCGATGGTGTGCCCAGCGGTGAATACAGCTCGGCGGACAACGGCGTTCACTGGCGGATTCCCTTCATTGCGCCGGCGCATACGGTACGGCTTTCTTTCCAGGTATCCGTAAACGTTGGTACCGATGCGCAGTTGATTAGCAACACCGCCCGTTACATCGACCCGGAAAACCGCGACAACCCGGGCGACCCCAATGAATGGCCGGAGACGAACCATGTTGATTTCCAAAAAACATCTTTCTCCAAAGCGTCTGATCCGGTTGGCGGAACGACACAGACCGATGCGACCAATGTAAAAGTCGGCGATGTGATTCATTACACGCTTACGTTAGATACCGTTGCAGAACTGTACGGCGTAACCATGAGCGATAACCTGCCCGATGGCTTGCGGCTGGAAATGGATTCAATCGGGTATGCTCTGGCGGATGGGACGACTGTGAACCTAGCCGATACGTACCTTGTGGGCGACAGAATTACATGGCCCATGCTCGCAACCGTGCCAACGGGCCGCAACCTGTTTACCTTCTCCGCCGTGGTGGAACGACTGGATCCGTAACGCCCGCTCCGCTTTTTCAAACAAGCTAACGCCCTGATCGCCATAGGGCTGTATTACGCAGCCAATGCTGACGGTGATCGATATGTACTTGTTCATTCGCCGATTCAAGGCTAAACAAAGGACGCGCAACCGTTCTTGCAAAATATCCTCGCCGGGTAAATTGGTAAGCAAAAGCATAAATTCATCATTACCATACCGGCAATAAAGATCATTTTCCTGTTTCAAGGCGCTGATCGTTTGCGAGGCCTGCACAAGCACAACATCGCCATAATCATGACCCAAGTAATCATTGATGCTCTTAAAATCATCAATATCGATGTACACCAGCGCGAAGTTGCCAGTCGCAGGATTGCCGAGGCGTATCCGTTGAAGGAATTTATCAACATCGTTTTCAAAGCTGCTTCGGTTCCTTAGCCCGGTTAACGTATCTACCGTCAGTAAACGCTGCGTGTCAAGTTCGCGCAGCTTTTGACTGTGGATGTCGGACAATGATATATATCCATAGATCTGGTCATCTGCCTGCGAACCAGCGATCGTGATCATGAGCTTTGACCAGCGATACTCATTTGTATCGTAGCTAAACTTAACACGGCAGTCAAAACTTACCGTCCTTGTGCCTCGTTTTTGAGGTCCATCTATACCGTTCGCAAGGAACGTATTAAAAATTGGGGTTCTATCTTCTTCATGAATAATATAACCGCATAAGAACGCAAGCGTATCTCGGAATGATAAGTCATACGGAAGCCATTGCGGATGGACATTTGTATCGGAATCAAGCGGTTTTTGCGTGGTTAAGTTAAATTCCTGTACGAAGAAAGCATTTGCGACAATCGAACGTCGAAATAGCTTCTCTCGCTGTATCGATGCGATCATGGCTAAATCTTTTTCTTTTTCTGCCTGAATGTCATCCAATCGACCAATAAGCCTGAATACGGTACCCTCTTCATCCGCAAGGCTAATATAATGTAGCCTGAACCATTGATACCCGTTCCCCTTCAGGTCAAGGCGCATTTCCAATATAGATTTGACTGGTGCCAGGATTGCATCAGCCAGTTTCTCGCAAGCAGTCGCTCGTTCATCCGGGTGGATCAGCGAACTATTCCTCATCCGATCGGTGAAAGCCATCACCGTAGTATCTTCGGTCATGATTTGATACGTGCACATGCGATAGGTAAGAGAATCCTGCTGCGGGTTGTAATCAAAGATTGTGGCATCCGTGACCTCACTGAGGATGGAGTACCGTTTGCTTAACCACAATTCAGCCTGCTTAAGCCTTATCTCCTCGGACACATCGGTCACTATGATCGATAAGTAAGCCGTGGAAGGCTTTGTGATCACTTTATAAACGATACGAACCCAGAGCATCGAGCCATCCTTTTTTTCCGCTTTACAGATTTTCGTCATCGGTTCCAAGGCGTTCATCCCAAAGCATGCCTTAGCATCCATTTGGGACGTCTCCATGCAAAGACATCCGAATGGACGTTGCGGGGTAATACTTTGAATATACTCCTCTCTGCTGATGTCTAACATCGTGCATAATTGAGTACTGAAGAAAACCAACTCGATTTTCTCCTGCTCTTGTTGAAAAAAAGCAACGCCTCCCGGCAAAGAAGTGATCACTCGTTCCAGTTCATCTTTTGCCTTAGTTACTGCATGCTGCGCTTGTATTTTATCATCAACGTCCGTATATGTACCGTAATACATCAGGGTTCCCGTGTTTTCCGGAAACCGCTGTGCAATCAAATTGCACCATAAGTACCGACCATTTTGTTTTTTTGCTCGAAATGTAACGTCAATGACATCGGCACCCATCAACATATCATTATAGTTTTTACGAAGATTTTCCAAATCGTCTTGATGTACCAGCGGGAAATCCAGAGATAGGATACGTTCGCTAAAATTCTCGGTCGGGTACCCCAATTTTTCGGGAAAGTTATTACTGATGTAACGTTGCCAGATTACGCCATCCTTCACTTCAAATGTGCATATGCTGGTTGGTATGTGTTCAATGATATTCCAGGATTTCATATGATCAATGATTCCCTGTGTAATATCTACAATGGAAACGACTATACTGCATATTTCCGGTGTATGGTTTAGAACATTGCACACAGCATGAAACCATCGCTCGCCATGTCGGGTTCGCATGTGAACATCGTTCTCCGCTTGCGTTTTTGCAGGATCTGACAACAGTGCATTAAACATTTGTGTAAACGCAGCCGTATCCTCATCAGAAATAAGTTTGGAAAGTTCGCTCCCCTTTACCCCACGCAACGCTTCAAGATCGTATCCAAGCAACGAGGTCGCAAAGTGGTTAATGTAAACCATTTGCGACTGGTTTTTCGAATATTCGAAAAAAAGTATACCACAAGGCATGATATCGAATAATGAGCTTAAGTATTGATCCAGCGGGTTCTGGTTCACCTTTTTTTGAAGGTGGAACTGTACGGCGGCAATGCGCGTTTCAAGATGCTCACGTGCGCATATGACGGCAACTTTGAAATCCGTTTTTTCTGCGTCGCTGATCTCAAGCGAAATTACCCCGTCAACCATGGCGACGCCCTCTGCCAAAACCTGCTGATTAAGCGAAAATAAGGCGTGTTGATCGGCTTTACGGTAATATGTGATTGCAAATGACAGCAAATGCAAAACGTTTTTTTTGCCCGTTGCGCTAAATAATTCCGTATCTCCGCGCCATGCGATATTTTCGGACAGAAAGGAGACGGCATCTTCCAACCTGCCGGTTATGAAAAGCGCGTTAAAGAAATCTTGACAAAGCGCTATGGGATCACTTGGGTTCACGAGAGTCATATGCCTTCATTCCCTTTTTACATATTGCGTAATGCCAATTTTTTGCCTTGGCAAATTTTTATTATCATAACAATAACAACCGTGACCGTCAAGATGAAGTTACATCAAATATGAAGAATATGTTAAAATTCACTGACGCAACAATAGACAAAAGCATGCGTTATGCTTCCGGGACCAGCGTGTGAGGGTTCTGTTTTCTGCCGCGACTGATGAGCGGAACCTCTCCCAAACAGAATCGCATCCGTCAGATCAACAAGGAAGTCTCCAGCGATGGTATGAACAATAGCAGCATTTTCCATCCCTGATACCAACTATTGATAAGAAAAATCTTGTCGGCAGGCGGCGTTTGCTATAGGGCAACCCCAGCGTTTCTGAGGTTTTGCTACCAGTTATAGGATTTCAATTGATCGTGTTCTGCCAGAGAATGTTAATTCGGTGCAAAAATATCAGATAATCATTCGTTCTATGTTGGAAGACTGCTCTTATGTTTGACTGTGCAGGAGGCGTTATCATGAAAAAAACTCGATTGCTATTGGCAATTCTTATGCTGATAACCTCTATTCCGTATGGTTTGTCCCTTGCTGAAAAAGATGTTAATGAACTTTCCATGCCCAAAGCTATGCCAGAAAACAACTTTGGGTATTGCTGGATCGGTGGAACCGAAACAGAGGGCGCTACCTTTGTCATCGACGATGTAAACTATAACGACCATGTGCTGAGAATCAGCGTTATTCAATTACCAAATGATGATTATACAGCTCTTGTTGACCGTCAGGTCGATGCCGGGCCTGACGATGTGTTGTTGGACAAAGAAATCGCAACCGCTTCACAATATGGCAGTAAGATACTTGGGACGCTGTGTGATATTCTAACAATTTCAGATGAGAAGGGAAACAATCTGATGAGCCAGTACAGTGTTTCCAGCGAGCGGAGCGGGGCGTCTCTGGCTAATGTATTTGATGTTTATGTATCGCCAGAGAATACAATCAGTGAGATCAATGTTGAACTTGAGTTTGGGGTTAATG
>DAOPZY010000059.1:0-11783 GCA_035353615.1 Candidatus Limiplasma sp.
ACATACAGCCGTTCGCCGCCGGAGATCGGCGCGGCAACGGAACCAACCGCAGTACTGCTCCTGTACGGAATTACGATTTCCAGCCCTAACGTTGCTAGGTAAAACGCGTACAGTTTGCCTGTCGTGAATCCGGACACGGTTTTCGTATCACCCTCGGCAGCGGTACCGCTCCACACGGTGGTACCTGCCAGCCGTGCGTTTATTGCGTCGATTTCATCCCCAAGCACCTTGCCTTGCGGGGCGCCGAGCACCTTGGTAGCGTCGGTGCCCAGCTGATCGTTTTGGATCATGCTCGCGTCAAGCAGCGCCGTCCATGCGCCTATTGTCCACGTTCCGCTGTAGCTCGCTGTCGCGCGGTAAATCGGCGCGGCTATGGTGCTGGAATACCACAGCATAGTTATCCGCGACGCGCTTAAGCGATGGATTAGGAGCGTCCCATCCCTGCTTGTGGAGGGGGTTAAATTGCTTGTGGTTGAGCTGGATGGCGTAAACATGAGCTGGCTTCCATTCGGCATAGCGGCCAGCACTTGTTCCATGGTGGTGCTTGTGGTTACCGTCAAGCCAAGGTCAGCCGGGTTGGTGTAAGTCAGCAGTTGCCGGGCGCCGCTAACCTGGTTGATAAGGTTCAGCAGGTTCCCCGCCGCGTTTTCGTCCAAAATGTTCTGCACATTTTCAAACCACGCGATAAATGCAGCCTGTTCTGTGCTCTTGAACGCCGCGAGGTCATCCTGTATCTGCGCATAATAGGCGGATGTGTCCGTATCGCCGACGATGGACGCAACAACGCCGCAACGGTCGCTGTCCAGCCGTGTGTCGGTAATCCGGGCTTGCGGGATGCTCGTTGTGTTTTTTACAATCAGTACGTTCGCAAGACCCAATTCATAAACGCTGGCGTTGCGCGTAAGCTCGGGCGCGGTGGGCGATGCAGCCGGGGTTCCGGTCAGCACATACAGATCGATTGACAAGGCCGATACGCCAAGGTTCAGCCTACAAACAATGGTATCAATGCGGTTAAGGCTGGCGTTTGCCGCCGCAATCGTCATTCCCCGTTCGCTTTCCTCGTAGAAATGCCGCCCGTTAATCAGCGCGTCGCCGGGCTTGACGGTTACAGCCATGCCGGTTGACTGAACAACCTGTAGTCCTGTGGATACGTCGTTGAAAACGCCGTTTCGGAAGTATTTTTGCAATACTCGCGCTAATACATTGGCGCTGTAAGTACGGCTGTATATCGGATTCCCCTCGGTATCCTCGGTTACGGTGCTGTCAAAAGGCCATGAAATTGCCATTGTTTAGTACCTCCTCTTCCGGTTGTACGCCGTGAGCTGCTTTTCACCAAATTCAATGCTTACGGTGTGAGTGTTGTTTTTCCAGACTTCGCTAACCTCGGAAATTCTTGCGCTATACGACAATTTAAGCGCATCATCCACAAGGTCTACCTTGTCGCCAAGGTCGTAATCGGTCAGGTACTTTAGATTCGTCTGAACGGGACTTGCGTCGATCGTTACCAGCCGATTGTGCCTTGCAAGCTCTAGCGATGCAGCTTCGGTAACATCAGCAATAAGTTCAGCGAGCGTTTGCCCGTCCGCAAGCGTCAGACCGGATTCGTAATACAGCGCTCGCCGAGCGTTGATCTCAACATCTGAGATTTCCATCAGATTTAGCGCTATGTACTGATCGGTTGTCCCGTTGTTGTATGTTGCGATGATGTAATTCTTGTAGTCGCTGATATCTTTGGTGAACTTCATCGAATCCACAGTCCCGATTCTCACGCCAAACGTCGCAAAGGAATTTGTGCTTTGCTCCTGCGTTCGGTCAAGTCCCTTCCAAACGCGGTACTCCGGTATCTCTGCCCCTCCATCCAGCGGCAATGTTACGCGTTGTCCCATTTCCTTTTTCTTGAGGATTTCATACAGCGTATCACCGAGGTTTTCCCCAAGGCAATCTGCTTTGCGAATGCGAATATTGCCGCCAATGTCGGCTTCTTCAGGTACAATGATTGTGTCGGACGGGACCAGCGTTGACACCATGGTTTTGCATATGTGACTTATCCCTGCAACCCATGAGTCAGTTATAACTACGCCGGGCGAGGTTATGAATTGATACGGAAAAATCGGTTCCCAGTTAAGCATTCCCTCAAGGAAGAAACCGCTAACGTTTATGAAATCCCCCTTTTTATTGCTCTCGGTTTCGATTTTTTCAACCATGCCCGTTTCCGGGCGTTCCAACGAATAGATGTATGTGATACTCATGTCCCAGTCGGATGCTGGTAGCTGAATCGCATAATCCCCGGCTTCGTAGTATTTGCGGTTCCATTGAATGTTGGTGCATCGCAGGGACTTCACCGGTTCAAACGCATTGTTCAGGCCGATCAGTTCCATGCAATCACACCCCCAGATAGCGCTTGTTGTAGTAAATGTTTACATCAAGCGACACAGACCCGGTATCCGCCGAAAACGCAATGCTGTTCGTGCCAATGTCGAAAACCAGCCCCGAAAAATCGGACTTCCGGTCCAGCTTATTCGATACGTTTACGCCGTTCAGGGTTACGGACTTCTTTTGACCGTCAATAATCAGGATATCCCCGGTAACCATGGAACCGATAACCCTGACGTAGCCCTTGGAAGTGATGATTTTCGGGTTGGTGACTGGCCCGTTTGCCGTGAATACAGCTTGGCAGAACGCCTCCGAATCGCCGTCATTATCCAGATATACCGTTCCCGCGTAGGCGTATACGCCGTATATCCTGCCGTATGGCGCGTATGAAATATAGGGATATCCGCAGCGCGGGGTTACGCCTGCAATGTTCTCACCAAAGCTGTCAAGGCTCAACCAGTACCCTTCTGGCATCATCATTGACAGCTTGATTGTTAGCCGCGCGTTTTGGTTTTCTGTTGGGATTTCCAGACCATCAACGTGGCATTCCTTTGCATACCGCGTTTCTTCCCCGCGCGTTACGTACATTTCGTAGGTGTGCGCGGGGGAAAAGAAAGACGTTGTGAGCCTGCGCATAACATCGTTCAGCGCGGTGTTTTTGATCTTGGCGGTAAGATCAATAATGCGTGAGCCTACACGCGTTCCAGTGACGATATCGCCATCGACGGTAGCGAGGCTTTGCTTGTAGATTTCAATGTTGGGTTCATCCAGCCCGGACGCGCTGACAAGCCCAAGCGTCGTATCGTCGATGGCGTATGTTTTTGCGTCGTCGCGCACAAAGCGGATCAGGATTTTGCTCATGCTTTTCCTCCTGCCAGTCCGACAAGCGTTTGTCGCTTTACGGCTCTGGCGATTTCATCGGGCGTTTGGATGTTGTCGCCGAAGTACATCTTTTGCTCGATGTTGATGTTTTTGGCTTGTGCGCTGGACGCGTACTGGGTGTTGTATATCCCGGCGGCAGAATTGCGTAGCACCGATGCGCTGAGCTGTGAAGCGCTGGGGTAGTAGCCGCCAGAGAGCATTGCGCTCTGGACGCGTCCAAGAAGCGTATTGTCCAACGCGGACTTCCCGGCATTGATCGCGCTTGTGACACCACTCGACTTGTCCGAATCAACCGGAAGCCCTGCGGCCAGTTTTGCAGCGTTCAGCGCGTCCATCACGATCTGTTTGATCGTAGCGTTCAGCGCCCAACCCTGCGCAACTACACCGGACGAGATCGCGTTTACAAGTGCGCTACCGATGGATTTTGCAGACGCGGCGTTGTCCAGGTACGAGCCGTTGATAGCAATCAAAACGCGCGACGAAAGCGCTGCCCGGATTTGAGTGTTCGCTGTAACGCCCGCCGCTGTTTTCGTTACGATCGCACCGCCCAGCAGCTTAGCGTCATCCTGGTTGTCCGTCTGCGACGTTTCAATTGCACCCGCCACCGAAGCAGATAGCGCATCCTTGATGCTGGTACTGTCCGTTATGCCGCTTGCGGCGCTGTCGGCGATTCCGGTACCTACAGTAGCTAACGTTTCAGCCTTTTCGGATACGATTGTTGTCATCCCGTCTATGGATGTTTTTAATGCTGTTCCAGTGGTAGCAACGGTATCGACTGCCGTTTTGCTGTCTGTCGCGGCCTGTGTAAGGTTGGTCGAAACCCCGGTAGCCGCGTCGGATACCGCCGTACTTCCTTCCATCGTCCCGTCTGTGAGTGTTTTGTTCGTGGCTTCAAGTTCCGTCTTAAAAGTGACAAGCGTTGTCGCAAGGTCTGTGCTTGCTTTCACTCGGTCAGAATAAGCCGTATTAAAGTCCGTTATTGTCTTGTCGCTGCCCTTGGCAAGCCCAGCAAGGACTGCTGCATTCTTTTCGTTTACCTCGGTTAGCTCAGACAACGCTTCTGGCGTTACGCCGTTTTCTTTGGCTTTGTTGAAGTTTGCGATGTAATCTTCAAGAAACTGCGTTTGGCTGTTCGTATCCTTCGTTGTTTGCTTCGCGCTCTTCGGGCGAACTTTGCCGATCTTCTCGAATCCCTCAATCTGTGCGTCAATCTGGGTTAAGGTGTCGGTAGACAGCTTAAGCAGCGATGCGCGAAGTTTTTCAGTTTCGGCAGTTTCGGTTGCGGTTGCCGTGGTCGCCGTAGAAGTGGCGTTAGTATACGATGACATGGCAGTTGTCGGCGCAACGAACGCGTCCCCCAGATTCGACACTGCTTCCTTCGCGTCTTTGAGCGAATCGGCTGCATCCGAGGATGTGTACTGTGTTTCAATCCAAGTATCGTTTAGCTTTACAGTGTTTTCGTTTGCAATAGACGCAGATTCGGAGTATTGGCCTATCACATCTTCCAGGAGCGTGTACAGCGACCCAGTGCCAAAGGCGGCTTTTCCGTTTTGGTTGAGCACATACGTACCGTTTTTTGTGATATCAAAGTATTGCTTGAACGCTGGATTGAGCGAAATCAACTGCCCTGCAAACTCTTCGATAGCCCCCGCATTGCTTTGTATGCTTGTATACATTCCGTTGAGGGCTTTGACTTGCGCGTCCTTTTTAATCCAATCATCGTACGCCGCCTGATGCGCTGCCGCCGCCTTTGACTCGGCGATGGTTGCATCCAACAAAGCTTTTTGATAATCCTGTGTTGCGGAGTAGTAGGCCATTGCAGCCTGTTGGTCCGCAAGCGACTTAATATTGTCGCGCACGGCTGTGGTGTTGGCATTAAAAAGCCCGGTTGTCGCGTCAATTGCGCTGCCCATGTCGGGATATAAAGCCACAATCTGCTTTGCAATTGTTTGTAGTTGTGCCGTATCCTCTTCGGTCAGAACGCTTTTGTTCCTGATCTTTTCGTAAGAATCAAGCAGGGAAAGCGCTGTGGCTTTTGTTTCCTTTGCAGATTCAAGAGATACGGTGAGGTTCGTATCAGCGTTCTTAAGCGAATCGTTGAAATTCTTTACCGCCGTGTTCGCGTCATCAATTTGCGATTGAAGCTCGCTTTTAGGCGGGTTGAAAAATTCCGAAATGCCTTTGATTGAGCTTGTCAGCCCACCAACCAATCCGTTAAGCGCGTTTGTTCCGGCAATCGCGGCAGGCAAAAGCAATTCACCGATAGCGGCAGACAGTTCTTCTTGCGTGGTTTGCAGAACGCGTTGCTGGTTGGCGTACCCCTCGCTTGTCCTGGCAAAATCGCCCTGTGCGTCCGATGTTACCTGCATCAGGTAGTTATAGCGCAATGTGGTTTGTTCGGCTTGCGTCATGCTGTCGTAGCTCTTGGTGATGCCTTTAGACAAGGCATACGCAGACAGGTTTGCGACGCTCATATTGATACCGAGCTGTTTTAACGGTTCCGTTTCTCCACTAATACCAGAACGCAGTTTATCAAACGCGGTATCGTAATCAAGGTTATAGAAACTCGCCATGTCGCCGGTAAGCCCGGCGATTCCAAGTGACATGTCCAATGTCGCATCACTGGCAAGCCCCATACTTTTGAACATTGCACCCATCGTGGAGGAATATCGCTTTGCGGCAAGTTCGCCCATCCCATACGCGTCTTTTGCCGATTCTGCCCATTTGTTTACGCGTCCGGCGCTTCCTTCAAACGTAGTATCTACAACGTTCTGAACCTCTTGCAGGTCGCTCGCTGCCGAAATGGCGCCGCTTATCATCGCTCCCGCGCTGCTTGCAATCCCGGACAGGATACCCGCCCCAAGCGTACCCAGTGCCGCACCTATACCCGCGCCCAGCCCGCTTACGGAGGTTTTCATTCCATTAAGACCGGCCTTAACGCCGCTGTCATCCAGTTCGGTGCTAAATATAACGCGGCTGTCTGCGCCCATGGATTATCCCTCCAATTCTAGCTGGCTGACCAGCTCGGACACATCTTGCCCAGCGTCAAGCCGTTTCTCAATTTCAGCTTTCAGTTCGCACACTCGCTGACTTTCGCGCCGTGTGATTGCGATTTGGCTCTTTGCGCGTCGCAACGCGGATCGATCTTCTGCCGCCACTTTGCTTTCGTCCAGCGTGCGAATCCGTATACGTTGTGAAAATGCTGTCCCGTCGGCAAGGCCGGCGACCAGCTCCATAAATTCGAACCAATGCAAGTCAGTACGCAGCAGGTCAATTCCGTACTGCTGGCGAAAACTCGCGTAGATCGCGCCAGCGTCAACCTCAAAATCCATCACGGGATCATTGTTTTCATTGTCCGACTTGTCGCCGGATATAAAGCTTTGAAAAGCATCCCACAAATCAGGTGGGGGATGATTCAGGAAAAAACGAGCGCCTACGTAAAGCCCCTTGTCTAATGCTGGCGCGTCTGGGTCTGCGAGAATGCGCAGACAGCAAAGCACCGTACGAAAACATGGGTCAATCGAATAGGCGCCACCGTCAGCGGATTCGACCGTCACCGGAAGCGCCTTGTCCGCTGGGTTGCATAGTGTGAACCTATTCATGCACGACCAACTCCTGATAGTGCGCTGCCGCGTCCGCGCTTATGACTGAAATCCATTGGAGCAATTCAGAAAAGCCAACCGGGTTCCCGCCGCTAATTTTGAACGCAGCCCCTTTTCCAAGCATATCGTTCATAAAGCGTTCGGCTTCTTTAGCGTCGGCAATGACTTCATCAAGCGGAAAATCGGTTACGGATTTTTGCCCATACTTTTCCTGGTATTTGCCAAACAGTTTTTTGGCTTTATCGTATATTTCAAGATCGCTCATCTTAAGATCAAACACGATACCGTTGATCTCAATTTGTGGAACCTCGACCGGAAGGGTGAGCTTGCGAATTGGCATTTGCGTTCCTCCTTAAACGAACACGGGGACGGGTTAATCCCCGTCCCCGATCAAGGCTTAGGCGTTGGCCGTGAATGCCTTGGTAGCAAGGGCAAACTTTCCGATTTCGATATCGCCGGATTGGTGGAAAGCGCCGGTCAGCTTGGTCGTAGTCTTGGGGTCGCCAGACGGGGGAGTGGCTTCCACAACGATCTTGCAATGGCGGGCGTAGTAGCTACCAGTTTCGCCGGAGATCGGCATAGATAGGTCAACGTCCACAAAGTCGCGAACGCAATCCTCGCCCGTAAGCTGTTCGCGGGCGATTTCGGCTAAGTCATCAATGACGGTATTCCCGCTGATATACTGGGCCTCATAGCTCCACTTGTTTTCATAGCCGGAAACGTTGGGGGAGGCGTTGGAATCACCTACAAACGTAACATTGTCAATCTGCGGGCTGTTTTCCTCGCTCAGCTTCAAAAAGCCCTTGTTAACGTAGGTATAGGTCGGGGTTGCGCCGATGCCGTAATACTGGTACAGCAGCCGGCGGGGTACGGTGATTTCGGACATTTTATGCCCTCCTTATCAGTCGATAGTGTAATCAATTGTGATGCTGGAACCGTACAGCCATTGATCTTCCTCATGGTCGATGTACCCGGCCGCACTGCTGGTGCTTATTCCGGTTACTGCCCAGCCGGTTCCACTGGGGCAAACTATGATCTTGTTCAGGGCTTCATGGATTTTGAAAAGTGTGTCACGCACCGTGCCTTGGTTGGAATGCTTTCCATTCAGCACGCATTGCATGGAATACGTGCCACCGTGGGATAGGGTAGTTTCATTTACGCTGCCGGCGGACGGGGCAAGACACAGACCGTTTGCGTCGGGAAGCGAGCCGTAAACGACGGTAGCATAGTTGCTTTGCGCGTCAATCAGCGCCGCCACAGCGTCAAGAATTTGCTGCTGTATGCTCACTTACTTCCCTCCTGTGATCTGTGCGGCCATGTCACGCCACTTTTTCAGATGCTCGGCCTTGGCCTTTTCGCACCATTGCAAGCTGGCATTGGGGTTAACCCCGGTTCGTGGCGTGCCGGTGTAGTACACGCGGCGGGCGTATGGCGTGTTCCAGATGATCAACCCCTTGTCTAGTTGGGACGCGGAGTAGCTGCTCTTGCGAAGCGTCGCTTTCAATGTCATGCGGACATATTTATTGCAATCGTCGCGGATCACCGCGCACAGCTTGTACAGCCCAGCGCCCCACTTGCCCTTGATGCCGGAGGAAATCTTGTTTGCGTTGACTTCTACGCGAATTTTAGCCACTTAGCCCCACCTCGTAATGGTGCAATTTGCGCTTGTCGTACAAGGTATCCACGGTTTCGATTCGGTACTCAGCGCCGTTCCACAGCACGTACTGGCCGACAACGAACGTTGTTCCGGCGGGGCGGCTGTTGCGAACGTCAAAGAATAGCAGCGCGGTGAGCTGTTTTTGTGCCCCTGCGGGCGTTAGCACCTGCTTGCTGGTTGGCTCCGCACGTACCCGCGTAAGAGCGGCTACAGTCGTATACGTGCGGTTCTGGTCGCGGTCTTTGCTTGCCGTTTGCAACGTTGCCGAATGAATCAGGGTAGATGGGAGCATGGGGATCACGCCTCATACCCCCCTTGCATAGGACAACAGGAACGGAACGCACATCGCCGCCGGTGCGCAAAGCGCCGGTTGGGCTGCCATCGAATAGCTCACCCTACCGGTGCTTGCGCTTTGCGTGTGCGGCTCCGTCATACCGGCTATGCCGCCCGCCTGACTGATGGACTGCACCTGATAGGATACCGCCCGTTGAAGGTACTTCTGAACCACGGCAGGGAGCGCCGAAACGCTCACCTGCGCGTAAAAGTTCAGGGTATGCAGATCAACAAGGCTTTCAGCCATGTCAAGGCAAGCGTTAAAGTCAGACGGTGCGGCTTCCCCGGTATAGGTTGCGTACTGTTCAGCCGTTAGGTACATTACGCCCCGGTGCCAATGTCGGCGGTCACGACGGTATGGTAGCCGACGGACACGACCTTGGTGGACGCAATGCCGACAACCTCAATCACGTCACCGGCGGTAACAGCGATTTCGGTAGTGCCGGAAGTCAGGGCGGTACCCGCTGCAACTGCGCCGTACACCTGTCGGGCGGTCGGGTTGACCACATACTTAAAGCTCGTGGCGGTGCCCGCAGCATCAGTCACGGTCAACTTGGTCTTGCCCAGCGTAGTGGGCGCGGAAGCCGCCAACGCCAGCATAGAGGGCGCATACACGCAGCGCACGCCAGCGGAGCGAAGCACCTTGTGGGCGTACACAATACGGCCCTGAACGGCGCTCGCGCCGATGTACTTGCCGGACGCGTCGAGGTTCTGAAGCTTGACGGGCACTTTCCACGCATTCACGCGGGTGGCGAAACGGGGGTGGCCGAAGATTCCGAACAGGTTCGCGGTCGCGTCATTCCATTCGAAGATAGAGAAGCCCGCGATACGGCCAATGGCGCCGCTCTGCTTCACCTCGTCGCCAAGGCTGGAAGCCTGCGTGAACTGATCGGACTTCGCAATCACGCCGATATAATCGGGCGTAATCAGCGCGTAACGGCCAGTGGCGGGGATGTTTGCCTTGCTCATGGCGGTGCGCTGATCGACAAGCGCCGCGTACACGGTATCCTTGTCAACGGTGGTGATACCTACGGCAGTACCGCCGCCAAGCAACGCGGTAGCGCCATCGGTGTCAATGGTCTTAGCCATGGAATAGCCCGCGCTGTCCAAACGGTCAGCCACAAGGTTATCGGGCACCGCGTCCGCGTCGTAACCGTCGATGATCTCGTTGACAGCCTTGTCCTTGTTGATGGGCAGATCGACGTAGGCGGTGGAGCCGTTGGTGGGCGCAAGGCCATTTGCCTTGTCGTAGTCGCTCGCGGCTACTTCATCGTCACGGGTAGGGATTTTCACAACGCCGGCAACGGGGTCGCCCTCGTAGTCATTGTTGAAGATGGTACCGTCTTTGAGCACCAGTTCAGCCCGCACCTTTGCGAGCACCATATCAGAGTAGCGTTCCTGTGCTTCATGAGCCATTTATAGGCCTCCTTTGTTTATTCAGGCTTTTTCAAGCCGGGGTTCTTGTCGTAAAAGCGCTTTTCCACACCGGATAGCGTCTGCGGAGCCGCTCCGCTTACCCGCTGTGCCATCGCGCCGGGCTTTTGCGTCGCGCCGAACAGATAGGGTTTGGTTTCCTTGAGCTTTTCAAGGGCTGGTTTCAGCCCGGCAAATTCGCCTTTGTCGTTTGCTTTGGTTGCGTCCTCGCCCAACAGGGTCATAGCAACGTCAGCATCCAGCAGGCCAAGCGCGGCGCCCTCTTTGGTGACTTCTGCCGCAAGCTTGTACTTTTGCAACTCCGCTTTCGCCGCGTCAATCTGCTTTTGTGCGGATTCAGGCAGGGCGTTAGCCTTGGCAGCTTTTTTCTCTGCGATGTACGCAACGAGTTCTTCTTCGGTCAGCCCGTTCTGCTCTGCCATGCTCTTTGTGATGCCATGCGCTTTTTTCTCGCTTGCCGCATCAATCAGCTTCATGGTTTCCTCGGCGATCTGCGCGGCGCTAGGTGTTGCGACAGCCGCAGGGGCGGGGGAAAGGGAGCCGGCGGGCGCGTCGCCCTCGGCACGATATTGGATAGGGGAAAATCTGAACATGTTCAACCTCCCGTACAAAGCTCGTCAGCTATACCGGCTTTCGCCGTTATTGACCGCGCCAGTTTTATGCCGTACCGCGTCGGGGCATGAAAAAAGCGCCCGAAAGCGCTTGATTCTGTGTTAATCGCCGACAAACCCGTCGGGTTCGGTCGCTGGTTCGGTCGGTTCGCTGTCAGCAGGAAACAGGCTGAACACCACTCCACCGTCAGGCGCGACTTCTGCCGTTCCGACAAAGCCTTGCGTGACGGTCAGTTGCATTTCACCCTGTGGGGTTTTGAGCTTAAGTTTCACTTTGTGCCCCTCCAAACCCGGCCTTGCGCGGTGCATCGTTGTTGTTGTATTCAATGAAAATTCGCGGGAACTCTCGCGGTCTGATCTGGATGTCAAGGCTCGTTACGTGCTCTTGCCGCTGCCCGTTGATAATGATTTCAGTACAGCGATCATTAGGGTCAATCTCAATGCGGTTCACGATGCCCTCCTAACGGCCTGTGTGGCCTTTCCTGCCGTGCTCCGGCTGTACCCATACACCTGCACCCGGTCGCTTTGATACGGCAAGTTGGTGCGCTCGCAGTAGTCGCGCAATGCGGCTTGTTTCTGCTTGACTTTTGCGGCTGCTTCCCTGAATGCGTCTGTGTCGCCGGAAGCATCAGCGGCCACAGCGGCACGTTTCCATTTCTTCACTTGCTGTTCATGGTAGCGCTGCTTTTGGGTCTCTTCGTAGCGGGCGTTTACTTCGCCCTGTTCGATCGGGCGCTTGCTTTCGCTCCAACCCGGGATAAATGGATCCGGCTGATGGGAACAGTTGATGCCCCACAAGCCCGCGGGCTCGCCAAACGTTGTTTCGCGCACAGGATGTACGGTAACGCTTTCCCCGCTTGCATCCTTGATAACGCCGCTCTGGTTGCTCAT
>DAOPZY010000059.1:11883-14281 GCA_035353615.1 Candidatus Limiplasma sp.
CGGACAGCGGATTGCAAGCTGCTGATGCCCGTCACGACCTGCCCAGTGGCGGTGTTTAACGCGCCCTGCGCAACGTCACGCAGGACGCTTTGGGCGGCTGCTGTGCGAGCTATCACGCGCCGGAATCCGTTCAGGCTGTCGGAAAGCATTACGGTGTTGACCAGGTTGGTTTGTATTGCCGCCTGGCTGCTGTAATATTGCAAGATGCCCTGCATAGACGCGCTCATTTCGGCAGGCGCGCCCGCTTCCAGCATCCCCGCTTTGACAGCCGCCAACAATTCAGGCTGCCCGCGTTTCAGCGCGTCGGTCATAGCCTTTTCGAGTGCAATTTCGGTCATGCCGGACGGGTCGCCGATCACACGTGCGATAATCGCAAGGTTTTCGCGCCGAAGTTGGCCTAATTCAGCCAGTTTCATGGTTTCCCACTGGAAGGAGTAATTTCCCGTCAGCGCTTCGAAGGGAAAATGGCGGGCGATATTCTGTATCAGCAGGTCAGCGCATCGGCTGTATACGTCACGGATAGGCGCGGAGTAATTAGCAATCACTTCTTACCGCCGCCCTTTTTATTGCCCTTGGGTTTGCACGCCATTCTGACCCGCCTCCCCCTGTGAAAACATTGCATCCACGTTTGTCGGTTCAATCATCTGTTCCGACGCGATCTCTTGTAGTCGCTTTTCGGCTTCTTTTTCGTCGCACCCGGCGATTTCCATGATTGCAGCCTTTTTAGATTTGAGCTGTGCGGTCACGAGTTGAATGTTCCGGGCAATGGTTGTGCCGGTGTCCTCGAAGATCGAATCATCGAACTCGACTGTCACGTCAAGGTCAGGCGAGCCACCGGACAGGGCAGACAGCGCCCGAACCATGCCAATAATAGCGCGTTCCAGCGGCTTTTCATGGCGCTTTACGCTTTGGTACAGGTCAGAATCCTCGCTGATAACCTGCGTGGCCGTTGCAGCAGTCCCACGGTCAAACTTGAAACGGCCTGTGCCCAGCCCGCAGCGTTTGGACAGCAGGTCGATCATGCGCTGTAAGCCCTGCTCATGCGCTTCGGCGCGCAGTTCCATGTCGACCGGCTGCAACTTATCCGTAGAGTTGTCCCCAACCTGATACACGTTGTAAATCAGGTCGTTTGGGTCGAAGATGGGGGAATAAGTGCCATCGTCCTGCATCGCCTGTTGAGTGAACGACATAGGTACCATGAGCCGCTTCTTGCCGAGCTGGAACTCGTTTACATAGCTGTCATAAACCAAGTCAACCGCTTTGAGCTGGTCGATCGCCGCGCCGTAGATGCTCATGCCCATGGGGCTGTCCGGGTCTTTGCTATTGACGGTGTTTGGCCGGAGAATCTGGAACAGCGGCACCGGGAATGGTCCGCTTTCCGGCGCCACGCCGTCCGGGGTTGCCATTTCTTTTCCGTCCTTGTCCAGCCACACGTTACGGATGTAGTAAGCACCGTCCCGGCGCTCATGCACCTGCACATAATACCCTTCGCCAGCGTTTTCTTTGGCGCCCAGCACGCGCCGGGAGCCGAACGCGCACTCGGTGATGTTGTCGCCGTCCCAGTTGAGGGGATAGATCAGGTCGCCCCGGATGTAATCAATAGTAGGCTGGTTTTGATCGTCCAGGAACTCAACCAGCGCCCCGGTGCCCAGTGCGAATGTCCACTCGATCAGGCGGTTTCCGCGCTCAAAAAAGCGGTTGTCGCGCAGAAGGCCGGGCAGAGCGGTAAACCCTTCCGCGTTGATCTGCACCTTCTCGTTCAGGAGCAGCGTGGCGTAGTCCTCACAGACCATCTTTGCTGCTCCCAGTGAGTAGCGTTTGAGCTGCTTTTGCACCTTTTGCACGCGGATTTTGTAATCGTGGAAGTCGGGGCAATGCCCGTCAAACCACTCACGGGCGGTCTGGATGTACTGCCGAAAATCCTTGTCGATCAGCCGGTAACCCTGCTTTTCTAGCCACTTCTCAATCATGTTGCCGTTGTCGCCGTTCAAGTGTTCACCCTCCCCTGCCCGCCGTAGGTCATTGGCTCCATATAGTATTCAAAGCTGTATTCGGTCGCGTCTAGACTGTCAATGTTGGTTGTACCATCGTCAAGGCGCACGTCCTCGGTGGTGTGTTTCGCGTCCCATACAGCCGTGTTCAGCGCCTCTATGGTGTGCTTGCAACCGTCCATGATGTGATACCGTCCAGCCGCCATCATGCGGCACAGAAAGCGAATGCGATCGTTGATGGATCCTTTCCTCGCGTTCTCGACCGCAAGCGGAATGCGCTCACGCACAACGGCATTGCGCAGCCCTTGCACCATCGCCGTTTCCGCGCTGTCGCAGTAGGCTATTCGCGCTCCGTATTCCTGCGCACACATCCGGGCGAAGTCCACAAACGCCGCTTCGATCTGGTG
>DAOPZY010000060.1:0-14053 GCA_035353615.1 Candidatus Limiplasma sp.
GGGTTTGGGTCTCTTTTTTTCCCGGGGGGGGCGGCAATTCATTTTACAACTTACCGCATCGTAAAAAATCAGGCGGGTTTCGCCTTTGCCCTTTCAAAATGCCCCAAGGTAGTGTATAATGAGGTGAATCGCTTTGAGGGAGTGAAGCAAGTGGCTACGGAAATGAACGGTACGACCAAATTCTCCCCCGTGGTGGAAGGAAGCAATCGTGCCTGCGATATTCTGGAGCATGTGTATCGTGCGTTGCAGGCCAAGGGGTATGACCCCGTGACGCAGCTGGTGGGGTACATCATCTCCGGCGATCCTACCTATATCACCAGCTACGGGCAGGCGCGCAGCATGATCTGCCGGCTGGAACGCGACGAAATTGTGGAAGAACTGGTTCGCGTTTACTTAAAAGGGCTGGACGCGTGACCTTGCCGGGGCGCGTGGTTGCGCTGGACGTTGGGGATGTGCGCATTGGCGTGGCGGTCAGCGACCCCACGAGAACCGTTGCCCAGCCGGTGGAAGTGTACCGGCGGGTTGGCTACGGCCCGGACAGCCGGTATGTGCAGGCCTTATGCGAGCGGTACCAGACTCGCGACGTGCTGCTGGGGTTACCGCTCAACATGGACGGCACCCGGGGCGGGCAGGCGGAAAAGGCCGTCGCTTTTGGCAAAGTGCTGGCCGATACCGGGCTGCGCGTTTTTTATTGGGATGAACGCATGACCACCGTGACCGCCGAACGCACGCTGATCAGCGGCGGCGTGCGGCGCGAGGATCGCAAGCTCTACGTGGATAAGCTGGCCGCGACGGTGATCCTGGAGCAATGGCTTGCGAGCGGCGCGCCCGACACAGCGGAAAACCATCATTGAAGCCTAACCATGGCTAAAGGAGCAGACCTATGACAGATCAGGACAACCGCGAGGGTATGCAGGAAGACGAGGACCACGTGGTGATTCTACAGGACGAAAACGGTCAGGACGTGGTTTTCGACCATCTGATGACCCTCGAATATAAAGGCTCGAATTACATCCTGCTGGAAGCTCAGCAGGATATGGAGGATTGCCTGCAGGGCGAATCCATCATCCTGAAAATTGAACAGGATGAAAACGGCGACGACCTGTACGTGACCATTGAGGATGAAACAGAATATCAGGAAGTGTTCAAACAGTGCCTCGAAGTGATCGAGAATCAGGACGATGACGAAACCGACGGCGAAGGGGACGGCGAAGAAACCTGACGCAGCCCGGATTGCACCGCACGGCGACGCTTTCAAGGCGCCGAACAGGGCGGTGCTGTTTTTTTTAGCGCTGCGGTTAACCCCTGCGCCTCCCCTGCCGAAAACCGCTTGCCGTAAAGCGCCGCAAGCAACATGCCGCGCTGCCTGAAACCATCCGTCTCCCCGGTTTTGCAGCCCGCGCGCGGCCTCGCCACAGCAAACGGCTCGGCCAGCCGCGTGCCCCCGTTTACCCATGCAACCATCCTGAAAGGATGAACCACGTCATGCAGCTTTGCATTGTTTTCGCTCCGCGCAGGGTCTGATCCGGGACGCGCCCGCGCGGAGCCAGCCTAAACTGGCGTCCTGCCCCGTTGGCTTTTCGAACGGTCGGGCCTTGCGCTTTTCATGCTTGGAATCTTCCATGGAATGAAAGGGAGCAAGGACAATGTTTCATAATATCCGTGAAAATATGGGAGAACTGCGCGCATTTCTGATTCTATGGGTCACGCAGTCCTTATCCGAGCTGGGTAGCGCCATGACGGGCTTTGCCCTGATTGTGTGGAGCTACCAGCAACAAGGCTCGGCGCTGAGCACAGCTTTGCTATCGGTGTGCACCTATGCGCCGTATGTGTTGGTCAGTATCTTTGCGGGCGCGCTCAGCGACCGCTGGAACAAAAAAATCACCCTGCTGGTGAGCGACTCGTTCGCTGCGGCGACCACGGTCGCGGTACTGTGGCTGCTTTCCACCGGGCAAATGCAAATCGGCCACCTGTACGTGATTAACGCGCTTAACGGGCTGATGAACACCGTGCAGCAACCGGCCAGCGACGTGTCGGTCACTTTGCTGACGCCCAAAAAGTATTTTCAGCGCGTAAGCGGGCTACGCTCGCTGTCCAATTCGCTGGTTACGGTGCTTACGCCGGCGGCGGCAACCGCCTTGCTGGCGTTTGCCGGGCTAAGAGCCGTGCTGTGGTTTGACCTGGCCACCTTTGGCGTGGCATTTGCGGCGCTTGCGGGGTGGGTGCCCCTGCCCAAACCGCAGGCGGAAGCCGACCGCAAGGAAAGCGTGCTGCAATCCGCGCGAGGCGGCTTGCGCTACCTCAAACACAATCCCGGCATCCTGCACCTGATCCTGTTTCTGGCAACGATCAACCTCACGGCGTCCGTCTACAACGCGGCGCTGCCAGCCATGCTCCTGTCCCGCGCGGGCGGCGGGCAGGTGGCGCTTGGCGCGGTCAACACGGTCACCGGGCTTGCGACGCTTGCGGGCAGCATGTTGGTGACCGCGCTCCCCACGCCCAAAAGCCGTGTGCGCACCATCCTGAACGCGCTGCTGTTTTCCATGAGCACGGAAAACTTTGTGCTTGCGTTTGGCCGCAGCCTGCCGGTATGGTGCGCGGGGGCGGCGCTGGGGTGGCTGATGATCCCCCTGATGGGGGCGAACATGGACGCGCTGTTCCGTTCCACCATACCTGTGAACATTCAGGGCCGGGTCTATGCGGCGCGTAACACGCTTCAGTTTTTTACCATACCGGTCGGCTATCTGCTGGGCGGGTTTCTGGTGGACCGGGTGTTTGAACCGCTGATGGCCGCGTTGCCCGCGCAGACGTGGCTGCACGCGCTGTTTGGCATGGGAAAAGGCTCCGGGGCGGCGCTGCTTTTTTGCGTGATCGGCCTGTTCGGCGCGCTGACCTGCCTCCCGTTTCGGGCGGACCGCGCGTTGTGGGCGCTGGAAAGCAAGCCAGATCTGCCAACCGATCCTGCGAACGCCGCAGACCACTGATATCCAAAACTCAGCCTTCTCCCCGCGCAACCGGCGCGGCGTAAAAAACCGAACGCGTTGATCGAGCGCCGGACTCAACTGTACTGAAAACCATCGTATACTGGCAACGTGGAAAGCGGGCGGGGAGGAAACCTCCGCCGCACGGCCATCTCGGCGGACCAGGGCGCCTGAAGCGCCACGGCATGGGTTGGATTTTTCCCAACGCCACAGTGTAAAAGGATCCGACCGCATGCGCCGCGCAGGCGAGGCTCCCTCAAAACAGCCGGCAGGCGCATCCTGTCGGCGCTCCCTTTCCACCCTCCTCCCGGAAAGCGCGGCGCGTGGGTCACCCCCTCGCGCGCCGCGCTTTTCCAATGGCGCCGCATACCCAACCGCCCTCTCCCGCCGCGCGCTTTCCCAGGCGAAACCGGACGCCGTTAAGACTGAATCACAAAGGCGCGCGCAGACCGTTTAACCCCCGACCGGTATGCGAAAACTTTACACGAGGTGAAGTGAGCGTGTGGCAACCGACTGGCTAAAAATGCAAGACGAGTATCTCCGGACTCCCATCAGCCTGCGCGACTTGGCGGCCCAATACGGCGTGAGCCGTAACCAGCTTCAAAAAGTCGCCTCCTCGGAAGGGTGGGCGGCGATGAAGCGCGCCGGAACGCTGTTGAAGGCCATCGAGCTGGAAATCCCCGTACTGGACGCCCCCGCTACAGCGGCGGCAACCGAAGGAAACGGCGAATCTTCACTCGTTGCCACCCATACGGAACGCCTCGCCAAGCTGATGGCCATCGGCGATCAGCTGACCGACCAGCTGGCGCGGGCCACCGTGGAGCTGGACAAGCAAATTGTGAAACACAAGCGGAAAAAGAGGGAATTGGTTTACGACGGCCCGGAGGCGCGCAGCAAACCGGTGGAGGAAAACGTCGAGGAAAAATACGAGCTGGAAATCGTGGATACAACCGTAAACTGCACCGGGCTGCAAAAGCTGTCCGCAACCCTGCGCAACCTCAGGGAAGTCGCCAACGCCGGCGGCGGCGAAACGCAAAGCGTGGATAAAGTGGCGCAGCTGATGCAAAAACTGGATGTCGAGGCCGCCAAGGAGGACGATTAGCATGCCCTTCATGACCCCCATGCAACGCGAATACCGCAGAAACGCGAACCGCGTGTGGAATGTCAAAACCGGCGCAACCCGTTCCGGAAAAACTTACGGCGATTACTTTCTGTTGCCCAAGCGTTTGCTGGCCGGCCGTGATTTGGCCGGGCTGAACGTGATTCTCGGCAGCACCAAAGGCACGCTGACCCGTAACCTGATTGAACCGATGCAAGCCATATACGGCGCGGCCGCCATTGGGGATATCCGCAGCGACAACACCGCGACGCTCTTTGGCGAAACGTGCCATTGCCTGGGGGCGGACAGCATCCGTCAGGTGAACCGGTTGCGCGGTTGCTCCATTAAATACTGCTACGGCGACGAGGTAACCACATGGCACCGGGATGTGTTTGAAATGCTCAAAAGCCGTTTGGACAAGGCATACAGCAGGTTTGACGGCACCTGCAACCCGGAAGGGCCTACGCACTGGTTCAAGAAATTTCTCGATCTGGGCGGCGACGAGCTGTACCAGCAAGCCTATACCATGGACCATGGCGCTGGGCACCGGCGCTTTTGTGGAGTTTTTGGATGAAAACGCCCAACCGACCATCGATTACATTCGCGGCGATCTGATTTTCCCCTTGCGGTGGGAAGGCGACCACATTACCGAATGCGCCTTCGGGAGTCGCCGCGTGCTGGGGCAAGGCCGGGATAAAACCGAAGGCTATTATGTGCAAACCCATACCCGGGAAAACGGCGGTTATGTAATCCGCAATGCGTTTTTGGACGCAACGGGGGCCGAGCTTCCCACGCCCGATGGGTTGGCAACCGTGACCCAGTCTTCGCCGGTGCCGCTGTTCCAGATCATCCGCCCAAACCGGGTGAACGCCGCGGACCCCGATTCCCCGATGGGCATGAGCGTGTTCGGCATGGCGATCGATCAGCTGAAAGCCGCCGACCTTGTGTTTGACAGCTACGTGAATGAATTTGTGCTCGGCAAAAAGCGCGTGATGGTGCCGCAGTCTCTGGCAAGCATCGAAATGCAGAAGGACGGAGCCATGCAGCCAATCTTCGACCCCAGCGATGTGCTGATCTACGTATACCAGCAAACGCAGGACGGCGCGGACGATATCAAGCCGCTGGATATGTCGCTGCGAGCCGCCGAACACGAAGCCGGCCTGCAACGAATGCTCGACTTGCTTTCCAAAAAATGCGGGCTGGGCACCGGCCGCTACCGGTTTGACGGTAGCGTGGCGCGCACCGCCACCGAAGTTATCAGCGAGCAGAGCGACCTCTACCAGAGCCTCAAGCGCAATGAAAAACCGCTGGAACGCGCCATCCGGGGTATGGTGAACGCCCTGAGCTGGCTCACCGGCGGCCCTTGCGACGTAAAAACCAGCATCTCATTTGACGATTCCATCATCGAGGACGCGAGCGCCATGGTAGAGCGGAATCTGCTGCTGGTGAAAAACGGCCTCAAAAGCAAAAAGAGCGCCATCATGGAAATTCTGCGCTGTTCCGGGGAGGACGCCGAGCAGATGCTCCGCGAGATTGCGACTGAGCAAAACGCCGTAATGATACCCGCCGAGGACACGCCCGCAGGCACAGCCCTATTCGCGCCGCCCGCGCAAGCGCAGGCGGACCCAGTCTACCTTGGCGATTAGCCCCGGCGGTTGCGGGGCTGCCCATCCACACGGAAAACGCGCCAACGGCCTACGGACGGAGGCGTTTTTTCATGGTTTTCTTTTAGAACGGGCGACGGCCCGGCACCCGGGGATGCGTCGGCTATCCCGCTCCGTGCGCGTGCATCCTTACGGCAGTGCCAAAACGGAATTGATCGCCGACGGGCGTTAAACGGAGGTAGTTTTATGTTTCGACTGGCAAACCCATACTGCTTTCTGGCCCGGGACGCGGGCGACAGCCCTCAGGCATCCGCCCCGGAGCAAGCCGCGCCAGATGCGCAGGCAACGCCCGCCGTGGATGAAGCGCTGACGGAAACCTTGCTGAAAGCCGTTCAGGATCGCTCCGCGCGCGCTGAAAAAAGCGTGCTGCATTCCATGGCCGAGCAAAGCGGCGTGGATGAGCAAACCCTGACCGCCCTGTTGGCCCAAACCCGCGCGGACAACGCGGCGGAGCTGTCGCCGGAAGCCCAGCAACGCCTGGATGAAGCCAACGCACGCGTTACGCAGCGGCTGCTGATGGCCGAGGTGAAAAGCGTCGGCGCGGAACTGGGTCTGATTGACGCGGACGCGGCCCTGCGGCTGATGGACACCGCGGGCGTTACCATCACACCGGAGGACGGCGTAACCGGCGTACGCGAAGTCTTGGAAGCGCTTCGGGAAAGCAAGCGGTACCTGTTTGCCCCGGGCGGCCGGGGCGCGTGGGCGCAGCGGGTCAGCGATGGCGGAACCGCCGCTTTAAGCGGCGTGGAGGAAGCCTTCTACCGCAAAAACCCAAACCTGCGCAAATAGCCCGCGCGCTGTTTGCCCACCCGATTCCCCTAAAAACACATTCAGGAGGGATGACCCATGGCTCAACTTTTGCAGGAACGTTACAGTGATCTGGTGCTCGCCAAGCTCCGCAACGAGATTGTCCTCAAGGACGGCGTGGTGTTCAACAATGATTTTGACGGCGACCCCGCGGCGGGCGCGGTGAAAATCCCCACGCGGGACGACGAGGTTGCCGCCAGCGATTACGACCGCGCCGCCGGCCTTGCCCCCACAACCGGCAACACCGCCTACACCACCTTGACCATCAACCGCGACAAGGCTGTGAATGAGATCATCGACGGTTATGAAGCCTCGGCTGTGCCGGATACGCTGGTTGCTGAAAGGCTGGACAGCGCCGGTTATTCTCTGGGCCGCGCGATGGATCTGGACGGCGCGACCGAGCTACTGGGCGCAGGCACCGTGGTGGGCGTTGGCGCTATCAGCAAGGATACCGTTTACGGCGTGCTGGTCGATCAGCGCACGCAAATGAGCAAGGACAACATTCCCGCCACGGGGCGGTATGCGCTGTGCACGCCGGACGTGATTGCCTCCGTGGTGCGCAGTCCGGAGTTTACGCAGGCCAGCAGCCTTGGCGATGAAGTGAAGCAAAGCGGGGCCATTGGCCGAATCGCGGGCTTCAACGTGATCGAGTTTAACGACAGCACCCCCAACCTCGCCGTGATTTGCGGTCACCCGCGCTTTGCGACGCGCGTGAACGCGTGGCAGGCTCCGGTTCGCCTGCAAAGCCTGGATGGAAGCGGCAAATACATTGGCGCAAGCGCGGTGCAGGGCCGCATGGTGTACGCGCACAAGGTGCTGCGCCAGAAAGGCGTGCGCTGCGTGTACGCGCCCACCGCCATGACGCTCGCCGCCGCCCCGGGCGCAACCCTCGGCGCCACCCTTTTGACCATCGCGGACGCCAGCGAGGCCACCATCTGGAAGTACACCCTCAACCCGGCCAGCCGGGCTGTTTACGGCGCGGCTTCCTCCGGCACGGCGCTCACCAGCGGCACCACGGAAATCGCGGCCGTCCCCGGCGACGTGGTCGAGGTTGTGGGCCTCAAATCCTCCAAGATCGTGTCGGCAGGGTACATTTCGCTTGCCGCCGCGAATGTGAAGGCCTAAGCCATGGTACTGACGCCGGAAGAATATGAGGGGATTACGGGCGAAGCCGCGCCGGACGATTTCGCCGCATGCCTTGCACTTACGCAAAGCATGCTGGATGCGCGCACTCTGTGTTTTTACGCGGGCCGGGAGACGGACACCCTTCCGGGGTTAATCCAGCGTGCCATCAAGCACTACTGCGCGTACCAGACGCAGGCGATCAGCCAGGCGGGCGGGGTTGCGGGCGCATCCGAAACGCCTATGCAAAGCGCGAGCCTCGGCAACTTCAGTTACACGGCGGGCGTTGGCGCAAGCGCGCACTGCCCCGCCGCCGCCGCGCTGCTGCCCCTGCTGGTCAGTTACGCGCGTTGCGACTGAACGCCGTGTAAGCCCCGGTTCACCCTGCCCACCCAACCGCAGGGCGACTCCGCCGCAAGTGGCGGAGCCGCCCAAAAACAGGGGAGAGATGCCTATGCGGCCTCTGCCGCGCGCCCTGCTGTGCCATAGCGCCACCCTGTCGCAGGCAGCCGGCGACGCTTATGGAACCCAGTCCCTGAACCCCGTAGCCCAGCTTACGCATATCCGTATCGAGCCAATGGAAACCCTGAGCCAGACCAACGACAACCGACGCGTTCAGCCGTCCGCGAAGCTATGGTTTGACGCCGCGTTCAGCCGTCCGGCGGGCGTAGCGTTCCGTCTGGGGGACTACGTCACCTTTCAGGGCAAAAATTACACTGTGGAAACCATCACAACCTATGCCAACGGCCGCAGGCTGCACCATATCGAAATTGACCTGACCGGCTGACCGTCTTTGGTCGAAAGCCGGCAGCCCAACCGCGGCACGCCAATCCATATCCCACCGAAGCCCTGCTGGCCGATCCTGCGCCGACTTCTCAGGGCGGAACGGAGGAACCTTGATGCTCCGCATCGCGACCGATATTCAATTTGACCCGAGCTTGCCTCAGGCGGCTGTACAGGCATTATGGAAAAAAAGCCTGCCCACCCTCAGCGCGAGGGTGCTCGCCGATTGCAACCGCTACGCGAGGGACGATACGGGCTGCCTGATCGCCAGTTCGGCGGTGGCCAGCGACCTGAACTCGGGTAAGCTGGTTTGGGCCACCCCCTATGCCCGGCGCGTGTACTACGCGGGCGCGCCGTCCCGCGCCCACAACCCCAACGCAAGCCTGCGGTGGTGCCAGAGCGCCCTGGCGGCCCATCTGCCCGAATGGCAGGCGCTTGTAAGCCAAGCGATGGGAGGCGATTGAGTTTAGCATTCAAATGCAGGTGCTGGAAGCCCTTCGCGCATTGGTTGAACCCTTAAGCGGCGGTTTGCCGGTATGCGCAGGCCCGCTTCCCCCAGAAAACGGGCTTTCCCTCACCATATCCACAGGCAGGGTTGGCAAGGTAACGCTTGCCCACGGCTGCACGGTAACGCTGGACGTGGTGCTGAACCTGAAGCATGCCCGACAGACGGACGCGCTGGATACCCTGAGCCGCATCCATGAAACCCTGACCCACGCGCAGGAACTGCCGGGAGGCGACGGCTGGCAGATGCTGGCTATCCGCACGGGCGGCGCGCCGGGCTATCTGGCGCTGGAGGGCGGGCAATGGCTGTACGGCAGCGCCCTCACGGTGGAGTACGCGGTGGACTGACCCGCCCCGCCGCGCGGGCAAGCTTCCGTTCCTCAGCCATAAGGCGGATCGAGGCCCGCACGGGTCGATACCAAAGGAGGCTGAAACCCATGAAAGTAACCCGGAACCTGATTCGGGAATATTACGGCATTCCCGACGGCGAAACCGTGGCGTATTCCTATGTGAACGCCGGTTTTGTCAAATGTAACGAGGACAACAGCGCCAAGGTGGATAAAACCACCTTCATCGGCGATGTGAACGCGACCTGCGCCGTAACTGGCTACGAAAACGGCTGGGAATACGAGGCGCAGTATGTGAAGGGCGACCCTGTGGTGGACGATTTGGCTTCGATTGCCCGCGAGCAAAAAATCGGCGCCGATTGCGAACGCCTGTTGGTCAGCGTGGATATGACCGCGCCCGTCGAGGGCGAACCGGGCGTTTACAGCGCCCGCAAGGCGCTGATCGCCGTGGAGGCGGCTCCGCCGAGCGGCGACCCCAAAAGCGTAACCACCCTCAGCGGCACCTTCCACCAGACCGGCGACCTGACGCTGGGTACGTTTGACGTTGGTCTGAAAGTGTTTACCGCGCTGTAAGCCCCAGAAAAATTTACAAAAAATAAGGGGCGCGGCCATCAAGCAGCCGCGCCCCGGTTGGGAGAGGGTTCCCTGTGAGAACGTTAACCCTGCGGGTGGAGAAACCGCAAATCACCATCAACGGTCAGGTGTACGACCTGCGCCTATCCGACATGGAGCTGTACACCCGCGCCCAAACGCTGTTTGAACGTTTCGCTCGCCTGGCGGAAACCCCCATGACCGCCGAAGCGGCGCTCAGCGCAACGCGCGAGGCGGTTCAACTGGTGGATGAGGCGTTGGGCGCGGGCGCGGCCAAACAGATCAGCGACGGTCACCCCATCCGCTTTCCGTTGGCGGTCGAGTGGCTGAGCCTGTTGGCAGCCGAGGCCGCCGCCCACTATGTGGATACCGTTTTGGAGGAGGAATAGCCGTGCGGACGCCAACCCCACGGCCATGCGCCGAAACGCCTCGGAACCCTTTGCCTGCGGAAAGGGAAACCCAAGCCGCGCGAACAGATGAAACGAATCTTCCCGGCGCGCAGCCGATGGAAAAAGCGGTTCAGGAGCCTTCCCGCCTGTTCCCAGCCTTTTCCCTTTCCCGCGCGCCATCTCTCTGCCTGCCTGTCGCGCTCACAAGCGTACTGGACGGCAAGCTATACCCCATCGACCCGGATTTTCGCACCGTGCTGGCCTGTTTGCGGGTGATGGGCGATCCGGACCGCACCGATCTGGACAAGCTTCTGTATCTGGCTGTGCGTTTCTTTTTACGGCATCCGCCGCCGGATCAGGATCAGCTGTTTGCCCAGTTTGCCACCGGCGGTCGCCTTTGCGGGGCGGACGAGCCGCCGCTGATTGATTTTGAAACGGACGCGGGCGCGATCTACGCCTCGTTTCGGCAACAGTATGGCCTGAATCTGCTTCGGGAAAGCCTGCATTGGCTGGAATTCCGCGAGCTGTTATCCGGGCTGACCGAAGCGACGCCGCTGGGCGCGCACATCCGCTTGCGCACGCTGGAAGAAAACCGCGTTGCGCCTGAGGATCGGGCCGCGCTGCGCCGGATGAAGCAAAAGGTGGCGATCACGCCCCGCGCGGGCCGTCAGGAGCAGGCGCTGCTTGACGAGCTGAACCGCAGGCTTGCGGCCGGCGAGGACCCGTCGGACATTGTCCGGCAGTTACAGGAGGTGTAATCCATGGCAGATGGGGACGGTCAGGTAGTTTTTACCGTGGATTTGGACGATACCGCTTACGCTGCGGGCATCGCAAGGCTACAAACCTCGCTTACGGCGCTTGGGCAAAGCACCATCGCGGCCATGCGTATCAGCGCTTCCGCGCTCACTCAGGCGTATGCCTCCGGCTCGCTGTGGGTTGCCAGCCTTGCCTCCGGTATTAAAAACAACGCAGGCGCGACCACCGCCGTGCGCGGCGTTGTGAGCGCCGCAACCGCCGCCGCGGAACAAAAGGGCAGTTCCGGCGGCAACAGCGTTGGCCAAAACATGGTAAACGGCATCATCAGCGGCGCATACAGCCGGGGCAGCGCGCTCAACGCGGCTTTGGAAAGCATTGTGGAAAGCGCGCTTGCGGCCGCGAAAAGCGCGGCGGGCATCTCAAGCCCTTCCCGCCTGTTCCGGGACGAGGTGGGCCAGTACTTGGCATTGGGCATCAGCAGCGGCTTTACCGACACTATGCGACAAAGCGTGACCCCGGCGATCCGCCGTAGCGTTCAGCAAAGCGCGGCGGACGGGCAAAGCGCCATTGGCAGCACTTTGCTTTCGGGCGTGCAAAGCACGGCGGGGGCTTCGCTGTCGCTGCCCAGCGCGAGCACCGTAAGCTCTGCGGCGCTCAGCGGCTCCGCCGCGCAGGCGCAGACCGGCACGGCGGGCCGCTCAGCCGATTCGGGTTCCGTAGCCATTACGCAGAATATCACCTTTGAAAGCACAATGCAGGCGCCCGACGAAATCGCCCGGGCCATCCGCAGGGAATCGGTCTACGGGCTGGCTGCCAGCAGAAGCTAGGAGGGACGCATGAGCCAGATCAGCATTACCTTTGCCCGGAACGACGGCCGCACCTTTGCGATTGACGGCAGCGTTCTGGGGCTGGTATCCGCCACAGGGCTGGATAAGGCCAACGTGGAGGTGTTTACCCAGAAAGCCGCCGTAGGCGACGGCGACATTGTGACCGGCCAGCGTGTGGGCAGCCGCACGCTGGAGTTTACCGCCAAGGCGCGCAACGCGGCGCTCAACGAGGTGCTCCGGCGCGCCGTCACCTCCTATTTTACCGTAACCCAGACTTACGCCATCTATGTTACCCGTTACGGCGAGCAGCGCTACGCCGCCAACTGCCGCCTGGACGAGGCGGACGCGCCCATGAGCACTCCCGGCACGCCGCTGACGGTTAAGCTCTCGTTCCTGATGCCGGACGGATACTTTTTGAGCGTGGACAGCTTCGGTAAAAACATTGCCAGCATCGAAGGTCGCGCGGGCTACCCCTACCTTTCGCCCGCCAATCTGGGGCGCGTATACGGCGTTTACTCCTTCGCATCCACCGTAAGCCTTGAAAACGACGGCGACGCGCAAGCGTACTGCAAGGCGGTGTTTACGGCGCAGGGCACGGTCGTTAACCCCAAGCTGATCGCCGGCGGAGGCTACGTGCGGGTGCTGTGCGCCTTAGCCAAAGACGATGTGCTGGTGATCGACGGTTACGCGAAATCCGTGATGCTCAACGGCACGAATGTTTCCACCAAGCTGGACAGGGCCAGCAATTTTTCCGGCATTGTGTTTGCCGTTGGCGCCAACAGCATTGGCTTTACCGCGGATATCGGCTCCAACCTGCTGGCGGTAAACGTGTACTACAACAAACGCTACATGGGCGCATAATGCCTCCCGATCTGTTACGGGAGGCGGCAGGCGCGTCATTACGCCGGGCGATCCGGCTGCGGAAGGAGCCGTGCCATGGAACTGATTGGGCTGAACGCCAGTTTTCAAGCCGTGCGGGTTCTGCCATGCACGAATATTCAATGGAACCGGAAGTATTATGAAGCGGGGCAATACTCCATCCAGCTGTTCGCCAGCTATTGGGATGCTTCCATCCTTTACATTCAAACGGTGGAAAGGCCGGAAGTGGGCATGGTGCAAAAGGTGGAAACCGAGCACAGCGTCAAGGGGGATTTTGTGAACGTCAGCGGCTATTTCTTGGAAGGAATGCTGGATTGGAAAATCACATACCCCTACCACAGCAGCACCGGGAACGTATCCGCGGCCTGCAAAACCCTTGTCGCTTCCATGCTGGCCGATACGGGCGTAACCGTGCCCGCCTGCGCCGACCTTGGCGCTGCCGCGTCGTTTGAAAGCCAGGGCGAAAACCTCGGCGCCGCGACGTATACCGCGCTCAAGGCGCAGGAGCTGAGCCAGCGCATCCGGCTGGAGGGCGAAAACGCCGTGTGATGCGCTACACCGTCTGGCAGGGCTTGGACCGCACGCAGAGCCAGAATGTAAACCCATACGCGGTTTTCAGCCAAAGCTTTGGCACGGTGGACAGCCTGACGCTGACCCGGGACAGCAGCGCCTACCGGAACGGCGCGGTGGTGCTTTACGAAGGCGGCGTGGTTAACCTTGACTTGCGCGCCTCCTCTCAGGAGCCTAAACGCCTGCTCTACATCGACACGGGTCTGAGCGCCGCCGAAAACCAGACGGCTGCGCAGCTGCTGGCGGTTGTGCAGGCGGAAGGCCGCAAGCAGCTCGCGGAGTACCCCAAGCTGGTGAGCATCGACGCGACCGTTTTGCAAAGCAATTTCCTGTACCTCAGGGATTACGATCTGGGCGACAAGTGCGACGTACAGGACGATCGGCTCAAACAGGCGTTTGAAAGCCGCATTATCGAGGTTCAGGAGGTCTGGAAAGAAAACGCGCACACCGTCACCCTGGTGTTTGGGGATAAACTGCCCGTCAAATATCGGTAAGGAGGGATTTGCCCATGGCGATTTCATGGCCGTTTGACAGCACCGTGTCCTTGGATACGGAAGGCAATCCGGTATACAGCCGCACGTACAGCGCCAATGTGCTGGCGCGCATTTTGCAGAAATACTTCCGCAACGGCGTTTTCAGCGATGTATCTACCAACCTGCAGGTAATGCAGGCCGATGGCATGCGTCTCTGGCGCAGTTGGTGGCTCAATGCCAAGCGTGTTGCTCCAATACGTA
>DAOPZY010000061.1:0-13932 GCA_035353615.1 Candidatus Limiplasma sp.
CGTTGACATCGTGGAGGTCATAGGTTCGAGCCCTACTAATCCCACCAGAACGAAACCCCTTGAACCGTATAGGTTTGAGGGGTTTTCTTTTACTACTTATCACGCCTCAAACCAACCGGATCACTCAAAACCAACCCATTTATCACAACCCTCATCACAAAACGATTACTTCTACACCTTCAAACCCTTACAAATTGGTCATCTGCTGCCGCTACCGTAAATCACAAACATATCACAGAAAACTGTCACCGGTGTCCTGTTATTTCTATTCTAGGTTAAAAATTGGCAGGTGCAAACGGTCAGTTAGTGCCTGTTCCCGTTGTTTGGGCGGTTTTAATGCCGGCGGCAATTTGTTGTATGTCCAACGTTTCCCATGCCGCTTTCAGTGCGGCAATCACTTCATCACTGTTCACGTCAAACCCTTTGGTATGTAATGCCGACGGATCATGAGATTACGGAAACACAGGCGAAAGAAATTGCACAAGGTTGCCTGACGGAGATACTAGGACTGGTTGCAGCCTATATTCAATCGCTTACCGTAAACATCTACTTTCAGGAAGGGGAGGATGCGGAGAACGGCAACAGCAGGATTTGGTATCTCAATTATTATGGCAGGGGTAGCAATGATCTGTTGTACAATGTATAGCAAGGCTTGCCCTCAGAGAATGGAGCACATCGCCAATAACGATTCCCTACAACGGGCTGCACGGGTTGCGCGCCGGGGAACGCCGCGCTCGCGTTCCCCGGCAGTGTTTTTTAGGGTTCATTCTGTAGTCATGAGCGTGTGCCATCCATGATCACTGCGCATATGACGTGGGCGTATGCGTGTCAGTTTCCGAACCGCGCAGTGTAGATGGCCTCTTTTGTCTGATTACCGCAGATTCCATCTGCAGTCAGATTGTGAGCCGTCTGGAAACTGTAAACCGCGCCTTCGGTCGTTGCGCCATAATAACCATCGTCATAGTAGGGGGTCAAGTTGTAGCCGAGCGCCATAAGGTCTTGCTGAAGCAGTTTTACGTATTGTGTGGCGCCGCTGCCGGTACTGAGGGTCTGCGTTCCATAGCGTACCAACCACGGCGTGCTGCCGGTCAGAGGCGTGGAGGACAGAAACGAAGACATCATGTAGCCGGTATTCCCGTTGTATATCACCTTGTGCCAGGCGCGCTTATGCCTTCGGAGTCCCTGCAACCAGGGCACACGCTTTGCACGTAATGCCGAAGCGATTTCGGAAAGCCCGAGCATAGCGTAGCATCGGCAAAATTTTCTCCCCATGCTATTAAAAGCAGCCCACCGCAACCGCGTCGGTGGACTGCTTTTATGGATTCCGACCCTACCGGAATCTTAGTTTTGATCCTTTGGCTTTAAAGATATCCCCTCTTCGGACGCCTTGGCGCGGATCGCTTCAACCGTCCGGCCCAACCGGGCAGCGATCAACGGCGTTGGGGTATTTGCCTCTGCAAGGGTTTTCAGTTTACTGATCTCCGCGTCCGTCCATGAGTTCCCGCCGTGTTTTGGTTTCATCAATATCTGCCTCTTCCCAATCCACTGATTAAAAAAGTTCTTGTGACTGTTATAGGATACCTTATCTGTACAGTACGCGCAACCCAAACAAAGCCCGACAGCAGTTTTTAGCAGATGTTAATCATAGGCTGGGTAGGTGCTCGGCAGGCTTAAAACACCCGTATGCACATAGTCCAGCTTGCCGATGTGGTCGTAACGCACCATCTCATAGGCTGGCAGCAATTCATTGCCGTCCCTCGCCATCAGCGCATAGCACGTTCCATTTTGGAATACGACAACCTGATCGCCGTAGTCCCTGGCAACAAAGTAATCCTCCCGGTCAAGCTGGACAGTTGCGGCGTGTTCCATCACCGCGCCGGACAGCACCGACAACACCGCGATCATTACAGCCAAGTAGCCAAGGCCCGAAGCCATGCGCTCATTGATCTCCTTCGCGGAGGCTGCCTTTTGTCGATAGCTCTCCCATTTGGCGCGCAAACCATGATCGGCCCGGCCATACAGCAGCGTTTTAACAAGCGCTTCGCCCCATGCAAACCCAATAATGCCAAGCAGAATCCAATTTTTTGCCTCAAACCGGTTCAGCAGCGATACGGAGAACACAACCGAGGTTACCATCACGATGGAAAACCGCCAAAGCCGGATGATTTCCGCATCCTTGAACAGTTTGCCAAGCATCAGCCCGATTACCGGAATAATGAGCACCCTCCAGAATTTGTAAACAAGGTCAATCATTGTCGCAATGATATCCGGCGCGTCAATTTCGATCAGCTCATCCGGCAGGGCATACGCGGCGAGCGATCCATCCAACCGTAAATAGGTAAGATAGTACGCCGTCCCTGTAAGGAGCGCCAATATGATACCGTTTTCCAGCAGTTTGGGCCAGTATGCCTTCACGGGCGATCACTCCTTGTCCGCATCCGAATGCTATCCGGTTGGGTCGTCCTTGATGTTAAGCCAACCAAAGTATGTTAACCCTTATGACTGTTTTCCAAGCAGGTTTCCAAGAACATCGGTAATCATGTCCGAAACCGAGTTTTGCGTCTGCCCGGACGAGGCTGCGCTGCTGCTGACCAATGTGGGCACCAGGTCGCTGCATTTCCCTCTGAGCACGTTGACGGCAGCCTTTTTCGTGTCGCTGTCCGCTTTGCGGTAATAGCCAATCAGTTGCTTTTCCGCGGTTGTAACCCGCAGGCTCAATTTTGCGCCGGCCGGAGCGGCCGTTGCAGCGGTGGTCGTCGGTTTCGCCGCGCCTTTTGCGGCTGTAACCAAGGACACCTGCGTAACGCCCGTTACTTTGGCAATGCGTTTCAGCACCGTAAGCGAAGGCGTTGCGTCGCCCCGTTCCGCCTTGCCGATATCAGAGGCGGTAACCCCGCCGCCAACTTTTTTTGCCAGACTTTCCTGCGTTAACCCGGCATTTTTCCGGGCTTCTTTGATGAGGTTCCCTAATTTTGATGCCATTATGTGTTCCCTCCTGCCGATGTACTTAAAATTGGCTCGATTTTTTCTTTTGATTCCTGCAATTTAAAACCCTGAGCAACCGTTGGTTGCCGGCGGATATCGATCCATGCGGATAAAACAGCCTCCCCGTTGGCATTCTCCGCCAGTTATACAGCCCCTGCGACAGTAACCGCGCCAACCAAGCCCATCCGCTTGGTTATGTACAGGCCCGAAACAATTTCCCAGACCCAAACGCCATGCCAGCCGTCAACACCGATTCGGGTTCGCCAATTTTCAGCAGCTATGGTTGGATTTCCATTCATTTTTACGAAAGTTTCTGCCCCCAGCGAGTCAGCCCGTTGACCCCCGTGTTGCGCCACAGCTGTTTTACCGACATAGGAAGGGATTTTTCACGCGTTAACAGGAAATCCGATCTGGCTCTGGATGCAACCATTATACCATACATACGCTCTGTTCGCCTATTGGAACATGTTTTTGAAGGGTTTAAAAAACCTGTTTACCGCTTCGGTTTACAGGATTATCCGTATCGTTGCCCATACCAAGGGGAAAAATAGCTTGCGTTTTACCCGCAAACAATGGCCTTTACAACTCTGTTACATCGCCCCAGTCACATCTATGTTACAATCATGGTAAAAGTATGCAAGGTGGTGATAGGGTGACCAGCGTATTGATCGTGGATGATGAACCGTCCATCATTTCGATGCTTTGCCTGCACCTGAAGCTGGCCGGATACGCTTGCCTGCCTGCGGCGGACGCGACGGAGGCTCGGGCGGCGCTTAATATGCACGCGCCGGATATTGCGCTTTTGGACGTTATGCTCCCCGGAGAGGACGGCTTTGCCTTGTGTTCCGCTTTCACGCAGCGCGGCATACCCGTGATCTTCCTCACGGCCAAAACAGCTGTGCAGGATCGAGTTTACGGGCTGCGGCTAGGCGCTGAGGACTATATCCTAAAGCCGTTTGAGCCGGCCGAGCTGATCGCGCGCATCGAAGTGATCCTGCGCAGAACGATGAAGCCGCGCTACCAGGATGCGCTGCTAAGCATGGATTTTCAGGGGCGCACAGTGTGCAGCAAGGGGCAGTTTGTCACCCTGACGGTGTTGGAGTTTGATTTGCTATCCCAGTTGGTGCAAAACGTTGGGCAGGCGCTCACCCGCGAAGCGCTGCTCGCCCGCGTATGGGGTTACCATTACATTGGCGAAACCCGCACCGTGGACGTGCATGTGCAGCGGCTCCGTAAAAAACTGGGTGCGGATTGCATCCAAACCGTATACAAATATGGGTACCGCTATCGGGGTAACGATGTATGAAAAAGCGCCTGACCGCTTGGATGATCGTGCTCTTTGTGCCCCTGCTGGCAGGCGTATTCCTGCTGTTTTTGCAGCAGAGCTTCTCGCAAACCCTGCAAAGGGAGCAGGAACGGGCGCAGATGACCGAAGGGATGATCTATCTACAGGTTCACGACATGTTTGACGATCTAACCTATGCGCAGGGCGTAGAGGTCGCGCGCAGTTACCGCAACCTGTATGCTACGCAAGGTGTGGAACTCATCTTTTTGTATAACGGTCAGCCGGTGGCGGGCGCTGTGCTGCCGGGGGATTACTACCAAACGCTGCTCATCGGTAGCCGCGCAGCGCTACTGGATACCCAAGGCGCCCCGCAGCGCTATGCGATTGCCGACCCGCTGCGGGATAACTGGACATTGCTCACCTTGCGCGACGTCAGTGATTTATACATTCTTCGGGATCATCTGCGCAATACCGCGCTGTGGTTTGTGCTGGGCGCGGGGTTGTTGGCGGCGCTGCTATCCTACCGGCTGGCATCGTGGTTCACAGCGCCCATCAAACGGTTGACGAAAGCCGTGCACGCCATGCAGCGCGGCGATTTTATGCCGGCACTGCTGCCAAAAGCATCGCGTGATGAAGTCGGCACGCTGTCGCTGGCGTTTTTAGAGATGCACACCGTCGTGTTGGAGCGTGAGCACTATCTGGAGCAAGAGTCGCAAAACCGCCAGCGCCTGTTGGATGCGCTCGCCCACGAAATGCGCACGCCGCTGTGCGCGTTGCTGGGCAACACTCGACTGCTGCAAAACCCTGCCGTGGCCGGAGCGGTGCGGCATCAGCTGGCGGAGGAGATGGCGCGCGATATCAAGCGCCTGTCCGATATGGATACGCAGCTTATGAAGCTGACAGAGCTTGCGCATGAACAACCGCATTTTTCACCGGTAGCCGTACTGCCGCTATTGCGGGATACGGTCCAGCGCGTTGAGCATCAGGCGCATGGCGTGACGCTTGCGGTTGCGGGGCAAGAAAGCGTCGTTCCCGGTGACGGTGAGCTGTTATCCATGTTGGCGGATAACCTTACCCTCAATGCCGTGCGCGCATCGAAACCTGGCGATACGGTAACGCTGCAAAGCCTGCAAAACGGCTTTACCATTATGGACAGCGGCATCGGTATGACTGCCGAACAGCTTGCCCATGCGCAGGAGCCTTTTTACAAGGCAGACCCTGCACGCACGCGCAAGGCGGGCGGCGTAGGGCTTGGCCTTACGCTATGCAGGCAAATTGCTGCGCTGCATCGCGGAACGCTTACCATCATCTCCGCACCCGGCGTTGGTACCACGGTAACCTTTACAACTACGTTACAACCTGATGCGGACTTAGCAACAACGCAGGATGTATCCTTTACACAGGAGGTGAGCCCAACATGAAAAAATGGTTTCTGATTCTGTTGGCACTGACGCTGCCTGTTACAGGCGCGATCGCTCAGGAAAATCAGGTGGTTGCGCTGCCAACCGTAGCGCCCGTTTCGCAGGTCGCCGTTACCCAAACAGCCGACTATTCGCTCGGTTCGATGGCAGAGTATTACGCATCGACCGCCGTAGAAGGCGACGATTATCAATCCCCGCAGATGACCGCCGATGAAAAGAGTCGCGCCAAAACATTGCTGACTGCCTACCAGGCGGGCGAACGCCCGGCAAGCAGCGTGCTCAACAAGCTGGACAACGTGGTGGTTGGAGTATATGCGCTCAAACCTGAGGATTACGAAGGTGTAACGCTGTATGTGTTGCTGCCCGTTAATCCGCTGACCGATGAGCAGATCCTGGAAGTGATCGACGCTTTTGCAGCTTGCGGGCAGACCTTTGACCCGGATGCGCTTTCCTTTCAAAACTGTATGCGTGGCGGCGGCAGTTCATCCTCGCGCTATATGCAGGAGGAGGAACGGGATCGAAGCAACGTGCTCCGGGACTTATACATTCGGGAGGGGTTTACCAGCAAAGCGGCTTTTACGCCGCTGGTATCGGATGATGGGTTGGGGCTGGTAACCCTCGATGCCGACGCGTACTGCGGGTTGGACAAATTCCCCTTCTTCCCTGCCCGCGCGATGACCGACGACGAACTACTGAGTTATATTATCTATACCGAAGAGGGTGACCCAACGGAGTACGGCCATTACGCCGCCTATGAAAAGCAGTTGCGGCTGGAGCTTACCCGGCTTGTCGGCGCGCCCATGGTACTGACACGGCAGGACGAAAACATGGGGGTCATGGGCGATTTCGACACCAGCTATGATGACGAAAAAGTGTATTGCGCCTCCTTCATGAGTATGGATGGCACTAACTACTGGGGCTGCCTGGATGTGGATACGAATCAAATGCTTTCCGGTAATGTCTCCAAAAAGAATAATCTGCTGTACAGCGACCTGCACCTGAACCCGTTTGACCCAAAATGGCTGGACATTGCCAAAGCAACCGTTGCCAAGGCCCGTGGCGACAACATGGCCATCCGCACCGCAGAAAGCTGCGGCGAAGTTTGGCTTTCGGAGGCTGGGTTCGGCGTGTTGGTGAACGTAATCATGGCGGACGGCAGTTATTACGCAATCCAGCTTGCTTACCAGGACGAGTCCGTTTACGATGTGTTCACCTATGATTCTCACACGCCCAATCTGGAGAAGATGTATCCGGACGGATCTTTCGACTGAAGGAGGGAACGATCATGAAACGATGGTTAACGATACTGCTGCTCGGGCTTTTCATTACCGGTTCGGCAAGCACCGCCACCATGAGTGAATATCAACTTTCTCCGTATGTTGTGGACACGCAGGCGCTTTTATCGCTCACCTTTGGCAATCAGGTGGATCAAGCGAAGCTCAACGATCGGGAATACGTTTTCTATGATTTGCCCGGCAGCGACGGCGCGCCTTTCTGCGGTTTGGATGATACCGCCGGGTTTGGACAGATGCGCCTGACCTGCTACACAGCGTTGGTCGCAACGGAAACGCACGAGCCTGATATTTATGAAAACATTGAACCTTCCGGAATCGCCAAGTGCGCGCTGAGCGCGCAGGAGGCGCAGCAGCAGGCCGAAACAGCCATACAATCGCTTGGCATAACCGATTACAGTTTCCAAAGCATTACTGCATACGGCAAACTGGAACATGTGACAAGCGGCTACCGCGTTGCCTACGGCCAATTGCTAAACGGTGTTCCCGTATACTGGGCGGCGTCTTTGCACTTGGATGAAATGGCCGCCTGCCCGGAATCCAACCGCATCGAGGTAACGCTGGGCGACAGCGGGCTGGTGACCATCTCCGGTTTCTGGAGCCTCTTTACCCCCATTGGACACGATATAACCGTCCTCTCCGAGCAGGACGCCCTCGCCGCCTTTACGGCTGTTGGCGTGCAGGCGAACGCCGCCGAGCTTTGTTACCTGCTCGCGGGCAACCAGAAGGCAACCGCCGCGACCGCTGCCTACCGCTATCAAAACCGCTTTATCAACGCGGCGGATGGTAGTCTGTTGCAATAAAGGCATTGCCCATCGGTTAAAACCCCTTGGTGCAAGTAAGGCATCAAGGGGTTATTGTATAGAAAACCACTGGCTAGGCCGGTAGGTTCCAGCCTGTTGAAATTGTGGGATTCTAAAGGGCCGAAGGTCCTTTAGCAGGGTTTGGGGCGGAACCCCAACGGCTCAAGTGGCAAAGCCTTAAGCGCCTTGGCAATGCCGACGAAGGCGGCGAGCAAAACTGCTAAAGATACGAACAGGGGCTTTGACAGTCTGAACCACCAGCTACGCCAGTGGTTGGTTTTTCCGTCGGTAAATCCGCCAGACGGAACGAGCGGCCAAACGGTTATCCATTGCCGCACACAGGCTTTACTGTGCCCTGCCCTTTCTATGTTTGCCCGCCACCACGGTCTGCCAATTGGCATAGTCAATCCTGTTCGCGCCCTGATAAAACCGCGCCGCATCATCATGCTGTTGGCGCAAAATGGCCACACATGACGCGCTGGCTTCATTTTGCATATGCCACTTTTAGACCCGTTGTTATCAGGCTTTGCTAAAAATGCCCGATGTGCCGAAAGCATTGTTGACAGCTATTTTAAACAAGGTTATAGTATCATTAGTCATTTGCCGGAGGCTGCCAACATGAAGCGTTTGAAACCCTTCCCATCCTCCAAAGCGTTGCTGTATCTGTCGGCTTTTGGGATACCGATCTTGCTGTATATGATGGTGATGGTCGCATGTAAAATAACGCCCTTTGGTACCCGCACCTTGCTGGTATGGGATGCCAACGGGCAGTATGCGGCTTTTTTAACCGAATTGCGCCGGATCATGCTTGGGCAGGCGGACCCTTTCTACACCTTTCACACAGCACTTGGCAGCGGCCTCGCCGGCTTGCTATCCTATTATCTGGCCAGCCCATGGAATGTAATTTTTACCTTATTCAAAGAAACCGATCTACCGCTGGCTTACAGCCTACTCGTGCTTATGAAAATCGGCTTAGCCGGCCTGTGCATGATGGTATACCTGCATAACACATACCGTCTCAACCAAAAAGGGCTGCTATTTGCGGTAACGTACGCGTTAATGGGGTATGTCGCCGTTTATAGCTGGTCTGTGATGTGGATGGATGGCGTCGCCATCTTCCCATTGGTTGTGCTTGGCCTGCGGAAAATCAGCAAACGGGAAAAACCGATAACCTATATTGTCGCTTTGGCCTATGCCCTATTTTGCAACTATTATATTGGCTTTATGATTTGCCTGTTCTCGGTGCTGTTTTTTGCCTATCTGGCGCTTGAAGATCGCAAAGCGCTTCGCACGGCGTTTGTCTTTATGGGCGCATCCCTTTTGGCGGGAGGGCTGGCCGCGGTGATGTTAATCCCCGCGTATGCGGAAATCTCCAGTAGTTATCAAATGCTCAATTTTACCGGCGAATCGCTTGCGCGCATCAACTCGCTGTTTAGCATTATGACTAAGTCCTTCACGGGCGCTGTGAGTTATGATCAGTTGCGCTATGGGCAACCGAATGATTACATCGGTATCCCTGTGCTGGTTTTGGCTTTCAGCTACTTTCTGAATCCGGCAATCCCTTTGCGCAAACGGATGCTGAGCACTATCTTGCCCGGGATCCTGCTGGTAAGCTTCATCCTGAAGCCACTCTACCTGTTATGGCATGGCAATGATTTCCCCAGTTGTTTTCCGGCCCGGTTTTCCTTTCTATTCTGCTTTGTGCTGATCGAATTGGCCGTTCAGGGCTATTTGGCAATGCCGCGCCCTGCCTCGCTGCCATTTCGTCGGCGTTTGCTATGGCTAAGCATTGGGATGGTAGCGTTTACGGCGATCGCGTTCAGAACCGATTTGGAAAACTACCTTACCTACGAAACCGTCATCCTTGATGTTTTTACTTTCATAGCCACCTGCCTGCTGTTGATTCGCCCTTCACCGGTACGCTACAGGCGTATTGCCTGCGTTTTGTTGTGCGCGATGCAGGTTGCGGGTTTAAGTATCAATGCCTATATGGGTTACCACCGCATGGATATCGTCAATGATATGACGACGGATCAATATGCCAAGAACATCACCGAAAACAGCGGGTATGTGCGGCGCATCCTTTCTTCTGATCCGGAAACGGACGGTCTGTACCGGCTGGAGAAGAATTACCGTATCAGCGAAAACGATGCCATGTCGCTGGATTATCCGGGGTTAAGCCATTACAGCTCCGCAACAAACCCCACGGTTGCGCGTTTTGCAGACCAGATTGGCCTGTACCACAGTTATCTGCGCGTTTTATACGGGAATGGTACCACGCCAGTCCTTGATAGCCTGTTGGGTGTTAAATACATTTTATACAACACGGAAGCCTCGCTTGAAAGCCTCCCATCCGACTATACGGCGCTTTGGACCGATGGTATGATTACTGCATACCAGAACCCGTACGCCCTCCCCCTGGCGATGATGACTCCCCGGCAAAGCAAAGCAACGCTGGATTCGGGGAACCCGTTCCTTTCACAAAATTCGATCTTATCCGATTTGACAGGCGAGGATATTCAAGCATTTATCCCGTTGGACGCTAAAATTACATCCGATGGCGATGGCTTCGTCTATGCCGAAATACCCATTGCGGCCGGCGCTAAAGTGTATATGCTCTCCTACGGCAGTTATTACTATCTGAATGAGCTGCCCGGGCAGGACGAGCATCTGTTTCAGGGTTGCGTGCTATTGCCGATTTCCAAGGTTGATACCACCTATCACCTCAAAATGTGGTCGAGCACTGGCATCGCGCCGCAGTTTGCAACCTTCTCGATGGATGCGTTGGCGAGCAGCTACAAGCAGCTTGCAAAGTATGGTTACGAGGTGCAAAGCGATACGGCGTCGCACCTGAGCATCAACGTAACCGCCGACGACCAGCATACCCAGCTGATGCTGACAATCCCTTACCATCAAGGTTGGACCGCCTGGGTTGATGGCAAAAAGCAAAGCACTCTTAGCAAGTACGGCGCGCTGCTATCTGTTGAGCTAACACCGGGCAACCATCATGTGGAACTCCGATTTATGCCTTCGGGATTGCTGGCTGGGGCTATCATCAGCGGCGTCAGTTTGTTCCTATTGGCATTGCGGCTGATACTGCTTCGCCGAAAGGCTCTGCGCCGATAAACGCCCCAAAGAGGCGGCACGCAGGATGCGCACAGCTCCTTTTGAACGCGTTTGTAACGGGTAGCGCTTTGTCTGCCCTAAGCCCTGCGTTGATTTACGGGCGTATGCGCCAACCGATTGTGCTGGCGCAACCCCATACAGGAACCCCCTTGAACCGTAACGGTTTGAGGGGCTTCAATATTTCGTTAAATTCTTCCATCATATCACCTCAATGCCGCACCCCACAAAAACCTATCGCTCAATCAGCGCACGCTTTCGCTCCCCAGCCTAAAACCTTGTGTTTGCGTATCGGTTTCAGCAAAGGCTCAGCTTTCTCCAAGCGTAACCATTCGGTCTCCGTCCAGCTTTATAGCCGTGCTCCCATACGGTTCGATACGCGCCTATCGGAAGCCGATTGCACAGTCCATACGCACCCACCGCTCATTTATGGGGTTTGGATATTGGCCCAGCCGCCTACCTTGCACTGCTTCTGTTTGTTGTATCCTACGGCCACCACGGTGCCGTCCTTTTTTAAGCCAAGGGTAAACAGCTCCCCGGCCGATATCGCGACGATATTGTGCCAGCTGCCTACGTTGCACTGATTTTGGGAATTACGACCGACGGCAACCACAGTGCCGTCGGCTTTCAAGCCTACGGTGTGGTAACCGCCGGCGGATATGGCGACGATATCCTTCCAACTGGATACATCGCACTGATGTTTTGCGTTGCTCCCGACTGCCACTACCGTCCCATCTGCTCTAAGGCCAACGGTGTGCCAGTCTCCTGCGGATATCGCGATGATATCGGACCAGCCGGACACGTCGCACTGTCCTTCGCTGTTATCGCCTGTCGCAACAACGGTTCCGTCTGCTTTTAACCCTACCGAATGGGTGTAGTAGGCGCATAGGGCGGTGATATCCGTCCAGCCGGTCACGTTGCATTCGCCGTTGTCATTGGTGCCAGCCACGGCGACGGTTCCGTCCGCTTTCAGGCCCAGGGTGTTGAAGTCCCCGGCGGAGATTGCGACAATGTTTTTCCAGCCGGTTACTTCGCATTCGCCGTATTGGTTGTTTCCGGCGGCAACGACGGTTCCGTCGCTTTTCAGCCCTACGGTGTTGGTTCTGCCGGCCGATACGGAAACAATATCGTTCCAGCCGGAAACATCGCACTGGCCGGTCTCGTTAAGCCCTGTGGCAACCACCGTGCCGTCGGTTTTCAAAGCCGCAGAATGTAGGTAACCGGCGGATATCCCTTCCCGGCTGATGGGCAGCGCGGCTGCCGGAGCCGGGGTCGCGGTCGGCCGCGCCGTTGGCGTTGGCGTTGGCGCCGCTGTTGGTGAGGGCGTTGGCGCTGCGGTTGGCGTGGGCGTTACGGTGGGGCTGGGGGTAGCGGTCGGCGAAGCGGTGGGTGTTAAAGTGGGCGTGGCGCTTGGCAAGGGCGATGCGGTTAAAAGGACGGTGGCTATGGTGGGCTGCGTTTCCGCTTGGGGAGCCGTCACAACCGCAAGTTCAGGAATGCCATCGGTCGCGGGCGTATCCGTAATGGTTGGCGAGGCGGCGGCACCTGGCGGGGCAGCGGCAGGGTTAGGCTTATTACCCAACAGGGGCAGCGCAAGGGCGAAAACTGCCGCAACGCAGACAACCCCAACCGCAGGCCAAAACCACCGGTTCCGGTTGGGTTTCGGATTGGGGAGGGGATCTGGCATTTGCGGCTGGCCCAGCGCGTCGGTGAAGGCGTTTTGCAGCTCCCGCACATCGGCGTAACGATCCTTGGCTTGAATGGACAACCCCTTCATCAGCACCCCTTCAAACGCTGGCGGGATGGCGATGCCTAACCCCGAAGGTGGCGTCAGCTCCGCGTCGCCAAAGGTCAGCTCAAGGGACGCGGTTGGCTTTCGCCCCGTGATGGCATAGTAAAGGGTCGCGCACAGCGCATATTCATCGGTGCGCGCGTCCTGCCGGCTGTTGTGGCTGTACTGCTCAATTGGCGCATAGCCCGGGCGCAAGCTGGTGGAATGTTCGGATTCCGCCGCGGGCTGCAACTCATGAGCCGCGCCGAAATCCAACAGCACCGCCCGGTCGCTGGCGGCCCGAAACATGATGTTTTCCGGGCTTACATCCCGGTGGATGATGCCCTGATGATGGATGCCGATCAGCGCGCCGAAGATAGGCTGAAGCAGATCAAACGCTTCCTTGGGCTTGATTTTGCCACCGCTGCGCTTGACCCGCGCACGCAGGGTTTCCCCTTCGATATATTCCATCACGATGTATAGGGTGTTGTTCGAAATCAACACATCATACACGTTCACGGCGTCTGGCACATCATTCAGCCGGGCAATCGTGCGGGCCTCCACCATGCTGCGCTCCCGGCCGCGCTCAAAGCTGATCCGGCTGTCCTCATCATGGGGGGTCAGGGAGCTTTGATCCTCCCCGCGGCTCACCAGATCGCTGGGAAAGTATTCCTTGATGGCTACGCGCCGCTCCAACGATAAATCCATGCCGATGTATGTGACGCCAAAACCTCCTCGGCCCAGCGCCTTACCAATGAGGTAGCGTTTTTTCACAATGCTGAAAGGCAGGTATCCGTTTCCGTTGGTGCGCACATGGTTATCGTATCCGCAATGAGGGCAGATCAGGTTCCCTTCATTTAGAAGCCGCATGCACTGGAAACAGTATTGCTTGGGATCCATCGGTTTCGCGCTCCTTTAACTTACCCATGAACGGGACATGCCCGTTGGTTTTACACATGGCTGAATCCCCGGCGGATGCCGGTTTCCGCCTGAGAACCCTGCGGATAGCGGCGGACTGCCTCCGCCTTGCGCAGCAGGCGTATCATGATCCCATACCCCGGCCAGCCGCCGATCACGGGAGAATACGCGGCTCCTCGGCTGCACATGATTAAGCAAACGATATTCCCAGAAGCGTCAAACGAAAATATGCGCCTTGAAGCTCTGCTGTGATTCGCGCCCGCTTGGTACGGCTGTGACATCCGGGTTGGTTGCAGTTTTGGGTATCGGGGGTCGAAACGCCCAACGCAGCCGG
>DAOPZY010000062.1:0-13736 GCA_035353615.1 Candidatus Limiplasma sp.
GGGGCAGTGCACACCCTGACAAGGGCTTTGCCCTTGACCCGGTTTCGCTGCGGCGAAAGTTTTATGGCGGTGCAAATACCTATGCCAAAGCGTTTATCGCCCTAAATCCGCGATGCTTGTCACGCTCAGCTGCTCTTTCAGCGTTTCGGCAGTGATTCCATAGGCGAATACGGTACGGCTTTCCCCCGGCAGAAGGAACAGGCTATTGTCACTGAAAAGGCAATCCGCCTTGTCTGCGTCCAGCCATACGCCCCACGCAAACGCGCTCGCGGTCAGCGTAATTTCACAGTCTGCCCCTTTTTGCACGGCTTGCCACCGAATGGCGGGCGGAGCGAACTCGAAGAACTTCGGCGCGCTGAACAGCTCGCAGTTTTCCGAAACGACCTGCCCGTCGGCGTCCCGCAGGGTCAGGATATACGCCAACCGATCCTCGGGGTGCAGTTGCCCGTCTTGGGGTTGCACGGTTTCATGGCGAATCCAAACGGAGGTGAGGGGAGGCGCGTTCACCGCGACGGTTTCTGCGGAGACCAGCGCGCCTTTCGCGTCGATCAGCCGCAGTTCCGCCTGCCCGGCAAAGGGCGAAAGCGTATCATTGGCCACGCTTACGTTCAGCTCCATCCCCTTGCGCTCGCAGGAGATCAGCACCGGAGCGAAAAACCGGCGTGCGGCGTAGTGCAGCTGTTTCCACCGGCCGAAGCTGTCGATGCTGGCCCAGCTGGCCACGGGCCAGCAATCGTTCAGCTGCCAGTAGATCGCGCCCATGCAGCGCCCGCGGTAACGCCGCCAGTGTTCCACGCCCGCGCGCATCGCCTCCGCCTGCAACAGTTGGGAGGCGTACAGCACATGGGCGAAGCTTTCGGGGTAGCGGTAATTTTGCGACAGGTAATACATGATTTTACCGTTGCCGCCCACGCATTTCTGGTGGCTTTCCATCACGCGGGAAAAGATATTGCGATCCTCCGGCAGGGTATAGGCTTGCACGGTTTTCAGGCTGGGGAAGGATTCGAACCCAAACTCGCTGCAAAACCGGGGATACTTATTCCGGTAATCCTCAAACGGTTTCAGGCCGTGCCAGACGTCCCAACAGTGCACATCGCCCCGGTCGTAGCTATTGGGGTCGTCAAAGCCGCCGCCGGAGGAGGGCGAGGAAGGCCAGTACGGAAGCTGCGGCGCGAAGGCGGCGCATTCTTTTTGCAGCACATACTCAAACAGCTTGATGTAATCCGCCCGCAGGGCTGGGCTATGCGCGCGAACGGCGGGCCAATCCACCCAGCCGGATTCCATTTCGTTGTTGCCGCACAGCGCGCACAGGCAGGCATGGTGGCGCACGCGCAACAGGTTATCGCGGGTTTCAGCTACAACGTTTTGCTCAAACGCCTCGGTCAGCTTATACACATTGCAGGCATACATCAAATCCAGCCATACCATCAGGCCCAGCTCGTCGCACAGGTCAAAAAACCAGTCCTCCGGGTAGTAGCCGCCGCCCCACACGCGCACGGTATTGAAGTTGGCTTTGGCGCAGGCCGTGAGCAGCTCGCGCGTGCGCTGCGGATTGGTGCGACCGATGAGGTTATCCTCCGGGATGTAATCGGCCCCCATGGAGAAAATTTTGTTGCCGTTTACCTGAAAGCAAAACTCGCGGCCCCACGCGTCCGGCGTTTGGGAAATGGCTACGGTGCGCAGGCCGATGCGACGGGCGGTCTGGTCCAGCACGTCGCCGTCCGCGTTCAGGCATGCGACGGTCAGGGTGTACAGCGGGTGCTCGCCCCAGCCGTTGGGCTGCCATAGCGCCGGATGCGCCACCTCGAGGGTTAGCGCCGCGCCCTGCGTTTCGCTTACTGCGGTGGCGCCGTTGGGCGCGGTCAGGGTTGCGCGGAGGGTATGCGGCGTTGCCCCTTCCGTTTGAGCGGTCACGGCCAACTGTACGCGGCCTTCCCGGTGATGCTGTAAAATTTCAACGCTGGTAAGCCGCAGCGCGCCATAGGCTTCCAGCTCGCAGGGTCGCCACACGCCCGCGTCGGGCAGCTGCGGGCCCCAATCCCAGCCAAACATGCAGTGCGCCTTGCGCAGGAAATTGCTGCCCATGGTATAGCCGGTGCCATCATAGGTTACATCGGGGTTGGCCGACGAGGCTTCCGCGATGAAGCGGTTTGGGGAGCGGAACACAACCGTTAGCCGGTTGCCGGCGGGGGTCAGCAGCCGTTTCACAGGCACGCGCCAGATGCGGTGCATGTTGTTTGCCACAAGCACGGTCTCGCCGTTCAGGCTAACCTCCGCCAGCGTATCCAGCCCGTAGAACACCAGATCAATCTGTTCCTGTTCTAAAAAGGCTACGGAAACGTCAAAATCGCGGCGGTACGTATAGTCGCGGTCGAACAGTCGAAGCGCCGCATACTCGTTTTCACGGTAGAACGGATCGTCGATCAGCCCATTGGCCAGCAAATCGCCGAGCACAGAGCCGGGCACGCGCGCGGGAATGTCCGTATGCCCGAGCGCTTCCTGCAAAATCCAGTTGCCATTCAGGCTAAGGGTTTGTTTCATATGCAAGCCTCCGTAGGGCGCCGCGCGCCGCAAAAGCGGCGGGGCAGGGTGGGGATGGGAAATCGGGTAAAGGCATACCACCGTGGATAAGGACGGCGCGCCTTCGTCGCAACGAAACAGATCAAGGACAAAGCCGCCGTGAGGGCGCGAACGCGAAGTTTTTACGGGGGGTGAAGCGAAACACCAAAGACGGTGCCGCAGCCCCTGAACCCAAATGGCGAAAAGCTGGCAGGAGCAGTCCGCTTCTGCTTTCACACCTTATACCGCGAGGCGGTTCGGCCGGCGCGCGCCGGTTGCTATTGTAGCGGTTTTCCCGAGAACGCGCAAGACCCGTCGGATCCAATCCGTTTGGCCGACCCATACGGGGGCGGGGCAAATCGCGCAGAGCGCAAACTGCTTGTGAATCAATGGAATATATCAGTTGCGCCACATTGCGCCTGCGGCGCTCGTGGCGAATTTGATTGATATGCTGTGTTTAGGCCTCCGGCAGGCAGGGATTTCATCCCTGCGCCCTGACAAGGGCTTTGCCCTTGACCCATTTCCGCTGCGGCGGGGGTGGGTGTCAATGGAATGGCGCAGAAGGTTAAGCCGCTCGCCTCATAGCCCTGCGGGCTGTTCGCTCGCTTGGATTTTGGCGCTGCGTCCTGGGGCTTGGGGTTCCACCCCAAACCCTGGCAGGGATTTCATCCCTGCGCCCTGACAAGGGCTTTGCCCTTGACCCATTTCCGCTGCGGCGGGGGTGGGTGTCAATGGAATGGCGCAGAAGGTTAAGCCGCTCGCCTCATAGCCCTGCGGGCTGTTCGCTCGCTTGGATTTTGGCGCTGCGTCCTGGGGCTTGGGGTTCCACCCCAAACCCTGGCAGGGATTTCATCCCTGCGCCCTGACAAGGGCTTTGCCCTTGACCCATTTCCGCTGCGGCGGGGGAATTTGACAGCCTGCGGCCCGCGCGGTTCCATAGCAAACCGCGCGGGCCGGGCATTTTGTTTATTTGGCCGCGTTCAACTGATCCACCAACTGAACCAGATCTTCATAGCGGATCATTCCATTGCCAAAGCTGAGCATGGCGCGCAGCGGCGTGTAGGCGATCATCGCCTGCATCATATCCTTGCTTACGGCGCTGTCGGCGTTTTCATCCTCCCCGGTGGAATGGCTGGCAAACGCGTTGCTCATCGCGTCCATCATGGGCTTGAGCGCTTCCGCGTTCTTCGGTTGCGCCAACAGGTCCATAAAGATGGAGTTGAGGGTGGCTTTGTCCGGAATTTCCACAGTGGAAAGCACCGTTACATCGGCTTCCAGAGCGATATCGCGACTGGAACGCGCAATCTGGATGCCAAACGCGCCGGTTTCGACGTGCCAATCATGAATCGCGTCGTTCCAACTGGCAAACGCGCGCCGGTCCAGCGTGAATGTCACGGTTTTGGTTTCACCGGGCGCGAGGGCAACCTTTTCAAAGCCTTTCAGCTCCCGCACCGGGCGGATGGCCGTGCTTTCCCGATCCGCCACGTACAGCTGAACAACCTCCTTGCCGGGCACAGCGCCGGTGTTGGTTACGTCCACAGTCACGGTCAGGCTTTCGGTATCCTTGATTTCCGAAGCGCTCAGGCGCAGGTTGGCATAGGCAAAGGCGGTGTAGCTCAGCCCAAAGCCAAAGGGGAACAGCACGGGCGCTTTGCGCTTGTCATACCAGCGGTAGCCCACAAACACGCCTTCGCGGTACTCGGCCACGTTCTTTTCCCCGCCGTACCACGGGAAGGAGGGATTGTCCTCCAATTGCAGGGGGAAGCTTTCCGGCAGGCGACCGCAGGGGTTCACGTTGCCAAAGAGCACATCCACCGTTGCGCCGCCCACGGCCTGACCGCCCAGATAGGCTTCCAGCACAGCCTTCACGCTCCCGAGCCACGGCATCACAATGGGGGAACCGTTGTGCAGCACAACCGCGACATTGGGGTTCACCTTAGCGATGCGCTCAATCAGCGTTTCCTGCGCGACGGGCATATGCAGGTGAGTCCGGTCATAGCCTTCGCTTTCGTAACGGTCCGGCAGGCCGGCGAAAATCACGACGGTTTCCGCGCCCCGGGCAACGGCTTCCGCCTGGGCAATCAGGCTTTCATCCGGGTCGTCACAGTCCACATCGTAGCCGTCGGCATAGGTTACGCCGGGCATCGCGCTCAGCGAATCCCACGCGCTGGTAATTTTGTGGCTGTTGATGTGGGAGCTGCCGCCGCCCTGATAACGCGGGTTTTTCGCAAACTGCCCGATCACGGCCAGCTTTACGCCCTTGTGAAGCGGGAGCAGCGCGTCCTCGTTTTTCAGCAAAACCATGCACTCCGCGGCCAGCGCGCGCGCCAGCTCGTGATCCGCATCCAGGCTCCACGCGGTATCCGGCTTTGCATGGGTCAGGTAGCGCTGGTTGATGGTCAGGATTCGCTCGCAGCACAAATCGACAAGCTTTTCGTCCAATTTGCCCTCTTGAACGGCCTGAACAATGCGCTTGTCGTTTTCACCGGCGGAGGCGGGCATTTCCAAATCCAGACCGGCCTTCACGCACTCGACCCGATCGTCCACCGCGCCCCAGTCGCTCATCACATAGCCTTTGAAGCCCCACTCGTTGCGCAACAGCTCCGTAAGCAGCCAGCGGTTTTCGCACGCGTAGGTGCCGTTGACAAGGTTGTAGCTGCACATCACCGTCCACGGTTGAGCGCGCTTCACGGCGGCCTCAAACGCGGGCAGGTAAATTTCGCGCAGGGTGCGCTCATCCGCGACGCTGTTGCTGCTCATGCGGCGGTGCTCCTGGCTGTTGGCGGCAAAGTGCTTGATGCTGGTGCCCACGTTGCGGCTTTGCACGCCGTTAATGAAGCTGACGGCCGCCTCGCCCGCCAGATAGGGGTCCTCGCTGTAATACTCGAAATTGCGCCCGCAAAGCGGCGACCGTTTGATGTTGACCGCGGGGCCGAGCACCACGGAAACCTTCTCGTGCTGGCACGCGTCGCCCACGGCTTCGCCTACCGTTTGCAACAGCGCGCGGTCAAACGACGCGGCCGTCGCGCACCCGGCAGGGAAACAGACGGCCTTGATCGCGTCGTTCACGCCGAGGTGATCCGCCTGATCGTCCTGCTTGCGCAGGCCGTGCGGGCCGTCGCTGACCATGCAGCTTTCCACGCCCAGCCGAGGCACGGGTTTGGTATGCCAAAAATCCAGGCCAGAGAGCAAACCGGCTTTTTCCTCCAAGGTCATATTGGCTACGGTTGCCTGAATATCCATCAAGAGGTACCTGCCTTTCGTAGGGATAATGTACGGACGCGATGACGCGGCGTCCGCGCTGAAATGGGAAACCTCCGCGCCGCCGGCGCGCCGGTTACACGGTGGTAAGGTCCCAAGGCTCGTAAATCTTGGGCACGTCGCTGATGAGGCGTTTGGTATAGGCTGCCTTGGGAGCGAGAATTACCTCGTCCGCGGTGCCGTGCTCCACAAACTTGCCGTGCTCCATAATGTAAACGCTGTCCGAGATGTAATACGAAAGCCCGATATCGTGGGTGATGAAGAGGATTGTCATGCCGATTTCATCGCGCAGGTGCAAAAGCATGTCCAGAATGGTGGCGCGCGAGCACGCGTCGATCATGCTGGTCGGCTCGTCCGCGAGCAGAATTTTGGGCTTGAGCAGGAACACGCGCGCGATCATCAGGCGCTGCATCTGGCCGCCGGAAAGCTCGAAGGGGTATTTGTTGGTCAGCTCCGCAAACTTCAGGTTCACAAAGCAGCAGGCCTCGGTCATCATCTCGATTTTCTTTTCCTTGGGCAGATGGCGGCCGCCGCACATGTTGATGCAATCCAGAAGCACGGTGTCGATTTTGTTGAACACGTTAAAGGAGCTGAACGGGTCCTGAAAAATGGCCTGAATGCCTTTCCAGTACTCCCGTTTTTTGTGGCGGGTGCTGATATCGCGCGGCTTGCCCTGATAGTAGATTTCGCCGGACGTGACGTTCAGCAGCCCCAGCAGCATCTTGGACAGCGTGGTTTTACCGCTGCCGCTTTCCCCCACGATGGAAACCAGCTCGCCTTCGTGAAACTCAAAATCCACATGATCGACGGCGACAGTTTGCTTGGCGCCGGTGCCAAAGATTTTGGTAACGCCTTTGCCGCTCAGGCACAGCGGCCGGCTGGCGAGGTCCTCCAGCCGTTTGGGGCGGAGGGCGATATCCTCATGAAGGGTGCACTCACTCGTCGTCATTTTGGTATTCCTCCCTCAAATGCTGTACGGAATGGCCGCAGCGGTAAGCCCGGCCTTCTCCGGCCTCGATCATGGGCAGGGCGTTGTAACGGCATTGCGGCACCACATACTTGCAGCGATCGGCAAACCGGCAGCCCTGCGGCGGCTTTTTGAGGTTGGGCGGCGTGCCCGGGATGGCGGAGAGCTTATGGTTGCGCGTGCCTTCCTCCGGCACGATGATGGAGCGCATCAGACCGTGGGAATACGGGTGGATGGGGTTGAAAACCATATCCTTGGCGTTGCCCTTTTCCACAATCTGCCCGGCGTACATGACCATGATATCGTCCGTTACGTTGTACAGCAGGGGCAGCTCGTGGGTAATGAAGATCATCGCTCGGATGTAGCCCTTGTCCATCAGGTCGCGCAGCATTTTGATAACCATCTTCTGGCTGGTAACGTCCAGCGCGCTGGAAGGCTCGTCCGCGATGAGCACCTTGGGCTTCAGAATGGTGGAAATGGCGATGACGGTGCGCTGTTTCATACCGCCGGACAGTTCCACCGGGTGGCGGTCCAGCACATCGGCGGGCAAACCCAGCTCGGCAAAGCGCGCCTTGGCCATTTCGTAAATCTGCTTGCGATCCGCCTTGGGGTCGTGCGCCAGGATCACGTCCTCCACAAACTTGCGGATGCGGCGCGTTGGGTTCAGCGCGTTCATCGCAGCCTGCGGAATGTAGGCGATCTCCGTGCCCAGCACGGTTTTGCGCACATCGTCCGGGTCCATGTTGGAAATGTTTTTGCCATCGACAACGATGTCGCCGCTCATGTAATGCAGCGGGGCGAAATAGTACCCCATCAGGCTGAGCGCGAGGGTCGATTTGCCGCAGCCGCTTTCGCCCGCGATGCCCAGCGATTTGCCTTCCTCAATGGATAGCGACACATGGTCCACGGCATAAACGTCCTCGTGAAACCGGGTCACATATTTCGTGGTCAGTCCGCGAACTTCCAGAATGTTCTTGCTCATAATCGGCCTCCTAATCTCTCAGGGTGGGGTTAAACACCTGATCCAGGCCCGTGTTCATCAGGTTCAGCGAGAAGGAGATGAACGCGATGACCATGATGACCGGGAAATACGCCCACCAGGAGCCGTTGAGGTGCGCGGAGTACAGCATGGCCCAGTTCATCATCAGCCCCAGCGTGGGGACTTCGGTGGTCTTGGGGCCAAGGCCCAGCAGCGAAAGCTGCGCCTCCGCGAGGATGCCGGAGCTGACCTGAAGGATGAACGCCATCATCACGTAGGAGGCGATGTACGGCAGAATATCCGTCAGGATGATGCGGGGCAGCGAGTGGCCGGAAAGGCGGCTCAGGTTTACATGGTCGCGGTTGCGCAGGCTGATGACCTGGGAGCGCACGGAGCGCGCCGTCCACACCCAGCTGGTAAGCCCGATAACCAGGGCGACGGTGGTCGCGCCGCGCTGATCCTGGTTGATGGAATAGTTGATGAGGATCAGCAGCACAAACGAGGGGATGACGGTGAAAATGTTGGTGAGGAACATAATCAGATCGTCCACCATGCCCCCAAGATAACCGGCCAGCAAACCCAGCAGAAGGCCGATAATGGTTGCGACCGCGCCCGCGATCATGCCGATTTCAATGGAGGTGCCGCAGGCGGCCACCAGCTCCTTGAGGGTATCGCGGCCAAAGTTATCGGTGCCCAGCGGCAGGGTTTTCACGTTGGCGACGTTGCCCACGTTCACGTAATCATTGACGCCGATCTTTGCCTTTTCGACGGTTTCGCCGCTGGAGGCGTCCACTTCCGTTACGGTGAGCGTATCGGAGGTGCTGGCGGCGTTCAGGCTATCGTTGAGGCGGTTGTAGTAGTTGCGCTGCGCCTTGGTCATGCCCTTGGGCTTCAAGGCGGGATCATAGTTGGCCTTCCACAGGCTCAGCAGAGCGTTGGTGTCAGTGATGTCCAGTGTGGAAATATCAATGCCCACGGCGGTAAACCAGTTGACCATGCTAACGCGATCCTCGCTGGAAAGGAACTTGTCCAGCCGTTTCGCGTCCGCGTCCGGGAGCTTAAAGATGCTGGTTTCCGTTGTGACTGAATCATACAGCGACACATAGGTTCCGGGCTTGGCAAACGTGCCCAGACCGATCATTTTGAGCGGATTGCCCGGGTTGATGAACGGGTAAATGAGCATCGTGAGCAAAATGGCCATGAAGATGCAAAAGCCAACCACAAACTTGGGCGAGTGGAAAACCTGACGGATGGTGTTTTTCATATGCCCGCCCCCTTAATCAAACTGCGCGGCTTTGACGCGCGGGTCGATAAAGCCGTAGACGATATCCAGAACGAAGGTCGCAATCAGCACCATAACGGTGATGATGAGCGTGGTCCCGGAGATGAGCGGGTAATCCGCCATGGTAATGCCCTGATACATGGTGGTGCCTAAGCCGGGGTAACTGAAAATGATTTCCGCGACCAGCGCGCCGCCAACCATGGTGCCCAGCGACAGCGCCAGACCCGTAACCTGCGGCAGCATGGCGTTACGGAACACGTAACCGACGATTTTCCGGTCTTTAATGCCCAGAAAACGCGCATATTTAACATAATCGGCGTTTAACTCGTAGATGGACATGGAGCGCATGCCCACCGCCTGCCCGCCGATGGAGATGATAACGATGGACCAAAACGGAAGCTGGTAATGCTGAATCACAGATAGGACAAAGTTCCAACTCAGGTTGGGGATCATATCAAACCCGTAGCCGCCCGAAATGGGCGCCACCTTCAGGTTGATGGCGAAAACCACCAACAGGATGACCGCCATTCCAAAGGCCGGGATACTGCTGAAAAACAGGGTCAGTGGCATCAGGACCTTATCAAAGCCCTTGCGGATGTAGGCGGCCAGCGCGCCCAGCAGGTTGCCCAGCAGCCAGCCGATCAGGATGGCGGGCAGCTGCAAACTGATGGTCCAGCCGATCGCGTTGCCGATGATGTCGGATACTTTCCGGGGGTACTGACTGAACGACGTGCCCATATCGCCGTGGAACAAATTGGTCATATAGGTGACAAACTGCTCCGTCATGGGCTTATTGGTGCCAAATTCACGGGCGTAGTTATCGTAAATGGCTTTGACCGCGGAGGCTTCGGAAAGGCCCTGCGCCTGCTTGGCGGTTACCGCGGCCACCGGATCGCCCGGCATTAACCTGGGAAGGATAAAGTTGAGCAACAGCGCCACAATAAAGGTAATCACAAACCATAGGATTTTTTTCCCGAAGTATTTCCGATAGCCCTTCATGGCCTTTCCCCCCAAAATCAGGAAACGGCTGCGCGGCAGGGTGAACCCCATCGCGCAGCCGCCCCCGGAATGTTTCGGTTACGGATTCACAAGCTCCAGATCGTAGAGCGCGGCAATCCCGTAGCCATCGACGCAGATGGACGGCGGAATGTTGCGGCCATCGGTCGAATCGGGGAAGTTGGTCCATACGGACTCGTTAACGGCGTGGAACATGTTGGGACGATACATGAGCGAGAAGCTGGGCACGTCGGTCAGGTAGATCTCGACGGCTTCGGTGTAAAGCTTCTTCAGTTCGGCTTCGTCGGTCGTGGTCGGGATCGCCTGGATGATCTCGTCCGCGCGGGCGTTGCTGTAATGGCCCCAGTTGCCGCTCCAGTTGCCTTCGACGCCGTTAAACTCGCTGCTCATCAGCTGGCGGATACGGCCCCAAGGCTGGGTGGGGGCGGCGGAATCGGTCCACATCATGAAGATGTCATAATCGGTTTGTTTTGCGGCGGTTACAACCGTCTGGTACACGGACCATTCGGGGAACTCGGTGGTGATTTCCACGCCGATCTTTTCACCCGCGGCGGCAACGATTTCCATCGCGGCCATCCAGTCGGTCCAACCGTTCGGGCAGCAGGCGTTCAGGGAGAGCTTCGTGCCGTCCAGCTCGCGCCAGCCGTCGTTGTCGGTATCTTTGATGCCGGCTTCGTCCAACAGGGCTTTGGCGCCTTCGATGTCGTTGCCAACCCACTGGAGGGATTTCACGGCGTCGTGGTCAAAGGTGGCTTGCTCGCCCGCGGTGGGGTTCATGCAGGAACGCGGCACATCGGCAAACGTCGGGCTTTGGCCGGTCATGGCGTTCTGGTTGATGGCGTCATAGTCCACCGCCATGGCGATGGCTTTGCGCAGCGCGACGTTTTGCAGCGCCGGGATATCCATGTTAAACCACGCGGTAGGCATGTTCACGCAGATGCCGTAGGGAGCCTTGTCCAGGTAGGTGCTGATGGGCAGGCCGTCTTTCAGCCACAGGTCCTGAATGTTGGCGATAAATTGCTGGCAAACGTCCACTTCGCCGGCCTTCAGAGCTGTTTCACCGGCGGGGTTGTCCGCGTAGATGGTGTGTACCAGGTACTTGGGAACCGGCAGCTTGCCCCACATGGAAGCATCCTGGCCCCAATAGTTGTCATTCCGTACAAATACCACTTTCTGGTCATCGGCATACTGCTTGGTGTAGGGGCCGGACCAGACGACATCGTCCGCGGGGTCTTTCTTCATGGCGGCGGCATCGTTGTTGCAACGGGTTTCCAGCGTCTGGATCCAAGCCTTCTGGAGCACGTAGCACTCTTCCAGATAGGCGATCATCTGCAGGGGGTTCACGGCGGTGCCGGCTTCGGTCAGCGTGGCCTTGATGAGCACGGTGCTGTCATCCACGGCGGTAACGCTGGCGATGTAGGGCTTGTAGCTGTTGCCCTTGGCGTTGCCAAGCTTCACGTTGGTGTCGAAGGTGTAGGCTACGTCGTTGGCGGTGATGGCGGTGCCATCGCTCCACTTGGCAGCGGCTTTGATTTTCACGGTAATTTCGGTATGGGCGTCATTCCACACGTAGTCGCCATCGGCGATCAACGGGGTTAGGGAGCCGTCCAGCATGTTGTACATGTAAAGCGTTTCGAACATCGGGATGCGGCTCCCGCCGGAACTCTGGGTAATGCCCAACGCATTGTTCATATCATCGCTGAGGGGATTCCAACCATTGACGGAGCCCCACTGCAGACCGGCGAAGTAGAGCGTTTCGTTGCGCGGCAGCTCTACGGTCTGGGCAGATGCGGCGGCGGACAGGCTGCAAAGCATTGTGATTGCGAGCAGCAGGCTAAGAAGTTTCCGGGTTTTCATCATTCCAATCCCTCCATGTTAAGATATCGTTATGGCCTCGGCGGCCATGAGCGCAAAGGGAGGTTGCCGATCCGCGAAACGGCGGCGGGTGAAAATCGGTTCAGTCGCGCCCTGCTGGTGCGGCGGGGGGTTCAGCGCGCGGTGGCAGCCGGGAAGGCCGAAAGCTCGGCGACGGTTTCGCCGGGCACCAGCTCGCCAGTGATGTAACGTTGGCGGGGGAGGTAGATTTTCGGGTTTTCAATGGCTTCGCGCAGCATCAGCACCGCATTTTTACCGATGGCGTCCATATCCTGACGGTAGGTGGTGAGGCGGGGCTGCATCACCTGCGAAAGCTGAATGCCGTCAAACCCGACGATGCTCATATCCTCCGGGACCGACAGGCCGTTGGCCTGCAGCTCGCTTACGCCGCCGATGCAGGCAAAATCGTCCTGGTAGAAAATGCACGTGGGGGGCTGTGGCAACCGCAACAGCCGCCGCGTGGCCTCCGCGGTTGTAATGAAATCGTTATAGTATGCCGAATCAATATAACCTTCCGGCAAGTCCAGCCCATGATCGTGGCATGCTTTGCGGAAACAGGAAAGGCGGATATCCGCGATCGCGGAGCTTTTACCGCTCACATAGGCGATTTTGCGGTGGCCGCGCTCATACACATAATGCACAAGGCTATAAAGGGCTTCCTCGTTGTTGGTCATCACGGAGCCGTGCTTTGTGCCGAAACAGTCCACCGTAACGCAGGGGATTCCGCTGTCCAGAAGCTCGCGGACCGCGTCGGAGTAGAAATCGGCGCAGATCAGCGCTACGCCGTCGAAGTTGCGGTACCGGCAGTGCTCCACATAACTGAGGGTGGTGCCGAAGATGTTTTCGCTCACAAACGTCACATCGTAGCCGCTGCGTTCTGCTTCCGCCTGAAACGCGTTGATGACCAATGCCACAAAATCGTGAGAAAGGCCGTTTTTATCGCGCAGCTGCGTAAGCAGCCCAAGATTGTGGGAATGTTTGGTTTTCAGCGCCCGCGCCGCCGCGTTGGGGAAATAGCCCATCTGATGGGCCGCCGCGCGTATGCGCTGCGAGGTTTCCGCGCTGATATCCGACCCCTGATTCAAAGCCTTGCTGACCGTGGCAGTGGAAACGCCGCAATAATCGGCAATTTCACGAATTGTAACCATGGGCGCCGCTCCTGCCGTTTTTTATTAACTTAATCGTTTACGCTATGATAGCATGAACGAGGCAATATGTCAATATTAAGGGTCTGTTTTTGTGAAAAACGACGGAAAACCGTTGCGATATATCAAAAAATGGGGTTTTAGAAGCGTGTAACCTTAAACGATTACGGTGACCAATAAGTACAATCAAATCGAATCAGGACAAGGCTTTCAGGGCGATGATGACACTGAAAACGTTTTTGTTCCGTCTTAAAAAAATTTCTACGAAAATTGCCCGTTTGTTTTCGCTCTGCTACTTTCGGGAAAATAACGCAAATCGGCTCTGTGTGGGCCTTTGAGAAAAACATAACGAAAAAGCGGCGAAACAGAGGTTTCACCGCTCAGGAGTTCGGGGTTGATGGACGTGCGCTATCGCAAGCGTTTGATGGGGCTACAGGCTTAGGTTATCGATAGGCATCCGTCGCTGCGGCGGGGGTGGGACGGGTTGACGGTTTACCTCTACAATGCGCTTTCGCGCTCGCCTCATAGCCCTGCGGGCTGTTCGCTCGCTTCTTTGGAAAACGCTGCGGCGACAGGCTTTGGAGTTCCACCCCAAGCCCCGGCAGGGGTTTCACCCCTGCACTGCACTGCCCCAGGAAAAACGGACATTGC
>DAOPZY010000063.1:0-7673 GCA_035353615.1 Candidatus Limiplasma sp.
CGTTTTTCCTGGGGCAGTGCAGTGCAGGGGTGAAACCCCTGCCGGGGTTTGGGGCGGAACCCCAAGCCCCCGCGCCGCAGCGCCTAACCATCAAGCAAGCGAACAGCCCGCAGGGCTATGAGGCGAGCGGGGGTAACGCTTTGCCGCTTTTTTGCTCTGTGCTTTGCATTCAAAATATCCCGGATTCAATCAAATTCCCCGGTTCCTGCACAGCCATTCCGGAACACAGGGTTCCCAGAGGTCTGCGCAAGGGCCGGGGATTGGTATAGATAAGTAATTTTGCGCAGCAATCCCTGAGCTTCGGCTCCGTTTGGGTTTGCCGCGCATGGGTCAGTTCGCCTTTTGAACATCCGGCGTAACGGGCTGCACGGTCAGCCGGGGCGTTTCAAACGCCGCCCGAAGCTCGGCATAAGGCACGGCGACGTCCAGCCAGGCTTTTTTCAGCGCCTCCGCACGCAGGATCACCGGCATGCGGTCGTGGTAAGGCGTCATTTGCTCATCCGCCGCCTGGGTAAGGATGGCGAACCCGTCGTACCCGCCGCTTGCAAACCCGCCCGCAAACTGCCCAAAAAAGCCGGCCATATACATCAGCTCGTCCGCGCGGGCTTCCGCAAGCGCAAACGCAAATTTGTCGCCTGTTTTGCGGCCGGATGTGCGCCGCCATTCAAAAAACCAGCTTGCAGGCACAAGGCATCGCCGCTCCCGGGCCGCCCGCTGAAACATCGGGGTCGTGTCCGCCTTTTCGCTGCGGCTGTTGATAACCATCCCTCCGCCGCCCACGCGGGGAAATCCCCATTTCATCGGCCGCACGGTCACCCCGTAATCCGCCTCGTTCAGGATCACCGGCGCCACCTGCGAAGGATAAACCTCGCCGCCGCGCGCCTGCTCGCTCATGGGCAGGCGACGCTTCTCCAGTTCCGCAAGGATAGCGCGCGTTTTATAGTTTTCTTCTTCCAAGTCCACATAATATCGGCCGCACACAGGCAATCCCTCCTTTGGCGTGGGGTTTGGCGCTCCGCCGGTAACCGTGGGAAGCGCAAACTGCCTTTCCCCGGCAACCGGCTTAAAAAAACAGGTTCCGGATATCCTCCTCGGTCAGGCTCTCCAAAGCCGTTTCCCCGGCCAGCACCACGCGGTCAAAAACAGCGCGCTTGCGCTTGCTCAGGTCCGTCACCTTTTCCTCAATGGTGCCCTGCGCGATCAGCCTGAGCACATCCACGTCCTTGGTCTGGCCAATCCGGTGCGCGCGGTCGGTCGCCTGATCCTCCACGGCGGGGTTCCACCACGGATCATAATGGATCACTAAATCCGCGCCGGTCAGGTTGAGGCCGGTACCGCCCGCCTTCAGGCTAATCAGGAATACCTGCCCTTCGCCCCCGTTGAAGCGGTCGCACAGCTCCTGCCGCAGTTCCGGCTGCGTGGAGCCGTCCAGATACAGCGTTTTCACGCCTTCCCGCGATAGCCGTTTGCGGATGATCTGAAGCATCCCCACAAACTGGGAAAAAACCAGTATACGCCGTTTGCCGGCGATGGCCTGCTGCACGGTTTGCACCAGAAGCTCCAGCTTTCCGCTAGTGCCCTCATAATCCGGTAAAAACAGCTTGGGATGGCAGCAAACCTGCCGCAGCTTCAGTAAAACGCTGAGCACCTGCATCCGCGCGCGGGGCAGCGAGCCGGAAGCCAACGCCTCCCCCACATGGGCGCGCAGGGTTTCCAGCAGTTGCCGGTACACGCGCTCCTGCTCCGGGGTCATCGCGGCATACAGGCTCTGTTCATGCTTGCCGGGCAAGTCTTTCAGCACTTCCTGTTTCAACCGGCGCATTAAAAACGGACGGATGCGCTCCTGCAATTCTTCCGCGCGCTCACTGCCGCCGTAACGCCGCAGAAAGGCGGCTTGCGTGCCCAGATAGCCGGGCAGCACAAAATCGAAGATGCTCCACAGCTCGCCGGTATGGTTTTCCATCGGGGTGCCCGTAAGCGCCACGCGCACCTGCGCGTTCAGCTCTTTGGCGGCCGCCGCGCCGATGGATTGCGCGTTTTTCACAAACTGCGCTTCGTCCAAAATGGCAAACCGCAACGGAATGTCCCGGATATTTTCAATATCCCGCCGCAACAGCGGATAGCTGGTCAGAATCACGTCCACATTCGGGTCGTTTTTCAGCTCGCCAATCTGCTGGCGGCGCTCCTCGCGTATGCCGGTCACCAGCCGCACGGTCAGCCCGTCGTCAAAGCGCTTGAACTCCGCCAGCCAGTGGTACACCAGCGACGTGGGCGTGACAATCAGGCTTTTCATGCTGCCGTTTTTCTTTTTAGCGGCGGATAGCGCCGCGATTACCTGCACGGTTTTGCCAAGGCCCATCTCGTCGGCGAGGATTCCGCCCATGCGCGCCTCGTACAGCGATAAAATCCAGCCCGCGCCGCGCCGCTGGTAAGGCGCGAGCTTGCGGTTCAGCTTTTGGGGTATGAAACTCTCCGCCTGCTCCGCGCGCTCGCTCAGCGCCCGGCTGGCGCGTTCCACTTCCTCGCTGGCTTCCACAGGGCCGCCCGCCAGCCGCAACATGCTGACCATGTAGGCCGCGCGGTAAGCGCCAAAGCTCAGCTCGCGCGCGTCCGGCCCAGCCTGCGGATCGTCCAGCAGGGCCGCGTCCAGCAATTCCTGCGCAACAGGCGCGAGCGCCGTCATATCGCGCACATCCAAAAACTCTCCGTTCTTTAGGCGCACATATTGCTGGCGGGCCTGCACGGCCTGCAAAATCGGCAAAAGCTCAGCGACAGGCTCGTTGTCCTCCAAAAGGGTAAACACCAGCCGACCGCCGCGCATGCGGAAGGACGCCTTGCCCACAAAACGGCGCGGTTTGATTTTGCGGAAAGCCTCGCTCACATATACCTCAGCCAGTTTTCCCAGTTCCGCGACCCCCTGCGTGCAAAAGGCGAGGATGTCCTTGGCGCGCCGCAACACGATGCGCCCTTCGCGCACCACAAACCCCGCGTCGCTGAAAAAATCCAGAAGCTCCGCCTCGGCGCGCCCATCGCGCAGCAAAAGTTTCTGCACAGGCTCCAAGGCATCCGCTTCGGAAGCGGGCGCAGTGGCGGCGACCGGCTCCGTATCAAAGGGATACAGCACTTGCTGTCCGTAATGCAATTCCACCCGCGCTTCCACGTTGTTATCCGCCAGATCGACGTATACCTTCGCCTTGAGCGGCTCGTTCAGGAGGCGATTGCTCAGGCCAGCCGAGGGCACGACCGTGCCCACGGTGGACAGCGCGGGCAAAAGCGTGGATAGGGTTTCTTCCGTTTCATCCACCGTGAAGCGGAAGGCGCGCCCCATGGTTGCCAGCAGGCGGCACACGCGCGCCTGCGCGCTGTGCAGGCGCACAATCCGCCCATCGTAGAACACATACCGCGCGTCGGGCGTTATCAGGCGCATGCCCTCCGCCCCGTCCGCCGTTACAAACACGGAGCCGCTCTCCAGGTTCACCGAAAAGCACAACGGCAGCTCCACCGTGCGGATGTTGGCCTGCGACTGCCGCAGCGGATCAGCCATCAGCATAAACGGCCGAGTTTCAAAAAAGCGCAGCACGCTTTGCAAAAACGCGCCGGTCAGCAGGGTAAACCGCCCTTCGCTGGTGGGCCGGGTCTGGGTTTCATCCTCTCCGGGGATGGCGTCGCGCGCATCGGCATCCTCCTCCCCGCGTAGGGGGATATGGCTCATCAGCATGGCCAGAAGCGCCTCGTCATCCTTGGAAAAGCGCATCTGCATCGGGCGGTACGTAAATTTTGCCGATAGCTCCAGCGTCAGTCCGCGGGCATAGCAGGTCAGTAGTTCCGGAATGCTCCGGACCGCGTACAAGCGTTCCTGACCCATTTGCAGGCCAATCCCGGTGCGCCCGTCCTCAAACAGGCGCAAGATGGCCGTAACGCGCACGCTTTCCCCGCCGGGCATGGCACGGCTCAGGGCCAGCAGCATTTCCTGCCCAAGGCTCAGCTCCCGCTCCTGCCGCAGCAACCGTAAGGCGCCGGTTTCCGTAACCCGCAGTATGGCAGCTACAATATGCGCGCAGCCATGATCCCCTTTTCCACCGCAGGTACACTCCGCCGTGCCGTCGGCGCGCAGCATAACCAGCTGCTCGGGGGTTGTGCCCACGCGCAGCGTCAGGGCTTGCGCGTCCTGTGTCAGCAGGCTTACGCTGCCACGCCGGAATATATCCTCACCCTCTGTTTCGGGTGCGGTCAAGCTGTGATCGGTTTCCTGAGGCATGGGTACCTCCTATGTTTCAATCTGTTTTATATTCTCCTTTCAAGTGCCTTCTTCCTTCCCCAGCGCAAGGGTGTAAACCGAAAAAAGGGGCGCGCTCCCGCGCGTTTTACAGGCACGGCGCGCCCAACGCACATGCACGTTGACTTTACCCCGCTAGCCATGCTATGATGCAGCTAACAAAACGCCCTGAGGGGAGGCTGTGTACGGTGAAAAAATTAAAGAAAGACCTTGCCCGCGTCATGAACGAGGCGGTCGCCGCCGGGGAAACCCCCTGCGCGCTGACGCTGGTATGGCAAAACGGCGAGGAACGGTTTTTTCAGGCAAGCGGTTATGCCAACCTGGGGCAGAACACGCCGATCAGCCGGGATCACCTGTTTGGTATCCATTCCCTTACCAAGCCCATGACCGCCGTTGCGACCCTGATCCTGGCAGAGCGCGGCGATCTGGACCTGTACGCGCCGGTCAGCGATTTTCTGCCGGGCTTTTGCAACCAGCGGGTCGCGCTCACGGACGCAAAAACCGTGCCTGTAACCGCCCCCATGCGGGTGTATGATCTGCTGAGCATGACCAGCGGCCTTTGCTACCCCGGCGACGCAACCCCCGCGGAGCGGGCTATGGCCGCTCTGTTTGCCGAGCTGGAGCAGGAAAGCCTCGCGGGCAACCAGCCGGATACGCTGAGCGTGGCCAACCGCATCGGGGCGTTGCCGCTGGCCTTTCAGCCGGGCGAACGGTGGCTGTACGGCACCTCCGCCGACGTGCTCGGCGCTGTGGTACAAACCGTAGCCGGGAAACCGCTGGACGAATGGATGGCGGAAACGCTGTTTGAGCCGCTGGGCATGCGGGACACCACCTTTACCGTGCCGGAAGCCAAACGGGAGCGCTTCGCAACCCTCTATGAGCATAAGGACGGCATTCTGGCCCCGGTGATACCTCCCTCCGGCTCGCTGGACGACCGCTTCGGCAGCCGCAGTTACTTCTCGGGCGGGGGCGGGCTGGTATCAACGCTCGACGATCTTCTCGCGTTCGCGCGCCTGCTGCTGAACGGCGGGGAATATGGCGGGGAGCGGATCCTGTCCCAGCGTTCGGTGGCATGGCTCACCCATAACCACTTAAGCCCCGCGCAGGCGGCTACCGTGCCGTGGGATACGATGAACGGCTACGGCTACGGCGGGCTGATGCGCGTGATGCTGGACCCCGCGCGCAGCTACACCCTTGGCGCGGCGGGCGAATTTGGCTGGGAGGGCTATGCGGGCGCGTTTATGACTGTGTGCCCGCAGCAGGATATGATTTTACTGATGTTGCAGCACTGCGCCGATTCGCCCCTGTCGCCGCTGATGCGCAAGGTGCGCAACATCGTGTACGCCCGGCTGGGGTAAAACCCGGTGGCGGGTTGCCTTGGGTTGGGGCTTGCCAAAATTTGCGCGTGCGCGTATAATACGGGCAAAGCAATGAACGCGGCAGCGTTGGCGATGCTTCTTGCAGAGAGCGGGCATACGGTGCAAGCCCGCAGGAGCGCGCCAATCCATCCACCGCGCGAGCCGTCGGCGACGAGCCGGCCGGGTTTGCGCCCGATACAGCGCGGTAAAAGAGAAGCGCGCGTTCAAACGCGCTTAAGCCGGGTGGCACCGCGGAGCAACGCAACCTCCGTCCCTGTGATGGCGAAAGCCGTTGGCAGGGGCGTTTTTTATGGATTGACCAAATTGAAACACAGGAGGGGAATACACATGCTGGATGTGAGAAGAATCCGTCAAAACCCGCAGGAACTCAAGGATATGCTCGCCCGCCGCAACAAGGACGCGGGCATCGTGGATGAATTTCTGAGTCAGGATGAGAAACGCCGCGCGCTGATGGCCGAGGTGGAAGAAAAGAAAGCTCTGCGCAACCAGACCAGCAAGCAGATCGGCGCCGCCAAAAAGAACGGCGCTACCGAGGCCGAAACTGCCGCCATCATGGAGGAAATGCGCCGCCTGGGCGATGAAATAACCGCCATCGACAGCGACATTGCCGAGCTGGACGCCTCCATCAACGATTTTCTGATGAGCACGCCCAACTACCCGCACGCCTCCGTGCCCGTAGGCGAGGACGACCGCGCCAACGTGGAGCAGCGCCGCTGGGGCACGCCGCGCGCGTTTGCGTGGGAGCCCAAGCCCCACTGGGACATTGGCACCGATCTCAAAATACTCGATTTTGACGGCGCGGCCAAGATCAGCGGCGCGCGCTTTACCGTGTACCGTGGGCTGGGGGCGCGGTTGGAACGCGCCATTATCAGCTTTTTCCTGGATACGCACATTGCCGCCGGGTTTGAAGAAATCCTCCCGCCCTATATGGTCACCCGCGCGACCATGACCGGCACGGGCCAATTGCCCAAGTTTGAGGAGGACGCCTACAAGGTGGACCCGAACACCTTCCTGATCCCAACGGCGGAAGTGCCGGTTACCAACCTGTACCGCGATATGATCCTGGACGGCGATCAGTTGCCGATCCGTCACTGCGCGTTTTCGGCCTGCTTCCGTTCCGAGGCGGGCAGCGCCGGGCGCGACACGCGCGGGCTGATTCGCCAGCACCAGTTCAACAAGGTGGAAATGGTGAAAATCGCCAAGCCGGAACAGAGCTATGAGGAGCTGGAAACCATGACGGCCGAAGCCGAAAAGGTTTTGCAGCTGCTGGGCCTGCCCTACCGCGTTGTGTGCCTTTCCACAGGCGACATGGGCTTCTCCTCCGCCAAGACCTATGACATTGAGGTATGGATGCCCAGCTACAACCGTTATGTGGAAATTTCCAGCTGTTCCAACTGCGAGGATTTTCAGGCGCGGCGCGCGGGCATTCGCTACCGTGAAACCGCGAAGGATAAGCCTCAATTCTGCCACACATTAAACGGCAGCGGCGTGGCCGTGGGCCGGACGGTTGCCGCCATTCTTGAAAATTATCAGAATGACGACGGCAGCGTGACCGTGCCGGAAGCGTTGCGCCCCTATATGCACACCGATATCATCCGTTGAGCCAACAGGGTTCAGCCCCCCCACAGCTATCCCCCCGCCGCAGCGGAGCCGGGTCAAGGGCGAAAGCCCTTGTCAGGGCGCAGGGGCGAGGCCCCTGCCGGGGTTTGGGGCAGAACCCCAAATCCCCACGCCGCAGCGGAAACCCAGCAAGCGAGCGAACAGCCCGCAGGGCTATGAGGCGAGCGGGTATAACGCATTGTATAGGTTGGCCTGCAACCCGTCCCCACCCCCGCCGCAGCGAAACCGGGTCAAGGGCGAAGCCATTGTCAGGGCGCAGGGGCGAGGCCCTGCCGGGGTTTGGGGCAGAACCCCAAATCCCCACGCCGCAGCGGAAACCCAGCAAGCGAGCGAACAGCCCGCAGGGCTATGAGGCGAGCGGGTATAACGCATTGTATAGGTTGGCCTGCAACCCGTCC
>DAOPZY010000063.1:7773-12661 GCA_035353615.1 Candidatus Limiplasma sp.
GGTATAACGCATTGTATAGGTTGGCCTGCAACCCGTCCCCACCCCCGCCGCAGCGGAGCCGGGTCAAGGGCGAAGCCCTTGTCAGGGCGCAGGGGCGAGGCCCTTGCCGGGGTTTGGGGTAGAACCCCAAATCCCCATGCCGCAGCGGAAACCCAGCAAGCGAGCGAACAGCCCGCCGGGCTATGAGGCGAGCGGGTATAACGCATTGTATAGGTTGGCCTGCAACCCGTCCCCACCCCACGCCGCAGCGGAGCCGGGTCAACGAAGAAGCCCTTGACCCACCTTTTGAACAGGCTGGGGTCAAGGGCTTTTACTTTGGCCTTTTCCATTGCGGGGGCACCGGCCAACCTTGCGCCGCTACATATGAATTTTCTTTTTAAACTCCTCCGCAATGGCCCGAAAATGCAGCGCGACGGTCAGCACCAACAGCGCAAGGCTGACTGAGCCAACTACGATGAGCGGCCAATCCAGCCGCTGCCAACCAACCAGCCCGCAAAAAATCGCCACTAACCCGGCAAGCGAAAGCTCAAACAGCGGCAGAAAATTCCGCTTTTCCTTTTTGAAATAGGCTAAAAAGTAAGTACCCGCGATAATCAAATCCGCAAAAAACACAATTGGCGCCACAAACCCGCTCCATTGGCCGCCAAAAATCCCATCCAGCAAAAACAGATATAAACACACCGCGCCGCCAACATCCGTGATTTTTTTAATCACTGTGTTTTCTACCAGCGGCCTGTAAAACACCGCAATCCACAAAACCGCCAGCCCGCCGATGGCCGCCAGCGCCCACGGCACGCCCCCAACCGTGAGGTTGATTAGCCCGCACGCATAGGCTAAAAAGATAAACAGCCCGCGGATCAGCTCCCGCCGGTTGCGCCGCCAAAAGCTGTGAGGCGTTAACTCCGGGTAGGTGATATGCACTTGCATGGGGGGAATGGTCACATCAGCACACCGTCCTTTCCTGCGTTGCGGCGGTTGCCCGCCGGGGTGCGCCTACCACGTGCCCTCGACATACGGCGCAAGCCCCAGCCAGTACAAATAGCCGTACAGCGCGTTTTCAAACGCAGGCAGCGCCGTGTTTTTCACAACGGTGAACACGGCGCGGTCGCCGTAACTGCACAGCGAGCATACCGCGCGGTTTTTGATCGGCGCGCCCAGCACAAAATCGAACTTTTCCACATAGGGCTGCATGGCCTCCGGCAAGGTGATCGCGCCCAGATTGGAAAACGTGGTGGTGAACACCCCGTCGCTCAGGCGGCCGTAAATCAGGTACGCGATAGGCCGTTTCACAATCAGGGGAATCACCCGCAGATAGTGCACCAGCTTACGGGAAAGCGTCATGGTGCGGTCCAGGCTCGCCTTGCTCGCGTTCTCGCACACCTGCGCGGACAGCTTGGGTAAAATCGCGTCCAACCCGGTAATTTCCACCGGATGCAGGCGGATGGAGCAATACATACTGAAATTGCGGAGCGTCTTGGAGGGATAAAACTTGCGCATGTTTACAGGCAGCTGAATTTGCAGCTTCTTTTTACCCCCGTGCGGCTCGGCCGCGTCCTTCAGGGCCAACATGATGCAACCCAGCAGCAGCACGGTGATGGTCACGCCTTTTTCCTTCGCTTTCCGGCGAAGCGCTTCCACCGACAGGTTGATGTGCAGCACGCGCGCCGGCTGTTCCAGACTGGTGAGGCCGCGCATTTGCAGGGCGGTTTTATCGCCAAACCCTTCCGGGGAGGGGTGCTTATCCGCAAGGGGAAAATCGTCGGCCCATTCACAGGGATTGGGTTCATCGTCCAGCGCGAAGATGCCCTCGCTCAGCGGAGCCTCGCAGCCCAACAGGCGCAGATATTCCCGCAGGAACGTTTTCATAAAAATCGCTGCGCCGGTACCGTCCGTCAGCACATGAAAGAACTCCACGCTCACGCGGTTTTGATGCCACACCACCCGAAAGGTGGGGCTGGTAATGGCGTTCAGGCGGATGGGCGCGCAGGGGGGCTTGGTTTCCGGTTTAACCACATAGCTGCGCATGGCGCTGTCGATATAGTGCCAGAATAGCCCGCATTTGATGGTTGTGGCAAAATAAGGAAAGCGGCGCACCGTGTAATTCAGCGCCATTTGCATGATGGGCAGTTCCACCGGCTGCTTCAGGTAAAACGACATGCGGAACATCATCATCCGCTTGAGGCTCATGCACAGCGGATATACCTTCGCGGCGGTATCCAGCGGGTACCACGCGGTGCGTTCGCGCAGGTAAAAATCCCCCATTTGGGCGGGGTCCAGGCGACGCATCGCCTCCGAAAGCGTTACCCCATGATCCGTATACCACCGCAGGGCCTCGACGTGGTCGTCCATCAGCTGATGCACATACTTCGGGGCAAGGTCGATACGCGCGCGCACATTGTTGAGGTAGGGCGTCAACGCCGCCTGCTCCGCGGGGGTAAAAAGGCGTTGCGCTTTCTGTGTCCATGGTCTTACAGCCATGTGAGCCTCCTAAGATTTCCCTACGGGAGGGCAATCAAGCGCCGATGATCCACCCGGCAGGCAAGCTCGGGCAAGGCTGCGGCTTCATTGCAGCTAAGCCGTTGCAGGCCGGCCAGCGTGGCCAGCGGCGCGTAATCCCGAATGGGGGTATCATAAAGCGAAAGGTTGCGCAAGGCGGTCAGCGCCGCCAGCGGAGTCGCGTCGGTCGCGCCGGCGGCCTCCAACGCGAGGGTTTCCAGCTTGGGCAGGGCGGCCACAAACGCAAGCGATGCCGGGCCGCCGCAATCCGCGATGGAAAGCGTCGTCAGATAGGCCCCGCAGGTAAGCGCGTCCAGAAACGCCCAATCCGCCACCGTACACCCTGTGAGCGAAAGGTTTGTAAGCTTGCGAACCTGCGCAAGGCTCGCCCCGTTTTGCACGGTGCAACGCGTCAGCGCCAGCCTGTGCAGGGAAGGAAGCGCGGTTAGCATCGCGAGGTCGGTCTGCCCGCAATCGGCAATTTTCAGCTGTTGCAGGCTGGCAAAGCCGCGCCAGGTTTCCAGCGCAAACGCATCGGCTGCCGGGGATTGCACATCCAGCGAAAGTAGCCCCTCCACCCCGGAAAGCGACGCGATCACCTGCGCGCCGACGGTTCCCTGCTCCATGCGCAGGGTTGCGTAATTCCACTGCCGGTGTTCACCCGCCAGCAACTTCACCGCCTGCGCGTCCGGCACGTTTTTCAGCGTAATAAAATACTTGTCAAAATCGACCGTACAAAGGGCGGAACCGTCGCCCACCCGCACGTCGGTCAGCTTGACGACGGCGCTGGTCAGGTACCGGCTTACAAAACCCAGATCGGCAAGGTGGCCGCCGTCCATTTGCAGGCTGGTCAGCTCGTTTAAACCGGCCCAGCCTTCCGCGGTGGCGTCCAGCCCCTCCACCTGACTAAAACCAAGCGCCTTGAGCCTGCTTTGGGAAAGGATCGCCCTCGACGCGTCGGGGGTGAGGTCGCAGGCTCCGACATAAGCGGCGGCCAGCTTACGGCTGCGCCCGGTAAACGCCTGCGTCAGCTGCGCGGCGGTAAGCCCATACAGCCGAAGGCCGGTCAGCCCGGTTAGCCGGCCGATTGGCGATGCGTCCGTGAAAGCGGGATCGGTGACCGACAGGGTGGTCAACTTCTCAAACCCGGCAAGGGGCGACAAGTCCGCCACGCACGGCCCGGTCAGCGTTACGTCCGCAAGCTTCGGGCAACCGGTCAGCGGCGTAATGTCATAACACGTTGCGCTTGCTTGGGGGCTGCTCCACACGATTGTCAGCCGGGTCAGGTTCGCGCAGTCCGCAAGCGGAGACAGGTCCATTGCGGGGCAATCCCGAAGCGTCAGGCTTTGCAGGGCCGGAAGCGCCTGCAAACCGTTCAGGTTTTGCAAAGCGCCGCCTTCCACCGTCAGGCTTTGCAGTTGCGTCAGGCCCTGTAGCGCGGTCGCATCCGCAAAGGTTTGCGCGGGGCTTTGTAACAAAAGCTCGGTCGCGGATTGCGCGTCGGCGGGAAGCGCCGCGCCGGCAGGGGACGCTGCGGCGATTGCGTTCGTCGGGGTCGCCGTCGGCGCGGTTGCCTCCGCGTTCGCTATTGCGCCGCCGATGCAAAGCCCCATGCCAAGCGCAAAAGAAGCCGTCAGGAGCCAACCGCAAATTCGAAAGCGCATTGCCTGCCGCTGGATTTTCATCCCCGCATCCTCCGTTGCTAGCCGTATCGGCGGTCAGGCCCGCCATTCTCCGCGCCCCTGGCCGCCCGCGGGCGCGGGCGGGTTGCCCTGAACCGTGGCGCTTTTTATGTGCGAAATCACCAAGGATGCGCGTCCAAAGTATGACGCTTTTTGAAACGGAAGTCAAGCAAAAGCAGGCTTTTGTTGCAAAACCTCCGGGATGTTACGGCAACCGGTTTCGGCGTTCGGCCGGGCACGGGCGGCGAGCCGCGCCGCTGCATGGGGGGCGCTGAATCGAAGGGTTCGCGTACGGCGGGGGAGATTCCTGATCTGCGGAATGTGGCAAGGGAAACAAAAAAAACCGGGGCTGCACGCCCAAGGGCGGAATGAATGGAGCGCGTAAATCGGCAGAGCGCTGTTGCCGCTCGCCTCATAGCCCTGCGGGCTGTTCGCTCGCTTGTTGGGTTTGCGCTCCGGCGTGGGGCTTGGTCTCTGCCCCAAACCTCAGCAGGGGTTTCACCCCTGCACCCTGCCAAGGGCTTCGCCCTTGACCCGGTTCCGCTGCGGCGGAGGGGGGGGACGGGTTGCAGGCTAACCGTAATAATGCGTTTCCACCGCTCGCCTCATAGCCCTGCGGGCTGTTCGCTCGCTGGTTGGGTTTGCGCTGCGGCGTGGGGTTTCACCCCTGCACTGCACTGCCCCAGGAAAAACGGACATTGCCAAGAAGC
>DAOPZY010000064.1:0-12483 GCA_035353615.1 Candidatus Limiplasma sp.
CGTTATTTTACGCCAGGGGGTTTTTCTGTCTGTCTGTTTATCCTGGGGCAGTGCATGCGCCCCACAAGGGCTTTGCCCTTGACCCGGTTCCGCTGCGGCGGGGGTTTGGCTTTCAATTTGACAATGCGCTATTGTCGCTCGCCTCATAGCCCTGCTGGCTGTTCGCTCGCTTGTTGGATTTACGCTGCGGCGTTGGGCTTGGGGCAGCGCCCCAAGCCCCGGCAAGGGGCTTCGCCCCTGCGCCCCACAAGGGCTTTACCCTTGACCCGGTTCCGCTGCGGCGGGGGTTTGGCTTTCAATTTGATAATGCGCTATTGTCGCTCGCCTCATAGCCCTGCGGGCTGTTCGCTCGCTTATTGGACTTACGCTGCGGCGTTGGGGTTGGGGCGCTGCCCCAAGCCCCGGCAAGGGGCTTCGCCCCTGCGCCCCACATTGGCTTTGCCCTTGACCCGGTTCCGCTGCGGCGGAGGAGATATAACAAACACCCCTGCCGCTGTGTGTGCGGCAGGGGTGTTCCATTCTTAGCTTTTTGGATGGATCAGAATCCGTTAACCCCTTCGGTTAACCGACCCCGTTTGCGGATCAGGCGTCCGGATCGTCGCTATGGTTCTGGTACCGGCTGGAACGGCTGGTACGGCGCGGCGTCGGATTGGTCGCATCCCCTTCGGATTCGCTTCCGTCGGCTTTGGTAAACGGATTGGTCGGCGAGCTTGACGAATAGGGGTTTCGGGGCTGCGCGTAGGGGTTCGCGGCCGGCTTGGTGGTTCCGCTGCCGATGCCTGCGCCATTGGCAGGCTCGCCCGTGGGCTTTATATAGGGGCTGTTATCCGGCGCGGGTTTGGCATACGGGTTACCTGCCTGCGCGGGGCGCGCGTACGGGTTGGCTGTTGGCGCGGCGTAGGGTGTGGCTGGCGTGCTGCCGGCTGTGGGCCGGTTGTAGGACGCCGGGCGTGTGTACGCGCCTGTTGTGGAGCCGTAGGCGCTGTTATTTGGCATGCCTGTGCCGGTGGATGCGCCGTCCTGCTTCTGAGCTGTGCCGGCGGCGGGAGGCGCGGCCACGGCGCGGCGCGCGTAGGGATTGGCTGGGTTGCCCGTGGGATTGCCGGTGGGGTTGCCGGTGGGGTTGCCGGTGGGGTTACCGGTGGGGTTACCGCCCGCCTGCCCGTTGCGGCGGCTGGCAGCCGCGTTGCGCGCGGCAAGCTTGCGCTTCTTATTCTGGCTGAGGGCATACGCGTATACGCCGCCCGCGCCGCCCAGCAAAACGATGCCGCCGATCACAAACCCGAGCCAACCGCTGTCGGTTTGGGTTTCCTTGCTTTCATCCCCGTAGGAGATGGGGATCATGGTGCCCACCACAAAGGTGGCCGTAGGCGAAGGCGTCGGGGTTGCGGATACCAGCGGCGCGGTAGGCGTGGCGTAGGGGTTAAAAGGAGCGTAGGAGGCGGAAAGCCCGCTGCTCGGGTTTTGCCACACGCCAAGGTTCCAATCCTCCACCGAGGATACCTGCCCCTGCGACGCTGTGCCGCTGCTGCTGGAGCCGGTGCTGCTCGATGTGGTGCCCGATGAGGTGGAGCCGTTGCTGGCCAACCCTTTCAGGTACTCGCTGCTGGTGAGGAAGGAGGACAGCTCGGTCAGGTTGAGCACTTTGAAATAGTTCCCGTTCACCCAACCGATGGTTCCGGACTGGTTCAGGTTATACCAGGTGGTTCCGTCGATCACCTTGGAGCCGAGGATCAGCGCAAAGGCATACTGTTTGAGCGTTTTCAGCTTTGCGCCGTTGCTGCTGGGCGTTGCGCGGAAATTGACGGTGGAGGAGGTTACGTAGCCGTAGCTGGAGGCGGCATAGGGATCGTAGGGCTGCACGGTGCCTGCGGCCGTAGGCGTAGCCGTTGCCAGCGAAGCCTTGTAGGCTTCAACTTCCTTATCGCTCAGCTTGCGGAGCTGGTCGGCGCGCACATAACCGTTGGTGGAGCCGTAGCGCGTCACATGCCAGCCGTAGTTTTCGTTGTACACCTGACCGGATACAGACACGATCGTATCCTTGGCAAGCCAGAGGGACACGTTGGCGTAGGCGGCGGGCACGGTGCGCAGGGGCACGTCGCCCAGCGAAATGTAGTAGCCGGAAAGCTGCGCCGGCACCGAGGTGGGCGTGGCGGTCGGCGTGGGGGTTGCGGTCGCGTGCGCCTTTTGATAGGCTGCAATCAGCGCCGCCGCTTCCTGATCGGTCGCGTGGCGCACGGCGCTGTCCTGCACCAGGCCGATCATGGACTTGCCCAGAACGGTTTGCGCGCCGCTCCACACCACGCTGTTGGCGGTGGTTTGCCCGTTCAGGTACAAAAGCGTATCTGCGGGCAGCGTGGCGATAATGGAAGCGTCGTCCAGGGTTACATCCTTGCGCAGGGCCGTTTGCACGGTTGTCAGGGCATAGCCGACATACATATTGGTGGCGGCCGGGGTTGCGGACGCGCTGACGGTCGGCGAGGGCGAGGCCGAAGGCGTGGGCGAATCGGTGTGGGTGAAGCTGACGGTGGGCGTAGCGGTCGCCGTAGCGGTTTGCGTGGGTTCTGCAGTCGGGCTGTCTGTAGGGGTCACGGTGGGCGTTAAGGTGGGCGTTAAGGTTGGCGTGGGTACGGCGAGATAGGCGGCAACCTCGGCTTCCGTCATGGCGCGCAGATAATCCGCGCGGATATACCCGGCGACGTTTTCAAAGCTGGTTTTGTGCCATGCCACGTCGCCCACATAATTTTGCCCTTCAACATACAGTACGGTTTCGGCGGGTATCACGCCAAGGAGGCTGTCGCTGCCCGCGCCTGCGGCCAGCGGGGCTTCCCCAACGGTGATGAAATAGCCGGTCACCTGCGCGGGCGGCGGGGTTCCGGTGGGCGTTTCAGATGGCGTTTCAGTGGGGGTTGCGGTTGCGGGCGGGGCCTCGGTTTCGGTGCCGGGCACGGGGCTTGGCTGAGAATAGTTATACGCGTCGCTATCCTCCTGCGTCAGGGTATCGATCAGGCTGTTCCACACATAGCAATCAGTGCCGTTGTAGCTGATCTGCGCCCATGTGCGCACTGTGCCGTTGCTGTCCGTTACGTCCAGCGTGCCGTACACCCAAACGTACGTGCCGCTGTCCACATCCGCGAACGCTTTTTTGCTGTTGGTATCCGTCTCTGTGCGGAAATTGGCCACAATGTTGGTAACGGCATACCGGTTGACCGGAATCAGCACCGGCGCGGGGGTCTCCGTTGCCGGTTCGGGAGTGGTTTCCACAGGCGTTTCTGTGACGACCGGCTCAGTGGGTTGCTCCACGGGCGGCGCGGTCGGCTCTTCTACCGGCGGGGCGGTGGATTCTACAACCGGCGGCTCAGTCGATTCCACGGGCGGTTCCGTCGGAGGTTCCGTCGGCGGCGCGGTCGGCTGTTCAACCGGAACTTCGCTAAACTCAAACGTGACGCTGGCAATGTCAACGGAGCCGTCGTCGGCAACCGTCACATCCACGGAAGCGGGGCTGCCGTCGCTTAACACATAGCCCTCCGGCACCAGCCCAAAATCCGGCGATATGGTGTGCGTGCCGGGGTCCAGCTCCAGGGTTTGCGTATTGGCAAGCTCGTTGCCGCCAGCATCGGTGTAGCTGACGGTCACGGTGCCCTTTTTGGGGGTTTGGGGCTTGCTGAACAGGAATGTCACGCTGGAGGGGTTGGCCGCGCCGGTTTCATCCACGGTAACCGCAACGCCGTCGTCGCCTTGCAGCGTATAGCCTTCCGGCACCACGGAGGGGTCCACGGTGACAACGTTATTGGCGTTGTAGTAGGCTGTAAACGTGGTGGAATACAGCACGTTGCCGGGATCGTCCGCATCCACGTACTGCACGGGGACGCTCGCGGGCGCAACCTCCGGGGGCATTGCCGCGGCGGAAACATACAGGTAGTAGGTATCGATGGCGACCCCGTCCTCCTGATAGGCGGTAATCAGGGTCGGCGCGCCGGTATAGTCCACTACCGTCGCGTCCGGCATGATTTCCGTGCCGTCCGGCGGGTCAAAGGTATAGGTGCTGGCGCCGTTGGGCACGATGCTCAGCGTCATGGGAAATGAGAACGCTTCCACGGGCACCGTGACCCAGTAGGCCTTGTTGCCGGTAGGGTCGGTGGTAGGCGAAGCGGCCATGCTCGTCATTTCGCCATCCTCAGCCGTCTTATAATTGACGGATACGGTTGGCATGGAAGCAAGTTCTTCCCCTGTGAGGGCGAGCGCGGGCGCGGCAAATTGCCAAAGCGCCATCATGAGGCAAATCGTCCATGCTGCCAGGCGACGCAGCGAGGAGCCGGCGCGATGTTTCATCCTTGTTGTTCCTCCTTGTCCAAAGGGCGTAAAGGGTTTGGGGGAAAGCGGCCTTTGTTGCCTTCATTGTAACGGGTTGGTAACGTATTGTCAAGGCGTAAACATGTGGGCAACAAAGGGTTTCCAAGCAATTTGCGGGTTTGCGGGCGGCAAAATGTTACGAATGTTTTTCGGATGCGCAAGGGTTCCGGGACCGCTGTGTAGAATAGAGAATTATTCGCATAGGGAGGCGATTGCCCATGTCAAACCATCCCAACCCCGCCCCGAACCCCGAGGACAGCGCCATTCTGGAAACCCCTTTACGGGACGAGCTGGTGTTTCACGGCGCCCTGATTGATGTTACCCATATGACGGTTCGCCTGCCCAATGGGCGGGAAGCCCTGCGGGAGGTCGTGCGCCACAAGGGCGCGGCGGCGGTGGTGCCCGTGGATGCGGACGGCTTTGTGACGCTGGTGCGCCAGCACCGCGTGGTGGTGGATCAGGTAACGCTGGAAATCCCCGCCGGGAAGCTGGACCATGTGGGGGAGGACCCCCTCGCGTGCGCCCATCGGGAGCTGGAGGAGGAAACCGGCCTTCGCGCCCGGCATATGGACCTGCTTTGCCCCATGATTACCACCCCCGGCTTTTGCACGGAAAAGGTGAGCATTTACCTTGCCACCGGCCTCAGCCGTTACCACGCCCACTTGGATGAGGACGAGTTTTTGAACGTGGTGCGCATGCCGCTGGAAGAAGCGGTTTCGCGCGCGATGCGCGGCGAGCTGAACGATGGCAAAACCTCCCTGGGCCTGCTAATGGCCTGGGTGCGGCTGAAGGGCTGCGGCCCGGCCTGAACCGATCCCCGCATATACAAAACGGATCATGCACGGGTTTCTGTCCCGCGCTTTCAAACAGCGCGGAAAACAGCCCGCCAGAGAGGAGGAATCCCGCCTGTGAACCCAACCTCCAAACATTCCCGCAAGCCCCGTTCCGGCTATTTTTGGCTGATGTTTCTGCTGTTTGCGCTGCTCGTGGTAGGGCTTTTTCTGCTGATCGCGGGGATCCTCGGCGGCGGCCCGCCGCTTTGGCCCACGGTTTCCGCCTGAGCGCGAAACCGGCCCGCGCGCCCCAACCGCCGGGGCGGCGAAGGGCGTTGTCCGCGCCGCTGCCGCAACCCAGTAGCCCTACTCTAAAGGTAAGGAAGCTGCCGCCACATGCTGATCGATACCGATATTTTTGCCCAACTGCCCACCCTGCGCGCGCCCCGCGTGACCCTGCGCGCGGCGCGCATGTCCGACGCGGCGGATATGTACGCCTATTCCCGCGACCCGGAGGTGGCCCGGCACGTGCTGTGGGACGCGCATACCTCGATTCACCAAACGCGCGGATACCTGCGTTACATCATTCGCCAGTACCGCTACGGCGAACCCTCGACCTTTGTGATTGAGCTGAACGCCGAACGGCGTGTGATCGGCACCATCGGCCTCATGTGGGTGCAGAAAGAAAACCGGTCCGCCGAGGTGGGGTACAGCCTGAGCCGCGCGTATTGGAATCAGGGGCTGATGACGGAAGCCCTGAATGCCTTGCTCCGTTTTTGCTTTGAAACCATGCGCCTTAACCGCGTGGAGGCCCAGCATGAAGCGGACAACCCCGCGAGCGGCGCCGTGATGCGACACGCCGGCATGCGCCGCGAAGGGGTGCTGCGCCAGCGGATTTACAACAAGGGGCGTTTTGTGGACGTGGAGCTGTACGCGATTCTGCGTGCCGAATATGAGGCGCTCCATGCCAAAGGAGGCTGAACATGGCTGGATATCGTCAAACGGGAAACGGCGGCGCGCCTAAATACAAGCAGTCCCGTACGCCTGCGGCTTGTAAGCAAACCGGAAGCGCGCGGCGCGCGGCCCTGCTGGTCGCCTGTCTGTTGCTCGCGCTCACGCTCAGCGCGTGTTCCTCAAGCCCTTCCTCCGCGTATAACCGGGCGATTTCGACCTTTGCCGCGGGTAACTATGCCGACGCGGCCACCGCCTTTGACAAGCTGGGCGATTATCAGCAGGCCGCCACCTACGCCGCCTACGCGCACGGGCTGGTGCTTTACGATCAGGGGGATTTCGCCGCGGCGGAACCGTACTTTGAAAAAACGCAGGATTTTATGTACGGAAAGCAACGTTACCAGTACTGCCACGCCTGTGTGCTGGAAAAGGCGGAAAAATTTGACGAGGCCGCCGAAGGATACCGAGCGCTGGGCGAATTTGAGGACGCGCCCGCCCGGGCCGCCTATTGCACCGCCCGCGCCGCCGAAGCCAAAGAAGATTACGAAACCGCGCTGTTTGATTATGCCGACGCCGGAACCTATTCCGACGCGCCCACAAGGCTGGATAACCTGCAAACGCAGGTGTACGACCACGCCATGGAGCTGAAAACCGCGAAGGATTACGAGCAGGCGCTTCAATGGTTTGGCTTGCTGGGCGATTATTTTGATACGCAGGCGCAGGCGATGGAGTGTAAAAACTTTTTGCGCGACCAGCAGTACGATCAGGCGGATGCTTATGAAAACCAGGGCGAGCTGAAGAAAGCTTACGATATTTTTTCCGGGCTGAGCGGATACCGGGACGCGGACACCCGCGCCAACGAGCTGGCCGTCAAGCTGGGCATCGCCGTAGAGGAAGACGACACGGTCCCCGCGGAATAGCGGCGGGCCGGAGTCCGATCGCCTCTTGCCGCCCCACGCCGACTCGGCGGCAAAGTCCGTTACGGGGTTTCTAGAGGCCAATTCAACCGTGGGTATAACGTAAATTCTGAATCAAACCCGCGTCATACGGCGCGGCGGATATCGGGTGTTTCGACAGGCTCCTGAGCGGGCGGGCGGGGTTACAACCCTTCCGACGGCACGGGAGCCTGCTGATTTGAATCCGCTTTTTCAACTTTTCTGTCGCCGCGTCGCGCACCGCTAACCCGGGCGACGCAGGCGGTTGCGCGTAAGCGCCGGTTTGTTACTATCTAATAGGAAGAAAAGGCTTCCCAATTTCGCATAAAAATGATATAATGAATCGTTGAAAAATATAGCTTTTTCAAGCTCGGCGAGCAACTGGCGACGGGTGAACAGCCCGTCGCCAACTGTCGGGAAACGGAGGTTTGGCGAGGGGGTTCGCAACGCCCCTGAGGCGCAGGTTCGCACAGGACCGCGCCCTCGGAAGGCTCGCTCAGGGCCGATCCGCCGCCGTCCCGCGCGGGGGCATACGAACCTGGTCGGCGCAACGCGCGCCGCAGGCTCAGCCCCCGGCAGCGGAACGCCTTCCCCCTTTCCCGCGCCCACAACGCCCCAAAGCTCGCCTCAAAGGAGTGTATCATTCGGTGTTACAAGAATTTCCCGAAAACAACAACCTCAACCTGCCTGAAACCGACCCGGACACAGTAGCCGGCCAAGAGGACGAACAGTACGCGCCGGAAGCCGCCAACGCCGACACTGCCCCCCACAGCAGCGCCACCAGCGCCACCGCCGTTTCGGAAAACATGTACGATGAAAACCAGATTCAGGTGCTCGAGGGGCTGGAAGCCGTGCGCAAGCGCCCGGGCATGTATATCGGCTCCACGGATTACCGGGGGCTGCACCACTGTGTGTACGAAATTGTGGATAACGCCGTGGACGAAGCCCTTGCCGGCTATTGCAGCGATATCGAGGTCACCCTGCACGCGGACGGCTCGTGTGAAGTGCACGATAACGGCCGCGGCTTCCCTGTGGGCATCCACCCCAAGCTGGGCCGCCCCGCGGTGGAGGTGTGCCTGACGGTGCTGCACGCCGGCGGCAAGTTCGGCGGCGAGGGTTACAAGGTATCCGGCGGGTTGCACGGCGTGGGCGCGAGCGTGGTCAACGCCCTGTCCAAGCGCCTGATGGTCACGGTGATGCAGGACGGCAAGGTGTACCAGCAGGAATACGAGCGCGGCAAGGTGCTGTACGATTTGAAGGTGGTTGGCGAAACCGCCGAAACCGGCACGGTTATTCGTTTCTGGCCGGATGTGAAAACCGAGGAAAACCCGGACGGCATTTTTGAAACCGGCGATTTTCAGTTTAACATCCTCAAGGTTCGCATGCGGGAGATGGCCTTCCTCAACAAGGGAATCCGCATCACCATCACCGACGAGCGCGAAACCCCGAACGTGCAGCGCGAATACCACTACGAGGGCGGCATCCGCGAGTTTGTGAAATACCTCAATAAAAATAAGGAAGTGCTCTTCCCCGAGCCGATTTATATTGAGGGGCTGGTGGGCGATACCTATGTGGAGGTTGCCTTCCAGTATAACGACAGCTATCAGGAAAACCTGTTTTCTTTTGCCAACAACATTCACACCCCGGAAGGCGGCACGCACCTGACCGGCTTTTCCACGGGCCTTACCCGCGCGATCAACGATTACGGCCGCCAGTTTAAGCTGATTAAGGAAGCCGAGCCGAACCTCAAAAGCGAGGATGTGCGGGAAAGCATCGCCGCCATTGTGAGCGTGAAGCTGCGGGAACCGCAGTTTGAGGGGCAAACCAAGTCCAAACTGGGCAACAGCGAAACCCGTACCATTGTGGATAAAATGGTGTATGACTGCGTAACCACCCACCTGGGCGAAAACCCCGCCGTGGGCAAGGCGATTCTGGAACGCTGCATCGGCGCGTCGCGCGCGCGGGAGGCCGCCCGCAAGGCAAGGGAACTGACCCGCCGTAAAAGCGTGCTGGAAAGCGCCTCCATGCCCGGCAAACTGGCGGACTGCACCGAGCGCGACCCCGCCAAATGCGAAATTTTTCTGGTGGAGGGCGATAGCGCCGGCGGCAGCGCCAAAACCGGCCGCGACCGCATGTTTCAGGCGATTCTACCGCTGCGCGGCAAAATCCTGAACGTGGAAAAGGTGCGCATTGACCGGGCGCTGGGCAACGCGGAAATCAAAGCCATGATTACGGCGTTCGGCTGCGGCTACGGCGCGGATTTTGATCTGGCCAAGCTGCGTTACCACCGCATTGTGTGCATGACGGACGCCGACGTGGATGGAGCGCACATCCGGATTCTGATGCTCACGTTCTTCTACCGCTACATGCGGCCGCTGGTGGAAAATGGCTACGTCTATATCGCCATGCCCCCGCTTTACAAGGTGACCAAAAGCAAAAAAGAATATTACGTGTATAACGACGAGGAGCTGGAAAAGCTGATGCAGCAAATTGGGCGCGACCCCAAGCCGGATATTCAGCGTTATAAGGGCCTTGGCGAAATGAGCAACGAGCAGCTGTGGCAAACCACCATGAACCCCGAAACCCGCACCATGATGCGGGTAACCCTTTCCGACGCCATCGCCGCCGATGAAATGCTCACCCTGCTGATGGGCGATCAGGTGGAGCCGCGCAAGGAGTTTATTGAGGAAAACGCCAAGCTCGTAACCGATCTGGACATTTAAAGGGCTGTTTGGGAGATGGCCGAAGGGCAACGGATCGCGCCCGCCCAAACGGGCGGGCCTTCTCCCGCAACGCGCCGCCGCGGGCATCCCCGCGGGATCACCCTGCCTTTGGGCAGTAAGGAGCAAGTCGAATGTCTGACATTAAGGATAAGCTGATACCGACCGATCTGGAACACGAAATGAAAACCTCCTTCATGAGCTACGCGATGGCGGTTATCATCAACCGCGCGTTGCCGGATGTGCGCGACGGCCTCAAGCCCGTGCACCGCCGCATCCTGTATGCCATGAACGAGCTGGGCATGACGCCGGATAAACCCTACCGCAAAAGCGCGCGTATTGTGGGCGATGTGCTGGGTAAATACCACCCGCACGGCGACAGCAGCGTGTACGACGCGATGGTGCGCCTTGCGCAGGATTTTAACATCCGCTACATGCTGGTAGAAGGGCAGGGCAACTTCGGCTCGGTGGATGGCGACGGCGCGGCCGCGATGCGTTACACCGAGGCGCGCATGTCCAAGCTGACGATGCACCTGCTGGGCGAGATTGACAAGGACACCGTAGATTTCTACCCCAACTTTGACGAAACCCTCATGCAGCCGACCGTTTTACCCAGCCGGTTTCCCAATTTGCTGGTTAACGGTTCCAGCGGCATTGCCGTAGGCATGGCGACCAATATCCCCCCGCACAACCTGCGCGAGGTTGTGGATGGCTGCATCCACATGATTGACCACCCGGATTGCTCCGTAAGCGATTTGATGGAGTTTATCAAAGGGCCGGACTTCCCTACCGGCGGGCTGATTTTAGGGCACAGCGGCATCCGCGCGGCATACAATACCGGCCGCGGCCGCATCCTGATGCGCGCGCGCACCGAAATTGAGCAGATGGCGCAAAGCCGCCAACGCATTGTGGTAACCGAAATCCCCTACATGGTCAACAAGGCCAAGCTGGTGGAAAAGGTCGCCGAGCTTGTGCACGAAAAACGCATCGAGGGCATCAGCGACATCCGCGATGAAAGCGACCGGAGCGGCATGCGCGTGGTCGTTGAACTGAAACGCGACGTGAACCCGCAGGTGGTGCTCAATTCGCTTTACAAGCATACGCAGCTGCAGGAAACCTTTGGCGTTAACATGCTGGCGCTGGTGGATAACGAACCGAAGGTGCTTAACCTGCGGGAAATGCTCTACCACTACATCCGCCACCAGAAGGAAGTTGTAACCCGCCGCACCAAGTACGATCTGGACAAGGCGGAAGCCCGCGCCCACATTTTGGAGGGCTTGCTCAAGGCGCTGGACCATATCGACGAGATTGTGCAGCTGATTAAAACCTCCGGCGATGTGAACACCGCGCGCATGGCCCTGATGGAGCGCTTCGCCTTCAGCGACAAGCAGGCGCAGGCGATTTTGGACATGCGTCTGGCGCGCCTGACGGGGCTGGAACGGGATAAGCTGATGGCAGAATATCAGGAGCTGGAAAAGCAAATCGCGTATTTCCGGGGTTTGCTGGCAGACGAGGCGCTGCTGATGGGCGTTGTGAAAACGGAAATGGCGGAAATCCGCGATAAATTCGCCGACGACCGCCGCACCGAGCTGACGCATCTGGAAGGCGAAATCGACATTGAGGATTTGATCCAGTCCGACGATATGGTGGTAACGCTGACCAACTTTGGCTACATCAAGCGGCTGCCGAAATCCACCTACCGCGCGCAGCACCGGGGCGGGCGCGGCGTAAACGGCATGGGGACCCGCGATGAAGATTTTGTGAAAAAGCTAATCATCGTGAACACCCATGAGGAGATTATGTTCTTCACCAACAAGGGGCGCGTTTACAATCTGAAATGCTACCAGATACCCGAATCGGGCCGCGCGGCCCGGGGCATTGCGATTGTGAATCTGCTGGCCCTAACCGGCGAGGAAAAGGTGACCGCGATGATCCCCGTGCCCCGCGATATCGAAAACCACAATGTGGTGATGATGACCCGGGATGGCTTTATCAAAAAAACCCCGTATGACGAGTTTGCCAACCTTCGCAAGAACGGCCTGATTGCGTTGACCCTGAACGAGGGCGACGAGCTGGCCGCCGTGGAGCTGACCGACGGCACCGAAAGCCTGCTGCTGGGCAGCCGCTACGGCAAAGCGATCCGTTTCAGCGAAGAAAACATCCGCCCCATGGGCCGCACGGCGCGCGGCGTGCATGCCATGCGCCTGCGGGAAGGCGACGAGATGATCGACATGAGCGTGATCCGCGAGGGCATGAAGGTGCTTTCCATTACCGAAAACGGCTTTGGCAAGCGAACCGATCCGGACGCGTACAGGGAGCAGGGCCGTAACGGCATGGGCATCATCGCCATGACGCTCAACGATAAAACCGGCCTGATGGTAGCCCAGCTGACTGTGGACGAAAACGAAGATATTCTGCTGATGACCGACGACGGCACCATCATCCGCATGGCGACGGCGGATATCCGCGAAACCGGGCGAAACGCGCAGGGCGTGCGGCTGATGCGCATTGCGGAAGGCGCGAAGATCGTCGCTATTACGCGCGCGGAGCAGGAGCAGGAGGAGGACGCCGCCGAGGATGCGTTGGAGGAAGCGATTGAGGCCATCACGGATAGCGATCGGGAAGTGATTGGCGAAAACCGCGACGTTGATTTTGACGCGGAGGAGCCTTCGGAAAAACCGGACGAGCCGGAGGATAACGGCGAACTGTAATCAGGGAAAGAGATTTCCCCCCCCCCCCCCCCCCCCCCCC
>DAOPZY010000065.1:0-12357 GCA_035353615.1 Candidatus Limiplasma sp.
CTGTTTATCCTGGGGCAGTGCACACCCTGACAAGGGCTTCGCCCTTGACCCGGTTCCGCTGCGGCGGGGGGGGGGACGGTTAAACCGGAGCTGATTGGCCCCTTTTTTTTGATAAGCGAACGCCGATTACTCAAATCTCCCCAATTGTCCCACGAAACCGATTTCAAACATCACCGCTCGCCTCAGCCGCTCCAACTGCTTCACCCAACAGAAAATCCAACGCAAACTGCGCATAAAGCGCCGTTCCGCGCTGTAAAACGTTTTCGTCGATAGTAAACCGGTCGCTGTGGTTGGGCGCGTCAATCCCTTTTTCTACATTTCGCACGCCGATAAATCCATACACACCCGGTATTTGTTCCAGATAAAATGCAAAGTCTTCGCTGGCCATGGTCGGCTCCATTGGGTGCAGCGCGCTTTCCCCGTACAGGCGCACGGCGGATTGGCGCGCCATGCGGGCAAGCGCCGGGTCATTGACCACCGCGGCGGCCATGCGGGTGTAGATGACATCGGCAGTCGCGCCATATGCGGCGGCAGTATGCTCCGACATGCGGCGAATCCCCTTCTCCGCGGCGGCCCGCACCGCCTGCCGGTGGGCGCGCACCGTGCCCACCAGTTCCACCTGATCGGCAATAATGTTAAACCGTTTCCCGCCGCTGATTTTGCCCACGGTTACCACCAGCGCGTCCCGGGGATCGGTGCCCCGCGAAACCAGCGTTTGCAGCTGCATCACCAGCGCGCTTGCCGCCACAACCGCGTCCACCCCCTGCTGGGGAGCGCTGCCGTGGGCGGAAACCCCGCGAACGGTGATCTGAAAACGGTCGCAGCTGGCCATGCGCGGGCCGGGGCTTACGTCCAGCCAAGGCGCGTCAAAATCGCCCCACAGGTGCATGCCGAACACCGCGTCCGCCCCGGCGGTTACGCCCTGCTCAATATAGTAGACTGCGCCCGCGCTGGTTTCCTCCGCGCTTTGAAACAGAAAGCGTATCTCCCCTGAAAACTGTTCCGTCAGCCCGCAAAGCAGGCGCGCCGCCCCCAGCAGCATGGCGGTGTGCCCATCGTGGCCGCAGGCGTGCATCACGCCCCCCGTTTCGCTTTGGTAGGGAAGCCCGGTTTTCTCCGCAATGGGCAGCGCGTCGATATCCGCGCGCAGCAGCAGGGTTTTAGGAGCCGCGCAGGGCGCTTTGCCCCGCAACACGCCCATGACCCCGGTATGGCCCGGAAAACGGCGCACCTCCAAACCCATGGCGTTCAGTTCTTCAGCCAGCGCTTCGGTCGTGGCGGTTTCCTGCCAGGAAAGCTCCGGATGGCGATGGAAATACCGGCGTTTATCCATCAGGTAGGGTTCCAGCTCACGGGCCAGTTTTTCAATCTGCATTGGGGCACGCTCCTTTCAGGTCGGGGCAGGGCGGGTACTCCGCCGTTCGCGCGCGGGCGGTGAGGGGAGCCTTCATCGGCAAAACCCGCAGGGTTTTGGCAGACGGGCCTTAAATGGTATATTCCATGAAAACCCCGTTGGGCACGGCCTGTGCATGGAAAATCAGCACGCACTCCCGTTTTTCCCTGGGGCCAAGGTTATAGTGATCGAAGCCTTCATCGTTGAATACCGACCAGTGGATGCGCCGGTTCAGCTTGGTTGGCTGATCCTCCACCGTCTGGATACGGTCGGTTCCAAAATCGTTTTGCCAGTAGTAGGAATCAAACACATCCACATATTCGCCTTCCACCCCGGTGAGCAGGATATAGTGCCCGCATTCCAGCGTTACGCGGATTACGGCGACCCCGCCCTGCTGCAGCGCGGCGACGATGCGGCAGTTCTGGCTGAAGTAGATGTCGTCCTGCCCGAGCACCTGACAGCAGATAGGCCACTTTTTCATTTGGCCGTATTGGTTCAGCCAGTTTGCCATAAAGGACATGGCAAGGGCGCTGGTGCCGTTTTTGCAGGGTTCCCCCTCCTGATTGTGACAATCCATACAGTACAGGCTGATGTACTTGATAATTTCCGGGTGGATTTCCTCGCGGTCATACAGGTAGCTGATAGCGTTACGCAGCGCGGTTGGGCCGCAGTCGTACTCTGTCGCCTGATAGCTGAGCGGGTTGTTCATCGGGAGGCCTCCTCGTAACGGGGCTTTGAAGCGAAAGCCTGAAAATAGCCTGATTATAGGCTAATCGTGCCTTTGCGTCAATATTTTTATCGGGAAAAAGGATTCAAAAGAGGAAAAATCGTATACAATAGAAAATAACCCTGTATGGAGGGTTGACAGACCGCTGGTTGGTAATTATACTATTTCTACGTTTATACTATGAAATAAAGGGGTGGCCGACATGAATACCAGTTTTTACACACTGCCCGTTGCCACCGGGAGCGTGCGATGTATGCGCTCGGCGCCCTTACGGTAACGCCGTTGCAGGGCGTCCAACCCCACGCCGGACCCTTTGGACTTAAAAACGGACAAATGAAGGAGAGATATCCTAATGACTGATATTGGAAAGCATACGGTAACCGCCAAACTGCTCAGCCTCGCGCTGGCAATCGCTTTGCTGGTGTCCCTGGGCGGCGCGGCAAGCGCGCAGGCCGCGGATAAGGTCGTTAACATTGGCGTAACCGATTCTCTGGGCACGCTCAACCCCTTGCTGCAGGATGGCGGCGAGCTGAACAAATACGCGACCGGCCTGGAATTTCTGCCGCTGGTGGAGCTGGACAACCAGCTGAACTTTGAAGGCGCGCTGGCGGAATCCGTAACCACGGAGGATAACCTGACCTACACCGTAAAGCTCTACGACAACGCCACCTGGTCGGACGGAACCCCCGTGACGGCGGACGACGTGATTTTTACCGTGCTCCGGCTCACCAGCAAAACGGTGGGCAACACGGCCATGAGCGGCTATGCCGCGCTGGTCGGCTTTGACGAAAGCGGCTTTTCGCCCGACGGCGCCACCTCGGTGGACGGCGTGGTCAAGGTAGACGATCACACCCTTCAATTTGTGTTCATAGCGCCCACATCCATCGCCACGTTTGAAAACTCCTACGCCCGGTATCTGATGACGCTGCCCAAGCACAAGCTGGAAAACATCCCCGTGGCGGATCTGATGACCAGCGACTGGTTCAGCCATCCCGACGCGGTCAGCGGCCCGTATGTGGTCACGGATTTTGACAGCAACCATTACATCAGCTACGTGGCCAACGAAAACTACTGGAAAGGCGCGCCCAAGATCGGCAAGCTGAACATCAAGATTGTGGAAGGCAGCCAGCTGTACGCGGGCCTGCAATCCGGCGAGATTGATTTTGTGCAGCAGACCATGGGCGTTATCCCGCAGGAGGATCAGGACAGCGTGGAGGCGCTCACCAATGTGACCGCCGTGCGCGAACAGCCGCTGACCAGCCAGCTGACATTCATCAACACCCGCACCGTACCCGATGCGCGCGTGCGGCAGGCGATTCTGTACGCGATTGACCGCAACATGATTGTCGAAGGCCTGCTCAACGGCAAAGGCGAAGTGGTGGACGGGTTCCTCACCTCGTACAGCCCCTACTATGACGCGGCCATCGTGCCTACGGAGTATAACCCCGAAAAAGCGAAGGAACTGCTCAAGGAAGCCAACTGGGATTCCTCCAAAAAGCTGACCTTCATGGTCAACTCCGGGGACAGCACCTTTGTGCAGGCGGCCAGCGTTATCGCCGCGCAGCTGGCGGAGGTGGGCATCCAGATTGATATTCGCACGGTAGATTTTGCCTCCATCTGGACGTATGTGGGCAACCGGGATTTCGACCTGTTCGCGGTGCAGTACACGCTGACGCCGGTGGACCCGTACCTGGATATCCAGTGGCTCATCAGCGGGCAGGATAACAACGTCGGCTACCATAACGATCAGGTGGACGCGCTGCTGGCTCAGGTGGGCGCGGCGCAGGATACCGAAAAAACCAAGGCGATTTATTCCCAGATCGACGCGATTGTGCAGCAGGATGTGCCGCTGTTCAACGTGTATGCCATCGGCCCGCTGGGCGCGGTCAGCAAACGTCTGGTGAACGCCGAACCCCACGTGTACGGCTCCTTTAACCACATCGAGCTGTGGGACATCGCGCAATAAACAGCCTGTAAACCGCATACAGTCGGGAGGCCGTACGTGCCAGCGCACGGCCTCCCTTCCACTGTTTTTTGACCCGGGCGGCGCGGCCGCGCAGGCATTCGCCCCGCATGGGGCGCGGGAGCCGGCCCGGGCAGTGCCCGGGGCGCTTCCCGGGCGGGGGCGCGCCGCGCAAGGCGCGCATGAATTGGGGTTGGGGGATAACCGATGGAACATTTGCTTTCGGTGGAAGATTTAAGCGTGGCCTTTTCCGGCGACGGAGGGGACAACACCTATGTGGACAGCGTAAGCTTTCATGTGGACGCGGGTGAAACGCTTTGCATTGTTGGGGAATCCGGTTGCGGTAAGAGCGTCACCGTGCTGTCCGTGATGGGGTTGCTGGGCGACAATGGCCGCGTTACGGGGGGAAAGGTGCTCTTTGAGGGCCGCGATTTGCTGTCCCTGCCGGAAAAGGAGCTGGATCAGCTTCGCGGCAATACCATGACCATGATTTTTCAGGACGCGATGAGCTCGCTCAACCCGGTTTTCACCATTGGCAACCAGCTGACGGAAGCGATTCGCACCCACCTTCATCTGCCCGGCAAGCAAGCGACCGAGCGCGCGGTGGCGCTGCTGGGGCGCGTGGGGCTGCCGGACCCCGAAAAGGTGATGCGCAAATATCCGCACACACTGTCCGGCGGGATGCGCCAGCGGGTGATGATCGCCATGGCGCTTTCCTGCAACCCTAAGCTGCTGATTGCCGACGAACCCACCACCGCGCTGGACGTGACCATTCAGGCGCAGATTATGCGCCTTTTGAAGGACCTGACCCGCGAATACCACATGGCGCTGCTGCTGATTACGCACGATATGGGGCTGGTGGCCGAGATGGCCGACCGGGTGCAGGTGATGTACGCCGGGCAGGTGGTGGAGGAATCGGACGTGGTCTCGCTGTTTGAAAACCCGGCTCATCCCTATACGCGGGCGCTGCTGCAATCCGTGCCCAGCATCCGGGACGGCGACGGGCGAAGGCTTGCCTCCATCCGGGGCGCGGTGCCGGAGGATTATCAGAACATTCGTGGATGCCGCTTCTTCAACCGTTGCGAGCAAGCCGTGCCGGAATGCGAATTTCGCGCCCAAACGCTGGAACCCGTGAACCCCAACGTAAGCGCGCGCTGCTGGCGCGTTACGCAACCTGGGGATTCCGCGCAGGAAAAGGAGGCCGCAAACCTTGGAGCATGACGCCGCGCTATCGGCCGCGCCTCCGCTTTTGGAGGTCAGGGGCCTGACTAAATATTACCCTGTGAAGCAGGGCATTTTTCCGCATAACGCCGGGTGGATTCACGCCGTGGACGGCGTGGATTTTACCCTGAACCGGGGGGAAACCCTTGGCTTGGTGGGGGAAAGCGGCTGTGGCAAAACCACTGTGGGCCGCCAGATTGTGGGGCTGGAACAGCCCACGGCGGGGCAGATTCTGCTTCAGGGGGGGCCGCTTTTCGAGGGGCTTCGCCGGGGCAGGCAGCGCGAGGGGCGCACCCGGCTGCAAATGGTGTTTCAGGACACGTTTTCCTCGCTGAACCCGCGCAAGCGTATCGGGGATATTCTGGGGGCGCCCATGCTGTACCATGGGGTTGCGACCCGCGCGACCGTGTGGGCGCAGGTGGAAAAGCTTTTGGATCTGGTAGGCTTGCCCGCTGCGGCCGCCGACCGGTATCCGCACGAGTTTTCCGGCGGGCAGCGCCAGCGGGTGGGCATCGCCAAAGCGCTGTCGCTGAAACCGGAGCTGATTGTGTGCGACGAGCCGGTGTCCGCGCTGGATGTGTCCATACAGGCGCAAATTTTGAACCTGATCCGCGATTTGCAGGGGGAGCTTGGGCTCACCTACCTGTTTATCGGGCACGGGCTGGCGGCGGTTCACTACGTCAGCGACCGGATTGCGGTGATGTATCTGGGCAAGATTGTGGAAATCGCCTCCGCGGACGATATTTTTAACGCGCCGATGCACCCGTACACGCAAGCCCTGTGCGACGCCGCCCCGGTGCCGGACCCGCGGGAACGCGGACGCGAGCGCGTGGTGCTGGCGGGGGAAATCCCCTCCAGCGCAAACCCGCCAACCGGGTGCCGCTTTCACCCACGATGCCCGTACGCAACCGACCTGTGCCGCCGGGAAGAGCCGGCGCTGGCCAGCCACGCGGGCGGCGCGGCGGAGCACCGGACCGCCTGCCATTACGCGCAGCAGCGGTTTGGGAAAGGAGCTGAACAGGGGGCATGATGCGCTACATTTTCAAACGCATCTTGATCGCCATCCCGGTGCTGATCGGGATTACGATGCTGGATTACCTGATTATGAGCCTCGCCGGCAGCCCGCTTGCCATGATGCAGGGGCCGAGGGTTTCGCAGGCGGCAGTGGAGGCGAAAGCCATTCAGCTGGGGCTTACGCAACCCCTGTACGTGCAGTATTTTACCTGGCTGGGCCAGCTTTTGCACGGCAACTGGGGGTACTCCATTAAAACCTATCAGCCTGTGTGGAGCATGATTGCCCAAAACCTTGGGCCTACGCTTCTGCTGGTGGGCGTGTCGCTGATCCTCGGGTTTGTGATTGCGATCCCGGCGGGCGTATACAGCGCTACCCACCAGTATACCAAAGGGGATTATACGGTGGTGACGCTCTCGTTTTTAGGCACGAGCATCCCCAGCTTTTTTCTGTCGCTGATCCTGGTGTATGTGTTCACGGTGCTTTTGGGATGGCTTCCGTCGGGGGGCATGACCACGCTGGGCACCGGCGGGGATTTTTGGGATGTGGTGCGCCATATGGTGATGCCCACGGCGGTCCTGACCGCCTCGTTTGCCGGCAGCAACATCCGCTACATCCGCTCCAGCTTTTTGGAAATTTTGCAGCAGGATTACCTGCGCACGGCCAAAGCGAAAGGGATTGGGCGTTTTTTGACCATCAACAAACACACCATGCGCAATGCGATGCTGCCCATAATCACGGTGCTGAGCATGCAGGTTCCGATGCTGATCGGCGGCGCTGTCGTGGTGGAGCAGGTGTTTTCCTGGCCGGGGCTTGGGCTGTTGACCATGTCCTCGATCATGACGCGCGACTACCCCGTGATTATGGGCGTCAGCCTGCTGTCCGCCCTGATTGTGCTGGCCGGCAATCTGCTGGCCGATATCCTGTACGCGATGGTCGATCCGACCATTCAGCTCCATTAGGGGGAAACGAAGCATGAAAAAAAACGATAAACCCCGAGGGGAACTGAACCGAAGCTATCTGCACACCGTGGGGCACAGGTTTTTGCGGCACCGCATGGGGGTGGTTAGCCTGTATTTCCTGTGCGCGCTTACGCTGATGGCGCTGCTTGCGCCCTTCATCAGCCCTTATGGGCCTACCAAGCTGGTCGGCAAGTTTTCCGCGCCGCCCTCCGCGCAGTTCTGGCTGGGGACCGATCAGGTGGGGCGGGATGTGTTTACGCGGCTTTTGTACGCCACGCGCATTTCCCTGCTGGTCGGCTTTGCCTCCACGGCGATTGCCACCGCGATTGGGGTGGTGCTGGGGCTTGTTTCCGGCTACTTCGGCGGCTGGGTGGATATGGTTGTGATGCGCTTTACGGATATGGTGATGTCCTTCCCCTACATTCTGCTGGTTTTGGTGGCGGCCGCCATTTTTCAGCCGGGGCTTTGGAACATTATCCTGATTCTGGGGTTTGTGGACTGGCCGGGGGTGGCGCGGCTGGTGCGCGGCAATGTGCTGTCCCTGCGGGAAACGGCATTTGTGCAGGCGGATGTGGTGGCGGGCATGCCCACGCGGCACACGCTGTTTTCTGAAATTTTGCCCAACACCATCGCCCCGATCCTCGTATACGCAACGTCAGTGGTTGCGCTGTCCATTTTGGATGAGGCGGCGCTCAGCTTTCTGGGCATGGGCGTGCAACCGCCGATGGCGAGCCTTGGCAACATGCTCAACGGCGCGCAATCCATCACCATTCTGACCACCAAACCGTGGCTGTGGATGCCGCCGGGGATCATTATCATCCTGCTTGTGCTCAGCATCAGCTTCATTGGCGACGCGCTCCGCGACGCCGTTGACCCCCGAAACATCCACTGACCGCCCGGGCGCGCAACTTTCCGGAATTGCGCCTTGCAACGGACCGAATGGGAAACATCAACAGGCCACAGCCGGCGCACAGGGCTTGCCCGAGAGGACAAACCTGTGCGCCGGCTGTGGGTTTGGAAGGCCTGTGAGCTTTGCGCATCCACCTGACGGATGCGTGAACAAACCGGCCCTGTTTTGCTTTACGCAAGCTCTGGAACGGATCGGCGAGCGCGGCATATGCCCGCCGGGCACGCTGGGCCAAACGCAAAAATAGATGGAAACCCGCCATTTGAACCGTGCGGCTGTTGAGGCTGCGCGGGTTACAGGAACACCGCCGTATCCGCCTGCAAACGGGCCACGCTCTGCCGCTGGATCAGGCGGATGGGCATGGTCAGCCGATTGGGCGCTGTTTCGGGATGCTCGATGCGAGCCAGCAGCATATCCGCCGCGCGGCTCCCGCGCAGGGCCACATCCTGATGCACGGTGGTCAGCTGCGGGCTGGTAAGGCGCGCAATGTTCAAATCATCAAAGCCGACAACGCTGACGTCCTCCGGCACGCGACGGCCGCAAGCGCTCAGCCCGGAGAGGATTCCGGCGGCCAGCACATCCGCGGTGGCGACAAGCGCGGTAAAATCATGCCGCGCAGCCAACTCCCGCCCCAGAGCGACGCTCTGGTCAATGGAAAGCTCCCGGGCGTAAACATCCTCATGTTTGGGTGTGAGGCCGTATTCCGCAAGCGCTTCGCGGTAGCCCTCAAAGCGTTCCCGAATCACGCCCCGGTCGCGGATCGGTTGGCTGCAAAACAGAATGTGCCGGTGCCCCATTTCCAGCAGGTGGCGCGTGGCGATGTAACCCCCGCGTCGATCCTCCAGCCGGATTTGGGGAACCTCGTCCCGCACATAGCTGTCCACAAGCACAAAGGGCGTGGATTGCTGCTGAAGGCCGTCGATAAAGGCGGAAGGGAAAATGCCGGTCAGGATCAGCCCGTCGAGGTTCCAGTTATACAGCAAACCCTGCAAACCCGGCACGGAATCGATGCCGCGAATCATCATATAGTAGCCGCGCTCCCGCAGCGTCTGCTCCATACCGGCCAACAGCGCGCCGTAAAAGGGGTCCTGAAAAATACCGCCAAATTCCAACGGCACCAAATGGCTGATTACGCCCACAATATGGGAGCTGCTGGAAACCAGCGCCCGCGCGGACAGGTTGGGCGCGTACCGCATTTCCTGAATGGCGAGGTTGATTTTGTCGATCTTTTCCGGCGAAACACGGCCAACATTGCCGCGGATCACGTTGGAAACGGTCGTGGGACTTACGCCAACGGCCTTGGCAATATCTTTGATGGTCACCATAGCAGGGTTCCCTCCTCCATCACACTGCTGACAGTATATCACAAAAGCAATATTTGTCAAAATTGCTTATAAAAGAAAAACGTTCCTTACCCATTTTGCGTAAAACCGACTGACTACTTTCCCCAACGATTGCGCAAAAGGACAGGGAGGACCGCCGCTCCCGACCGGGCGACGGTCAAGCACCCCGCGCGCACGTGACGCGCCGTGCGCGGGCGCGTGGGGTGGCTCCTGCCCACGCAGGGCATCCGCTGGCGGAACGCGACGATAGCCAAGGCAGGCGCTTCGATCAAAGGGCCTGTGAAAAACAGGGTAAACGCTGCGCGTGTAAGAGGGTTTTCATGGTTCAGGCCCGAATTGCATGCGTAGGAAATCCGTTACATCGTTGGGGCGGCTGCCTTCAATGCCTTCGCCTTGGCATAACGGGGCGAGTGACAAACCCTCTACCCGGAATGCGGGCGCAAAATCCATGCCGATGCTTAGGGCAAACCTGAAAGCCCGGATGCCGCAGGCGCTTTAAATCTGCCGGCAAGCGGCCCGGGTGGCCGGAAGGCCAGCGGCGGAAGGCAGCCGAAAACAAATTACGGGTTGAACCCTCCGCAACGGAGGGCATGGAAGGAGAGAGCGTTTGTGCGGATCCCCTTTGAGGAAGTGAAAGCCGAGCTTTACCGGTTGCTGATGACCCGCGGATGCCCGGAGGCGCACGCGGAAAAAGTGGCGCATGAAATGGCGCGCAACTCGCTGGAAGGGGTGTATACCCACGGGATCAACCGCTTCCCAAGGCTGATGCGCAATATTGACGACGGGTTGATTCGCCTGAACGCGGAGCCTGTGACGGTATCCGCCTTTGGCGCGCTGGAAAGCATGGACGGCGGCATGGGCTTGGGCGTAATCAACGCGTGGGTGGCCATGGCGCGCGCCATCGCGCTGGCGCAAACGCATGGAGTGGGGATGGTCGCCCTGCGCAACACCAACCACTGGCTGCGGGCCGCCACCTACGGCTATCAGGCCTGCGACGCCGGCATGGCTGCCATCTGCTTTACCAATACCCTGCCCAACATGCCCACGTGGGGCGCGGTAGACCCCCGGCTGGGCAACAACCCGCTGGTGATGGCGATGCCTCACAGCGGCGGGCATGTGGTGCTGGATATGGCGACATCGCAATTTTCCTACGGCGCGCTGGAGCTGGCGCAGCTACAGGGCCGCCATATGCCTGCCGACGCGGGGTTTGACGCGCAGGGCAACCTGACGCGGGACCCGGGCGCGGTGATTGAGAGCCGCCGCATCCTGCCCACCGGAGCATGGAAAGGCGCGGGTTTATCGCTGCTTTTGGACCTGTTTGCCGGTTGCGTTTCCATGGGCAACACAACCTTGCGCGTCGGCCGTTTGCCCGGGGATGAGCACGGACTGTCGCAGATGTTCATCGCCGTTCATTTTCACGCGATTGTGCCGGAGGATCAGGCGGACGCGACCGTGGAGGAGACGCTTGCCAACCTGCGGGCTTCCAAGATGGATGAGCATACGCAAGCCATCCGTTGGCCGGGTAGCCGCCTTGCGGAAACGCGGGAGCAGAACCTTCGGGAAGGAATCCCGGTGGACGATCGCGTATGGGCCACAATCCGCTCGCTGGGGTAAGCGGGCATCCCGGAAGGGCCTGATTTGCCCTGCGCGGAGCGCCGCGTACCGGAAGCGGCGCGCGCCCTTACGAACCGCTGGCGTAGCGCGCGCAACCCGTTTAGAATCAGCCGGCTTTTGAAAAAACTGCCGCACGGAAAGGGGGAAACGAACAGCATGGATCATTCGCGGATTGCCATTTGCTACGATTTTGATAAAACGCTCTGCCGGGACGATATGCAATCCTTCACCTTCATCCGCTCCGTCGGCATGGACAACGATACCTTCTGGCGCGAATCCAATATAGACGCGATTCAAAACCACATGGACCGTAACCTTGCCTGGATGAAGAAGATGATCGACGAAGCCACCCGGAGCGGTCAGTCCATTCAGCGGGAAGCCTTTGAGGCGCTTGGGCGGGATGTGAAGCTGTACCGCGGCGTAAAAACATGGTTTGACCGTGTGAACCGCTACGGAAAGGAACGGGGCATTACGGTGGAGCATTACGTGATCTCCTCAGGGCTTAAAGAAATCATTCAGGGCTGCGCGATCGCGGGGAAGCTCAGCCGGATTTACGCTTCCACCTTTTTATACAACGAGGCGGGCAGCGCCGTATGGCCCGCGCAGGTGGTCAACTACACCAATAAGACGCAGTTCATCTTCCGCATCGCCAAGGGCGTGTTTGATGAAAACGACGATTCGGTCAACCAGAGCATGGAGGACGAGGCGCATTACCTGCCCTACCGCAACATGGTGTACATTGGCGACAGCGATACCGATATCCCCAGCATGCGCGTGGTGAAAAATAAGGGCGGTTTAGCCATCGGGGTTTATGACCCGGTGGCGAACCGCCGCAAAAAGGTTTATGATTTGTTTCGGGAAGACCGCATTGATTTTTTTGCGCCGGCGGATTATGCGTCGGATCAGCCGCTGTTTCGGATGATCTGCAAAATTATTGACTGGACGGTGGCTCGGCAGGCGATCGCTGCGGAAACCCTTGCCCTGCGGGAACTGGTGGCGCCCTATGACAAATATAACGCCGCCTGCGCGTTTAACCAGCTTTGCGGGGAAGGGGAAACGGATGTGGAAAGCGTGGTGCGCAGGTGTCGGCAGGAGGTTGAGGGAAACATCGACGGCTAAGGGTATGTGGGAAAGCTTGCGGGAGCCATCCGCCTGATCGTCCCCCCTCCGCCGCAGCGGAACCGGGTCAAGGGCGAAGCCCTTGGCAGGGTGTGC
>DAOPZY010000066.1:0-11908 GCA_035353615.1 Candidatus Limiplasma sp.
TATCCTACGTTGGGAGGCTTCTTGGCAATGTCCGTTTTTCCTGGGGCAGTGCATTCCAAGGGTGAAACCCTTGGCGGGGGTTGGGGCGGAGCCCCAACCCCAACGCCGCAGCGTATTACCAACAAGCGAGCGAACAGCCCGCAGGGCTATGAGGCGAGCGGCAAAGGCGCATTGCAAGAATATAGAACCGGCCCATCCCCCGCCGCAGCGAAACCGGGACAAGGGCGTAAGCCCTTGTCAGGTTCCAAGGGTGAAACCCTTGGCGGGGGTTGGGGCGGAGCCCCAAGCCCAACGCCGCAGCGTATCACCAACCAGCGAGCGAACAGCCCGCAGGGCTATGAGGCGAGCGGCAATAGCGCATTGCAAAAATATAGAACCGGCCCGTCCCTCGCCGCAGCGAAACCGGGTCAAGGGCGTAAGCCCTTGTCAGGTTCCAAGGGTGAAACCCTTGGCGGGGGTTGGGGCGGAGCCCCAAGCCCAACGCCGCAGCGTATTACCAACAAGCGAGCGAAAAGCCCGCAGGGCTATGAGGCGAGCGATAAAAGCGCATTGCTTGGGCCATTCGGCAAGCTGTTCCCCACCGCAGTATTTGTTTATCAAACAACAGACCCCGTGCTTGTAACGAAGCACGGGGTCTCAGACTGTCAAAGAACCTGTTCTGTACAGCTGCAATGTAGCTCGCCACCTGCGGCGGCATCGCTGAGATGCTTACGGCTACGCCGATTGTAACGTTGGGGCACCGCCCCAAACCCCGCTAAAGGACCTTCGGCCCTTTAGAATCCCACCTTTTTTGACAGGCTGAGACCCCGTGCTTTTTAACGAAGCACGGGGTCTGTAACTTGATTGGAAACCAATGCAAAAGATACTTCCGCTGCCGCATAGCCCTGCGGGTTGTTCGCTCGCTTTGCTTTGTATGCCGCGGAAACAGGCTTTGGGATTCCCCCCCAAACCCCGGCAGGGGTTTCACCTCCGCACGCTTTCGAGGACGTAAGCCTTTGCCTCGCTCAGGCTACCTGTTCAAACTGACTGTTGTACAGGTTCGCGTAAAAGCCCTTCTGCGCCAGCAATTCTTCGTGACTGCCGCTTTCGATAATGTCCCCGTCCTTCATCACCAGGATCAGGTCGGCATTCTTAATGGTGGAAAGCCGGTGCGCGATCACAAACGAGGTGCGGCCCTCCGTGAGTTTGTCCATCGCGCGCTGCACAATGCGCTCGGTACGCGTATCCACGGAGCTGGTCGCCTCATCCAAAATCAGCAGAGGAGCGTTTTGGATCATGGCGCGGGCAATGGTAATCAGCTGCTTTTGGCCTTCGGAAAGGCTGGTTTGCGCGTTCAGCACCGTGTTGTAACCTTCCGGCAGCGTGCGGATAAAGTGATGCAGGCCCACGGTTTTGCTGGCGGCAATCACCTGCTCGTCGGTAACGCCTTCTTTGCCGTAGGCGATGTTGTCGCGGATGGTGCCCTCGAACAGCCACGTATCCTGCAACACCATGCCAAACTGCTCGTGCACGTTGCGGCGGGGCAAGTCGGCGATGGATACGCCGTCCAGTAGAATTTGCCCCGCGTTCAGATCGTAAAACCGCATCAGCAGGTTGACAATGGTGGTTTTGCCCGCGCCCGTGGGGCCGACAATCGCCACCTTCTGCCCGGCTTTTACCTTGGCGGAGAAATTGTGGATAATCGTATGATCCGCAAGGTAGCCAAACTGCACCTGCCGGAACTCCACATCCCCCTTCACGTGGGAAAGGCAAAGCGTTTTGTCGCTTTCGTCCGGCAGTTCCTTTTCATCCAAAAAGGCAAACACGCGCTCGCCGGCCGCCGCGGTGCGCTGCAGGTTGTTAAACGCTTGCGCGATTTGGGACAGCGGTTGGGTGAACAGCCGTACATACATCATAAAGGCGACGATAACGCCAAACGTGATGGCGCCGTTCATCGCCAGCACCGCGCCCACAACGCAAACGGCCACGTAGCCAAGGTTGCCTACAAACCCCATGAGCGGCATCATCAGGCCGGACAGGAATTGGGATTTCCACGCGCTGGTGTAAAGCTCGTCATTAATGCCCTCAAACACCTGCACGGCTTCGCGGCTGCCGTTGTAGGCCTTCACCACGTTGTGGCCGGTGTACACTTCCTCAATGTGGCCGTTGATCGCGCCCAGCGCGTTTTGCTGGCTGGTAAAGTACTTCTGGGATTTGCCCATGATGACCATCATCAGCACAAACCCGATCAGGCTGGTGCCCACGGCGGTGAGCGCCATGATCCAGTTGTTGTAGAACATCATCACCAGCGAACCGACCAGCATGGCGATGGAGCTGACCAAAGTGCCGATGCTCTGGTTGAGCGTTTGCCCAATCGCGTCCACATCGTTGGTTACGCGGCTGAGGATATCGCCGTGGCTGGTGCTGTCAAAGTATTTCAGCGGCAGCCGGTTCATTTTATCGGCAATGTCGGTGCGCATCCGCTTGGAAATCAGCTGCGTAACGGTGGCCATGATGTAGCTTTGCGAAAAGTTCAGGATCATCGCGCTCGCGTAGTAAAACACCAGCACCCACGCGATGGAGGCTACCGCGCTCAGGTCCACGCTGTTGAGCACGGGCACGCCCTTGAGAAGTTGCGGCAAGCCTTTGCCGATTTCATTGGTCAGGTTTTTCAGCTGGTCAGGCCCCAGGGTTTGAAACACGGTGCCAACCACCGCCGCGATCAGCGCGATGAGGATGGCAGGCAAATCCTTTTGGCAGTAGCGAATCAGGCGGTTCATGGTACCTTTGAAGCTTTTGGGCTTTTCAAGCGCGCCCATGCCGTGCCCGCCGCCTCCCATGGGGCCGCGACCGCCCCCCCATGGGGCTACGGTTAGGTTGAAACGAGCGGTTTTCACTCATACGGCTAATTCCTCCTCGCTGAGCTGAGACGTGGCGATTTCCCGGTACACATCGCATGTGGCCAGCAGTTCGCGGTGCGTGCCCGCGCCCACGATGCGCCCTTCGTCCAGCACAATGATCCGATCCGCGCTGAGGATGGTGCCGATGCGCTGCGCCACAATCAGGCTCGTGACTCCGGCGGTTTCGTTTTTCAAAGCCTGCCGCAGCAAATGATCGGTTTGATAATCCAGAGCGGAAAAGCTGTCGTCAAAAATATAGATTTCCGGTTTGCGGCAGATGGCGCGGGCAATCGATAGGCGCTGTTTCTGCCCGCCGGACACGTTCGCGCCGCCCTGAGCGATATCCGCCTGATAGGCGCCGTCCATCTTTTCCACAAAATCGGCGCTTTGCGCGATGCGCACGGCGTTTTGAACGTCCTCCGCGGTGGGCGCGCCCCGGCCGTTATCGCCGTAAGCCACGTTACTGGACACATTCCCCTTGAACAGCACGGCCTTTTGGGGCACATAGCCGATCTTGTTGTTCAGCGCCTGCAACTGGTAATCCCGAACGTTCACGCCGTCCACCAATACTTCGCCTTCGGTGGCGTCAAAAAACCGCGGGATCAGGTTAATGACCGAACTCTTGCCGCTGCCCGTGGAGCCGATGAACGCGACGGTTTCTCCCTGATGCGCCACAAAGCTGACGTCGTGCAGCACATCCTCCGATGCGCCCGGGTATCGGAAGCTCACATGGCGAAATTCCACTTCGCCGGTTTGCCCGGGCAAGCCCGCTGTTTCGGGGCCGTCCGTCACTGTGGGGTTGGTATCCAGCACTTCGTTGATGCGCTTGGCCGATACCATCGCGCGCGGCAACAGAATAAAGATCATCACCAGCATCATCAGGGACATAATCACCTGCATGGCATAGGCGGAAAACACCACCATGTTGGAAAACAGGGTCAGCTTGTCCATCACCTGCGCGGTGTTGATCAGGTACGCGCCAATCCAGTAGATGGACAGCGTCAGCCCGCTCATCACCAGATACATCATTGGCATCATGACCGCCATGCTGCGGCTGGTAAACAGCTGATTCTGCGTCAGCGCCGCGTTGGCGGTTTCAAATTTGCCGTTCTGGTAGCTCTCCGCGTTGTAGGCGCGCACGACGCGCACGCCGGACAGGTTTTCCATGGTTACGCGGTTGAGGTTATCGGTCAGGGTTTGCATTTTTTGGAACTTCGGGAGCACAAAAATCAGCAGCAGCGTCATCATCACCAGAATCACCGCGACCGCTACGCCGGTGGCAACCGTCCATTCCAGCCCTTTGCCCGCAATTTTGGTAATGGCCCACACGGCGGTAATCGGGGCCTTGACAATCAACTGCAACCCCATGGTAATGAGAATTTGAATTTGCGTGATGTCGTTGGTGGAGCGCGTAATCAGGCTTGCGGTTGAAAACCGGCTGATCTCCTCCATGGAAAAGCTATCCACCTTGCCAAACAGCTTGCTCCTCAGCCGTTGGGAAAACGAGGCCGCAATGCGCGAGGCAAAAAAGCCAACCACAACGGCCGCCGCAAAGCTGCCCAGCGCGCACAGCAGCATGGAGCCGCCGGCTTGCCAGATTTCCGCGATATCGCTCCCCGGCGTCTGTGTAAGCACGGTGATTTGGGACATATAATCCGGCAGTTTCAGGTCCAGCCATACCTGCGTTACAATGAACGCCAGGCTGATGAGCGCCTGGAGCCATTCCCTCAGGCTCAAACGTTTGAGTATCTTTACCATAGAACCGTCCTTTCCCCGGCAATCCTTCCCGGGCAGATGCTAACCCTGTTAGCAATTGAGGCTGAAACAACGCGGAAATGCCTAGCAATCCCCAAGTTCTTCGTGCAGCTTTGCCATGATATCCGTGACCCGGCCAAGGATGCGGAGTAACTCGACCGAGTCTGTTTCGCCGAGCTGTTCCAGCATTTTCGTGGCGTGCCGGAGCATGTGCGCCTGCTTTTCGCTGGCAAACGCCTTGCCCTGCCCGGTCAGCTCCACCAGAATCCGGCGGCGGTCGGCGGGATCAATCCGCCGGGTCACAAGGCCCTTGCGCTCCAGACTGTTGAGCGCGGCGGCCGTGCGCGCGGTGCTGATGTTCATGAAATGGCTGATTTCGCTGGGCAGCACGGGGCCGCCGCTGTGGATGATGTACTGAAGCACGAAGGTTTCGCCGCGCATGGCTTCGTTCAGGGTGCGCTGGGGCCTTGTTTTGCTAAGCGAATACATTTGGCTCAGCATGGCTCTTGCGAGCGCTTCGTAATCCATAGGCGCACCCCTTTCCAACCCAAATTGCGAACAATGTTAGTAATATAAACCTGTTAGCAAACCTTGTCAAGCAAAAAGGCGTTTGTTTGCAAATTGGTCATCAATAGCGGGCGCCTGAGCAAACGGGAATGCCCGCCGCAGAGCGCGGAACCGCGCAGCGAAGCCGGGTCAGGGGCGAAAGCGCCTGACCCGGCTTCACTGTGCGATGATATTTTGGTCATGTGCGCGTTTGACGCGGCATGCCTTAAATACTGTGCTTAACCCGGTCGTGTTCCTCGGCGCGCTTGGCATTGTTAAACCGGTCCAGCGTGCCCACCAGATAACCGGTGATGCGGCGAATGCGCTCAAAGGGATGATCGTCCTCCGCGCGGCCGCACTTGGGGCAGCAGTCCCCGATGATGCCGTTGTAGCCGCAAACAGGGTCGCGGTCCACCGGGTGGTTGATGCTGCCGTAGCCGATGCCCATATCGTGCATGTAGCGCACGACCTTTTCAAACGCGTCCAGGTTTTTGGTGGGGTCGCCGTCCATTTCAATGTAGCTGATATGCCCGGCGTTGGTCAGCGCATGGTAGGGGGCTTCAATCGCAATCTTTTCAAACGCGTTAATCGGGTAATACACCGGCACATGAAAGCTGTTGGTGTAATAATCGCGGTCGGTAACGCCCTTGATGACGCCGTAACGCTCCTTATCCAGCCGCACGAAGCGCCCGCTCAGGCCCTCCGCGGGGGTTGCGAGACAGGTATAGTTCATGTGGGTTTTCGCGGACATATCGTCGCAGAACTTGCGCATAAAGCCCACAATTTCCAGACCGAGGTTCTGGCTGTTGGGATCCTCGCCATGGTGCGTGCCGCGAAGCGCAACCAGCGCTTCCGCCAGGCCGATGAACCCGATGGAAAGCGTGCCGTGCTTGAGCACTTCGCGGATGGTGTCGTTCCAGCCCAGTTTTTCGCTGTCGATCCATACGCCTTCGCCCATCAGGAAGGGAAAGTTTTTCACTTTTTTGTTGGCGACAATCTCGAAGCGCTCCTGCAACTGCCCTACCACAAGGTTCATGATGCGCTCCAGCTCTTCAAAAAACCACGACACGTCGCCCTTGGCCTTGATGGCGATGCGCGGCAGGTTCACGGTGGTAAAGCTCAGGTTGCCGCGCCGGGGCGCAATTTCGCGCTCCGGATCGTACACGTTGCCCATCACGCGGGTGCGGCAGCCCATGTAGGCGATTTCGGTTTCGGGATGCCCTTCCTTGTAATACTTTTTGTTGAAAGGCGCGTCCAAAAAGCTGAAATTGGGGAACAGGCGCTTGGCGCTGGTGCGGATGGCCAAACGGTACAGGTCATAATTCGGATCGCCGGGGTTAAAGCTGACGCCTTCCTTGACGCGGAAAATCTGAATCGGGAAAATCGGGGTTTCCCCGTTGCCAAGGCCGGCCTCGGTAGTCAGCAGAATGTTGCGGATGGTCATGCGGCCCTCGGGGCTGGTGTCCATGCCGTAGTTGATGGAGGAAAACGGCACCTGCGCGCCCGCGCGGCTGTTCATGGTGTTCAGGTTGTGGATCAGCGCTTCCATCGCCTGATAGGTGGCTTTGTCGGTTTCCTTTTCAGCATGCTCCCGCGTAAAATCAAGAATGCGGGTTACCTGCTCGGCGGGCGCGGTGTAGGCGGCGCTTAGCTTTTCGCGCATCGCCTTGTCAAACGCGGCGTCATGGGTCAGTTCCGGCCCTTTGCCGGTTGCTTCCCCAACGGCCTTGAGCAGGGTCACGGCCGCTTCCGCCGCGTCCTCCACGTTCAGCAAAAGCTCCAGCGCGCGGGCCAGGTTGTCGCGGTAGCGCTTATAATAGGTTTTTTTAACGCCGGGGGCCATGCCGTAATCGAAGTTGACCACGCTCTGCCCGCCGTGCTGATCGTTCTGGTTGGCCTGAATGGCAATGCAGCACAGCGCGGAATAGCTGTAAATATCGTTCGGCTCGCGAAGCACACCGTGCCCGGTGGAAAAACCGCCGTGGAACAGCGTCAGCAGATCGATCTGCGTGCAGGTGGTGGTGAGGGTATAAAAGTCCAGATCATGAATATGAATATCGCCCTCACGGTGCGCCTTGGCATGCACGGGGTTGAGCACGTACATATCGTAAAACTGCTTGCTGCCTTCGGAGCCGAACTTGAGCATCGCGCCCATGGCGGTGTCGCCGTTGATATTGGCGTTTTCGCGCTTGATATCGCTGTCCTTTGCGTCCTTGTAGCAAATGTCCTCAAAGGTTTTCATGAGGCGCGTGTTCATTTCCCGCACGCGGTTGCGTTCGGCGCGGTACAGAATATAAGCCTTGGCGGAGCGCACAAAGCCGTGCTCGATTAATACTTTTTCAACGGTGTCCTGCACCTGTTCCACACTGGGGACGCTGGGGATGTTTTCGTCGTTTTCGACGGTGGCAACCACAATATCGGCCAGTTCCTTGGCGGTTTCCGCGCTTTTCTGGCTACCGCTGGCCATAAAGCTTTTCTCAATCGCCTGTTCAATTTTGGCCGGGTCAAAGGCTACCACGCGACCGTCGCGTTTTTTGATGGAGGTGATCATAGGCGAGTCTCCTTTACTGTGAAGGTGAATGCTACGCCGATGCACCGTTTTGGTGCAACCGACCTGCGCTTTACAAGCGCTTATCCATTTGTTTCTGTTATGCGGAAACGAAGACCATTTTCCAGTTGCGCCATGCACTGCTGAAAACTTCGCCAACGCATCTGGTTTTTTGAACGTCGTCATTATATTGTGTTCTGTGTGGGTTGTCAATACCATATCTAGGGTTTCGTGTAACCGCCTCGGATCAAGATATGACGAAAACGCTACAAATATGTCGTTTCCCTTTGTGTTGTGAGAACAAATCTTGCAAAAATATTTTTGAAAGATGTCGTTACCCACATATAATCCACATAAAACGGCAATAATGCACACGATTTCCACAGGGTCGACATTCAGGAACGGTCGGTTCAGAGGCGCGGAGGGCGAACGGCAGGGAACGTTAACCACAGCGTGCGCGGCGGGTGACCGACATGGCGGCATTATCCGCTGACCTACCCGTGGCAGAAGAATCCTGTTCGGCTTCCTTCACGTTACCGCGAGTTGCTCCGAAGCAGCACAAAAAACAGAGACAGAACCGGATGGCGGCGAAGTTGACCATGGGTTTTCCATTGGGTTTCCACAAAATGCGAATCTGCTTTCCACAGGGTTTTCCATGTGCAGAAGGTCGCGTGGATTCTCCCGCGCCACAGGCGAAAACCCCATCGAAAATGTAAGAACTTACCAAACCGCGTTCGTGCGAACATCCTGACAAATGGTTACAGGGTAAGACTTTGAACGCATAGGCCCGGATAACGAATCCGGAAGCTTCGCAAAGCCTCGCGCAGGGAAGGGCAGCGAGCAGGACAAGGGGGTTCTGCCTGAACTCCACAGAGAATCCACAGCGCTTTCCTTGCATCACGGGGAAAATTCCACGGGTTTTTCCACATCCTCAAACGGTTATGCGCCCGTATGGTTTTCCGATGATTATCAGGTGTGGACTTGGCTTCATGTGAAAAGAGCAAACCGGCGCGCATCTGTTTTCGTGTGGGGTAATCGCCATGGCGCGGCGTGCGCAGACATGCGGCGTACCGCATGGTTTCCGTGGGTCAGCCTGCCAAGTGGCACCCAGACCCATTCTATGGCGATGGGAGGCAATACAAATGAAGCCGTGACGCCTTGTGGCGATCAACCGCTATACGGTTGCGAGCGTTGCTTGGTCATGAACCCAAGACGGCTGCGAGCGCCGCGAGAAAACAAACCCTTATGCGGCTGTGAGCGCAGCATGGCTATGAACCCCGTATATACCCACAATCAAACTGCCGCGGCTTGGGCGCTCATGGCGAGCCTCCTTTTGCCAACGGCAGTTTTCCTGGCTGCGGTTGTAAACGCCCGAACGGGCGGGGCACCGGGTTATGGGTTGCACCGCGCCCCAGGTACCGCGCTTTTCCCGGTCCATGGCGCGCTGCTGCTTCTTGGGCAGCTTTTGGTAGGGGATAAATTTGCTCATGGCTAGCCTCCTGTGGTAGCAATCGGGGGGGGTCGGGCCGCAGGGTTCATTCAGGCCCGGAGGTAGATCATACATGGTTTTGTGCAAAAAAGCAAGGGGCGCGCTTTGCGGCTGAAAACGCGGCGCGGGAATCCGGCCGCCGGGTTTACGCCTGAGAAGGCGTAAAGGGTTGGCGAGGTTTTGGCAAAACTCTGAAATATACGGTCGGCCGTTCCTTGCGCGTTATCATAAGGTGTGTGCAGGCCAAATGAGGCAGCTTTTCAGGGGCATGCGCGGGCAATGCGGATTTCGATTTGCCGGAGGTTCCATCAAGGCACGCTACTGCCCACGAAGCATCGCCTCCAGAACCAGCTGGGCTTCTCGAATCGCCTGATTGTGAATATCGAACACCTGCGTGCGTTCATAGTGCATTTCGTATCCGATGCGTTCCCACACCCAACCGTTGATATACCGCAATGTCAACAGGGTTTTTTGCCGTTCATCCTCCAAACGTTCAATCAACGCGAGCCGGGCGGTCAGGGCTTCCGCAATGTGCCCGATCACCCCGCGCAAGTGTTCTTCCGCATCCACAACGCGGAGCGCGGCGTTTTCTCTTGCCCCCGGATCAAAACTGCCGGAGGGCGGCACGGCGGATATGCGGCCGGTAGCGCGCACGCTTGCCTCCCGCAGGCGGTCCAGCTCATCCAGCAGGGCGTCCCGGCGTTGGATCAGGGCGCGATATTCCATCAGGTAGCGTTTGGCGGGGTTGCTCTCATCGGCTCGCCAGAGACGGGTTGTGCCGGGCATAGCGGATCATCCTTTCTGAGGCGGGTCGGCGGGGGTTTGGGGGCAGGGCGCTTCTGCAACGTCGCGTTGCGGCGTTGCGGTTTGGGCAAGGCACAGACCGCGACGGAGGCCCAGGGAGAAGGCGGCGATCAGCTTTTGCTGCTCAATGGTCATGTGGGCAATTTTGGCCTCGACTTGCTGTTGCAATTCTAATTCTTCTTTTACCTCGTTGGATGCGGCGGATGGCATGGTAAATCCCTCCTTATGATTGGTAAAACGACCGCTGTGTAAACATACACGATTGTTGAGAAATCGGGGGTACAGTGCTGAACCCGCAAGCGGAAGAATCGGTTGCCCGCAGGCTCATGGGGAGAGGAATGCGCGGTGCGGTTTTGGCAGACCGGCTCGCGAACAATCGCGAGCAGCAGATGCCTACGCTGTTCCTCCATTGCTTTGGAAACCGGAAAAACGGATCGCTTTTGATGAGCACCTCCTGCGCAGACTGCGTTGTTTTGGAGGGGAGATTGGTAAAAGAGAATGTGTGTGCGTATTTATTTCCGGGAAGTTGTGTAGCAGTACACATTATATACTATAAGAATGTGTATTTCAACACGTATTACACAATGAATGTGTAGACAAACACATTCAGGCATGGTACAATGGCCGCAAGAGGGGGTGTACAATTTGAAGGAGCGAATGAAACAGGTGCGCAGGCAAGCCCATTTGACACAATCGGATTTTGCATCGCGCTTCGGCGTCACACGGGATATTGTTGCATCATGGGAAAACGGAAGGGTTGATCCGCCGGAAGCGGTAGTGCGGTTGATTTGCCGTGAGTTTGATGTGAGCTATCCCTGGCTAAAAAACGGAGAAATGCCGATGAGCGTGCCCGACGAGGCGGTGGCGCTGAATCAAATGGATCGGATCATGAACGGCGACAACGAGTTTATGAAATCGGTTTTTCGGGAACTGGCCAACCTGCCGGCTGACGCCTGGAAAGAAATCAATGCCTTTGTGGACCGGTTGAACGCGACGGATACCAAAAACCTGTAATGCGGATACTGCCCGCCGCATGGCCTGGTTTCCATGCTAAAACTTGGTAAGCTTGCGCAAACAGCTGCCCGCACGGATTGCTCCGACACGCGCAGCTGTTTTCACGCAGGTCTTTCCGGCCTGTTCTGGCGGGCGGGAAGCAAACGGGCGCGCTGGGCGGCGACCTGTTTCAGAATGCCGGGCAGGGTAATGGATGCGGCAGTTCCGTCACATTGGCTGATTTCCCCTCCCTCCAAGGTTCTGTTACGCGCGGCGGATGCTGCTGGCTGCGCGGCGCGGGCGGCGGAGCCTCGCAGCCTTCAGTGCCGTTAGGCGGTTTGCCCGTGCGTGGGTTCCTCCTTTACAGGCTCCTGCACCAGCCGGCGTTCCGCAAACCAGTAAATTGCTTCCAGCGCAGCTTCATCCTCAATGAGTTCCAAAATAGCCAAAATTTTCTCGATCACACGCGATACCTCCAATAATTCACATTTGTATGGTTTCCGATCGCAATGCCGCGTTTGATAACACGGTTTGGCGTCTCTGCCAATCGTTTTTCCCATGTCCGGATTTACCTGCCATATGGCAAAGATGCTATGCTATGGGTAGTATATACTGACAATGAGCATCTATATACTGACTGTAAGTCGCAATCTGAAAAGCGGGATGTTTTTTACCTGCGCACAAAACAGGCGCTGTTTTCGGTGCGCATGCGTCATGACAGGGAACCGGATTTAATTATTGGTTTTTTGAAGAAGCCTCGCTGCGGCGGGGAATGTTTATGCGCCAATCTGGGCAATGCGTTTTGCCCGCTCGCCTCATAGCCCTGCTGGCTGTTCGCTCGCTTGTTGGACTTACGCTGCGGCGTTGGGGTTGGGGCAACGCCCCAGCCCCGGC
>DAOPZY010000067.1:0-11778 GCA_035353615.1 Candidatus Limiplasma sp.
CACGTGCTATCCTGTGTCCGTTTCGCGTTGAGTGCCATTGATCAGCGATTCCTTAGTTCACTTGTATTTTCCTTCATTGAATCGTGGAAACGATTATTCAAAGCTACTTTAGTAACGGGAATTTTGTCAGGAGGAATGCCTATTGAGTAATAACCATCCAGATATGTATGATAAAGTAGCAAGCTTAGCACAGAAATATATAATCAGCAAGGTGAGAGAGTGTTGTCCATGTCGATATGATGATCCTCAGAATAATATGAAAGATCAATGTAACAAATTTTGCGGAATACACTGTATCGCTATTGACAGCTCATATAGCTATGTTGAAAAGGGACAAAGTATTTGTGAAATATTCAATGTGATATCGCCACGAAAAGATCAAGAAGTAACACCACGCAGTAAAAAACGTTGTGCTTTATGTAAAACGAAATACATTCCTACCAGTAATAGGCAGAAATATTGCACCAACTGTCGAACGCATATGTATCGGAAAGCCGACAATGCTCGACATAGAAAATACCGTAGTAATGACAATCAAGAATAAATCTACGCTCATTGATAGTCACGGTTTAGCATTTGCTTAGTTGTTATCAAGTAAGGCTTTCAACGTTGCTATTTTATTCTCTGGATAGATTTATCCATCTGATAAGAATATGTTGTTTCAAATCGTGATATGTATTCTCTTGAAAAACTTCTGCTCTTTTACCAACAATTATAGAATCCACACACTATGAACATGAGGTGATTTTTTGTATTTGAGTGGATGCCCACCATAATTAAAATTCCATTTTAAATAAAAGGAGGCAGACTATATGACATGAATAAGCAACATAACTCCAGCACGAATTATTAATAAAAAACCAAAAGAGCATAGACAAATATCGTTTAAAGCCTGTACTTATTTACATTTACCAAAGCGTGAGACTCGGCTATTCATGTACTATGAGTCTTGCAAAACAGGCTTTCATCCTGCCCTAAAACAAGTAGGAAAAGAAACAGGAATACCTTCAAACAAAATATCTGAGATAAGAAAAAGACTTAATGAGAAATGCTTAATACGTTTCAAGAATGAAGCACGTACGTTAGAAATCCTTTGGGATGCAGTTACCAACTATGCTCTCAAGGTGTTCCCAAAAAACGGATATGGACACTATACCCCTGAAGATTATTATTATTACTTTGTTAGAATACGGACATTGACAACTTCATATGAGTTCAAAGGAACGTGTATAGTATTATCGCCAATACAAAAACGCTTTATTGAATATCTGGAAAATCTTACTTCGTATGAGTATGAAGTATTACTATCTTCATTTCCAGAAAAGAAAGAGTTTTTGGGCAAACGTGTTCCATACATTGATGAAGCCGAACCACAAGACAACCAGAATTGGTCATTTGGTCAAGAATCGACGGTATCTACTCAATCGTTAATCCTTCCAGAATACGACCCTAAATTACCATTCTAAAGGGGTATATAACTATATACTATGACGCGCTGGTTAAGCTTGCTGAAATGCAATTTCAGCAGATTAAAGTATAGCATATAAATTTATAATAACATAATAAATATTCATAATAATTGAACGAAAGAAGGATTCTATGGTAGAAACTACTCAGTCTAGTGTTTACGGAATGCAATTTTCTGGCTTAATGAATAATATTTTTGACAATAAAAATAATAATGATTACAATAATATGGTATCTTTGCTTGGGAAAGCATACTTAGCTGGTATCAACGCGCAAGCTGGATACACGCCGAACCTTGACAACAGCATATCACAGATTTATCCAACAGATACGCTATTGATGGAAGGAGAATCATCAATGGCGAAACAGCGAAAAGAACGTGTTCAAATAGGCATGGACATTCAAGGAAAACCAATATATGCCTTCGCCACTGGAACCAGTCCACAAAAGCTTCATCGAAGCATTGCTATGCTTCTTCTGGAAAACGGTGCACTGGGTTTATCCAATCAACCATCAAACAGTGCAAATCAAACACTTCAAACGAAAACCATACCATCCTTTTACACCTATGCTAAAGATTGGTATGAGACGTTTAAAATTCCTCTCTTTAAGCCATCCACATTAGCTGCACGCAACAGCTTAATGAAGAATCATATCTACCCTGCTTTCGGTACACGTCGGCTAAATGAGATACACTGTGAAGATATCCAGAAGATGTATACTAAGAAAGCTGAGGGAAATATGGCTAAATCAAGTATTGACTTGATGAAAACGTTTCTCAGACAAATTTTTGATGCAGCACAACAGGATAATTACATTTCTTCTAATCCAGCTAGAGATAAACGGGTTAAGAATCCGAGTAAGAAAACATCCTATCGTTGGGCATTAAGGGAAGATCAGGTTTCCAGTATTATCAATAGTCTTGACTTGCTTGAACGAAATGAAAAGCTCTTTCTTGCGCTACTAATCTACACCGGTATGAGGAAAGGTGAAATTCTAGGGTTAAAATGGGAGGATATAGACGAAAACGGAATCAATGTTGTACGAAACGCAACCTATCCGAGCAATACCCCAGAAGTTGTTCCTCCAAAAACAAGGGCTGGTACAAGACGTATACCAATTGTTCCCGAGTTGTATAGCATTCTGCAAGAAAGTAAAAGCTCTGGTTGGCTGTTTGGTAATCGCTGGGATGAACCGATTTATGATCAGGATTACAAACGAATGTTTGAAAATATCCAAAACTCGATTGATCTATTTGGAGCAACACCTCATATCTTCAGACATACCTTTATTACCATATTAGCACAGAGCAATATGTCAGTAAAGCTACTGCAATACATCGCAGGTCACGAAAATATTGCCACAACACTCCGGATATATGCCCATGTTAGTGAAAAGCAACTACACGAAGCAGTATTTCAGATGGAGGAGATACTAAACTTCACGCCTCCGCCAAAATGTGATAAAGTGCTCCCCTTCAAATTACGTGCGAAATAAGGTGTTGCTACTGGAAATTGTGATTACTTTGTGATATTTTAAGAAAACATAAAAAACGGGGGATGCCGAAACATCCCCCGAACCCTTATGCCACAAAGATTATCTGTTATCCTACTTGCCGAAGTACCGCTTGAGCAGCCCATCAAATCCCTTGCCGTGGCGGGCTTCATCCTTGCACATTTCATGCACGGTGTCGTGAACCGCGTCATAGCCCAGTTCCTTGGCCAACGTCGCAAGCTCTTTCTTGCCGGCGGTCGCGCCCCATTCGGCTTCGGCGCGCATTTCGAGGTTCTTCTTGGTGCTGTCGGTCAGCACCTCGCCCAGCAGTTCGGCAAAGCGGGAGGCGTGATCGGCTTCCTCAAAGGCATAACGTTTGAAAGCTTCCGCGATTTCGGGATAGCCCTCGCGGTCGGCCTGACGGCTCATGGCCAGGTACATGCCCACTTCGGTGCACTCGCCGCTGAAGTTCATGCGCAGGCCTTCCACAACGCGCTCGTCCAAGCCCTTGGCAACCCCGATGCGGTGCTCGTCCGCAAACACGCGCTCCTCGGCGGTCTTAACAAACTTTTCTTTCGGCGAGCCGCAAACGGGGCACTTTTCCGGCGCCTCAGCGCCCTCATACACATAACCGCAAACCGAGCAAACCCATTTCATATCGTTATCCTCCTTGTGTTTTTGTTTAGCTTTTCGCTTCAGGTATAGGTTACCCCCGTACCGGCAAGGGTGAAACAACATCTTTGGATTTTTGTGCGCGGCTATGGCGCATCCCAAAGCAGAGCCAATGAAACCGTCATGTCAGTGGAACAGTCGGCCGCGTTTCCAGTAGTATACGCAAACCAGAATGCTGATGACCAGCGTGACCCCCAGCGCCACAAAGTTGGATACGGAGCGTTCATTGTAAGCTGTGAACGCGGCGGACGCGGTGTTGAGCAGATAACCGAGAATCAGGATGATGACGCCCAGCGTGCGCCGCTTCGCCAGCAGCGTTTCGGCAAACACCGCAAACAGAAACGCCAGCACCAGCACGCCAAACATCAGCCACAGCATGATTTGGGCGGCGCTGCTTCCGTCGCCGTCGATGCGGCTTTGCACCTGCGGCAGCACGGTGATGTTCAGCGCCGTGAGCAGCACCAACACTGCCATCGCCAGCAGGATCAGGATGCCCAGCGGGTTAAGGAACTTCACATACAGGTTGTGGAACTTCATCGGAACCTTCGCGTTGGGGCTGTACCTTTTCATACCCGAACCTCCTATGATCTTTTTGGAAAACCATTGCACACAAAAGAACACGGCCCATCCATTGCTTTCAAAATTCGCCGGATGCGGCCGCGTTCCCTTGTCATGATTCAGTTTTTCTGCGATTATCCTAAAAATGCTCAGGCGTGGGTCAGTTCGTTCCACAATGCGGCTTCCATGCCATCCTTTTCACAAACCGAGCGGTGGCGGATCGGCAGCGTTTGCAGCTCTGTAATTTGCTTCGGAACCGGAGTATGGGTATATTCCGACAGCTTTTGCGCGCAGGCGAAAGCATCCAGCCCTTCGGCCGCCGGTTCGCCCAGCAGGGAAACCAGCACGTCCCGGGCAAACTTGTAAGGGCTGGCCGTAGAGATAACCACTGCGGGCGTGTGATCGCCGGACGCGGCCCGGTATTCGCCCAGCACATAGCTGGCCACCGCGGTATGCGGGTCCATCAGGTAACCGTTGTGCTCAAACACACGCCGGATTTCGGCGGCGGTCATCACATCGTCCGCAAAACCGGCGGAGAACGTTTTTTGCAGTTCCAGCAGCCTTTGCGTGCCAATGGAAAAGCTGCCGCAATCCGCCAGCAGGTCCATCCAGGATTTAACCATCCTGCCGTCCCGGTCAGCGCATTCGTACAAAAGCCTTTCCAGGTTGGAGGAAATCAGGATGTCCATGCTGGGCGACATCGTTTGGAAAAAGGTCCGGTGCGTGTAATAAATACCGTCGGTAAAAAAGTCGCTGAGCACGTTGTTGCGGTTGCTAGCGCAGATCAGCCGCCCAACGGGCAAACCCATCCGCTTGGCATAGTACCCGGCGAGGATATCGCCAAAATTGCCGGTAGGCACCACAAAATTGAGCGACTGCCCCATGCGCAGCGCGCCGCTGTTGACCATGGCGGCATAGGCGCTGAAATAATACGCCACCTGCGGCACCAGCCGGCCAAAGTTGATGGAGTTGGCCGAGGACGGCAACCGGCCCGCCCCGTTCATCTTCTGGTGGAACGCCGGATCGGAAAACAGGCGTTTTACGCCGGTTTGCGCGTCGTCAAAATTGCCGCGCACCCCGATAACGTGCGTGTTGCCGCCTTCGGTGGTGGTCATTTGCAATTTTTGCAGGTCGCTGACGCCATCCACAGGGTAAAACACCGTGCAGCTGGTGCCGGGCACATCCTTGAAACCTTCCAGCGCGGCCTTGCCGGTGTCGCCGCTGGTCGCTACCAGAATGCTGATCTCCCGCGTTTCATCGTTTTTTTCAGCGGCCAGCCGCACCAGATAGGGCAGCAGCTTCAGCGCAATATCCTTAAAAGCGAGGGTGGGGCCGTGAAACAGCTCCAGCACATGGATATTGTCATCCAGCAGCCGCACCGGCGCGATGGCGGGATCGTCAAACGCGGGAACCTGATAGGCCGCCCGCACGGATTCCTCAATTTCCGCGATGGAGTAATCCTCCAGAAAACTGCGGAGCACGCGTTCCGCAATCTGCTGGTAGCTCATCTGACAGAAGGACGCGATTTTTTCCTGCGTCAGTTGCGGATACATCGATGGCACATAAAGGCCGCCATCCTTGGCAAGCCCCCATAGCACGGCCTGGGACGCCGTTACGCAGGCGCCGCCGCGCGTCGAAAAAAAGGACATTTGCTCACTCCCCCGGCACTAAAGTACTCGATGCGCTAAAGGTTTCCGGCCTGACGCCTGCGGCTCGCTGCCTCTCGGTCGGTTCCGGACCTCCGCGCCCTCCGCCCCACCTGCGGCCCAAAGGCCGGCAGGGCGTAACCGTCCCCAGCTCTGCGACAAACGGAAGCCCGGAGGCTTCCGTTTGCCAATCAACGCCAAATTTAAATAACGTATTTTTTAATGAAATCAGGCAGCGCGTCCGGATCTTCGCTGATGGAAATCACAAAATCGACGCTGTGTTTTTCGCTGAGCGCCTCAATGCGTTCAAACAGCCACTCGGTGGTTGCAAGCTCGCACTTAATCAGCTTCAGGAAAGCGTCGATCAGGATCAGACCCACGTCAAAGTTCTGAGCCACCGCGCCCGCAAGGAAACCCACAAACATCTGATCGCTCAGCAGGTTGTATTCCCCGGCGTTGATAAACCGCACCTCATGGCGAAGATCGAACATGTAGCGGTTGTCGTCGTCGATAAAGATGATATCGTGTTTGCTGTCCTGAGTTGCTTTATTGGCCATGTCAATGATCCGTTTGGTTTTTCCCGAGCCTTTTTTGCCGGCAATCACCTGAATCAATGGTAACGCCTCCTTCAGTTGTAAATACTCGATTTCGGTTTGTCAGCCAGTACCGGTTGACCCTCCGACTGTTTTTATTATACATGAACATTCGGCCTTGCGCAAGGCATAAACCGCAAAAGTCATTCTCCGCAACGGTTTTCAGCCGTAAACCCTGCTGTGGCAAGCCTTCGAGCCTGCGACAAAGAAAAATCCGCGTGAAGCGCGCACCCGTCAACGCAGCGGTTGAATGCCGGGGCGGTTCCAGCCAGACCCGTCAACAGGCCGGTTTCCCTGACCTGAAGGGGCATGGGACGCTTTTCCCAAACCCGCGATTGCGCGAGTAATCCAAGGGCTTTTACACGCTGAACACAAAAGCGGGCTAGGCGTTGCCCGTTTGGGTGGGTTCGGCGGGTTCCGGCGCGCCCCCGAGCTGTTGGCGCAGGTCGTCCATGCTCATCTCCGGCAGCTCCCGCGTTTGCGCGCCGCGCGCATCCGGGTCAAAGCCGCAAACGCCCCCCAGGCGGCAGTTTGCGCAGCTCACCGTATGGCCGGTCTGTACCGGTCGGATGGCGATATCCCCGCCGTAGAGCGCTTCCGCCAGCGTTTCCGCCTGCTGGCGCGTATGGCGCAATAGAGCGTTCATCTGCGGCAAGTCCAGCACCTTGGCATCCTTGCGGATTCCTCCGCCCTTCGCCAGCGCCGCGCCGATGCTCACCGGCGTATCCCCACTGTCCATGGCGTTCAGCACATCCTCGTCGGACAGGGCTACGCCTTTCATCTGCAACAGCTTGGCGATTTCTGTTTCCGCCGCAGCCGGCTCGTCGCTGTCGATGGGCGCCAGAGGATCGCTCACGTGAAAATAGAACGCGCCGGCCGGTTTAGCGCCCTGCACGCCGCGCACAGCCGCGTCCAGATAAACCATCAGCTGCAATTGCAGCCCCCACCAGGTTTTGGCCGCTTCCAGCGTATTGCGGCTGCTTTTGTAATCGATCACGCGCAGATAGGTTTCTCCCGCCTGATCGTAGCGGTCGATCCGGTCAATTTTGCCGTGCAGCGAAACCTCCGTGCCGTCCGCAAGCCGTAAGGGGATCGGCGGCAGGCTATCCGAATCGGCATAGCCAAAGCGAGCTTCCGCGCGGTACAGCCGAAATTCCCCCGCTGCAAGGTGCCGGGTTACCGTTACGCACGCACGCCGGACAATGCGCCGCGCGCGCTCAAAGCCCGCCATGCTGCGCGGGGTTTCTCCCATCGGCCCGCGCAGCAGCTCCTGCATCAGCGGCGCTACCGCCTCGTCCGCCATCGCCTCGGTTTCGGCGGTGGTCAGGGCCGGATACTGCGGTCGCGCTCCGGCCAGATCGGCGAAATTTTGAAGGCTTCGGTGGAAAAACACGCCCAAATCGACCGGCTCCACGCCCCATTCCTTCAGAATTTCGGGTTTTAATCCATATTCCACAAAATGACGGAACGGGCAATCGGCAAATTCCTCCAAACGGCTGACCGACAGGGTGCGGTCGTTAAACAGCCGACGCGCGTCAGCGGGCGTGAGCGGCACGCTCTCCACCCGGTAATCGGCGGCGCGCATAAGCCGGGCTGCCGCGGGCGCGGTCGCCGGGGAAGCCAGCAGCCGGGCCAGGCGCTCCCGCCACCGCGGGGGCAAGGCGTCCTCCGCGCCGTCCGCGTAACCGCGCAGGATGCCGCTCAGCTCCGCCAGCGCCTGCGTGGCGGAAATCGGCAGCTCGCGCTCCGGCACAGGCGGCTCGGGCAGGCCGTCAAACAGCCGTTGCTGAAGGGTCGCCAACAAATCCAGCGGACGCAGCGCCTTGCCGGAAGGGTCGGTTTTAGCATAGCTGAGGTACAGGTTTCGGCGCGGCAGGGTCATGGCTCGCTTCACGTCCATCCTTGCGAACAGGGAACGGCCTTCGTCGGTCATGCCTAAAAAACACCCGGTTGCCGCTTGCGCGTCGTCCCGCTCCTCATCCGTCAGCAGGGTTTCCGCGCCGCGGGTCAGCACGCCGTCGTTCAGCCCCAGCAGAAACACCGCGTCCATCTCGCCGGACAGAAAATGCCCCAGCGTACCCGCGTGCAGCATATGGCTGGCCGGGGGCAACGCCGCCAGCGACACGGCGGCAAAGCCGCATTCCAAACGGTCCGCCAGATGGCTGAGCGGCAATCTGGCCCCGTTGGAAATGGCGTGCAGCTGCTCCATCAGTTCCAAAAGCGTCTGCCACACCTGGCTGTTCTGCCCGGCGCGCACCGGCATACCCTCCGCCAGCAAAGCCTTTTCCTCGGCAAGCAGCGTATCGTAGGCATGAACATCGTTCAGCAGGTTCATGACCGCTTCCAGCGATTGGCCGGCGTTTTTGGCCGCAACAATCGCCGCGCGCGCCTTCGCCAACGGGCCGATCAGCCGCGCGCGCAGGGCTTCGCAGCGCGCGGCGCGTTGCGGTTCGCCTTTGGTCAGGGGCGTAAGCCACTTTTTTCGCTGAATGCCAAATTCGCGCGCATAGTTTTCCAGCTGGCAGGCTTCCTCAAAGCTCAGGCCCGCATACCCGGATTTCATCACCGCGGTCACGTCGCCGCGCGGATAGTCGCCAGCCATGGCGCGCAGGGCGGCCAGCAGGAACCGGACCAGCGCGTGGGAGCTGGCGGGAAGTTTTTCATCGGTGTAAAAAGGAAGGCCGCTGTCGCTCAACGCAGCCGTTACGGCAAAGGCGTACCCGTTGCTTTCGGGGTAGAGCACCGCGATCCGCTCAATTTCCACGCCTTCGGCACACAGGCGGAGAATCTGCCGGGACGCGAACGTCGCCTCCTCAAACGGGCTCATATGCTGGGAAAGAAACACATCCGCCTGCGGCCCCTTATATTTCGTTTCCGGAAAGGCAAACAGAGCCTCATCCAAATGCCGGATTGCCGGCGCGTGCGCAAGCGGTTCCGGCGGCAGCGAAAGCACGCGAAGCATAAGGCCGCGCGACCGAAGCGCCGCCGCAAAGCGATCCACGCTTTGGCGCACAGGCCGGTAGATTTCAGCGTCGGGCGCGCTTTGCGGTTCGCACAGCAGCGCGACGGTCAGGCTCTCGCTTTGCGCCGCGGCTGCGCAAAGCAGTTCTGTCATTTGCTCGGGCAAGGCGTCAAACCCGTATACAAACAGATGCTTCCCGGTAAACAGCCCGCTTTCCGGCAAACGGGACGCCAGATAGCGCAGCTGATCCTCCCCGTCGCCAAAACGGCCCGCAAGCGTTGTTTCATAAGCGGCAAACACCGTGGCCAGGTCGGCAAGCTTCGCGCGGCGCATCCCTTCGGGCAGGGTTTGCGCATAGTCGCCAAGCCCGTCGGGGTTCAGGCCGCCGCGTTTCATATCCTCAATCAGCGCGGCCATTTTCTCGGTAAAACCGCGCCTGTGGGCGGAGGTTTGATAAAACTTCAAATCCTTTTCGCAGCGCTCCAGCGCGTAACTGACCGCCATCTGCCGCCCGGCGCGGCTCAGGGGCGAGCGTTCATCCGCGCCGACAGCGGCGAGCACTCGGCTGGCTAAGCGGGAGGGCGAAAGCACCTCAAGGGTAAACAGGCTGTTGACATGCAACCGGTCCAGAAGCTCACGTTCCGCCTGAAGGGTAAACTGTTCCGGCACCAGCAAAACACAGGAAGCGCCGCCGGCGTGCAATTCGCCCATTCGCGCCGCCACAGGCGCGAGCAGCCTGTGCGCCCGCCCCATCCAAAGGCTGATGTCCGCCATAGCCAAGCCCCCTTTTGCTTTGTGAACCCCGATATGATATGATACCACAGAACAGAGCGTTTGGGGAGGCGCAAGCATGCGGGACACCATCGTGGGGATTGCCACCGCCCTTGGCGAGGGCGGGATCGCCATTGTGCGAATCAGCGGGGAAAAGGCTGTGGAGCTGTTTTCCCGCTTGTTTGCCGCCGCCGGACACAAACCCCCGTATCCGGATCATCTGCTGATGTACGGCCGCATGGTGGACGGCAAGGGCCAACCGCTGGACGAAGCCATGGGCGTTGTGATGTACGCGCCGCACACCTATACCCGGGAGGATGTGTGCGAGCTTCACACCCACGGCGGTTACGCGGCGGCCGGTCAGGCTGTGCGGCGTTTGATCGCGCTGGGCGCGCGCCCGGCCGAGGCGGGCGAGTTTACACGGAGAGCGTTTATGAACGGCCGCATCGACCTATCTCAGGCGGAAGCTGTGATGGGCGTGATCGGCGCGCGCTCGCTGGCGGCGCTGAAAAGCGAACAGGCCCTGCTTGCGGGCGGGGCGAGCCGGTTTATCAAAAAGGCTCAGGAAAGGCTGATCGGCCTGCTTGCCGGGGTGGAGGCGCACATCGACTACCCGGATGAAATTGCGGAAACAGAGGCGACCGCCGGCCTGCGCGAAGGGCTTGCGGCGCTGATTCAAACGTTGGACGCGGCGGTGGATGAGCGCAGCGCGCGGATCCTCCGCGACGGGCTGCGCGTAGCGCTCTGCGGCCGCCCGAACGCCGGCAAAAGCACGCTTTTTAATGTGCTGCTCGGCGAGGAGCGCGCCATTGTGACCGACATTCCCGGAACCACGCGCGATGTGCTGGAAGGAACCCTGAGCGTGAACGGGTTGAATGTGCAGCTCATGGATACCGCCGGGCTGCGCGATAGCGGCGACGCGGTGGAGCGCATTGGGGTAGCGCGCGCCCGGGAGGCTGTTGCCCACGCGGATACCGCGCTGTTGCTGGTGGACGCGTCCAACCCGTTGGATGCGGAAACGCTTGCTCTGCTACAAAGCGATCTGGGATGCCCAACCGCTGTGCTGCTGAATAAGGAGGACGCCAACCCAGTGCTGACAGCCGCCGATGTAGAGGCCGTGACCCGGCACGCGCCGATCCTGACCCTTTCCGCTATAACCGGCCAGGGGCTGGCACAGGTGCGGGAATACCTTGCGACACAGGCAAAGCTGCCCCAAGAGGGTATGCTTACGCACGAGCGGCATATGGCGGCCGCGCGGCAGGCGGCCGAGCTGCTAAAACAAGCCCTGATCGCACTGGACGATGGCATGCCGTTGGACGTTGCCGCGCTCGACCTGCGCGAAGCCCTGTGGATGTTGGGGCGGATTACCGGCGAAAGTGTGGACGATCAGCTATTGGACGAGATTTTTTCCACCTTTTGTGTGGGAAAATAATCACAATATCATAAATCCCCCGCCGCAGCGGAGATGGGACAAGGGCGTAAGCCCTTGTCAGGGTGCAGGGGCGAGGCCCTTGCCGGGGTTTGGGGTGGAACCTCAAACCCCACGCCGCAGCGTAAACCCATCCAGCGCGCGAACAGCCCGCAGGGCTATGAGGCGAGCGGCTTAGCGTGCTGC
>DAOPZY010000068.1:0-11605 GCA_035353615.1 Candidatus Limiplasma sp.
TCATCCATTTTTCCAGCTCGGCGAATTTTATGAACGCCACGATGTTCTCCATGTCCCGCGTCGCGCCTTCGCACCTGATTTCTGCACGATGCGTTTCTAACCGGCGCAACCGTCGGTAGTATGGGCATATTGCCCGCGCATCACCCGGTTCATTGCCCATGTGGATCATCCACCTCCTGCGCGTTCTCGGCGCACACGGGCAACATTTGGGCGATGATTTTCCGCGCATCCCGTATGCCGTGCGCGTACTGCCGGTTGCCTATCGCGGCGCATGTCTGATGCTTGTCTAACTGATAATCAATGCGGGCAATAACATCATACGCCGCGTCCCGCTCGGCGGTCAGGCGGGCAATTTCCGCGCTGGCCTTAGCCGCGGCAATAATAATCCGCTCATGATCCTCGCCATGGTCTGGGAAAAATTCTGAAAGGCTCATGGATACACCAATTTCCGCTTGCACATGTCGGCCTAGTGAATCTTTAAGCCGCTCATTCTCCTTCATCGCCGCTCCCAGCGCGTCAAGGGCGGCTATTCCGTCGTTCGCAAATTGTTTAAGTAGCGTAATCGAGCACGTCTGTGCATCATCATCAAGCGCAATGGCTTTTTGGCACACCTCCCGCTGCTGGGCAATCCACTCCTGATTGATTTCCATGCTCAGCCCTCCTCTCGTATTCGCCGGTAATATGGGCATATTGCCCGCGCATCACCCGGTTCATTGGCCATGTTCGCACCGTCCTTTCTCAATCCGCTCCACCGTCCGCCACCCAAAACAGCATCCCTTGCAGCGGTAGTACCGCCATGTGTTACCATCCGCTTTGCGCTCCGTGCTGTACACGTATCCCCGCGCGCCGCATTTTGGGCACATCATGACGCGTTCGCCTCCTTCAGCGCGTTTTTCCGCGCGCTCTCAATCCTGGCCTTTAACGCGTCCATCAGGGCATCCTGTACATCCCGTTTGCCCTCCAGCGCGTCGGCCACGTCCATATCCATGCCATCAACCACCAGCAGCCGGTGCACGATCACGCTATCGGCTTCCTGCCCCTGCCGGTGGAGGCGTGCGTTTGCCTGCTGGTACAGTTCCAGCGACCAACTCAGCGTGTACCAGATCACGTGATGCCCGCCTGCCTGCAGGTTCAGGCCGTAGGCGCAGCTGGCCGGGTGCGCCAGCAACACGTCGATCTCCCCCCGGTTCCACGCGTCTGCATCCGCCTGCGAAGCGTACAGCCGCGCACGGCGACCCTGTTTGCGGGCAATGGCCAACAGCCGGTCAACCTCATGCCGGAAACCGTAGAATAGCAGCGCGTGCTGTCCGTGTAACCCTTCCAACAGCTCGTCCAGCGCTTCCAGCTTGTCCGTGTGCACCGTGTAAGGCGTACCGGTTTCGGTGTCGTACACATTGCCACCGCACAGCTGCAATAACTTGCCCGTCAGGGCCACGGCGCTGCCGGCTTCAATCGTCGTTTCCGCCAATTCCAGCAAGTAGTCCCGCTCCATGCGCGCATAGGCCGCCTTGGCCGCTGATGACAGCGTTACGGGTATATCATCCACCACCAGCGGCGGGATCGTCAGGTAATCCTCTGCCCGCATACTCACGCAGATGTCGCCGATCAGGGATTTCACGGTATCTTCCGAATCGTTTTTCTCCCGCAACTCATGGCTGTACGGGTTGTAGTGAAAATACCGATCCTGAAACGCGCTCCACGTCTTGCCCAGCCGTTGCCCTTCGTCCAGCAGGAAGATCTGTGCCCATAAATCCTGCAACCCGTTCGGCGCAGGCGTGCCGGTCAGCCCTACAAGCCGTGATATGCGGGGCAGCATCCGGCGGAGTGCCTTGAACCGCTCTGCCGAATGGCTTTTGAAGCTGGAAAACTCGTCGCACACCACCATGTCAAACGGCCAGGCCGAACCGAACTTCTCGCAGACCCACACGACGTTTTCGCGGTTAATGACGTACACATCGGCGTCAGCCGACAATGCCCGCAGCCGTTGCTTTTCACTGCCCAGGGCGATGCTTACCCGCAGGCCTCGCAGGTGATCCCATTTTTCCGCCTCGCGGCTCCAGGTGCCTTCCGCCACTTTCTTGGGGGCGATCACCAGTGCCCTGCATACGGCAAAGCGGTTGAACTTCAAATCGTGAATCGCCGTCAGCGTAATGACGGTTTTGCCCAAACCTAACCCATTTCCAAAAACAAACCCAGTCGCGGACGCGCGATCAGCTGATCGATACAGTACGCTTGATACGGGTGTGGTTGGAAACGCATCAGGCATCACCTCCTTCCCACGGTGCGGTCAATGCCCCGGCGGTAATCCGTTCGGAGGCCCGCCCCGCGAACACCGTAGCCTGTTCCTGCCATGCGCACAGCTCGTCCAGCAGCTGACGCACACCCGGCAGGCCATACACAATACGCACCGGAAACCCCAACCGCGCAAGTCGCGCGGTTACCGCCCTCTGCGGCGCGCTGGGTTCGCCGTCATCGGCTTTGAGTTCCACGAACACCAGCCGTCCATGAGGCAGAAGCACGATCCGGTCCGGAACGCCCACGTGCCCGGGGCTGACCCACTTGTAGGCCACGCCGCCCAACCATTGCACCCCTTCGACAAGCTTGCGCTCGATAGCTTTTTCGGATATCCTTGCCATCCGGTTAACCCTCCTGAAAATTTCTTACTTACACTCCTTGACAACCAGTCTTGATTGTGTTACGCGCGTGCGCCCGCGCGCGCCTGCGTGCGCGCGGACACTTTTACGTGATTTAAGATATTTAAGCGTATATTCTCCCTTACTTTCTTATTTTTTATACTTGTTAGGAAAGCTTGTCACTTTGTTCACGGTAGCCATGTAAGCCAACCAGCGCAACAAATTTTGCGTGAACAATCTTTGTTCACTGACTGTCACTTTGTTCACGGGACAAAATCCGTCCCGTGAACAATCTCGGGACTTTGTTCACAGCCTGTCACGCAGTTCGCGCCACTTTGTTCACGTGATTTCCATCCCTCCCGACCCGTCTTTGCGATAACCTCGCTGAGTGCCGTAGTCCCCTCCAAATCGATACCTCCCCGGCAACCAGCCCAGCCGCGCCAGCGCCTTGTTGATCGTGACCATCTGCCGATTATCGCAGTACGCCAGGTCCTTCCCGTAGCACTCCGCCCAAACCTCACGGGCGCAAATCTTTGTGCGCGGCACAAGCTGCTCCTGGGCTCCGGCGCCAAAGTCCCGCCGCGTTGCCAGCCATGAACGCCGGTCAACCAATTCCCGATCGTACCAGTCCGCGGGTATCGGCTTATCAAGAAACGCCCGCACCATGCCCTCCACGCCGTCATCCTCGCGGTACCGCTCCTGCAGCACCTTTGCCGCCGCTTCCAGCCCCGCGTCATCCAGAAACAGCCGCTCGCCAAGCTCGTAGTACACCCGGGCTTCCGCCCATATCTGATCTACCTCCGCGGCGAAGCGGTCAAAATCATCAGGGCTCATTTTGCGGGTAATTGGCAGCGGCCAAAAGCGGCGCTCGCCGGTTTCATCGCGGAGAAAATCATCTTTATTGGTCGTGCCGAAGAACACGCAGCGCCGCGGGCTATCCTCTGCAAACCGCCCATAGGCTGCCCGGAAGCGGTCGCTGGTGCGGGTGATGAACTGCTTAGCCGCGTTCAGCTCGCTATGGTTCAGTTGCGCCAGCTCGCCAAGCTCCACGATCCAACTGCCCTGTATCAGCTCGCTTGCCTCTTTGTTGCGGTCAAAACTGCTTAAGGAGGCGTTGAACCACTGCCGCCCCAGCATTTGCAATACGGTCGACTTGCCGTAGCCCTGACCGCCTACAAGCGTGAGCACGGTATCGTATTTCACACCCGGCTTGAGCGCGCGAGCTACACAGGCGACCAGGCTCTTGCGCGTCACGGCGCGGGTGTAGGGCGTATCCTCCGCGCCCAGGTAACGCACCCACAGCCGATCCACACGGGGCGTGCCGTCCCATTGCAGGGCCTGTATGTAGCTCTCCACGTCGTCATAAGCGTTGGCGTTGGCCACCGTCGTAAACGCGTCATCGATTGCCTGCCGACCTTTCAGCCCGTAGGCCGTTTCCAGATACCAGCGCAGGCCGGACCCGTCGGCATCCGTCCATGGGCGGCGGCCGTTCTTGCAGATCGCGCTGGTGCCCCAAGGTGTGGCGCGCATGACCATCACGCGCACGGCGAAGCGATCGTAAGCCATCAGCCCGCACAGTGCCGGATCGTGCGACAGGATCAGCCGAGCGTTCTCCACCGTGGGGAAGATTTGGCCCTTGGTGCTGACACCCAGTTTAGCTTGCCAGTTATCAGTGTTATCCGGTTCCGGCGCAACCAGTGCGGTCACCGCGAGCGAAACTGCGCTGTCCGGGGCTGGGTCGAAATCCGCGTGCACTTGCTCGGCGCGCTCGCGCAGCAGCGTGGCGCGCACCTGTTCGTCGCCGGTAGCCAGCGCCGCCATGGCGGCATAGCTGGGCAACCGGCTTACCGGCGTTCCGGCCTGCGCTTCGTCATCCTGATCTCCGAAGCGGTGCAGCCGCACCAGGTCAAACGCGTTTACTAGCTTTTCGCTGCACGGGTCGGTCGCATGGTGGGAAAACAGATACTTTCCGTCATCGTAGAGCACCGCGCCGCCCGTGGTAGAGCCGGCCGCGTAGGTATAGCGGTCCTCACCCGCAGGCGCATAAACGCCAGGCAGGAACTCCGCCATCGCCGCTTCCACGTCGTACACCCGGCAGAACGCGCCTACCAGCCCGCCCTTGGTGGTCGGGTCCTCCTGCTTTTGCAGCATCCGCTGTTCCAGCTTGGGCGTGCCCGGCACCTGCGGCCACTCGGTCACGTTGCGCCAGTCATCGTACAGGCGCAACACGCCGTCCGGGTCAACCATGGGCCGATCCTCAGCGTAGAACAGATACTCACCGTCTGCGCAGCAGCTGGGCCAGTACATCATGCGCACGGCTTGGAACGTGGTCGGGTCCATGTAATGCAGCCCGATCCGCTCCGCCAGCTTGCGGGCGATCGGCTCGTACTCATCCGCCGTCACGCCGTGCGCAAGCGGCAACAGCACGCGCAGGCGCGGGCGGGTAGGCTCGTGCTTGCGGGTGGAGTATACGCAATAGGCGCAGCCCAGCGCGGACACCGCCTTTAGAGCGTCCGAAGCGCCCAGCGATGGGATGCTGTCCATGTCCAGCGTCACCACGTCGCGGCTGAGCACGGCGGTGTTTTTGCGGCGGCCATCCTGCAGCAGGCCCGCCACGTAGCCGCCCACGTCCTTGAGATCATCCTGCTGCGCCTTGCTCATGCGCAGGTAGGCGGTGAGTGTTTCCTGCCCGCGCGCAGGGGTTTGCAGACGCTGTACGAGTTCGCCCCAGCGCAGGGTCTGCGCAGGCCAGCGAAGGCTGCGGCGGTTGCCTGCCGCCGAGATAGTGATGGTACGATCAAACTTCATGGAGGAAACCTCCCAGATCAATCTTTACGATAGTAGTCCGTTATAAACCCGTCCCCCTTGAGCAGCAGCCCCGGCGCCCAGTTGATCGGCTCGGCCATCATGGCGAGCAGCTCGTCCAGCCGCGCGTCGGCTGTTTCGGCGGTTACCTCCACAATCACCTCATCGTGCACGTGGAAGCGGATACCCTCGGTCGGCCCAAACGCCATGCGCGCCGCAATGCGCCGTAACACCTCAGCCAGGCAATCCCGCGCGATCGCCTGCACCACGTTTTCCGTGAGCGTGCCGCCCCATGCGCGCGTGTAGATGAACCCGCCTTTGCCCTGTGCCTTGTATGCCAATTCCTCATTGCCGTAGTCGCCAATGTCAATGCGCGGCGCGGGGTAGAACAGTTGTCGCCCGGCGGGTAAGTCCACCGTCAGGTAACGATCATTCGGCGGATAAATGGAGGTTTCCAACCAAAAGCGCAGTCCTTTAACATCGCGTCTTGCGCCGGTTTTTACGGCGGCTACGGACGCGTCCTGCAATTCGTACCACAGCCGCTTAATATGGCTGTTGGCGTTGCGCCAGCGGGTTACGATGTCAGGCAGTTCATCTTCGGTCAGCCCCATCTTGAGGGCGCCCATGTTGACCAGCGCGCCGGGACCGCCGCCGTAGCCGAGCGCCAGCGTGGCTACCTTGCCCTTGGAACGCAGCGCGTAGTTGGCCTGCCCTTTGCGGATGGTGTCCAGAGGGACACCGAACATCTGCGACGCGGCGGCTTCGTAGATTTTGCCGTGTGTGGCGAAAACTTCGTTCACCCACGTTTCGCCGGCCAGCCAGGCGACTACGCGCGCCTCAATGGCCGAAAAGTCCGCCACGATGAAGCGATTGCCCGGCGCGGGCACAAGCACCGTGCGGATCAGCTGGGATAATGTATCCGGCAGGTTTCCAAAGCACAGCGTCAACGCCTGCCGGGTATATAGCGGGTCGCGTCCGCCCTCCCGCAACAGGTTACGCGCGTATTCCAGCGCCTCACCCGTCAGGCTGGGCTTAGGCAGGTTGTGCACCTGAATGCCGCGCCCGCTCCATCGTCCGGTGTGCGCGCCGTAAAACTGCAACAGTCCTCGCACACGGCTGTCTTCGGGCGAGGTCAACGCGGCCAGCGCGTCATATTTGCTCACGCTGGTTTTACCCAGCCTCTGCCGGATTTCCAGCATCCGACGCGCCGTGTCGGGCGTGGTCGCGTCTTTGAGTAGGTCCTTCACGTCCTCTTTGCGGATAGACACCGGCGTGTCGCTGTCCAGCTCGGCAGTGATCCACGCCTTGAGCTGGGCCGTACTGTTGGGGTTGTTCAGCCCGGATATCTGCACCGCCTCCGTCAAAAGGTCAGCTTTTTCATCTGCCCACACGGTACGCGCGGCTTCCACGAGCTGGCGCTCTACCCGGATGCCGCCGGCGTTGAGCAGTGCGTCCTGCTCCCAAAGCTTTTGTTCGCTTTCCGGCAGCGGCCAGGGTGAAAAGCGCTTCTCCAGCGCGCGCTCGGCCTCTACGTCGTTACGGTTGTATTCCTGGTACATCTGCCACTTTTCAGGCTCTTGTTCCGGCAGTACCCGGCGGCCGTGCGTATCCGGGCAGCTGAACCGCTTGATCAGGGTTTTGCCGGTTTTGAGCTTTTGCTTATCCTCATCGATGCCGACGGCGGCGCCCATGGCGGCCAGGCCTCCGGAATAACCCAGATACAATCCGTGTACCATCGTGCAACGCCAACGGCTGACCGGGGTAGCAAGGCCGATCCGGCCAAGGCAGTACCATTCGAAAACGGCGTTAAACGCGTGCAGGGTAACGTCCGCGCGTTGGAACCAACTGAGGAAATCAGCCCATACCGTGTGGCGCGACTCGGTAGCGTCGGTCTGTGCCAAATCGATCACTCGCACCGGCCCGTCATCCACGGCTACGCCAATCAGCAGCACGCGAAATTCGGGGCTGTTGGCATATCGGTAAAGCCCGACATCGTTAATATCGAGGCCGCTATAGGTTTCAATGTCGATGCTCAGCTGGTGCATTACAGTTCATCCTCCAGTGCTTTAATCGCCCGGGAATAGACGATTGGATCAACCTGCCCGAGCTTACCGGGCTTTTGCGCCGCGCGCAGATCTTCCAGCGCGTCATGGATCACCCGCTGGTAGTGTTCCTGTTGCCGGTAGGTTACGTCACATTCGCCGCCGCATTTGCTTTTCACGAGTAAATCTTCCAGCTCGCTGCGTGTATCATAGCCCATTACATGTTCGATCAAGTCCAACAGACCCGCTTCACCATCCACAAAACACACTTCACCGTTCACACGTACCTTTAACCTTGCGCATCACCTTTCCGAGTATCCGGGGCACGGAGGGTTAGTCCGTGCCCCTATGGGCTAGAAGGGCAGGCCGGTAATCGGGTTGATCTGCGGCATGCCCTGCGCCGCCGGCTGCGGGGCGTACGCGGGCTGTTGCGGGTAGGCCGTCTGCGGAGCCTGTACCGGCGCGCCATAGTAGGCCGGGTAGCCGGGCTGCGGGGCAGGGGCATAGGCAGCAGGGGCCTGCGGAGCGTAGCCGGGTTGCGCGTATGTCGCGGGGGCCTGCGGGGCATAAGCCGCGGGGGCAGCGTAGCCGCCATCGCCGAAATCATCTTCCGCCGTGGAACCGCCGGCCAGCGGTACGCCGTCGCGAAGCTTTTGAACGTTGTCCAGGGAGCAGCCTACACCTTTGTTGCCATCCTTGTTGTAGGCGAAGAAGGTCATGCTTACGCGCCCGGAGATACCGCTATAGATTTCACTTTCATTCATGATCGGGTTGCGGTTTGCGTCTACTACTTCCGGTTTGCGCGTACTGTTTGCGGTAAGCACCCAGCGGCCTTTGCACTCGGGACCAAATTCCGATTTGTCCTTAGGGCGCACACCATCGCCATCATACACAGGGGAGGGAACATAGTTGGGGAGGCCACCCCATTTTTCGGTTGCGCCCGCCTGCTTTGTGGCCTCGATAGCCGCGTTGATCCGCGCCATGGTGGCCAGATCCGTTTTGGGGATCAGCACCGTTACCTTGTACTTTTCCGATTCGTTCGGGTTGCGCTTTTTCGCCGGGCGCAGGATGTTCACGTAGCTGAGCAGCGCTTCGCCAGTCACCACATGGCTCGGGTTCGCATTTGTCGGGTTTGCCATTTCTCATTTCCTCACTTTCGCACTTTCGTACTTTCACACTTTTGGAACGGGCAAGCCGTTCCCCGGAAGGTCGTATTGCGGCCCTCCGGGGAGCGCCCAGCGCTCCGATAGAATAATCATTGCGGCGTATCCGCGAAATCGGATTCAGCCGACGGTTTGGTGATCGCTGGCCTGGGGTCGGCTTCCGGCACCAGCGCGGGCTTGCCGGGCTTGCGGGTGATCTGCTCGGCCAGTTTTTCAGCGAAGGCTTTCTTGCCCATCAGGGCTTCCAGCGCCGTGAGAGTGATCGGCTCGCGCACATATAGGAGCGCCTCTTGGATGCCTGCCGCCTTTGCCTGTTCGAATGCTTTTGTCTGATCTACAAAGGCGCGTACCGCTCGGCCCTCCACCATCTTCCAGCCCGGCACAGTGCCGCCGGCGAGGAGGATATTCTGCACGTATTTGCGCAGCTGATCCAGCCATTTATCCAGCCGCTCGCCGATCGCAAGCACGGCTCCCAGTTCCGCATCAGTCAGCGGCTCGCGTGCATCGCCGGGCAGACGGTAGTTATAGGCTTCCAGCGCGGTAAAGGTTGATGCGCGTTCCTTGCACCGGGTGGCTCGCGGGCAGAACTGGCACCAGACGCCTTCCTGCAGATCGCCCTCGCCGGCGAAGGCCTGCGCCGCGACCTCGCGGATGCTCTCACCCCAGGCGTTCAGATCGCCGGGCGTAATGCTCCAACTGGTGATGCTGTCCCGACGCGGCTGGCAGATCGTCATGCTGATCTGTTCAATGGGGTAGATCATGGAAAACGCATGGTACGCGCCCAGGGCGTAGAGCATCAGCTGCGGGTTGCCTTCGGCTTCCACCGGCACGCCCTTGCCGTGTTTGTAATCATATACGCGCATCCACCACAGGCCCGCCGTGTCCTGCCCAAAGGTGAGGCAGTCGCACGTTCCGAACCCTTCCGGTACAAGGTAACTGTAGTCCACGCGCTGCTCTATGAACACTGTTGGCGCGCCCGCGTACATCAGGCTACAGTCATCGCGGATCAGATCAATGTATACGCCAACCGCCACATCGGCGGAAGCGGCCGCGGCCGAACGCATACGGGTGCGGGTGGCTTCGTCTGCTTCGGCATTACCTGGCTCCGTTTCGTCCGCCGCATACCCCAATGCGTTTAGAAGCCTCGCCCGTGCCGCCGCATACGCGGTCTTGGTCATCGGTGCGTAGTAGGTCTGCGTCAGCTTTAGCGCGGCCAGTTCATGAGCCAGGCTACCCTCACGGGCATACGGGCTATCCGTGTCCGGTAGCTCTGCGCACAAGCGGGCACTAGGCGGGCAATGCAGCCAACGGTGCGAGCTGCTCGCGCCCAGCAGCGCGTGGCTGCCGGGCACAGGAGCTTTAGTAACTTTGCGGGGCATCAGATCGTACCCCCCATATCCCGGAGCGCCTGTGCGAACTCGCCATAGCGTTCCGGCGGCACCTGGTTAATGCCCTGCACGCCGAAGCGGGCCAGCAACTGCTGCATGGCGGGAACGCCGACACGCGCCATCAGCTGAGCGCCGGCGGTCATGAGGTCATTAGCGTTGAATGTGGGGGCGGCGGTCGGGATCGGCTGCGCCGGGGCGGCGTACTGCGGTGCCGGCGGGACCTGAACAGGAGCAGGAGCGATTTGCGGGATCGGCGAGGGCACAAGAGCGGCGTACTGCGGCGCCATCGGCGGCTGAGCCTGAGCGGACGCGGGGTGGTTCGTGACTTGCTCCCAAGCGTGAAGCTGAGCGATGATTTCTTCCAGAGTTGCGCCGGTGATTTCAATGCGATACATGTTGTTAATCCTCCCTACTTGCTTTCCTGGACGGTTACAGTGATGCCATTCTTGGGGTCGATGCCGGCGGCGTCCACCTGCGTCTTTTTCAGGTACAGGGTCATCTGCTCCGGGCGCTCCCCGGTTTCGAAGCGGTAGCAGGTTTTGGTTTCCGTTTTCAGGGTGAATTTGATCTCCAGCATGGGCTACATCCTTTCTTCATCGGTGTCAGTATCATCCAGTTTCAGGGGCGCGTCAGTTTGAACGTCGCAGTCGCAGTGTTCGCCGGGGTCAAGCGCAGCGTGGCAGATGGGGCATTCACGGTATTGGCTCATTGATTTTCCTCCTGTTTGTGGTAGAATGTAGTTGAATCTTGTGTTTTGCGTCACAGGTTCGGTTCGTCGGGTTCGCGTGCCAGCGCGGGCCCGATTTCGTCTACGTCGCATAACTTTTTGGCGAGGCGTAGTGCTCCCGGGCTACGAAGCCGCTGCCAGCCCTGCGCGGACGGCGCCCACCTAAATCCGTTGGCTTTGAGTTGCGCAGTTACGTTAGCTGACTGGTGTTCGTCGTAACGGATAGTCACACGGTTGGTGGTTGGGTTGCTTTCGATCTCGCCGCCGTCAAATTCAATCAGCTCGGCGGGCATGCCATCGACCGCTTGCAACTTGGCGATGCGCTCTTTGACCGATTTAATGTCGCGGGCGAGATATGGGAGGATATACCACGCAGATTGTTCTCCTCCGGTCTTTTTTGCCGCTTTATTCGCGGCTTTCACGCGGTCGCGCGTAGCTTCCAGCTTTGCAAGCTTGGCTTGCAGTTTTTCGATTGCCGTAGGGTCGTCGGATGATATGGCACTGTTGCATTCGGCTGCTTCCGCGCGTTCTGTGTAATAATTTGCCGTGCGGTTGAGTTCAAGCGCCTTGTCCATCATGAGGGCGCTCCGTTCGCGTAGGGCGGGAAGTGCTGGGCGACCGATAATGTTGGGCTGCCCAAAGGGAATATCTTTGACCATGTCGTGCGCACGCTTGAAGCGCTGGCTGGATTCCTGTGCGGCGCTCGCCGCCGCGTTGTTCAGTCGGTCAATGCGCGCCTGTCTGCGTTCCTCGTAATCCTCTCTACCGGGCATACTTATTCCACCTCCAAACAATCAGATTTGATATAGCCTTTGGCGGTGTACGCCCACGCTACACCGGCCACGTC
>DAOPZY010000069.1:0-11554 GCA_035353615.1 Candidatus Limiplasma sp.
GCAGTGCAGTGCAGGGGCGAAGCCCTTGCCGGGGTTTGGGGTGGAACCCCAAGCCTAAACGCCGCAGCGTAAACCCAACCAGCGAGCGAACAGCCCGCTGGGCTATGAGGCGAGCGGCGATAACGCATTGCCAAGGTTAGCGCACGCATAAATCCATCGCCGCAGCGGAACCGGGTCAAGGGCGAAGCCCTTGGCAGGGTGCAGGGGCGAAGCCCTTGCCGGGGTTTGGGGTGGAACCCCAAGCCTAAACGCCGCAGCGTAAACCCAACCAGCGAGCGAACAGCCCGCTGGGCTATGAGGCGAGCGGCGATAACGCATTGCCAAGGTTAGCGCACGCATAAATCCCCCGCCGCAGCGAAACCGACAAGGGCTTTGCCCTTGCCCCATTTTCGCAGCGGAGAGGGATTTCAGCAGTCAGAGGGGCGAAGCCCCTGCCAACCGCCGCACGCACACCCCCCGTGTCAGCGTTCCGTGTGCCTGCGCGGCATTTCCTGCGCGTTCAGCTGATACTTTTTGGGGCTGAGGCCAACCTTATCCTTAAAGGCACGGCTAAAATGGGAAAGGTTGTTGTACCCCACCTTGCCGCATACCTCCTCCACCGCCGCGTTGTTCAAAAGCAATTCCTTGGCTTTGAGGATTCGGCAGTTAATCAGGTACTGGCGTGGGGAAAGCCCTGTAATTTCGCGGAAAAGCGTACACATGTAATATTTATTGATGAAAAACTGGCGCGCGAGCTGGTCCAGGCTGATATCGTCCCAATAGTTCTGGTGCAGGTAAGTCAGGATGGCGTATACCGTGCGGTACCCGCCGACAGTTTTCCGGTTGCCGATATGGTGATGGTCGCGGTAGATTCGGTTAATACGCAGCAGATAATCCGCTAAAAGCAGCTTAATTTGCAAATCCCCGCCAAAGGCGGATTCATCGCCATTTTCCTCAAGGGCAATGATCCGGTCCAGCGCGCCCGCCAATTCCATAGCGGTCTGCACGTTCAGCGGGAGGATGTTCGCATCCGCAAAGGGGCGCAGCATGAAGCATTCCAGCAGATCGGTGCGCTCCGTCGAAAGCGCGTTGATGTACTCCGGCTTAAAATAAACCACGTAACGGTCATTTTCCGTGTCCGGGCTCATCAGGCTCAGGTGGTGCAAATCCATGCTGTTAAACAGCAACAGGGAATAGTGCGGCAGGATGTAGGTTTTTTCGCCGTTTTCCAGCTTGATGCCGGCGCTGAGCGAAAGCAGCACCTCAAACTCGTTATGAATGTGAAACTGGGATTTCTCGTTGGAGAAGGTCCGCTTATGGCGCACGGAATAATCCCCACCCAACGCCTCGCGGTATGGCAGATAGCTGTCCCTGCCGGTATTCGCCATGCGACTCCCTCCCCTGTACCGCCTATTGTACCAGAAAACGGAGCGCTTTGCCGATATCCGTTCAAATTCAATACCACGTCTGCATGGGACGATCATCAGTCGCGTTGCGCCCGCGACCCTGCCCGGCGTGGCAGCGAAAAACCAAGGACGCTGTGCGCCGCGGGATATAGAAAAGCCACCCGCCGTGTGACCGGCGGATGGCATAGCCAAAACCAATGCCAGAAAACTTTTCAGCCCACATGACGCCCATTGGGCTATTTACCCAACCGGCACAAGGTTGCGGCGAAGGTTTTCGAAGCCCGAGCAAGGCCCCGAAAGCGTTTTGAACCGTACCCCGCGACCGCCGCGGCAAAGGTGAAACGCTGTTTTTGGAAACCTGCCTTTACTGAATGGTGTTGATGGAGGCGGCAATTTGCAGCGCAAGGGTGCTGTAATCCGCATCCGTGTTGGGGTAGAACAGGAACTGATAGAACCCGGTGCCGTCCGCGTTCAGGGTGGCGATGCCGGTTACGCTGTTGGCAGGCACATCATAGCTCACAAACGGAATGTCGTTGATGGTCAGCATCTGCACATTCTGGTAAGTCGCGGCCAGCTCGGTCGCAACTGCGTTGAGATCGGTCGCCGTGTCAAACTGGGAAAAAGCGATGTTAAAGCTGCGGGTGGCTTCCGGGTTGGCGCAACTGAAGATGATGCCCGCGCTGGCCTGATCGTCGGTCACCTCAAGCACGTTCCAGTCCGAGGGGAGCGTGATCTGGAAGTTGTGATCGGTAAAGGGAACCACGGTGCCGTTTTCAACAGGGCTGACCTGAACGGCGTTGTCGTTCGCGGGGGCTTCCGTAGCGGTTTCGGCCACCGCACCGCCAGCGAGGAGGCAGAGCATCAGCGTGAGGATCAGGACAAGCGTTTTTTTCATACAGGGGGTCCCTCCAATATTAGTTTTAAGGTTGGAAATGCTTGAATCATAACGGAAAGCCGCGCCAATGTCAATAGAACGGTTAGAAATGTGAGCCTGTGGGCCATAGGCGCGCCGCAAGCCCGCGCGATCCGGGCGCGAATGCCGCGCTGGCCTGTAAAACAACGCGGAGCCGGGGCTTTCCATCGCCCCGGCTCCGCGCCTGTTACAGTCAGGTTTACGCCTGTTCCTTAATCATGTTGATTAACCCGCCGGCAAGGATCATCTTGCGCTGCCGGTCGCTCAGCGGCAGAAGGGTGTTCACGGTGAAGCCCTTGGTTACGTTGCGCACGGGGATCACCTCGGCGCCGCTTTCAATCAGCGCGCGCACATTGTCCAGCGCCAGCTCGTCCTCCTGGCTGAAACGGTCATAATCCGCCTCCTCCTGAAACGTGAGGGGGAGGATGCCGTTGTTAATCAGGTTTGCCCGGTGGATGCGCGCAAAGCTTTTGGCAATGACCCCGCGAATTTTCAGGTACAGCGGCGCGAGCGCGGCATGCTCTCGGCTGGAACCTTGCCCGTAGTTCTGCCCAGCAAGCAGGAAACCGCCGTCCGCCGCCTTCGCCCGTTCGGGGAAAGTCGGGTCCACAGGCGTCAGGCAGTATTCGCTCAGCTTGGGCACATTGCTGCGGTAGGGTAAAAGCTTGCTGTCGCTGGGCATAATATGGTCGGTGGTGATGTTATCCTCCATTTTCAGCAACGCTTTGCCGGTCAGGTGATCTTCCAGCTTGCCGGCCTGCGGGAAGGGCTTGATGTTCGGGCCGCGAACCACTTCCACGCTTTCGGCCTCCGCCTCGGCGACGGGGGCGATAATCAGGTTATCATTGTAAAGGAAGGTTTCCGGCATCGGGATGTCAAAATCCGTGTCCAAAGCGCGGGGATCGCTGAGCACACCGGTCAGGGCGCTGGCCGCCGCCACTTCGCAGCTGACCAGATAAATCCCGGCGCTTTTGGTGCCGCTGCGGCCGAAGAAATTGCGGTTATTGGTGCGCAGGCTCACCGCGCCGGTGCGGGGGCTTTGACCCATCCCAATGCAAAAGCCGCAGGCGGTTTCCGTGATGCGCGCGCCCGCCTGAATCATATCCGCCAAAGCGCCGTTGGCCGCCAGCATACCCAGCACCTGCCGCGAACCCGGCGCAATCACCAGACTCACGTCGGGGTGTACGGTTTTACCCTTGAGCACCCGCGCCACACGCATCATATCCAGATAGCTTGAATTGGTGCAGCTGCCGATGCACACCTGATCCACGCGGATCGGCCCCGCCTCCCGCACGGTTTTCACGTTATCAGGCATATGGGGCAGGGCGACCATCGGCTCCAAAGCCGAAAGATCCAGCTCCACCACCTCGTCGTAAACGGCGTCCGCGCCGGGCAGCAGCTCCACATAATCGGCCTCCCGCCCCTGCGCGCGCATAAAATCGCGCGCCAGCGCGTCCGCGGGAAACAGGCTGGTGGTCGCGCCCAGTTCCGCGCCCATGTTGGCAATGGTCGCGCGCTCCGGAATGGACAGGGTCGCAACGCCGTCGCCCGTGTATTCCATCACCTTGCCCACGCCACCTTTGACTGTCAGGCGGCGCAGCAGTTCCAAAATGACATCCTTGGCGGCCACGCCGCGGCGCAGTTTGCCGCTCAGGCGCACGTTGACCACCGCAGGGCAGGAAAGGTAGTAGGCGCCGCCCCCCATGGCGACCGCCACGTCCAGCCCGCCCGCGCCGATGGCCAGCATGCCCAGCCCGCCGGCCGTCGGGGTATGGCTGTCGCTGCCCAGCAGGGTTTTACCCGGAACGGCAAAGCGCTCCAGCTCCACCTGATGGCAAACGCCGTTGCCGGGTTTGGAAAGGTATACGCCGTGTTTTTTGGTAACCGTTGCCAGGTACATGTGATCGTCGGCGTTTTCAAAGCCGGATTGCAGCGTGTTATGGTCGATGTAGGCAAGCGATTTTTCCGTTTTGACGCGCGGAATCCCCATTGCCTCAAATTGCAGGTATGCCATGGTGCCGGTGCTGTCCTGCGTAAGCGTGTGGTCGATTCGGATACCGATTTCCTCGCCGCGCTCGAGCCTTCCCGAAACCAGGTGCGACGATAGGATCTGATAGGTGATGTTCATGGACGCCCTCCTGAATGCCGTCGAAAGGAACCGCGCCGTTGCCGCCGCGGCAGGCGCGAACAGCATGCGTCCCTTTCCCACACGCCGCTTGCGCCATTGCAAGCATGGACGGCGGAGCTGATGGGTTCCGCCGTTCATACCACATTGTATACAATCCTCCCTGCGGAAGTCAACCAAGCGTGCAGCAAAAAAACAGTTTATACACAAGCGGGCGGTTCGGTCGCGGCGGCTCCGGAGGGCTACAAACGCCAGCGGGATCTTGGCGCGCCGCAGGCAATTTCCGCTTACGCAGAATGCAGCCGCAGGGCCGGGATGCAACCGGCATGGCACAGCCCTGAAGCACGCGCCTGCCGCGCGACGCGTTCCGTTCGGTTGTTGGCAATCACGCCAGCCTTTGCGCGACCATCGGGGAATCTTCAAACACGCAGCGTTTCCGCCAATAGAGGGGTTGACAGGGCAACGGGATACCGCTATGATAATAATTGAACGTTGTTCAATACGGTGTTCAAATTTAGGAGGGGGTGTTCCCATCCGTAATGCCAGCGAGGTGCGCGAGCGTATTCTGACAGCCGCCATGGCCCTGATCCACGAAGGCAACGGAGACGTCGCGGCCCTGACCACCCGCGCCATTGCCCAAAGGGCCGGCGTAGGCGTCGGATTGATTAACTACCATTTTCAAAGCAAAGAAAATTTGATTACACAAGGCGTGCAGCGGATGATCGCCAACGTGGTAGCCAGTTTTGCCCCGGCGGACCGGCCCACGGACAGCCCCGCGGAACGCCTGACCGATTGGGCGGCGCAGGTGTTCGAATTTCTGTTTGCCAACCCGTCCCTGTCCCGTATTTCCATTCTTGCCGATTTTTCCCAGCCTTCGGAAACAAGCAACTCGGTGCGCACACAGCTTGGCTTAACGCATGCCCTGCCCGCCAACTGGCCTGCCGGGCAGAAAGCGCTTTTAACCTTTGTGCTCACAACCGCCATGCAGGCCGCGTTTTTGGGGGGCGAATGCAACGCCTCCCGTCTGGGGTATGCCTTTGACACCCCGGAGAACCGGCGCGCGTATATTGCCCGGCTTGTACGCCTCCTGATGGGCGGCGTATCCGGCGCGGAAACGAAAGGGGTTTAGACCATGAACCGAAAAATCGGCGTTACTTCTTCCTGGATCAACATGCTGGCGGTGCTCGGCTTCGCGGTGTGCATGCTGACCGGTTTATTGCAGGGAAGCTACCTGACCAGCATGCTGATCGCCTTCAGCTTTGTGCCCATGATGGCCTCGTTTTCTCATTATGCGCCCGCGCAGGCCAAGGTGGCCGGCAACGCCGCCATGATGTTTGGCGCGATGTATGCGCTGTGCAACCTGCTGGTCTATTTTACCCAAACCACAGCCGTACGCCTGCAACCATTGGGGGCGGAAGCGCTGTCGCTGTTGGATTACAGCCGGTTTGGGCTGATGTTCAGCTGGGATTTGCTCGGCTATTGCCTGATGGCGATCGCTACCTTTTTCGCGGGGTTGACGGTGGCGGTGCGATCGCCCGCCGACCGGTGGCTTCGCTGGTTGCTGCTGCTGCACGGCGTGTTTGCCCCCGCCTGTTTCATCATGCCCATGTTGGGGCTGTTTACGCAAAACATGGCAGGCGGCGAGTGGATCGGCACGGCGCTGTTGCTGTTCTGGTGCGCGTACTTTATACCCGTCGGCGCGCTTTCCGCACGGTATTTCCGGCACGCGCCTGAGGCATAACACGTTAAACGCCGCGCCCGCAAGGCTGGCACCGGGTTGCCTCCACCACAAGGCGCGGGTTTGACGGTATGTTGCCGCGCATTATGCACAAAGCCGCCCATCCTCGTCTCCTCTGCCGGGCGCTTAGCCCGTTTGGTTGAACAACCCGCCAAAAGCTGCTACAATGGGCGCAGACAAAAGACGAAATCAAGCCGGAGATCAAATCGGAGGGATTCGCGTTATGAGTGACAATCCAAAAATCAAACTGTACGCGTTAACGTTGGATTGCAAGGAGCCGCAGGAGCTGGCCAAGTTCTACGCCGCGTTGCTTGCATGGGAGATTCCGTATGTGGACGGAGAATACGCGTGCGTGGGCGCGCCGGGTGCGCAACAAGGAGCCTATCCCGGCATTACCTTTCAGAAAAACCCTGATTACCTGCCGCCTGTGTGGCCCACGGAGCCGGATGCCCAGCAGCAAATGGCGCACATTGACTTTGCCGTTGCCGATTTGGACGCGGCGGTGCAGCATGCCGTACGCTGTGGGGCAACCATTGCGCCGCAGCAGTTTTCAGACAGTTGGACGGTGATGCTGGACCCCAGCGGTCATCCCTTTTGCCTGTGCCTGATGACGACGCTTTTTTAACATTGTGGGTCCAGCCGCCCAAAGCCCCCGGCAACAGCGAAAAAGGGTCAAGGGCCACGCCCTTGTCAGGGGGCAGAGGCGAAACCCCTTCCGGGGTTTGGGGTAGCGACCCAAAGCCTGCCGACGCTGCGATACGTTAACCAGCGAGCGAACGGCCCGCAGGGTAATCATGCGAGCGGAACCGCATGCTGCTCCATTTTAACCAACCCGCACCAGCGTAAAGCCCTTGCCACTGAGGAGTACGGCAAGGGTTTTTTCACGGGCGCGCTTCGCGCAAGCCGCGCTGTTCATTGTAACAGAACGGTTGCGCGCGTTGACTTCACCCCGCGCGCATGGTATAGTATCAGTTATGCTTTTCCGGTGCGGCTGCCGGAACCATTGCGGGGAGGAACCACACATGAAACTGTTGAATCAAGTGTTGCGCGGCGTAGTGATCGGGATCGCCAACATTATTCCCGGCGTAAGCGGCGGCACCATGATGGTATCCATGGGCATCTATGATACGCTCATTCATTGCATCACGCACCTGTTCAGCGAGTTTAAGCAAAGCGTCAAAACGCTGTGGCCCTATCTGGTTGGCATGCTGATCGGCATCTTCGCCCTGGCCAGCGTACTCACCTACTGCTTTACCCATTTTCCGCTGCCAACCAGCACAACGTTTATCGGGCTAATCCTCGGCGGGCTTGCGCCGCTGATACACAAGATCGACCGCAAGCGCATCAACTCGCTGGCTGTGCTGATTTTCATCGCGTTTTTCGCGCTGATTATCGTGATGGCGCTCTCCAACCCGGCCAACGTGGACGGCCGCGTGAACGTGACCGCCGGCGAAATGCTGATCCTGCTCGTGATGGGGATGATCGCCAGCGCAACGATGCTGATCCCGGGGGTCAGCGGTTCCATGGTGCTGATGCTGCTGGGCTACTACCGCCCGGTGCTCGCGTCCGTTAACGATTTTAAAGACGGGCTTCTGGGCGGCAATATGGCGCTTGCGGCGCAGCAGTTGCTGATTCTGATTCCGTTTGGCATCGGCGTTCTTCTGGGCATTTACTTTGTCGCACAGCTGATCGAGGTGCTCATCCGTCGCTGGCCCACCTACACCTACTGCGGCGTGCTCGGGCTGGTGGTCGCGTCCCCCATTGCCATCCTGTTGCGCACCGATATGGCGGGGCTTTCTGTGGTAACCATTCTGGTGAGCATCGCCACCTTCGCGGTGGGCTTCGCGCTGGCGGCATGGCTGGCCAAGGGCAGCGGGGAAGAAGGCGCGCAACCGGCGGCGCAGGCGTAAGGCTACGCTGTCACAAGGCGTACCTGTCCGTTCTTGACAAGTCTTTACACAGCCAGCAGAAAACGCCGCTCCCACAGGCGCCTGTTATCCACAAAACATCCTCTTCTGTTTACAACGCTGCCGCCGCCTGTTCATAGGCCGCGGCGGCGTTTTTCGAATATACTTCTCAACGGCGAGGCACCGTTTAGCCTGTCACCTGTGGAATGTTGTGAATGCCAGCATCAGCCCAGGCAGGGATTGTTGGCGTTATTTATCCACAAAACATCCTCTTCTGTTTACAACGCTGCCGCCGCCTGCTCATAGGCCGCGGCGGCGTTTTTCGAATATACTTCTCAACGGCGAGGCACTGTTTAGCCTGGCACCTGTGGAACGTTGTGAATGCCAGCATCAGCCCCGGCAGGGATTGTTGGCGTTATTCTACCCAAGCGATGCGCTTGCGGTTCCTCTTCGGCGTGAAGGTTCGGCAGCCCTCTGCTCCGCCCCAAACATACTGATTCAGCCAAAGCCGGCTTTTGCCGTGCGCGGAATATTTTACCATTTTGCTGATTTTGCCCTTGCGCATTGTCCTGATTTCTGCTATTCTTAATTTCGACAACCGAATACCTTATAAAGAGTGGTCGAGGGACGGGCCCGATGACACCCGCCAACCTTCGCGGAAACGAAAGGTGGCAAATCCCGCAGCGCGGCAGCGCTGGCTGATAAGGTCGATTACGAACTTTTCGCGCCTGCATTGCCCGCAGGCGCGTTTTTTTGCGGCCGAACGCGCGCCTGCAACGCCTGAAATACGGCGGTGGAATGGCCGAATCAGGTTGTTTGACCACAAAAGGAGGTATCCCATGCGTACCGTTTTCACATCCGAATCCGTAACCGAAGGGCATCCTGACAAACTGTGCGACCAAATCAGCGACGCCGTGCTGGACGCGATCCTCACTGAGGACCCGGACGCGCGCGTTGCCTGTGAAACCTGCGCGACCACCGGCCTTGTGCAGGTGATGGGCGAGATTACCACCACCGCCTATGTGGCGATTGACGATATCGCCCGTCAGGTGGTGCGGGAGATCGGCTACACATCCAGCGACCTGTGCTTTGACGGCAACAGTTGCGCGGTCGTAACCGCCGTGCATGCCCAAAGCCCCGATATCGCCATGGGCGTGGATAACGCGCTGGAAACGCGCGACGGTCATCCCCATACCGAAACCAATTTAGGCGCTGGCGACCAGGGCATGATGTTCGGTTATGCCTGCGATGAAACCCCGGAACTGATGCCCCTGCCCATCAGCCTTGCGCACAGGCTTACCCGCCGGCTCACGGCTGTCCGCAAGGACGGCACGCTGCCCTGGCTGCGGCCGGACGGCAAAAGTCAGGTGACCGTCGTGTATCAGGACGGGCAACCCGTCGCGGTTGACACGGTGGTGGTTTCCACGCAGCACAACCCGGAAATCAGCCAGAGCGCCATCCGCGAGGCGGTGGAACGCGAGGTGATCCGCAAAGTGATCCCCGCCGATCTGTTAACGCCGGAAACCAAAATCTACGTCAACCCCACCGGACGTTTTGTGCTGGGCGGCCCGGCAGGCGATACCGGCCTTACGGGGCGCAAGATTATTGTGGATACCTACGGCGGCTATGCCCGCCACGGCGGCGGCGCGTTCAGCGGCAAGGACCCCACCAAGGTGGACCGCTCCGCCTGCTATGCCGCGCGCTATGTGGCCAAAAACATCGTCGCCTCAGGCCTCGCCTCCCGCTGTGAAGTGGCAGTTGCCTACGCCATCGGCGTGGCGCATCCGGTCAGTGTGCAGGTGAACACCTTTGATACCGGCAAGCTGGACGATGAAACCCTCAGCCTTGCCGTGCAGAAGCTGTTTGACTTAAGCCCCTCCGGAATTATCCGCACGCTTCGGCTGCGCCGCCCCATTTACCGGCAGGTAGCGGCTTACGGCCATTTTGGCCGCCCCGATCTGGACCTGCCCTGGGAGCGGATTGACCGGGTGGAAGATTTGCAGGCGCTGCTGAAATAACCGTGCAACCCACGCAACGCGCGCTCTGCCGCGCGCCAAACCCCCGGCAGGCTTGACTCGGTTGATCGATGCAGCTACGAATTTTCTCCGGTTCTCCCGGCTGCAAAAAGGATTCTCCTGTTTTGGAGAATCCTTTTTTGAACGCAATCGCCGCTCATTTGCACAGGTGACGAAGTTTCTTTACCGATCGGCAGACGTAACGCCCTCCGCGACGGGTTCATCGGTCTGCTGTTCTTTTTTTGCAAGTTCATTGGTATCAATGGTGTAACGGTACACCACAAAACGCTGGTACAGATACTCGGTAACAAAATTGATGACCATGGTGCCCGCCAGCACCAGATATTCATTCCAGCCCGCGTGGGTCAGCGCGTCGCCCCACCAGATGGAAAGCGGCGTAAACACCAGATAATAAGCAAACACCAACGCCATCGCCTTGGAGATGTTTTCCACGCTGCGGAAAGTGTAACGGCGGTTGAAAGTAAAATTCCACAGCACGCTCAGCACCAGCGCGACGCCGTACGCCAGCCAGTAAGGAAAATGAAACGCCTCGTTAAACAGCGTGAAGCTCAGCGCCTGAATCAGACCTGCGGAGATGGAAAACAGCGTAAATTTGACCATCTGCCAGGATTGCTGGCGCGCCGTCAGCGCTTTGATTTGTTTTTCCGTTGAGTTTGAGGTGTCCTGCATGGTACCACTCCCTCGCGTCCGGCCGCGCCCGCCCCGTTTGCGCGTGCGGAAAATTTTATGTTCATGGTACGCCTGATCGCCCGAAAGGTCAAGCACCCGCAGACAGATTTTGTGAAACGGAACCCCGCGCGGGCAGGGGATCAGAGAAAGGATGCAAAGCGCTATGCCGCTCGCCTTATGCCCTGACCCGGTTTGGCTGCGGCGGGAGGGGACAGGGTGTTTGCAAACCCAAACAGTGCGTTGTACCCGCTCGCCTCATAGCCCTGCGGGCTGTTCGCTCGCTGGTTGGGTTTACGCTGCAGCGTGGGGATTTGGGGTTCCGCCCCAAACCCCGGCAGGGGTTTCACCCCTACACCCTGACAATGGCTTCGCCCTTGACCCGGTTCCGCTGTGGCGGGTGGGGAGGCGGTGTTTGCAAACCCAAACAGTGCGTTGTACCCGCTCTCGCCTCATAGCCCTGCGGGCTGTTCGCTCGCTGGTTGGGTTTACGCTGCAGCGTGGGGATTTGGGGTTCCGCCCCAAACCCCGGCAGGGGCTTCGCCCCTGCGCCCCACAAGGGCTTTGCCCTTGACCCGGCTCCGCTGCGGCGGGGGACGGCTAGTCGAATATCCCTAACAGTGTGCTATTGCCGCTCGCCTCATAGCCCTGCGGGCTGTTCGCGCGCTTGTTGGTTACACGCTGCGGCGTTGTGCTTGGGGTTCCACCCCAAGCCCCGGCAGGGGTTTCGCCCCTGCGCTGCACTGCCCCAGGAAAAACGGACATTGCCAAGAAGCCTCCCAAC
>DAOPZY010000070.1:0-11483 GCA_035353615.1 Candidatus Limiplasma sp.
GGCGGTCGTAGCGGTGTCCGTGCTTTGGGCGCTCTCCGCGTCCGTAAACAGCGCGTTGAGCGTCGTGGTGCCCGCCTTGCCGTCCGCCGTCAGCCCTTTGCTGGTTTGGTACTGAATGACGGCCGTTTCGGTGCCTCGGCCGAATTTTCCATCCGTGCCGCTTGGGTCAAAGCCGAGGGCCAGCAACGCTTTTTGAAGCTTGAGCACAATGGAACCCCGCGACCCAAATTCCAGCGTGCTATACTGCGTCAGCGCCAAAGCGTCGGACGCAAGCAGCATCGACAACGCCAGCGCAAGGGCCGTTACTCTTCTTGCGATGGGTCTGGTTTTCAAGTTCATGGGCGTACCTCCTTGTGCATAGAGCGAGTCCACCGGGGTGGCAACAGTATAGCAAACCGTGAACAAAAAGTAAAGACTATATTACGAAAATGTTACGCTTTTAACCCCATGTACGGAAAGGTACCAAAACATCCGTGCAAATGTAGGATAAATCGCCCCCGCACAATCGTTAAGTTGATGGAACCCTATCGTTCGGCCAAGGGAGTTTTGTAGAATGATCCACTCGCTTCGCGGTTTTCTCTGCCTGCTGATCTGTGCCCTTCTGCTGCCAATGGCGGCGCTGGCGGAGGATTGCTTTGTGATCGACGTCGATTCGCTGGACATGAACAGCCTGAACAGCAACGATTATGTTGCCGACCACCTTTCCGCGCAAACCCAGGGCATTCGCGTGCGCAAGTACATCAGCAGCAGCAACGAGCTGGCGGCGCAGGTTCGCCTTACGGTAACCCAAGCCGAAACCAGCACCATCGTATTTGATAAAAATTACGGCTATATCAGCGGCACATTTGACAGCGGCGATATTTACCTGCCCTATGTGGACAACAACGTGATCCCCTACCTGATTACGCTGAACATTGAGGACTGGACGTATGCCATGCCCTTTATGCACCTGCAGCCTCGGCTGTCCGGCAACCGCGCCTGCACCTACGGCGTAAGGCTCAAGGATTTCAACCCATCCATTACCAACAGCTGGGTCATGGGCACCATGCTGGATTTGGACGCGCTGCGCGGCGAGGGCACGCTTACCGTGCCGCTTTGCGCGAGCAACCTGTACCTGATCGGGCAAGCCACGGTGGCCATCAGCGGGGATTGGCTAACCGTGTTTGCGGATTTTAACGCGTCCGCCAATGTGGAGGTGCAGTCCAGCGCGGTTTATCTGTTTGGCGATGTCGGCGGCATCACGACCGACGACGCTTCCTCCATCACCCAACCGGCGCACGCGCTGGGCGAGGCGATCGACGTAAGCGGGCTTTCCACCGCGCTGCTTTATTTGCCGATTACGCTAAGCTATGATTCCTCGACGCTGGCGGATTTCTCCTATGACCTGAACAGCGCCGATTTAAGCCAACAGCTGGCGCTGTGGAACCAGAACCTGGAAAGCGTTTCGCAAAAAGCGCAAACGCCGGCGGATGAAACGGTTGCCGCCCTGAACGACCCGACCGACCCGACCGCCGACATCGGCGACGCCTTGCCGGGCAGCGACGCGCCGGACAATGGAGACGCGCAGAACACCCCCGACAGCGAACCAACCCCAACCGAGGCAGAACCCACGCCGACTATGGAGCAGCCGCTGCCAACCGAAACCCAAGCCTCGCCGGTGGAGGACGTCTCCTGCGCGCCCGAAGCAACGGAGGCGCCGACTCCGGCTCCGGAAACCGCTCCCGCCGAAGGGCAGTAGCGCGGCTTCTGCAGGTTGACGTTTTCAGGAAATCGCGCTCACCCGCAACCATCATACGCTGAAATGGAGGTTACGAGGATGGATGATTCAATGATTAACGCGCTTACCGCCGGCGGTGTGGACGTGTACGCCACCGTGCAGCGTTTTGGCGGCAACGAAGCCCTGTTCCTGAAATACTTGAAGCGCTTCCCCAGCGAGCCGACCTTCGCCGCGCTCACGGACGCCGTACAGCGGAACGATGCCGAAGCCGTCAACATCAGCTGCCACACCCTCAAGGGTATCAGCGGCAATCTGGGTCTCACGCCGCTTTTTGAGGCGTGCGTAGCCATGATGACCGTGCTGCGCGCGCCCGGCAACCCGGATTCATCTCTCAGTTTTGCCCATGTTTGCGAGGTTTATCAGAAAACTGTGGAGTGGATTCAACGCCTTGAATAATCTTCCGTGTAGTTAAACTCCGCGCTACGGGAGTACAGACAGCTGGAAAAACCCCGCCGCAGCGAAAATGGATCAAGGGCAAAGATCTTGTGGGGTGCAGGGGCAACACCCCTGCCCGCCGGAGGCCTTCTGTGGAACTCTTTCAATGTAAGCATCACCCGTGCAAAAGCGCTGTGTGACGTAGCTTATTCTTTCAATTCAGTTTTCGGTAACCTGAACTCCCGCTCTGCGGGGGTTTTTTGATGTGCAAAACTTGGCAATCCGCCGTTCCGTTCGCCTCATAACCCTGCGGGCTTTTCTCTCGCTTGGCTTTGCATGCTGCGGTATCAGGCTTGGCTCCACCCAAACTCCGGCAGGGGTTGCACTCCTGTGCGTAACAAGGGCTTCGCCCTTGTTACGGTTGCGCTGCGGCGGGGACTTTTGCAAAGTCCAAACCTTTGTCAACGGGAATGGACGCGACTTGCTTATAGTAACTTTCGCAATAGTGGAATGTGCTTTAGCACCCACGCAATCCCAAAAGCAATCAGGAACACCCCGATTTCCCAAATCAGCGCGGCTAAAAACGGATTGATAACGCCGCTCACGGGCACAAAGAAACGGTAGCGGGTTTCCGCAATCACCAAATCCTGCAGCAAATAAATTCCGAACGCGCAACCGCCCACAACTGCCCAACGATTCGCCCGCGTAGCCCCAAGCCGCGCCTCGCCGGCCTCAAACGCGCTCCGGGCAAGCGCCATAACCGCAATCGCACAAACGATCACCGGCAGCGAAGGTTCGGTACGCTCGTCCATGAACCAGTATTTCGCGCCCTGCGCCACATGCCCAAATTCCAGATACGTCAGCCACACCGACGCGGCGACCATCGCCAGCGCAATCAACAAGTTCAGCATTTTGCCGGGACGCGCCGCGTAGGCGTGCACATAATGCCCCGCGAAAAACAACCCGATAAACACCGCGAACACCGGCACATCAAAATATGGGGGGAACGCAAGACCCGGCAGGTAATGCGTCACCAGTGGCCAACCCGCATACACAAAAAAGGATACCCCCATCAGATATTGCACATCCCGTTTTTGCATGGCGGCAGCCATCCGCTGCAATATCGGGAGCATCACCATCATGCCCAAGTAAAAATACAGATACCAGAACGAATCTGTCACCGGCCCCGCCCACATGGAGGCGAAAAACGTCTGATAATCGAAAGCGCGCGCCCACGTCCAGTAGGTTTCCCAAACCCCTACCAAATAATACGCATAGGAGAAAATCACCAACACCAGCAGCACCCGCAAAAAACGCCCCCACGTTTTCCGGTAGGTTTCCTGCCGGGGCAGCAGGCAGGCGCCGGACACCATCACAAACAGGGGCACGGCAATTTTGCTCAGGTAATACCACGCAACCGACAGCCACCACACGGGGTCGCTGGGCGCGGTTTTTTCAAAAACCAGGCTATTGGTATGGTTCACAATCACCAGAAACGCGGCCAGAATCCGCAAAAAATCCAAATAGGCAAATCGCTTGGTTGCGGTTGCGGGTTGGTTCATCGGCAGCCCCTCCGTTCAGGTGTGTTAGCGTTCATGGGTCCATACGACTCGCATTTATAAATCAGGCCGGTCGCTTCGTCCGAACGGTTCGCGCATAGGCTGGCGGGCGTTGCGTCGGTTCAGCATTCTCGCCATCCTGCGGCTTTGCGCTATGGAAAACTGTCCGGCGAAAACCGCGCGCGGTTACCCTACACAGTCAGTTCCAGTTGGCAGGCTTCCGGCCCCAGCACACAGCTTTCGTAATACCCGTCTCCGGTCACGCGGGGGTCGCTCAGCACCTCAAAGCCGTCGCCGGCCAGTCGTGCCGTCAGCGCGTCCACAGCATCACGGCTTCCAAGGTTAAACGCAAGGTGGATGTACCCGGTCTGCACCGGTTCGTCCCCCCGCTCCACCATGCGGGGCCGGGTCATCAGCTCCAGCCGCGCGCCATCCTCAAAGCATAAAAAGTAAGTGCGAAGGCCGGTTTTCCGGTTGTGATATCCCTCGTTGGATACCGCTCCAAAATAATGGATAAAGAAAGCTCTCGCCGCTTCCAGATCATGCACATACATGGCGATATGATCGATTCGCATGGAATGTAACTCCTTTGGGCAAACATTTGCCTTGAGGATACTCCGCCCTGTAGCCGATGTCAATACCGCGCCAACCGGCACAATACGGTTATCCCATCAGCAGCACGCGATGAAAAGCGCCCCTTGCCTGAAACCCGGGCAAGGGGCGTCGATTCTTCGGCAGGCTGATACGATCGAAGCGGACTATTGACCGCGCCCCGGTTCGCCGGTCAGCCGCTGATGTTTACTGAAGGATCAGCCGGCAATAGTTCTTTTTTCCCTTGCGAAGCATCAGACCCTCGGAACCGATGCTCACCGCGTCCACGCGGTATTCGATATCCGTGATTTTTTCCTCTCCCACCAGCACCGCGCCGGATTGCACCATCTTGCGCGCCTCGCCCCGGCTGGCGCACAGGCCGCACAGCGCCAATAGGCTGGTGAGGCGGTTATCCTCCAGGAGGTTGGCAACGGTGACCATGTAGGTCGGCACGTTCTCGATCGCGCCGCCCGCGCCAAACAGCACCTGAGCGGCATCCTGCGCTTTCAGGGCTTCCGTTTCGCCATGGATCATCTTGGTAATCTCGTACGCCAGCACGCGCTTGGCCTCGTTGATGGCGCTATCCTTGAGCGCGCCCAGCCGGCGAACCTCGTCCATGGGCAGGAATGTCAGCAGCCCAAGGAAGCGCTCCACATCCGAATCCTGCACGTTGCGCCAGTACTGGTAAAACTCGTAGGGGCTGGTGCGGGCGGGATCCAGCCACAGCGCGCCTTTTTCCGTTTTCCCCATTTTTTTGCCGTCGGCGGTCATAATCAGCTTGCAGGTGAGGGCGAAAGCGTCCTCCTTTTCCTTGCGGCGGATCAGGTCCGCGCCGGAGAGGATGTTGCTCCACTGATCGTCCCCGCCGATTTGCAAGCGGCAACCGTGCGTCTGAAACAGTTGCAGGAAATCGTAGCTCTGCATCAGCATGTAGTTGAACTCCAGGAACGTCAGCCCCACTTCCAGCCGCTTTTTATAGCACTCCGCGGCCAGCATGTGGTTCACGCTGAACAGCGAGCCGATATCCCGCAAAAAGTCCACGTAGTTCAGCTTCAGCAGCCAATCCGCGTTGTTCACCATGATCGCCTTGCCCTCGCCGAACTCGAGAAACCGGCTCAGCTGTTTTTGAATGGCAAGCACGTTTTGCGCAATGGTTTCCTGCGACATCATTTTACGCAGGTCGGTTTTGCCGCTGGGGTCGCCCACCATCGCGGTGCCGCCTCCGCACAGGATAATCGGTCTGTGCCCGGCCCGTTGCAGGTGCGCGGACATCAGGATGGGGATAAAGTGCCCCACATGCAGGCTGTCCGCCGTGGGGTCTACGCCCAGGTAGAAGGTCATCGGCCCTTTTTCCATCGCCTTGTAAAGATCGTCCTCAAAGGTTACCTGCGCGATAAAGCCGCGCTCCTTCAGTTCATCCAAAATGTGCATGAGTAGGCTCCTTTATTTCAGTTTTTCGGCGAAAAGCTCGCGCAGGATCGCCATTCCTTCATGAATCTGGGGCAGGGTGCTGTTGGAAAAATTCAGGCGTAGGGTGTTTTCATGCCCGCCGTCCGGGAAAAAGCTGGTGCCCGGCACATACGCCACGCCCTTTTCCACGGCGGTTTTGAACATTTCGCCCGCGTCAAAGCCTTCGGGCATCGTCACAAAGATGAACAGTCCGCCTTCCGGGCGCGTGTAGCGGGTTCCCGCCGGGAAGGTGGCCAGCTCGTCCAGCATCGCGTTCAGCTTGTCGCGGTAGGCGGGCAAAATCTCCGCGATGTGGGGCCTGAGCAGCCCTTTGCGCAGGTACTGGTCCACAATTGCCTGGGTCAGGTTGGCGGTATGCAGGTCGCTGCCCTGCTTGCCAATGCCGCATTTTGCGATGATATCGGCGTTGCCCGCCATGAAGCCGACGCGCATACCCGGGCTGATGATCTTGGAAAAGCTGCCCATGTACAGCACGTGCTCGCTCCGGTCATATTCCTTGATGGGGGGTAGCGATGCGCCGGTGTAGCGCAAATCGCGGTAAGGATCATCCTCCACCACCAGAAAACCGTATTTCTCCGCCATGCGGGCGATAGGCTCGCGGCGATCCGCCGCCAGCGTGCGCCCCGTGGGATTCTGGAACGTGGGGATAATATAGAGCATCTTGGGATGCTCGCGCTTCACGGCTTCCTCCAGTTTGGCAAGGATCACGCCCTGATCGTCGCTTTCCACGGGCACCAGCCGTTGCTGGTAAATCCGCAGGGTTTGCATGTTGCCCAGAAATGTGGGGCTTTCCACCAAAATGGTATCGCCTGGGTTGGTCAGCGCCTTGCACAGCAGATCAATGCCTTGCGTGCTGCCGGAAAGCGGCAGTATGTTTTCTTTGGTAACCGGGAAGCGATAATTCTCCTGCATATACGTAAGCAGGCTATCCAGAAAAGGCGGATACCCTTCCGTCGCGCCATATTGCAGGATGCGTTTGCCGTCGGCCAGCAGCACCTCCCTGGCAAGCTCCGCGCACACTTCGTTGGGCAACGCGTCATTGCTGGGGTTGCCACCCGCAAAGCTAATCATGTTGGGGCGGTTGAGCACCTTGAAAATCGCGCGGATCGCGCTGCCGCTGATGCCGTTGAAACGTTCGGCAAATGTGACGCCACTCGGTAGCATGGATAAGCCCTCCTTTAACCCTGTGCCATTCTAAGAAAAAACGCCCGCCTCCAGTACGGAGGAAGGCGATGAAACGCGATGCCACTTCCATTCAGCTCAGCCTTGCGGCCAAGCCCTCAGCGAGGGTGCGGGTACACTCTCCTGCGCTGTAACCGGCGCACCGTTGGTTGCCTACCGGGTTTTCCCCTTTCGGAACCTCGCTCCGGGAGGTATTCACCGGCGTTCGGCCGCCTTCTCGCACCATCCGAAGGCTCTCTGTAGGCCCTTGCCCCGGGTACTTCTTCCCATCCTTGCGTTAGTTGCATTATATGCAGGCCTGCACAGCTTGTCAAGCAAAACCGCGATTGGATACAGCATCCGGCGCGCGCCGGGGCGCAGGCGGCGTATCGGCCGCATCGGTTCCATAGCCTCCCTCCGGCCATTGTTAGGCCGCTTTGATTTCCAAAACTGCGTGGTTGAGCGCGCCACTGACGCCACCGTCCGGGCATAACCGAGCCGCCTGGACCGTACATAAACAAAGAACCGCGGCGCAGAGGCTTCCGAACTTTTGCCCTTTCCGATTCCAAGCGGCGAAAGGCTTGCCCATTGGCGCGGCTTGTGCTATCCTAGGGCGGAAACGTCCGTACCGTAGGTTCGGAATCCGGCACGCGCAGAGGTTGACCGCGCATTGCCGCCCCGTAAAGGAGCGCCCGCATGAAAAAAGCGCAAAAAGACTGGCTTTTGTTTCTGTACTGCCTGTTGGTGGCGGCGGTATGCCTCCTCCTTTGCTCCAAATCGTCGCCGCTTTACCCCATCAACGATTGGACGGACGCCAATGCCTACCTGTCCTGCGGCAAGGGAATGCTGAACGGTCGGGTGATGTACCGCGACCTTTACGAGCATAAAGGGCCTTTGCTGTACGCCCTGCACGCGCTATGCTGCCTCATTGACAGCGGGAGTTTTTTAGGGGTGTATTTTTTGGAAACGCTGGCCGGCGGGCTGTTTTTGCTGACCTGCTACCGCACGCTTGCGCTCTACGGCGCGCATAAGGCCGCGTTGCCGGCATTGCCGATCCTCGCGGCGCTGGTGTATACATCTGTCAGCTTTCAAATGGGGGACAGCGCGGAGGAATTGTGCCTGCCGATGCTAGCGTGGTCGCTGTATTCGCTGCTCCGGTGGCTCCGGCAAAGCGCGCCGCGCCGAATGGACGCGCGAAGCCTCACGGTCAACGGGCTGCTTTGCGGCTGCGTGCTGTGGGTAAAGTTTACCATGCTCGGTTTTTATATTCCATGGGTTCTGGGGCTGATGCTGTGGCACCTGCTCCGGCGGGAATGGAAGCATGCGCTTAGCGTTCTGGGCTGGTTAGCGCTGGGCATAGCGGTTTCCACCATTCCCTGGCTCATTTATTTCGGGGTCAACGGCGCCATTCTGCCCTGGCTGAAAACCTACCTGTACGATAACATTTTCCTTTATCAGGATGCGCCGTCGCTGGGGCTGATAGGGCGCCTGAAGGCAACTGTCCGCTCCGCATGGGACTGGTTTTCCACAAACTGGGCCTATACGGCGCCCATGACGATTGGTTTTGTCTGGATTACCCTGCGCGCCGGGCGAAAGCCATCAGCCCGCACGGGGCGCGCGTCAGGCGAAACCCCCGATGCGTTATCGGCCGGCGGGCGCGACGCTCCCCAGTCTACCGTTCCTATTTCAACCGCTGAAAAATTATTCCTGTGGGCGCTTATGGGGGTTGCCGCGCTGGGTGTGTTCATCGGCGGTAAAAGCTATGTATACTACGGGCTAGTGCTCGCCGCGTTTGCGGCGGTGGGCGCGCTTCCGTTTTGCCTTTGGCTGGGGCGCGCGCTCATGTGCAAAAAAGCGCTCGCCCGCGTGCTGTGCGTGCTGATCGCGCTTGGCACGCCGGCCCTCTGCGTGGCCGCCAGCCCAAACGCCAAAGACATGCTCAAGCCGCGGGATCAAACCATGCAGTACCAGTTTGCGGCCATCGTCAATCGCACGCCGCACGCGACGCTGCTCAACTACGGGTTTATGGACGCGGGCTTCTACACCGCCTGCAACATTGCCCCCAGCGTCAAGTATTTTCACCAGACCAACGTGCACCTTCAGGATATGCTCGACGAGCAGGCTCGCTATATTGCCGATGGGGTTACGGATTATGTGGTGACCCGCGGCAAACAGCCGGAGAGCATTACGGATCGTTACGAACTGGTGGCTACCGCTGACGCGCCGGCGGACTTCTGGTACCGGCAAGTGTATCTCTACCGCCGTAAAGGGCTTTAATACCCGACCGGCTTCGCTTTCACCCTGCGTCGCGCACCCGCGCCTCGGGTGCCGCAAAGCCTTCGGCAGGCAAGGGGCAACGTTAGTACGCGCTGTGAGGGCTTTACCCATACGCCGGTTTCACGGCGGCAGGGGGATTTGGACACTCAAAAGGGAGCACGCCGCTTTCGCGGGCACTTTCTGCACCCCATCCCAGATGTGGCGCAATGGCGTCCTGCCCGCTCGCCTCATCGCTCTCCGATCTGTTCGTTCGTTTTAATTTTGGATACTGCGGTATCAGGCTTTGGGGTTCCGCCCCAAGCCCCGACGGGTTGCAGTTTTGGAATCCGATCAGAGATTTCATAACCTAACCCGCTTTTGAGGACATGTTAAAGGGAGCACGCCGCTTTCGCGGGTGCTCCCTGTTGGTTTATCTTGATTCAAATTTCCGAACCCGGCGTTGCGGTTGCGCGGTTTCACGCTTGGGCTGGGAAAACTCGGCGTGCATCGGGCGGCTTTCCGCTCGGACAGGGCGATTTTCCCCGCGGGGCGCGCCGCTGGGTTCCCTGTGCGGCGCCCGATTGCCTTCGGTTCCGTGAACAGTTCGCGGCGCTGCGCTCTGGTTGCCAAAGCCCGAACGGCGAGGTTCCCCCACGCCCGCCGGACTGACCGGCCGACTGTCGCGCCGCGGTTGCGCAGAGCGGTTTTCTGGCGCGCTCTCCGTTCGGCGGTTTCCAGCGACTGCCTCCCGGCGGCGGAATCCATCCTGTCTTTTATCCGCAACCGATTCTCCGCGCACATTGACCCGCGCCACGCGTTCCGGGCGCTGTGGGCGCGGCTCCTTCACGGTTTCGGTAAACACCTGCATGGGCCAGGCGCTTTCCGCCCGTGGAATTTTGCGCCCAATCAGCTTTTCAATAGCGTACAGGCATTTCATTTCATCAATGCAGCAAAAGCTGATCGCGTCGCCGCCCAACCCGGCGCGACCCGTACGGCCAATGCGGTGCACGTAAGCCTCCGGCTCATTGGGCAAGTCATAGTTAATCACGTGCGACAGGCCGACCACGTCGATGCCGCGCGCCGCGATATCCGTGGCGATCAGCACCTTCAGTTCGCCGTTTTTGAACTGCCCCATGGCCATTTGCCGGGCGTTTTGGCTTTTGTCCCCGTGAATCGCCATGGCGCGCACGCCCATCCCGTTCAGCTCCCGCACCACACGGTCCGCGCCATGCTTGGTGCGGGTAAACACCAGCGCGTTTTCCACCTCCGGCTTTTTAAGCAGGTCAGCCAGCAGGTACTTTTTGTTCACTTTATCCACCATATACATGGTTTGCCGGATCGCATCCACCGTGCTGCTCACGGGGTCCACTTTCACGCTGGCCGGATCGTTCAGGATGCTCATGGCCAGTTTTTCCACCTCGTCCGGCATGGTTGCGGAAAAGAAAAGCGTTTGCCGTTTGGCGGGCAGTTGGGCGATCACGCGCTTCACGTCCAAAATGAAGCCCATGTCCAGCATACGGTCGGCTTCGTCCAGCACAAAAACGGAAACCTGCTCCAAGTGGATATAACCCTGACCAATCAGGTCGTTCAACCGACCGGGGGTAGCAATCAGGATTTGTACGCCGCGCCGGAGCTGTTCGACTTGCCCAACCTGGCTTACGCCGCCGAACACCACGCAGCTTTTCAGCGGAAGGTGTTTGCCATACAGCATAAAGTTTTCCTGAATCTGAATCGCCAGCTCCCGCGTAGGCGTCAGGATCAGCGCGCGAGGCAGGCGGCCTGCCTCCGCTTTTTCGGTGTAAAGTTTCTGTAAAATGGGCAGCGCGAAGGCGGCGGTTTTACCGGTGCCCGTTTGCGCGCAACCCAGCACATCCCGACCCTCCAAAACCAACGGAATCGTTTCGCGCTGGATGGGGGTAGGCTCCTCGTAGCCTGCTTCCCGCGTCGCTTTCAAAATGGGCGCGATCAGCGGCAGTTCGTTAAAATTCATGGGTTCATCCTTTCCATGTTCGCATTCCACGCATCGGGTATGGAATGATTCGCGGGCGGCTGGTATCCCCTGCCTTTGCCCACGCCTACCGCTTCAATCGCGGTCAGGTTACTGTAAAAACGCCAGCGAGCCGAGGCGGCGGCGATGGTCCGCTCCGCTCCTCCGATGCCGTTCGCTGGGTTCACCCTGCGGGAATCGCACGGAAGTTTTATTATAACACAAAAACTGTACATACGCAAATTTATGATGCCTGTTTTTCCCGATTGTGAATTGCAAGTTGAATTGCCGCCCCCCTGCCACATCA
>DAOPZY010000071.1:0-11264 GCA_035353615.1 Candidatus Limiplasma sp.
GCGAACGGATGGTTGCCTTTCTGGGGTTCAGTATACCGCAAACCCGGCCGGAGGGCAAGGGCGGCTTGCCCGTCGGCGAACCCTGTGCTATACTGAGTGTTGCGGATGGCGGCCGGTTGAGCCGCCTGCGATGCCTGATTTTTATTGCGCGGGGAGGCGAACCGATGGCGCTTTTTGATGCGGATAAAGCCGGCGTGCTCTGGGACGCCGTGGCGCTGCCCAACGCGTTTATCTGTGAATACATGCCCTCCGCGCCGGAAGGGTATGTGAAGGTGTACCTGTACGGGCTTTTGTACGCGCATTTTCCGCAGGCGGCGGAGGGCCTTACCGCGACGGCGCTGGCTAAGGAACTGGGCATGGAGGAAAACGATGTGCTCGCCGCTTTCCAATATTGGGAGCGTTGCCGGATTGTCACGCGCACACAGGATCAGCCGCCGCGCTTCTTGTACCTGAGCGTGCAGCAGGCGATGATGGGCCGCCAGACGGCCCCCGCCGACGAAACCTACATGCAGTTTGCGCAGGCGCTGTATGCGATTTTTGGCGACAAGCGCAAGCTGTACGGCGGCGAAACCCAGCTGTGCTACGAATGGGTGGAGCAATTGGGCCTCCCCCGCGAAGTGGTGCTGATGCTGGTGCAGCATCTGGCCACCACGCGCGGCGTCAATTTCAGCTTTAAGGACGCGCAAAAGCTGGCGGTGGAGCTGACGGAGCGCCATATTGTAACCCTGGAGGACGCGGAGCAGTTTTTTGCGCGCAGCCAGGCGGCGTGGGAAGGCACGCAGCGGGTGCTGCGGCGCATCAGCAAGTTCCGTTCCCCTACGGTGGACGAGATCGACCTGTACCTGAAATGGACCAAGGAATGGGGCTTTGCGCCCAAGGCGGTTGAAGCCGCCTGCGCCGAGATGACGGGCGGCGACCCCAGCTTTAAGTATCTGGACAGCATCCTGCGCGGCGTGCACGAGCGCGGCAACCGGAAGGTGACCACGCCCGAGCAGCTGGAAAAGCAGCTCACCCGGGAAAAGAGCGAGGCGGAGCAGGTGCGCGAGGTGCTTCGCGCGGCGGGGCTAAGCGCAAACGCCAATCAGGACACCGTGCGCGAGGTGTACCGCGCCATGCGGGAAAAGCTGCCGCATGAAACGATTGTGCTGGCGGCGAGGGAAATCAGCCGCAAGAAAAAAACCCAGTCGCTGGATAAGCTGGCGGAACTGGTGGACGCGTGGAGCGCCAAGGGCTTGACCGACGTGAACGATGTGAACCGTTACCTTGCGCAGGTGAAGGAGCAGAACGACCGCCTGCGGGAGCTGTTTACCCTCCTTGGATGGGGAAGCCTTCCCACGCCAAGGGACCGCGAGCTGCTGGCAAAGTGGCGCGGAGAATGGGCGATTGCCGACGATGTGCTCAACAAGGCAGCCGAATACTCGGCCGGGAAAAACGCGCCGATGGCTTTTATGGATAAGGTGCTTGATAATTACCGCGCCAATGGCGTAACAACCGCCGCGCAGGCTGAGGCGGATCACGAAAAGCACCGCGAAGCCTATCAGCCCAAGGTTATGGAGAAGCCCCCCAAGACGGTGATTGAGCAACGCTACGGTCAGCGGGACTATGACCCCGAAAAAGTGGACGGACTGACCGCGAAGGAAATCGAGGAGGCCCTGCGCTATGACACGTGAACAGCTGATACGCCAATTGGAGCAGGAATACGCCGTCCGGCGGGAAGATAACCTGAGCGTGTACGACCAGCGCGTCAACGCCGCCTGCGAGCAGTGCGAAGGCCTTCGCCAACTGTTGGACGCGCGCCGCGCCGCGCTGATGAACGGGCTCAGAAGCGCGCTGTACCCGGCAACCAAAAACCCGGAAGCCAACGCCGCCCTGCCGCGCACGCTGAACGATTTGAACCGGCAAATTGCCCAAACGCTTACCGCCGGAGGGCTGACGGCGGAGGCGCTGGCCCCGGTTTACACCTGCCCCGTTTGTAAGGACGAGGGACACCTGTACAACCCAACCCGGCGGATGTGCGAATGCTTTGAAAGCGAGTTAAACCGGCGAATGCTGGTGGAACTGGGCTTAAAACCCACGCAGACCTTCGAGGCCTTCCGGGAGGACTGTTTCAGCGACGAACCGGTGGTGGGCAGGCTGAGCCAGCGCGTGCAGATGCGCCTGAACCGCGGCGTATGCGAGCGGTATGCGGATCAATACCCCGAAACGGATGTGCGCGATCTGCTGCTGACCGGCAGAAGCGGGTTGGGCAAAACCTACCTGATGCAGGCCATAGCCCACCGGATCACCGAACGGGGCTACGGCGTGCAGTATGTGAGCGCCTACCGGCTTTTTGAACGGATGCGCAAAGCCTATTTTGAGAATAACGGCGAATCGGTGCAGCTATGGATGGAAGCGCCGCTTTTGCTGATTGACGATCTTGGCACCGAGCCGCTGATGGAAAACATCACTGTGACCCAGTTTTTCAACCTCCTGAACGAACGGCAGAACGCGGGCCGCCATACCGTGCTCAGCACCAACCTGAGCTTGTCGGAGCTGAAAACGCGCTATACCGAGCGCGTTGCCTCCCGCCTGATGGACGAAAGCAAATGCCGGATTGTCAAGTTTATCGGGGAGGACATCCGCGCCACGTTCACAAGGCCGGATGCGGACGCGCCTTCGAAGGGGGCGGCTGTATGAACATCCAGATTTATGTGGGCAAAAAGAACCCGGATGTTCTCAAGGCGGAACGCTTTTTTAAGGAAAGGCGTATTCCCTGCCAGACGGTGGACCTGCACAAGCATAAGCTTGGCGCCAAGGAATTGGCGCTGTTTGCGAAAGCGGCCGGGAACGCCGCCGCGCTGGTGGACCGCGCGGGCATGAAGGCGCTGGAGCGGCCTGTGGCGCATATGAGCTCCGAAAGCCTGATCCTGAGCGAGCTTTTGAACGATCCGCTGGCGCTCGTCAGCCCGATTGTGCGCAACGGCAACGCCGTAACCATCGGCGTTAACGAGGCCGAGTGGACGCGCTGGGTGGCGGGCGGGCAATAAGACTCCGCCGGGACGGCAGGGCGTGGCTTTCATGCGCTTTGGCACGGAAAACGGGTCGCGCCGCGCTGCAACCAACAGATGGACTTGCCTGCGCCCGATAGCCAGACCTGCCTTCGCGCGGCTCGTGCCCGACGGCTGGGGTTTGCCTGCGAGCGGCCCGTGCTCGACAAACATGGCCTACCTGCGCACGCTCCAAGCCCGACAAATGGGGCTTACCTGCACGCCGCCCTGCGCTCTACAGTCTGTCTTATCTACGCGTCACTCCGCCCCCGACAGGCCGGGACTTCCAGGTGCGCCGTCCTGCGCTTGGCAGAATAGGCTTCCTGAGCGCAGCCCTGCGCCCGATGGGCAACCCGCATGGCCCTCTTAACCCCGAAAGTTGCTGAGAGGCTCCTGTTCATGCAAACTTACCAAACCCAGAACCCAGAGGGGTAGTTTCCATACCGCCATCGTCCGCCCGGCTGCCCGCAAGGCATCCGGCGCGGTTTTGGATGTTCCGGACGCATGGCCGGTTCTCATGCCGGCTCCATCCCTTGCGCCGGAACCAAAAATAAATCGCCCCGCAAAGGGCGCATGTTTGGAGGATATACCATGAAAAAACCTTCGTTTTCTCTGAGGGATCTTACCATCGCAGCGGCGATCGCCGCCCTGTACGCGGCGCTGACGCTGCTTTTTGCCGCCATCAGCTACGGGCCGGTGCAATTCCGGGTTTCCGAAGCCTTCACCCTGTTGCCGGTGCTTTTTCCGCAGGCGATTCCGGGGCTTACGCTTGGGTGCCTGCTGGCCAATCTGCTGGGCAGCGCCACCCCCTGGGACGTGATTTTCGGCACGCTGGCAACGCTTCTGGCAGCCGCGCTTACGCGCCGCCTGCGTAAAAACGTGTGGCTGGCGGCCGCGGCCCCGGTGGTTTGCAACGCCGTGATCATTGGCCTTGTGCTGCACTTTACCCTGGCGGACGCGCTGCTGTGGCCCACCATTGGCAGCGTGGGGCTTGGGGAAGCGGTGATTGCCTACGGGCTGGGCGTGCCCTTTGTGCTGGCGCTCCGGCGGATTCCGCTTCTGCGTGAGCTGGCCTCAAAAAGTGAAAATTTGGATTTGCAGGTGAAGAAATCCGAACCGAGCAACGTTGTTTCTTCGGAACATCAAACAGACCGGGACTGACCTGCCGGGCAAACCGACCGGGACGCGCGCCAACCGGGCGCGCCTGGCTGGCTGTTGCGGCAAAAGGCGGGTTTTTACGCGCTTGAGCCGCCGCCCCAAAGCCCGCTGAGAACCTGCGGGCGCGGGTTGCCCGCCAGAGGGCGGCAAACCGCGCAGGCCCCGGACAATGTAGAAACTGAGGAGTGCAAAACCATGAGCCAGTTGCGTAACGGATGGATTCGTCGGTTGTTTACCTTGCTTGTGTGCGCCCTGCTGTGCGCGCAACCGGCGTTTGCGATGGGGGAAACCGCGCCTGCCGCGCAGCCGGTCACGGAGCCGGTCGCGGTTACGGAGCAAACCGTGCAAACGGAAACGCCCAAGGCGGAAGTAACGCTGGCGACCGTTGAAAAAAGCGACGCGCCGTCGGTTGAAAAAACCGAGGCGACCGCTACGCCAACCGCTACGCCGACTGCCGCGCCAACCGCCACGCCCAAGGAAGTCACCCCCGAGACGGCGGCGCCAACAGAAGCCCCCTCGGAGCCGACCGAACCGCCCGCGGCTGTGGATACCCCCTCCCCGGAAATCAGCGAATCGCCAACGGTCACAGGGGACAGCCCTACGGAAACGGCCACCGCGCCTACCGACACGGGCGAAACCCCAACCGAAACCCCTTTGCAGACCGAGGCAACGCCCGGCGCGACCACCGCGCTGCCAACAGAAGCAACAGCCACGCCGACCGCCACCCCCTCGGCCACGCCTACGGCGACCCCCGCGGCGACCGATCAGGCGCCCGTATGTAAAATTCCCAACTGCCCGCACATCACCGTGGACGCAAACGGCAATCTGGTGGCGCTGTGCCCTCTGGGCGAGTGGATGATCGCCCACGGGCTGGGCGCGAAGCTTTCCATGACCGCGACCATGGCGCTGTTTACCTCCACCGAGGCCACGACCATCGCGCTTACGGATGGGGTGACCACGATGTACCGCAGCGGCACGTATGTGCTAACCGGAGGCACAGGCTCGTCGGATGTGGTTATCAACGCCAATCTGGCGGTGGCGGTCGAGCTGAAGGGCGCGTCCATCCGCAAACTGACGGTGAACAACGGAGCCTCGGTGCAGCTTGCATTTGTGGGGAAAAATCGGGTTGCCAAAATGCACACAGGCACCGGCAGCATCCTGATGAACGCGACGGGCAGCCTGATCGTAAACGCGATTGACGACCCCGGCAAGGGACGCCTGACCATGGCCGGCGGCAGCATTGCCCTGCCGGCCGGCACTGTGAGCCAGAACGGCAGAAACTGTTATTCTTTTAACGCTACCGGCGCAACGGCAGCGATGGTGGATAGCAAAGCCTTCCCCTTCAGCACGCCGGACAGCGCCGGCGTGGCGCACCTGTGGCTGCCCGCGCCGGACGCGGGCAACACCTACCGCAGCTCCGTAACGGGCGGCGTGCTGGTGGTGCAATCCGCGCCGGATGAGCCAAGCGGGCCGCAGGTGTATTATATGGATAGCGCGGCGGATCTGGACGCCGCCGCGGGGCAAAGCTATGCCATCCTTCCCGGCTCCGGCACGGTGCTGGAGCACCGCCTGAAAGTAAACCAAAGCGGCGTCAGCCTGGTTTTCCATGCCGTAGATTTTTCCGCGGCGGCCAATGTGGAGGCCGGAAGCGCCGCCAGACTGTTTATCAACGGCCAGTGCAAGCTGAAAAGCATCACCGCCGGCGCCGCGATCAACCTTTCCGGCTCGGGCACGCTGGATGTGACCACACTGGCCGTCAACACCCTGAACTGCGCAAACACGGTGCGCCTGCGCTTTGGCACATCCACGGGCAGCTGTTTTGCCGGCTGGCAAAGCCTGGTTTCTCCTGTGGATTTGAGCGGTGTGGATGGGCTGACCTTTAACAACCAAAAGTATGCCGTCGCATACAGCCCATCAAGCCCGACCGCATTGTTTACCCCCTTGCCCGCCCCTTCTTCGGGCATGATGTATCACTTGGAGCTGAACGGCGCCACACTGGAAGCCACGCAGGTTCCGGCGGGCACGACCACGCTCACGGTGGGCGCGGCCAACCTGAACATTGGCTCCAGCGGCAGCTACGTGATCCTCTCGGAAAGCGGCGCGACCGGGGGCATCGTCATTAAGGACGGGGTAACCGCGGACTTGATATTCCGCTCGGTTCACACCTCAGGTAAAATGAGCGTTGGCTCGGGGGCGAAGGTGAACCTCTCGCTGGTGGGGAGCAACTCGCTGGGCGCGGTCGCGCTTGGCGAAAGCTCCAGTCTGGCGCTGAGCGGCAGGGGCGCGCTCCTGACCGGCGGCATTTCAGCCGGGAAAGGCTCGTCCACCACGGTGAACGCCAGCACCAACGTGTCGCTGAAATCCGGCTCCTCGCTAGGCGGAAGCGCGCTTGTGCCTACGGTTATCAACGTAACGGACGGCGGCGCCGGGTCGCTCAGCGGCAAAGCCATCACGCTGCGCATTGGCACCGGCGAGCCGTTCCGCACCACTACGGCTGCGGACGGCCATGTGACCCTGTGGGGCAGACGCAAGGTAAGCAATGCTTCGGTGGTGGTGCTTTCACAGGACAATACCTACGCGGATATCCTCACCGGGGACCCCGCCAACCCGGACGCACTGCCCGAGATCAGCAATGTGGTGATCCACCAGAACAGCTACGTGACCTTTACCGCCGACAACGCCCAAACTGTTGGCGTGCAATATTATGTGAACCGCCCGAACGTGACCATGCCGGATACGTTTGACCCGGATGCGAGCGTGGCGTCGCGGCTGTACGGCGAGGTTAACTTCCCGAATGTGAAAAAGGGCGATCTGATTACCTTCCGCGTATACGCGGCGCGCGGCTCGGGGCAGACTCTCTCCGCCGCTACGGCGGACGCGTTCCAGTTTAGCCAAATGTATTCCTTTACCGTTGAGGACCAGCGGGAGCAGTTTACGCTTGCCAACCAGAACAAGGAGTATGATCTGTACGCGTTCCGCTTCGCGTCCGGCCTGATTCCCAAAGGAGCGACCGTGACCTACTACCAGAACGGCTCGCAACTGTCCGGCGCGCCTTCCGATGTGGGCAATTACACGGCGGCGGTGGTGATCCCTGAAGGCAACAGCACCTATTACCCCACCAAGGTGACGGTCAAGGTCACCGTTGCCCCCAAGGTGGTATGGATTTACCCCGAATCGACCGGTAAGATCATGGGGGAGCCGGACCCGGAGGTTGCCTACACATACAGCGATATGTTCGGGAACGACAAGGTAACCGGCACACTGACGCACGCCGCCGGGGAAACATACGGCAACTATCCGTACTATACCACCTCGCTTAGCGCACCCAGCTACTATGTGCTCAAGATTGATCCCGACAGCCCGATGTTTTTTGTGGATTGGAAGCCCGGGCATTACATCAAGGTGGACCCGCTTTCGATCATTGACCCCGTGCATCAGGTGATTCAGTTTACCGATGGCATCAAGCTGGATATGCTTTTGCACACCACGGACAAGCTCAATATCAGCAAAGTGGCCTACGGCATGCTGGTGATGGATACGGAAACGCGTAAAAACAAGCCGTTTACGCCGGAGTTACGGCTGAAACGCGGCTACAACCAGGCGATGATTATTTTACAGGCCGAGCCGGAGATTAACTCGGACGGCGGCTACGCGACCGACGAGGATGGCAACGTGCAGCTGCGCGCGCGCACGCTCTCGCTCTCCGCGTTCCATTTGAACCGTTTCAGAAGCCAGAACATCACGGCGCTGGGCTTCCGCCTTGGCAACGCGATGTGCACGCTGGACCTGAGCGACCTGATTTCCGAAAAAGTGCGCGACGCCATGGCGCAGGCCGGCATGCCGGCGCTTGGCACGCACTACCAGATCACCCTGACCCCGGTGAACAGCGTGAGCGACCTTTTAGACTATCCGGTGAGCGTGCAGGACGCCAAGGCGCTGGGCGCGCAGATGATGGGCATGCGCATCGAGCTTCAAAATGGCTCGACCGTGCTGGACGTATCGCAGATGATCCCCAGCGCGCGCATGATGTTTGACGCCAGCGAGCTTTTAGCCGCAGCGGGCGATACGTCGCCGGAAATTACCGAAGTCGCGGTGGGCCGGAAGGACGGCCAGACCGGGGAGGACAGCAGCCTGACGACCGACGTGATGGAACTGGTGCAAAAGCTGATGCTGGAGAAACTGAAAACCGCCGGCGTTACGCTGAATTATTACGCGGACAAAGCCGAAACGCTTGACAGCCAGCTTGTGGTGCCCTATACTGCATCCGAGACTGAGGCGCTGCCCTTTACCGCCGTCATGAAAACCAGTCCGTTTTTAATGGCGAAGTACACGCGGAACGGTTTGTACAGCCTCGGCCAATCGTCTGTTGAGTAATATCCGTACGGATAAGAAACGCAAGGAGGATCCCTGTCCATGAACCGTATGTTCACTCGCCTGCTGGCTACGCTGCTGATGCTTACGCTGGCGCTGGCGATCCCGTTTCAAGCCATGGCTACAAGCTCGCTGGACCAAAACACGGAAGATACCGACCAGAGCATCGCGAACAACCCCGACCTGACCGACGCTGAAAAACAGCAGTGGCAGGAATGGGCAAGCGAAGAAAACACGGACGGAACCGCTGACGCAGCGGACGACGCGCTGGTAAGCCAATTGGAGGACGCGACCGCCGACAACACCCAGTTGGATCCGGAGGACCTCGCCAACCTGGAGCTGAACGACGCGCTTCCCACTAATGTGATTAACATTCTGCTGTTGGGCGTGGACAACCGTTCGGTTGATCTGAAAAGCGGACTGAGCGACGCGGTCATCATCTGCTCGCTCAACACGGACGACGGCTCTGTGAAGCTGACCAGCATCACCCGCGATACCGAAGTGGTGATCCCCGGCTACAAAAACAAGCGCCGCATCAACTGCGCGTTCAAATTCGGCAGCAAGGACGGCGATCTGGACGCAGGCGCGCAACTGGCCATGAAAACGGTCAACCGCAACTTCCAGATGAACATTCAGCGCTACGTGGTGGTAAACATCCACGGCTTGGCCAGCATTATCGATTCGCTGGGCGGCGTGGATATGGATATGAGCAGCAAGGAAGCCAGCCGCATCAACTTTGAGCTGCGCAAGGAACCTATGGACAACGTGAAGCGCGCCAAGGTGGAAGCCAAGGACGGCGTGCAGCATCTGGACGGCATGCAGGCGGTTACCTATGCGCGTATCCGTGGCATAGATAACGATTTTATGCGCTCCGAACGCCAGCGTAAGCTGTTGGCAACGCTGATGGCGCAGGTGATGAAGGATGTGGATATCTCCAAGCTGGTCGGGCTGATCCAGACGGCGCTGCCTTTCGGCGCGACCAACCTGACCGCTTCCGACATGGTCAGTTTTGGCGGGTTGGTCATCGGCGGCTCGGCCATGAGCAAGCTGCAAAGCGGCGAAAGCGTGCTGGAGCAGTTCCGCGTCCCGATGGACGACACATGGAAGTACGACTCGGAAAACGGCGCGACCATGACCGCCTTCAAAAACGACAAACGCCTTCGGGAAAACATCGAAGCCATGCAGAAGTTTATCTACGGCGAATCCTATTACAAGGAGTAACCGTTTGAGAAGAACCTTTGGCCGGCAGGTTTGAAAGATCAGGGGTTGTGTACGCAGGAACAGAAACCTGCGCCCGCAACCCCTGTTTTTGCGGGATCGGGATTCGGTTTTTCCGCGGCGAGGGATTGATCATCAGTCAAGGCCGCCTTCCTTACGGATGGCGGTCTTGACGGTTCATTGGGTTATCCGGGAAGGGTAACCCTAATCTGTGATGCCCTCCAACCGCTTTTCGATGGTCGTAATCACCGTTTGAAGCACCTTGAGCCGCGCAAACTGCTTGTTGTTGGCTTCAACAACGGTCCACGGCGCGGTGGCCGTGTTGGTTTTTTGGAGCATTTCGCTCACGGCCACCTCGTACAGGGGCCACTTCTCGCGGTTGCGCCAATCCTCCGGCGTGATCTTCCACTGCTTATCCCAAGTGTTTTCACGGTCGTTAAACCGGGCCAGCTGGGTTTCGCTGTCAATTTGAAGCCAGAATTTGCACAGGATGGTGCCGTGATCTGTGATGTTGGCCTCAAAGCGGTTGATCTCCTCATAGGCGCGCTGCCACTGCGGCTCGGTGCAGTAGCCTTCGATGCGCTCCACCATGACGCGCCCATACCACGTGCGGTCAAAAATGGCGATGTGCCCGTCCCGGGGCAGCTCACGCCAGAAGCGCCACAGATAGTGATGGCTCTTTTCCAACGGCGTGGGCGAGGCGATGGGAACCACGTCGTAGCCGCGCGCGTCCAACGACGAGGTCAGCCGGCGGATCGCCCCGCCCTTGCCGGCCGCGTCCCACCCTTCAAAGCAGACAACCATGGAGATGCCTTTGCGATACAGCTCGTTTTGGAGCTTTCGCAGGCGCCTTTGCGCCGCGTCCACCGCTGGCTTGTAGGGATCGGTCAGCGCCTGCTCGGGGTCAAACGCCTCCAACGGGGGCATGGTGACGGTTGGGAGGCTCTCCAGATGGGGAAGGAAGGGCGTATCCCACGCGCGCAGGTTGGCTTCACGGTCCCGAAGGGCAGCCTGGAAGGATTCGATCACGGCGCCGTAAATTTGCCGGATGCAAGTGCGCTTGTTATCGCTGTGCAACACGTGCCATTGCGCGCCGTCAAAGTGGGTGCGGGCGATCATCGCGTCATACAGGCGCAAGTACTCGTCATAATGCTCGTTTTGGTACCAATCCTCTTTGTCCACAAGCCAGCGGGTGCTTTTTTTGCTTTCCAGCGCCTTGAGGCGACGCTTCTGCTCCTTGCAGGAAATATGCAGGAAAAACTTAATCAGCACCACGCCGTCCGTAATCAACTGGCTTTCCAGATTGATGATGTCCAGATAGCTCTGGTTTAAGTGCTTTCGCGCGGCCTTGCTTTCAAAACAGGCGGTGCTGACCTCGCGGTACCAGCTGGAGCAAAACAGGGAAATGTTGCCTGCGGCAGGCATGTGAACCCAGTAGCGGTGCAGCGTTGGGTGCAGGCGATTGTTCTCGGAGGGCTTGCGCACCGTGTA
>DAOPZY010000072.1:0-3539 GCA_035353615.1 Candidatus Limiplasma sp.
TTTCTGACGGCAAGGTGAGCATGCCATACAAGCATTTTCTGGGCTATGAGAAGGGCGAAAACGGACAGCCTGTGGTCAATGAGAAAGAGGCTGTGATTGTCAGGCTCATTTTCCGGCTGTTTCTGGAGGGAAAAACGCCAGCTGGTATCTGCCGCCATCTGGATGCAAACGGCATACCCACGCCTTCCGGCAAGCAGAAATGGAGCCAGACCACAGTAAACAGCATCCTGCGAAATGAGAAGTACAAGGGCGACGCCTTGCTACAGAAGCGTTTTACGGTCGACTTCCTGACCAAGCGCACCAAAGCCAACACCGGCGAAGTGCCGCAGTTTTATGTGGAGGGCAGCCACGAGGGGATCATAGCTCCACACGAGTTTGATATGGTGCAGGCTGAAATCGAGCGCCGCAAAGGTATTGGCGGTCATTATAGTGGTAGCAGCGTGTTTTCCTCCAAGCTGGTCTGCGCTGATTGTGGCGCCTTTTTTGGGCAGAAGGTGTGGCATTCCACCGACAAGTACCGCAAGGTGATCTGGCGCTGCAATGCCAAATTCAATGGGGAGCACAAGTGCGCTACTCCGCACCTGACGGAAGATGAGATCAAGGCGATGTTCCTGAAAGCCTACAATGAGCTTATGGGCAACCGGGAGCAGGTCATTGCGGATTGCAGGCTGATGTTGGAAATGCTCAGCGACCACTCGAAGCTGGATGCCCAGATTGCGAAGGCGAACAAGGAAATCACGCTCATTTCTGGCTTGGTCAGCGATTGTGTTCATGAGAACGCCGAAAAAGCCCAGTCGCAGGATGCTTTCAATGAACGCTATAACAGTTTGGTTGACAGGCATCAGAAAGCCATGGCACGGCTTGAAAAGCTCAAAGCCGAGCTTGCTGACAAGGTGAATCGCGAGCGGGAGTTACGGGGGTTCATCGACGCGCTTGTGATCAGCCCTCTCGTCTTGGATGCATGGGATGAGCAACTATGGAGGTTGCTAGTGGTCAAGGGGGTTGTGGGATGTGATGGGTACATTGAGCTAGAGTTTCGGGGCCCTGTGACTGTTAACGTTGAGTGTTGCAAAGAATCCACCTAGTGGACACACATAACGTTGCACTTGTTTTTTCAATCCGCCGAAAATTCCTCGAAATTGCACGTTTATCTTAAAAGAATGCAAAATATCGAGTTCAAATCTCAACTTCTCCGTTGGGAAAGGTTGATATTGTTGATGCAATTGTCGGTGGGTGTACTCTGAAACAGAGAAACGTGTTAATGTGCCGCTGTGAAAGCGCATCTCACTCGGAACAAGCCGCCTCAAGCACCATAGTTTCTTGATTGTGCTCACGGTGATCCAGTTCGAGGAATATAGAGATATCATCTGGCGGCAACTGTTTGACGTTTTGGTTTACAAAATTGTACATAAAACTCCTGGCTTAAACTATGGATAAATCCAAAACTGCATTCAACCACAAAACCAATATGGCGGGGGAGCAGGGTGCACTTACCGTGGCCTGCGCTCTTCCACGGCAGGCAACGCAGGAAATGCGCTGTGCGGTTCCTGCTGATACCAGTAGGCTACGGATGCGATATCCTCCGAGAGCGGGCGGTAGCGACGGTCCCGCAAGCCCAATGTCTGCACCTCCACACGGATATCCTCCGCAAAACCAATGCTATCGTCCAGGTGCCAGCGGTAAAGGCTAAATTTTCGAGGGCCGGTGGTCGCGTCCAGTCTGACCAGCGGCATACCGAAGTTGGGCTGACAAAACGCCTGTTCACGATTCCAGCAATCCTGCGAATCAAAAGGGGAAAAACCGAAGGAACCACCAAAATAGTCTTCGGTTCCATTATCCGCCATGGTGGGCTGGTCGGTGTCTCCATCAAGGTAAAACTTGACTTCCCCTTCTCCCCACCAGTCGGACTGGAGCGCGGTCCATGCTAAATAGGTCCCCACATAACAGCCTTTGCCCCGTACCCCCTCTAGGATGGTATACACGGGGTGGGCAGACTGGGTAACAGCGTGCCGGTATTGGGCATGGAAATATGCCGTGCCTTCTGCAACGCCATGCAGCTTATATAGGATGCGGTAGGCAATTAACCCCACCGGCTCAATCCCCTCATAGGTAAGGGTGATCCTCGCCCGCGTGCGAAAGGGCATGCGCCAATAGCAGTTGAGACCGCTGCGGGGCGCGACCTGCACAGGGAGGGACATAACGCCGTGGGGCGCGTCGTCATGCCCCATGGCAAAAAACGCTCCCACCGGGCACACTACCGAAGGCTCGGTTTCGCTATCCCAATAAAAACGAAGTATCAGTTCACTCAGGCGATGGGTATCCGTCGTTAAAAACATTTCACGAATGCTGCCACAATCGGTCACATCCATAAGCGTTACCGTTTCACCCGATTGAATTTTGATGAACGGTCTTACCTTCCACCCTTTCCCCAATTGCGCCGCCCCTGCGCTGAAAGGCAGATCGGGGTCGTCGGGGTTCGGCAACCAGCGGCAGGCACCCCCTTTGGCACCGTCCGGGTTTTCCGCGCTGATCTGCCTTGTGGACACGCCAATTTCGTCATAATACACGGTTATCCGGCTCCTTTCCCATACCGTTTAGCGGGGCCAGCGCCCGCGCGCATCCGGCAAAACTGGGAACGCCGCGTGCGGTTCCGTCTGATACCAGTAGCTGACCGCGCTAACATCGTCCCGCCGTTCAAACAGCCCTAACTCGCATACGCCAATCTGTTGCAGTTCAACACGCAAGTCCCGTTCAAACAAAACGGGGTCCGCCACATGCCAGCGGTAAAATCCCCGCATTGGCGGGCAATCACGGTTAAAATAGTCATTGTGGAAATCATCATCCCGGCTGTAAAAGGGATAGCCCATAAACGGTGTGCAGTACGTTTTTTCCTTCATGTACCCATGCTCGTCCACTGTGCCGCCGAACGACCACGCACCGCCAAAGTAATCTTCGGTGCCGGTGGAGCATTGGCTGGGAAACTGGGTATCACCGTCGATGTAAAATTTCATTTCCCCTTCGCCCCACCAGTAGCGCTCCAGCGTCGCAAGCCCAAGATAGGTTCCCACATATTGGCCGCGACCGCGCACCCCATCCAGCACCACAAAATCCTTCGCAGATGTTGTGATTTTTTCCCTGCGCCACTGCGCATGAAAATAGGCAGCTTCGGCGGGCACATCGTCCGTAAGCACATAATCCACCTGGTAGAAAAACGCCGGCACTTCACCCATGTGTTGGTTTTCCAATGTGATGAGCGCACTCGCGCGAAAAGGCATGGGCAGGAAACTGTTCATGCCGCGCTTAGGGTTGACCGTAATCGGCAGCGAGTTTACCTCGCAACCCCGCGCAAACCCGTTGAGGAAAAAATCTCCCAGCGGACATTCCACAGAAGGGGAAGCTTCGCCATCCCAATACATACGCAGGATGAGGTCGCGCAGCACAAAACGCCCTTTCTCCGTGCGGTCTGTAACCGTGCACCAAATGTGCTGTATTGCGCCGCTACCCTGAATATCGGCCAGCGTCACCGTTTCCCCGGGGCT
>DAOPZY010000072.1:3639-10544 GCA_035353615.1 Candidatus Limiplasma sp.
ATCGGCAGGATGATGATACAGCCAATGGTTGATATCATATCCCAGGGCACATCATACGTGTTTTTACGGGGCACGGTTGTGATGCCCACGCTTAGCACATCAATGCGGTTAGCAAAGAACAGGGGTGTGAACAGATCGTTTAAACAGGTGATGAAGTTAATGATTGCGATGGTCGCTATCGCCGGAGTCATCAACGGTAGGATGATCAGGAACAGCTTCTGCAAGAAATTCGCGCCGTCCACCTCCGCCGCTTCTTCAATCGTGTAGGGCACCTGCTGCACAAAATTCATCAAAATCAGCACGGAAAACGGCATCAGCGCGCTGGTATACAGCACGATGAGCCCCGGGTAGGTGTCGATCAGACCCAGAGTACGGTAAAAATCGTAGGTTGTGCGCGCGGTAACAATACCCGGGATCAACGAGGAAAACAGCAGCGCCAGATAAGCTATTTTGATTCCTTTGCGGTCAAAGCGTGCAAAGGCATAGGCTGCCATCATCCCAAAGAGGATCGAACCTCCCAGCGCAAAACCCGTGATGATAAACGTATTTTTCACCTTAGAGGCGATACCCATATCGCTTAAAGCCCGCGCATAGTTTTCAAAGGTCGGGTTCAGGGGAAGATAGTGGATAGGGCTTGTGTACAGTTCGGAGGCCGGAGTGATTGATGAAATAAAAATCCACCAGAGCGGAAACAGAATGATGAAACAGATCAGAGCCGTCAGGCTCCAGCGGATGATCCCGACGATCACTTTGCCGCGCGCGAGATGCCGGCGTGGTTGCAGAGCAGGCGCCATATTCATAGGGTTCACCTTCCTTAGTCGATATCTACGCGGGAAATCGCATATACGTTGATGATGCTTAGCACAGCCATCACGCCAAAGAGGAACACCGCAATCGCGCTGGCATAGCCCAGGTTGAGCATGGAGAACGCTTCCATGGAGATGCGATAGGCCAACAGCGAGGTTGCATCCGCAGGGCCGCCCGCTGTCATGGAATACACCACATCAAAGCTGGTAAGTCTCCACATGGTGAAAAAGATTGTGAGGGTAAGCAGGTTGCGGGTGATTAGCGGTAAGGTGATCTTAAAAAAGCTTCGGATTGGCCCCGCGCCGTCTACCCTTGCGGATTCATAAATATCCGCGGGGATAAACTGTAACCCGGAGAGCACTAGTATGGCGAAAAAGGGGACATCCTTCCACAGATCCACCAAAATCACGGCGATGCGCGCCGTGTTGGAGTAAACCAGCCAATCATAGCGAAAATCGGGCACGATCCAGCGGATCGCATCGTTGATCAGGCCATACTGCCCGTTAAAAGCCCACCGGGCAGCAATACCCACCACCACCATGGGCATGGCCCAGGGCAGGAGCGTAACCGTTCGCAGGAGTTTCTTTCCCTTGAATTTCTGGTTTAGCATCATGGCCAGCGCAATGCCCAGCACAATGTGGAACACCATGGAAACCACAGTGAAAATGCCGGTAAATTCAAGCGATTTGAGAAACTTCGAATCGGAAAACATATCCACGAAGTTCTTAAAACCCACAAATCCACCCGTGTTGCGCTTGAACATGCTCAGGTTGAACAGGCTATTGAAAAACGTCATCAAAAACGGATACAGCGTGGTAAATACCCGCAACGCCAACGCGGGGGCGGCCAGCGCCCACGCGATCCAATATTTCTGTCGGCGGCCTGAATAGGCGATCTTCCGATTGTTGACAACGCTTGGCTTAGCCGTGCGTATTGCTTGCATCCGTGTGACCTCCCGGTTTGAAATGTAGAATCTACCGACTTCATGCGGTCGGTGAGATTCATCAATGTAGGGAGGATGGTTGCCCATCCTCCCGTATGCGCCGGCCTGAATTACTTCATTTCTGCGTAAGCGGCCAACTGTTGTTTGCCAAGGTCATCCAGAGAAATCTCACCCAGGATATACTGTTGGAACAGCGTCCCGGTCACGGTGATGTATTCCATCGTCGCGGGCACCATGGGACGGCCGCGCATGATGGAGGTGTTATGGTAAAGCTGAAGGTTGCTCAGCAAATCGGTAAAGGCACTGTATTCCGGGCCCTTGACTGCATCGCCGTTGAGCACATCCACGCGCGCCGGGGGCTGATTGGCCAGACGCAGGTAGGCCAGTTCGAAATCCGGGCTGGCAATATAGTCCAGCACCTTCTTGGCCTCATCATAGTTCTGGCTGCTCTTGTTGAGCACATAATACCAAGCGTCCATGAAGGCGGAAGAGGTTTCAAACGTTGGCATGGCGATCATGTGAACCTGATCTTCGCCATACAGTCCGGCAGTCTTTGCCAGACCTTCCATCCAACCGCACCACTGCAGGATGATGCCGTACTTTTTGTCGAAGAACTTTTGGTTCATCGGCTCATACTGCTCGCTAAGCTGTGCAAGCGAGGTGCACTTCCAGGTATTGGCCATGTCGTACATGAATTGCAGCGCTTCGCGACTCTTTTCATTGCTCCAGTCGAAGCAATCGCCGCCAAAGAGGTTGATGAACACGCCGATTTCGTTATGGCTGTAAGTGGCTTCCCACGAGCCGCCGTAGCCGTAGATGCCTTCCTCAGGCTTGCTCATTGCCTTGATGGCCTCTATGAACTCTTCCTTGTTGGTAGGCACTTTCACACCGGCTGCATCCAGCATGTCCTGGTTTACCCACATGGTCAGCGCGCCGTTATAGGTCGGCACGCCATAGATGTGACCGTCCAGCATGTAGCGATCCTGCATGAAGTTTTGGTCAAAGTTTTGCGCAACATCGGCCTTCATGACGTCTTCTTCCAGTGGCGCCAGAAAACCGGCGGCCATGTACTGGGTGATCATTTCGTCATTGATGTTGATGAGATCCACAGAGCTGTCCCCGGAAGCCAAAATGGTCGTAAACTTTGCAACGCGGTCATCCGGGTTGGAGGGGGAGGTCACGGCTTCGATTTGCACGCCGGAACCCGCTTCAATAAGGGCTTCCAGTTCGGGCCACCACTCGTTGGTGGTGTCGTTGGTCATGATAGTGATGTCCGCAAGCGCCGAGGAGGCAAACAGCGACAGCGCAAGTGTGCACACGGTCAGAACCTTCCACAATTTTTTCATTTTTGGTTCCCCTTTCAGTTTTGTTCTCGCCATCCATGTGGCGTCTGAAATGAGTATGCCAGAGCAAAATGGTTTTGAAAATATAAAACGTTGCGTATCGCCTACGATATTTTGCGTGTTTACGGAACGCATCTTGTCAAGACCGCCGTTCATCAGTATGATGGATTGAGAGAAGGCTAGATAGCGAAAATCTGTTTTAGCCGTGTCTGGGGGAACCGTCGCATGCTGATGCGAAAGGCTCCGCCCTCACGCCGGTCACCAGAGGCTCTGGTAGGAACGGAGATGGTGAAAGTGTACAGACGACTGATGTTCAGAGGATTACGCAAACCGAGTTATTACCAGCGCTTGGTGATGAGCCACCTCCTTGTGCTGCTTTTGACCGTGAGCATCATGGCGGGTTTCAACTACGCGTTTTCACGGGATCAGCAAAGCGAGCGTATGCTTGAGATGTTGAGTTATTCCGGCCAACAGACGGCGTCCAGCATTGAAGCGCGCTTTGCCCAGATGAAAAACGTAAGCGAAATGGTACGCTATACATTGCAGCAGACACTCAACGAATCCCTCAACAAAGTGCCAAGGCCGCAGACGGATGCCGATGCCATGAGTACTATTCGCACCCTTAGGGACTCTTTCCAGTTCACGGATATCTCCGCATGGCTGCCCTCCAGTTTCTTCTCCTCCGGCGAAGGGATTACCTTTTTTGACATTTCCGCGCCGGACGGCCGCCCCCAAAAGCCGCAGGTACTCAGCGCCACATACAATAAGCTGTGCTGGATGGCGCTTAACAATTATGCCTATCCTTTCATGCGCTTTTCCAGCTACAAACGCTACAACATCATCACCTGTTTTATGCGGGTGAGCACGTTGAGCGTATCAGGCTCATTTTGCTTTTTTATCGACATTGACGAAAAAGAACTGGCTGTGCTGCTGGACAAGTCCGATGCAACCCCCATTGAGCAGCTGATCGTCAGCGCGCAGGGGCAGGTGCTCGCGCACCCGGATCGTACCCATTTGGGGCAAAACCTGCCTAGTGAACTGATGCATGCGCTAAAAGCGGCGGATAGCAAGCACCCTGTGATGTTTAACCGCATCGCCTACCTAACCTATCCGCTGGACAAGACGGACTGGTCGCTTGTGGTTTCCGTGCCGGAAGCCTACCTAGCCTCCATCTCGTTAACCAGCACCAACGGGCTGTTGATTGCCGTGATCATTTCAACCGCCGTGGCGGTGCTCGTATCACTGATTATTTCCCGCCAACTGATGCGAAAGCTGCTTGTCATGAGCGGGGTAATCCGTTCCATTGAGCCGACGTTCCGCCTCAACGAGGAATCTTTCACCATGATCACCACCAAGATTCCGGTGCCGCCACCCGATCAGCCGCCGGATGTGTTGGACGAGCTTGCGCTGGTTTTTAACAAGCTGGTGGATCGCCTCAACGGCTCCATGCAAAGTGCGCTCAACAGTTCCCTTGCGCAGGAGAAACTGCGCTATCAGCTGCTCCGCGCCAAGATCAACCCACACTTTCTTTACAACATGCTGGATTCCATCAAAATCTGCAACACCCTGCACCGTATGGATGACGCCAACTTCATGCTTTCCAAACTTGCCGCTTTTTACCGCCTGATTTTGCGCAAGAATGATCTGGACATTATCACCATTGGCGAGGAATTGGACATCGTCCGCCTGTATCTGGAAATGGAAGTCATCAGCCATGAGCACGCGTTTTCTTTTACGTTGGAAGCAGATCCGGATGTGGAGCTTTTCTCCATCCCGCGGTTTGTGCTCCAGCCACTGGTGGAAAACTGCGTGACCCACGGCCTTCCCGGGGATGCAAAGCTCATGACCATTTTTATTTCTCTGCGTTATCAGGGGGACGCCATCCGCATCGAGATCCGTGACGATGGGCTTGGCATGGATGACGTGATGATGGATCGGCTGATGCGCGTTGTGCGCGGGGAAATTGTGTTGCCCCAGCAGGGAGGCAGCACGGCGTTCTATGGCTTGATCAACGTTTCGGCAAGGCTCAAACCCTATGTGATGGACCCGACGGAGACCATCCACTATGATTCCAGACTGGGTCAGGGCACCACCGTTGTGGTGAACCTGAAACAACTCCTGCCGGATGACCTAGAGGAGAACGACCCGCAAAGGAGGTAAGCGATGTATAAAATGATACTGGCCGATGATAACGCGCTCTCGATTAAGGGCCTTGAAGCCAACCTGGACTTTGCAGCAATGGGCGTGGAACTGGCAGGTTCCTTTCTCAGCGGGATGGATGTGCTGGCCTATCTAACGCAACACCCTGATGTGGATTTGCTGGTCAGCGACATCCGTATGCCGCACATGACCGGATTGGAGCTTGCGCGGGAAGCTCTTTCCAGAAACAAAATGATCAAGATCGTGCTGATCAGCGCCTATGATGATTTTGAGTATGCACAGGAAGCACTACGCATCGGCGTGACAGACTACGTGCAAAAACCGATCCAGTACGATGAACTGACCGCGACCCTTCGCAGAGCGCTAAAAAAACTGGAAGAAGAACGCGCTGTCCTGCGCAGACTGGAAGCGGCACAGCCGGAGCTCCGAAAAAAGTTTTATCAGGACCTGATCCGCATTCATCCGATGCTTGTCGCACAGACACTCGCTCAGGAGGCTCAGTATCTGGGTATTGCCACAGAGGGAGGCAGCTTTCTCAGCGTGGCTGTTGCGGCGGAGGAGAATGAGGATCGGCTCACCCTCCCCGATGCGGAAGCATCCCTATTGAACTATTTTATCAAAACGGATGCCGTGCAGGCATGGTTCGGCAGCGAGCTGGACTGTCGCGTGATAGGCGACCGGGAAGAGTTGCTGCTGGTGCTCCATGACCCGCAGGGGGACGGATGCGGGATTCTGGAGAAGGTACGCACGCTGTGCGAACACTTCGGGACAGCACACCCCGGGCTTGACCTGAACCTGTGTTTCGGTATCGGAACATCTCAGACGACCCTGTGGGGTATTCCACTTTCGCTGGAAGCGGCGCACCGCGCGGTTAACCGTCGGTTTGTCTATCCTGATCAGGTTGTTTTCACTGAGGGCAATGAGGCCACGGGCCTTCTGCCTTTTCTCACCCATATCGCCGAAGCGCAGGACGAGCTTGTGCAACTCCTTCTACGGCGTGATACGGCTGCGCTGGGCACTATGGAAGCCCACCTGACGGAAAGCGTAATCGCGCAGCTGCAAGAGCCAAGTCTGATTGTTCCCTATCTGGTGGTGCTTGTGAGCGGCGTACTTGGTCAAGTGCGGCAGGATGGGGTAGACCTATCAGAGGCGGAGAGCGTGATTACCGGCTTCAGCGCGCGTTGCCGCCACCCGGTCAGCATCCGGGATATTCAGGAGATGCTCAACCAATTCTTCCGCCACACAATGGCGGCGCTTGCTCAGTCCCAGCAAAGCTATCAGCACAAACTGCTTGGAAAGGCTAAGGAGTATATTGAGAACAATCTGTCCGACAGCCAGCTACGGCTTGAAAACATCGCAACTGAAGTACACGTGACCCCTTCGCATTTGAGCCGCATCTTCAAACGCTCCGAAGGTATCAACGTGAGCGATTATATTACGCAAAAGCGCATCGAGCGTGCCACGCGCTTGTTAAGGAGCACCTCGGAGCCGATCTCCTTTGTGAGTGATCAGGTTGGTTACGCATCACCCTATTATTTCAGCGCATGTTTTAAAAAGATCACTGGCTTGACCCCAAGCGAATACCGAAGAGGCCGACCTGAGTTAATGAAATGAGCGTAACCCTGCACGGCTTTATCTTTTCTGCGCTTTTT
>DAOPZY010000073.1:0-10409 GCA_035353615.1 Candidatus Limiplasma sp.
GCCTCCGCTTCGCTATCCGCGAAGGCGGCCGTACCGTTGGCTCCGGCGTTGTGGCCAAGGTGCTGGAGTAAGCCAACAAACCCTGTCGGGAAGCGATTCCCGGCAGGGCTTTTTCGTTTCAATGGAAAGCTTTGGGGTTCGATTGAGGAAGCTACGCTAAAAAGAGGCGTTCGCTATGAGCGGATGCCTCTTTCGCATGGATATAATGACTGGGGAAGGTTGGAGGCTACATCCAATGACGAGAGGGGATTTACTGCCGCACGCTGACAAAGGTTTTGCCCTCGACCCGGTTCCGCTTCTGCGGGGGGTTTGGGTTACAACAAAGCGCGGCGCGGGAACCTGCTTCCTGCGCTGTGTTCTCAGGTTGCTAAAGAAGCGGCGTGATGGTTATGCCGCTCGCCTCATAGCCCTTCGGGCTGTTCGCTCGCTCTGGTTTTTACGCTGCGGCGTCAGGCTTGGGGTTCCACCCCAAACCCCGGCAGGGAGCTTCGCCCCTGCACCCTGACAAGGGCCTTGCCCTTGACCCGGTTCCGCTTCGGCGGGGGGTTAGGGTTACAACAAGGCGCGGCGCGGGAACCTGATCCCCGCGCCGCGAACCATACCATTCATAAACCGGCTTACGCCTCCACCGGCACGGCCGACGCGCCTACCTTGGGCACATCCACCTCGTTGGGCTTGGGCACGTGATACTCCGCGCCTTCATTGTAATAAACCTTTTCCGGCGGGGTATCCAGCAGTTCCGGGTTTTTGAGGCAGCGTTTCATCCACGTAAACAGCTTGGCATACACCGCACCGCCGCATACGCGCTCATCCACGGTGATGCCAATGGGTAGGGTGCACCAGCGTTTGGGCGCGCCCTTCGCATCCACCGTATAGCCGCGCTCCGGGGTGCCAATACCAAAAAACATGCTGGTGTTGCCAAAGTTATACACATGGTGGTATACGCTGTGCAAACCGATCGAGGCGTTATTGGTGATGAACATGCTCGTGTGGAAGGGCAGCTCGTCAATCACCGCCTTGGGCAAAAGCCCGTAACGGTCCAGCCCGCGGATCGTCCACGCGATCACGGACGTCAGGCCCGGAATGCTCAGCGCAAACGAAGCCAGCTTGAGGGCGAACCCGGGGTTATCCGGCTGGCGGTTGGCCTCGATTTTCGCGGTCAGGCGCGCCGCAACGTCGTAGATGGTATCACTGGGATCATACATCACTTTAATAACGTTTTCCTTCAGGCTGCCATCCTCGGTGTTCATCAGGATGGTCATCGCGCAGGTCAGCTCTTTGCGGTTGTAGTACTGCTTGTTCATCACAAAACGGTTCACTTCCGGCACCTGCGAAATGGCGCGCACGTAGCTGGCGATTACAATTTCCAAAAACGTAATTTTGACGCCTTCGTTGCGGCTTTTGTCGGCAATGTAGCGCATCAGCGCTTCGTACTCAACGTCGTGCTGTAAAAAAACCATGGCGTCGCAGCGCATGGGCATCAGGTAAGGCGTGGCCTGCACGATCGGGTCCATGTGCTTGACGCGCCGCCCTTCGGGGCGAAATCCAAACATGACGGTTCCATCCTTTCGTTCCGGTTTAAAACCGGTGTGTCGCAAAACGAGCGATGGGTAGAAAAGTCCAATATAAACGGATGAATCGCGCGTTTCGTCCCCTCATTGTATCCCGTCGCCGCCCATCCGTCAAGCCAAACCGGGCCGCGCCTGCGCGGGTTCAGCCTCTACTCGATTTTGGCGGTATACGCCAGCAGGCTCACGTTGGGGGTATTGAACAGCCGCCCGGGCATGGGGTAGAAATCGCTGGCGCCAACGCCGCCGCTGATATACTGGCTGAGGCTGTTGATCCGCTCCATACCCACCACGCCGGTATCGCCCACCAGCCAGCCTTTTTCCGGCACATACAACGGCCCCAGGCTGCCCAGCCGCCACTGCCCCCCGCAGTAATGCCCCGCCAGCATCAGCGACAGTCTGCGGAAGCTGAAAGCCGTGTTCTCGTCCGCCCACTCGATCATTTCCCGCACATAGTCCGGTTGCACGGGAACATGCGTAAGGCCGATCTGCAAATCGTCCTTCGTCATGGCTTTGATGGCGGCGGCGCTTTCGGTGATGGCTTCCAGCCGGTAGCACAGCGCGCGGTAGCTGGCGCCGCCTTCGCCCTCGTACTGCTGGCCCACGGCCTCCATGTCCTGTTTCTGGCGGGTTAAGCTGTCCTGCATGCCCGGGATATCCACGCTGTACAGGTATTCCGGCACAAACCAGACCACCAGCTTGCCCACCTGCTGGCTTACCGGGTGGTCCAGATAGATCGCGCCCGCGTCCTGCGCGGCGCGCACCCAGTCCGCCAGCACTTCCGGGCTGCCGTGCAGGGTGGTGAGCACGGGGGTTGGGTCGTCATCTCCAGCAATCAGGTACACCGGTACGTCCGACTTAATCTGTTTCAGGGTTTTAATCAGGGATACCAGCGGGGTGTAATCGCCCGATTTGCCCACCATGTCGCCCGTCATAGCCACGGCGGAAAATCCCTTGCCGTAAAGCAGATCGCGCCACAGGTCCGCGTTCAGGCCCCGTTCATCGCCATGCAGATCGGATATATGTAAAACGGTGAAGTTTTCCAGTTTCTTATCCAGCGACATCACGCGAACCTTTTCGGTCACCAGGTCGGTTTTCTGGTTCATGGCCGCGTTGGTCAGGAGGCTGAGCACGACCGCCGCAAAAATGATCGACAGTAGCAGGATCAGACAACCGGGGCCTTTCCGTTTTTGTTTCTCAGGTGCAAAGATGTAGTAGCTTTTTCTCCGTCCCATTTCCCAAACCCCCAACATGTTGTAGTACCATTATAGCGTGACCCTACCGCGTGGACGGTTACGCCTTTCTAATCTTTGTGTTACATTTCCGTGTGCGCTGCCTTTGACGCCGTTTCCGCGGCTTTGGATCGCCCCGCGCTGGACAGACGCGGCCGGATATGATATAAATGAACAGCGTTCGCTTGCCGCGCGCATAACCGGATTTTCCATTTGCGGCCCCAAACGCCGGACAGGCTCGCAAACGAGCGCCCGAATCGCCTTTACGCAAGGCCCGGCCCGCCGCAGCCCAAACGCTGCGCACGCGGGCTTAGTGCTGCCCGAGCCTATCAACCCAAACAAGAATGGGAGTAACCCTATGCAGTTCAAACGGTCGTACCGCTTCCTCCGCGGGCTTGTGCGGATTACATCTTACCGCATGCGCACCGAATGGGCGGTTCCCTTTACAGGCGAACCTTCGGTTTTTATCTGCAACCATGCCGGAGCGCTGGGGCCAATCGACATCTGCGCCAAGTTCCCGCTGGCGGATTCCATCCACCCGTGGATGAACGCGCAGGTGCTCAGCGCCCGCGAAACCCCGGCTTATGTGCGGCAGGACTATTGGTGGAAGCCGGGATCCCGGCTTGCGCCGTTTTTCAGCGCCACGCTGCCCTATCTTGCGGCGGCGATTTTGCCGCCGATTTTGCGCACCGCCCCAACCGTGCCCGTGTACCATGATGTGCGTGTGATGAAAACCTTTCGGGAAAGCCTCCGGCTGCTTTCCGAAGGCGAGCATCTGGTGATCTTTCCCGAACAGCCTTCCGGCTATCAGGCCCACTCCGCGGAATTGAACCGCGGGTTTATGCAAATTGCGCCTGCCTTTGCGCGCGCGACCGGGAAAGGGCTGCTGTTTTGGCCGGTGTGCATCGATTATCGCAAGCGGGTTTTTCGCGTGGCCGAACCGTTGCGCTACGATGTGAGCCGCACGCTGAACGAACAGATTGAAGGTCTGCTTTCGAAAATGCGCAGCGGCATCCAACTGCCCAAGCTGGAAGCGCCGGCTCCGAGCCGGCCGCAGGTTCCGGCCCCGTCGGAGGTCGCTTCGCTGTTGCAGCCGTCGGACGCGCTGGCGGAGGATATGGAACCGTCCGTACCCGCAGGCGTTCCCTTGCCGTAAACGGCTGGGAAGATTCCGGCTTCTTGCGCGCGCCTTTACCGGTTGCCGCATGTTCACAGAAATGTACGGCCCCTGCCTGAACCCCCGCATTTTCCCCCACCCATTGTACGCCCTGCCCGACCGTTCCGACCGGTTTGGCAGGGTTTTTATGTGTAACAATTCGTAAGCCGTTCCTTTTCAACCCGTCGGAAGCGACTTCGCCTCCCAGACGAATGCCGGCAAGGCGAAAACCGGGCCGGCTCTCCACGGGCGGGCAGCGCAAAAGAAATGCCGCATTCGGTTGCCTGCCCGCTTTCCGCTGTGGTACAATAAAGCAATCTTCGGCCTGTGCAGGGTCTGCCCGCTTTGCGTAACCGCTTTGCCAGCCGCCCGCGCCTTTAGCCGGAAGTCTACTAGCTCTCGGTTGGCGCGTTCGGCATGCGGCCCTCGGCTGCCGATCCGCCTGCGCCCCTGCAAGCCCATTCGTTTTTGGCTGCACAGGGGTTTTCCTTCCATAACACTGGCACAGAAAGGGCGAACGTTTTTGCGACGGCAACAAGACGAGCAGAGTTGGGCCAGCTCGCGGCGCGTGATGCTGGTGATGATGGCGCCAGGCACGCTGTACAATTACCTGTATTCCATGGCCGTCAGCAGCGCCTACGGGCTGTTGCCGGTGTTTGGCGGGGCGCTTTTTATGAGCGGCGCGGTGGCAACCGCCTTTGCTCAAACCTTTTTAGGGGAAAACCGCAAATTTTTAACCCGGCGCATCCGGGTAGCCGGCACCCTCATCCTTGTGCTGATGCTGCTGTTTTCCCTTGCGCTGTTTTCCGCATACCCCATTTTCACGAGCATGCCGGTTGCGTGGGCGCTGTTCACGGTGGTGCTGGCGCTTACGATGCGCTCCATACTCGGGCGGCGGCTGGTAGGCAACGTCATGCGCGGAGGGGTCGGGCACACGGCTTTCGCGCTGCTCTACCTGGCGTTGCAGGCAATCCCGGCGGGCGTTGTGGCCATCCTGCTGTTTAACTCCCTTCCGCCGGTTACGGCATGGCAAACCCTTGGCGGTTATGGCCTGAGCGTGCTGCTGGAAAGCTACACCTTCTGGCGGGAACGCCATGTGATCGCCCGTGAGCGCGAGATGGAACCCATCGACCGGGAAACGGTGGAGAGGATGGCGCGGGAACTGCGCACCGTGCATGCGTACAGCGCGTACCAGCGGATGCACATGTTCATCCTTATGGCATTGCAGGTTACGCTGGTGATGGTGTATACCTTTTTTGGCATCACCACAGGCGAGATCATCGCCTGCCTGTCGCTTACGGTGGGCTGCACCATTATCATGCGGGAGGCGACCGACTTTTTGCTTACCCGGTTGAAACAGCGTCGGCCCGCCCTGCTTCAGCTGCTGCTGATCGGCCTGTTCCTTTGGGTGTACGGTCTGGTGCTGTTTTACCGGCAGCTGTCCAGCATCCCCAACCTGATTTTGAGTTACCTGACGCTTGGCCTGTGTTCCAGCGGGCTTTCGATTACCATTACATGCCTGGCGCAAATGGAAAACGAAATGACGGAAGTAGCGGAATACGGCCTACAAAACCATATGCGCGGCTATGACCGCATACGCGCCGTTTACACGGAGCTGGCCCTGTTGATGGGGCAACTGGTGGCGATGCTGCTTTTGGCAATCCTGTGCCTGCCCGCCGGGGTGGATATTACCGCTCTGGATATGAACGTGATTGTCGCCAGCTTCCGCCCGCTGATGGTGGTGCCGCCCCTGCTGCTTTTAGTGGGCGCGATTGTGAGCGTGCTTCATTTTCCGATGAACAACCGTCATTTTGAAAAATTGAAACGCTTCCTCACCCAAAACGATGAAAATAACCCCGCCCTGAAAAAACAGCTGGACGAGGTGGTTGTCGCCAAGCATAAAAACCGGTTTGGGGTGAAGCTGATTGTGCTGATGCTCCGCCCCCTGTACTATCATCGCGTGCTGGGCCGCGAAAACGCGGCCGGGTACGAGGACGGCTCGCTGGTGCTGGTTTGCAACCATGGGGAGCTGTACGGCCCCATCGTGACCAACCTGTATGTGCCGATCAGCTTTCGGCCGTGGGCCATCAGCAACATGATGGAAAAAGACGTGATTGTCCGCTACATTTATGATAATACGCTCGTGCGCCAGAAATGGTTGCCTAACTGCCTGAAAATGCCCCTCACCAGGCTGATCTGCCCGCTGTGCCTGTGGGTGTTCAACAGCCTGGAAGCCATACCGGTTTATCGCGGCAATCCCCGCGCGCTGATGAAAACGTTCCGCCTGACGGTGGAGGCAATGCAGGCCGGGGACAACATTCTGGTTTTCCCGGAGCGCGGCGACGCGGAGGAACCGGGGCAAAAAGGCTATGTGAGCGAAGGCGTGGGGGACCTGTACACCGGTTTTGCGATGATCGGCCCTTCCTATTATGCCAAAACCCACAAGCGCGCGGTGTTCCTGCCCCTGTATGCCAGCAAGCAGCTGCGCACCATCCGCATTGGGCAGGGCATTCCGTTTAATCCTGAAGCGCCCGCAACCGATGAAAAACTGCGCGTGGTGCACGCGTTGCAAACCAGCATGGATGCCATGTACCAGCAGGAGCTTGCGGAGGTGGCCCTTCGCAAGCACCGCAGGCGCGAACATCTGCGCCGCCACCGCGCCCGACTCCGCCGGGAGGAACGCGAAGAACTGGAGACGCTGGAACGTGAAACGCTGGAACCCGCCAACGGCGCGAATGGCTCCGTGGATTCAGCGCAAAGCAGGGATGGCAAAGGCTGACCGCGCCTTGCCGGAGCCGGCCGCGCGGTGGGGGAGGCGCTACCCGTTCCCGGATCAACGGCCGCACGCTCCGGTCTGCAATGCTTGACTTTCATCAGGCTCGTGAACTGGGCTGTTGAGGGTACCTGTCGACGCTTGCCGCAAACGACGCAACCCCGCGCCCCGCGTTGGGGAAGCAGCCGACAACCGCTCTTTGCACAGGCGCGGGGATTCCCGGCTTGTCCGCCGCTGCGTTTCGTGTTATGATAATCGTCTGTGAATCGTGCCTGTATAAGGAGGGGATTTCCCGTTATGACCTACGATGCCGTGGAGCTGAACCGCGACCTGCGCGCGCAACGGCAAAAGCAAAGCTTCAACTGGTTTCAGTGGCTTACGTTTGCGCTGCTGGTCGCTTTTTCACTTTATATGTACCTGTGGGAGTTCGCCAATACCGACAGCGATCTGTATAAACACGCGGTGATTGCCAGCCAGTTTGTTTTTACTGATTTGCACAGCATTACCAGCCGGTTGGCCTATCCGCTGTGGCACCTGTTCGTAGCCGCCCTCAACCAGATTGGCATGCCGTTAAACTGGGCCGCCGCCCTGATGTGCACGGTTTGCAAGGCGATTGCCTTTTTGCTGGTATGCCGTTATCTGCGGGTGATGACGCACGGCCGGACGGCACGCGCCTGGGTAACCCTTTGCGCGTTACTGCTCATGCTGGTTACGCCCATCCGCGTTACGTTCATCAACGACTGGGTCTACCGCGGGGTCGGCTCGCCGACCGTGTGGCATAACCCCACGCAACTCGCGGTGCTGGCGACGGCGCTCGTCTGCGTGCCCTATTTGCTGCATTGCTGGTATGCGTTTGAACGCTCGGCGCCGCAGCAGGGCGCTCAAACCATGCTGCCATGGCGCAAGGTGGTAACGCTCAGCGTGCTGCTGATGCTGAACCTTGCCAGCAAGCCTACCTTCATGCAAGCGCTGATTCCGGCCGCGGCTCTGTTTTTTCTGGTGCAATGGATCCGGTACCCCAAGAATAGCCGTTTCTTTTTTCAAATCATCCTTGCCTTCCTTCCGGCGGTGGCGTATTTTCTGCTGCAATACCTCTATTACACGGGCGTTGTGGTACCCTTTACCAGCGGCGTTGAATTTGGCATCACCTGGGAGGGCGTATGGATCGCGTTGCGTAATATGCTGCTGATGACGGCCTTCCCGCTGGTCGCGCTGTTTGTGATTCGCCGCTCCCGCCCCTGCCGCGATCAGGCTATTGTTCTCAGCCTGATGATGGTTGCGTTTAGCGTGCTGGAGGCGATGAGCTTTCACGAGACCGGCGTGCGCATCAATCACGGCAATTTTAACTGGGCCAGCATGAGCTCCGCCTTTATGCTCTGGGTTACGGTGCTGCCGCAGTTTATCAACTCCATTGCGGCCTTCCGTGCAGACCGCGCGCTTTTGCAGACTTCTGTTGCCGAGGGCGCGATGGACGTGGCCACGGTCAAGCGTGCCCGATTTGGCTTGGGGTTGCGTTCCGCCGGTTATTTTGTGAGTATTCTGTTGCTGGTATGGCATGCGTATTCCAGTATTTACTACCTGTACTTTTTAATGGCCAGCGGCAATGTATTTTAAGGGGCGACCGGTTTTACCCAACTGATCGGAATTTCCCCCGCCGCAGCGGAACCGGGTCAAGGGCAAAGCCCTTGTCAGGGCGCAGGGGCGAAGCTCCCTGCCGGGGTTTGGGGTGGAACCCCAAGCCTCCCGCCGTAGCGCAAAACCAACAAGCGAGCGAACAGCCCGAAGGGCTATGAGGCGAGCGGATAAAAAACGCATTGCCGAACAGGGCACACAGCCCCCCGCCGCAGCGGAACCGGGTCAAGGGCGAAGCCCTTGTGGGGTGCAGGGGCGAAGCCCCTTGCCGGGGTCTGGGGTGGAACCCCAAGTTCCGCGCCGCAGCGCAAAGCCCGCGAGCGAGCGAACAGCCCGAAGGGCTATGAGGCGAGCGGACAAAACGCATTGCCGAACAGGGCGCACAGCTCCCCCCGCCGCAGCGGAACCGGGTCAAGGGCGAAGCCCTTGTCAGGGCGCAGGGGCGAAGCTCCCTGCCGGGGTTTGGGGTGGAACCCCAAACCTCCCGCCGCAGCGCAAACCCAACAAGCGAGCGAACAGCCCGAAGGGCTATGAGGCGAGCGGACAAAACGCATTGCCGAACAGGGCGCACAGCTCACCCCCCGCCGCAGCGTTAACAGCTGAGCGCGCCCCCTGATTGACGGCACCCCTGTTGCATAGCCCGTTCAACAAAGCGGTAAAAGCGCAGAAGGCGGAAAAAACCCTCCAGACAAACTCAACTTAGCTTACCAACAGGCTGAGCCAGCCTGAAAGCACCGCGAAGCACGCAGCACAGCCATTTGCGCCGCTCTCATGGCAACCTGCTTTAACTTTCATTTGCGCAACGATTGCCAACTTCATAAATCGATGAAAATGACACTTTTGGATGGACACACACGGGAGCGTGTAAACACCGTTTCGGAGAAACACCGTATCCATAAGCGGCGGGGTCTGTAATTTCAAAAAAATATATCTTTCCCGCAAAAAAATCCTTGCATTTCATACACGCATCAGGTATACTAACAAAGCTGTCTGTTTAGGGATGATGTGATAAGTTGCCGCCATGGCCATGGCGGGTAATTATCGCGGACCAGCCCGGCAATCGGGCGACGGACTTAAGATACCGCGAGCGTGTGCGGGAGAGGCAAGCGCGATCCTCCACAGGAAAACGCGAGGGGCGAGAGCGATCTCGCCTACTGAAAAGCAGCCGATGGACACGCCCGGAGCGGTGTACTTGAGACGAAAGTCAAGGAGGTTCAAAAATGGCCAACCAAAAGATTCGGATCAAGCTGAAGGCCTACGAGCACAACCTGATCGACCAGTCCTCCGAGCGGATTGTGGAAACCGCCAAGAGAACCGGAGCGCGGGTTTCAGGCCCCATCCCCCTTCCTACCGAGAAGGAGATCGTCACCATTCTTCGTGCGCCGCACAAGTATAAGGACAGCCGCGAGCAGTTCGAAATGCGCACCCACAAGCGCCTGATTGACATCCTCAACCCCAACCCGCGCACAGTGGACGCCATGATGAAGCTCGATCTTCCTGCCGGTGTCGAGATCGAAATCAAGCTGAACAATTAAGCAGGAGGTACGCTATCATGAAAAAAGCGATCGTAGGCAAGAAGATCGGCATGACGCAGGTCTTCACCGATGACGGCCGCCTCGTCCCCGTGACGGTGGTAGAGGCTGGTCCCTGCAAAGTAGTGCAGAAAAAGAGCGTCGAGAGCGATGGCTACGCGGCTGTTCAGGTGGGCTTTGATACGCTCCCCGAAAACCGCGCCAAGAAACTGGTTACCAAACCCCTGACGGGTCACTTCAAAAAAGCGGGCGTCGCGCCTGCGCGTCACCTGCGTGAGTTCCGCCTGGACAACGCTTCCGAACTGGAAGTGGGCAACGAGCTGACCGTTGCTCAGTTTGAAGCCGGCGAAAAAATCGATGTGAGCGGGCTTACCCGCGGCCGCGGCTTCACCGGCGCCATCTATCGCTGGAACCAGCACACCGGCCCCATGGCCCACGGCTCCAAGTATCACCGCGGCGTTGGCTCCATGAGCGCCAACACCGACCCCGCCCGTGTTTTCAAAAACAAGCACATGC
>DAOPZY010000074.1:0-10047 GCA_035353615.1 Candidatus Limiplasma sp.
CCGCGTCGGTCAGATCCTCCAACGTGTTAAGCAGGGTTCCGTCCAGATCAAAAAGTACGGCGTCATACCGGTACATTGGCAGATACGGCCTCACTCTTTGCGGCGGGCCGTTCCTCCTCTCGTTTTTTCAGGTTGTTAAGCACTCGCAGGGTCAGCGGCACGGTGATAAAGAGCGCGCAGAAATCGGACACGGTCTGGGCAATCTGCACTCCGAACAGGCCGAAGGCATAAGGCAGCAGCAGCACCGCCGGCAGGAAGAACAGCCCCTGCCGCGAGGCGGCCACCAGCGACGCCTCGCGCGCCATGCCCATGGTTTGCAGCATCATGTTGCTCATCATGATAAAACCGGAAAGCGGTAAAAGGATGCACTGCATGCGAAGCCCCAGCGCACCGATCTGCGTTACATCGGGGTGCCCCTTTAAAAACAGTTCCACAATCTGCGGGGCGAAAAGCTCACCCACGACAGACGCAGCCAGAAGGACCACGAAAGAAAAGCGGACGGAAAACCAGAACGAAGCGCGAACCCGATCATACCGGCAGGCTCCGTAGTTGAAGCCGCAGATGGGCTGGAACCCCTGCCCGAAGCCGATTACCGCGGAAACCGCAAAAAATGTGATACGGCCTACGATGCTCATGGCGGCGACGGCCGGGTCGCCGAACGCACCCGCTGAAAAATTGAGCGCGATGGTCGCGACGCTTGCCAACCCCTGCCGGAGCAAAGAGGGGACGCCGCCGCGAAAAATTTCTTTATAGATGGAGGCGGTGGGGGAGAATAGTTTTGGCCGGATGCGGATGGAGCCACCGCGGCGCGTACCCGCCAGCAGCAGCATAAAACTTACGAACTGGCTGATGATGGTCGCCAGCGCCGCGCCCGAAACGCCCATACCAAAGGTGAAGATAAACAGCGGATCCAGCGCCACATTCAGCACCGCGCCCGCGGTGATGCCGATCATCGCGAAAAACGCGTTGCCCTGAAAACGAAGCTGGTTATTGAGCACCAGGCTGGAAAGCAACCATGGGGTCCCGATCAGAATATAACCCGCATACCCTTCCGCGTAGGGGGCGATGGTCGGGGTGGAACCCAACAGGCCAACCAGCGGACGGAGAAACAGCAGGCCAAGCCCGCCCAACACACACCCCGCGAGAATCGACGAAAAGAACCCCGTGCTGGCCATACGCTCCGCGCTGTCGTGATCCCGGGCGCCCAGCGCGCGGGAGATAAAGTTACCGGACCCCTGACCGAAGGTAAAACCGACAGCCTGGATAATGGCCATCAGTGGCAGGCACACACCCACGGCACCCGTGGCGCTGGGGTTGCCGATGAGCCCCACAAAATACGTATCCGCCATATTGTAAAGGGCGGAGATCAGCATGCTGATGATGGTTGGCGTCGAAAGCGTAAACAGCAGCCGGGGAATCGGCGTTTCCGTCATCTGGCGCAGGCGCGCTTCCGGCGTAAGAGAATGCGACATAGTACCTCCTACACATATCGGCAAGATGCCGATGTGTAAGTTGTAACACAGCAACGCGGGAAAATCAAGGGTAGCGCGCGGCGCATACGCTGCACGGGCGGAACTTTTTACTGGAAATGCTGGACAAACATTTTGGTATTTGCTATAATAACTCTCGCTGACGCGCCAATATAGCTCAGCTGGTAGAGCAGCGGTTTCGTAAACCGCAGGTCAAGGGTTCGAGTCCCTTTATTGGCTCCAGCCTTTATCCACATTCTCGAGGTGTAGCGCAGTTTGGTAGCGCGTTTGGTTCGGGACCAAAAGGTCGCAGGTTCAAATCCTGTCACCTCGACCACAGAAACCCTTATAAATCGGCAGTTTGTGAAACAACAGACTGCCGATTTTGGTATATAATGGCAAAGTGGGGAAAATATTGGGGTAAAGTGGGGAAAACCACGAACAAGGGCGGCCGCATCAGGCGGCGTGGAATACGCCGAGGGCGTGGTGGGGCGATTCAACGGCGAGGAGAAATTGCAGCTGGCCTTGACGATACTGGAAAGCCGGGGCTGGGTGAAAAGCGACGAGGTGCTGCAGGCCTTGAAGGCTAAGTGGGTAGAGTTAGATTTGCAGCAGATTGCGGCTGGGGTGAAGGAGGTCGTGGGGACGGGAAGCATAATAAAGTAATAATGAGGGAGGTTCGATATATAGATCGTTCCTCCCTTATCAGTAATCAGAGAATAATCCCCATCTTATAATTTTTAATTGTTTAGCTAGTTTATGTGCCTGCGCGTCACTAAGTTTGAAAACATGTGGAGAACGAACAACGACTGTATGATATGGATTAGCAGGTGTATTCTCTGATGCATCAACAGGTGCATATATTGTATGAATATCCAAATTGAGGCAATTGCATACCTGAAATGAAATCACTCCACCTTTTCTTGATTTACAGGAATCTAAAAAACTAACACACTCCTCTTCTGAGCGTGTATAAGAACGGTCAGTAGATAGACCACGTTTATCTATTAAAGCTCCGCTACTGACAGTATAATCATCATTGTGCCAAAAATCGGGTAATGGTAACACGGCTCTGTATAAATCTTCGAAATGATCAACTATATCAAAATTATCACATGAAGAATTCATCCAGCATTTTCTCCATCTCATTAAAATCAGAAGGCAAAAATTCTTTTTCTGACTCATGTCCTTGTGAATCCTCTAAGTAGGATGAGACTAGATCAATGTGAATATTGAAGGCTAAACAGCTGCCACTTACGGATTGATATTCAAGTTGGATAGAGTCATCTGCCGTTGGCGATACATGTGGTATATGTTTACTTGCTATGATAAATCTTCTAGCAACATTGATAACTCCCGCCGGAATCGGATCCGCCCCATATCCGTTCCAATTCTGCTTAAACGTTCCGATTTTTTCGAGCACCTCGAGATTCTTCATTCTTTTATATACCTTAGATTCAATATTCGAAGTGTCATAAACTGGTATTAAGGTACTTGTGTCACTTTTCTGACAACAAAGAACAAAGCCATTGTCATTATTTTCAATTATACACAAACAGCTGCCGTTTGATGTGAAGTTGCCTTGATAATACATGCTAGAATGAGAAGTTTGAATGTCAGGCTTGATCGAATAACTAGGTAGCCGTGTTAGAGAGGGAGTTTGAGGGTATGTTATCATACTGTTCCTCCTTTTTATGTGAACCCAAACATACAGGGACAGTATAAAGGCCTATCTCACTACTATCCAAGTCAATCTTAATTTTATATATGCCAGCCTCCTTAATTACAACATTGCGTAAGTCAGTATTAAAGAAAATTGAACGATATTCTTTGGGTATATTTTGAATGTTTTCGGGAAAAGAAGGAATTTGAATAGAAGTAAGACTACTAACTGGGTCATTGTGTGGTGTCATGAAGTAAAGATCAAGTGTGTGCGCTATATCTGTATCAAATTCATTTAACCCAATAGAGATAGAAAAAGAGTACATGCCTGGGATACTATAGGGCACTAAAACTTGAAGTGGGTTAATTAGGTGAAACACAGTATTGTTTGGGTTATCAAGAGTTGGCAACGGTTGTTGTTGTATAGAATCACAAATCATAAAGGAAGTTACTTTTGCCATCTCTATACCTCCTTCAGTTGCTAGAAGTGTAATATATTGTAACATGCGATTTCTTCTAAAGCAATGCTTTCTTTTAAGTTCCATCTGAATGCAGAAGAAACTCCATCTCTATAACAAAATCAGCATCATGATTAAAGCGGCTGAGTAACGGTTGTCATCTAGCACGTACGCTCCTGATAACCTGCGTTCTTGCATACAACTATGAAAAGCCGCTTTGATAAGAGCATCAATGCAGCTCTTTTTATTATGCAACGACATATACGAGCAACCCTATCCTATTCAGTGTAGAAGACGAAGCGCCACGTAAGTAGAGGCTTGAGGCGCGGGAATCCGGTCCATCCGGCGTCATGGGAAGATGCGCAATTATTAAGTGCGCGGGTAACACGGTTTTGTAATGATCGCGTTTTTAGAATATGCTGAATGTTATTTATGGCTTTTGAATTTCCGTTTGATACATCTCCCCCTCTATCGAGAGAAACCCGTTAGGGGTTGGATACCGTCCGGGCTCCGTCGTTTACAGCATGCCCAGCCAAATTGATTCTTGTAGGGGGGTGGCATCCTGTAACATATATAATATAAGTGTTACATGGGATCAACCGCGCAATCCAATTCCCGGGAACACCATCTTGCGCCTGCCGGGGGATAAAATAAAATCGGAAAAGGCGCGGTTTCAACTACGAAAGCGCGCGGTTAAAGATATCGCTGTTGGCTAAAAAATCCTCCACGGTGTCAAAGCCCAGTTGGCGCAGCATTTCAAGCACATAGGGATTGTCCAGCGGCGTGCCGTATTCCGCCTGCTCGCCGTAACGCTCCACATTGCCGCGCCCTGTTTCCCGATCCAGAATGGCCTTGGGTCCGCCGACACAACCGCCCACGCACCCCATGCCTTCAAAAAAGTTGGCGTCGCGTTCTCCGGCGCGTATGGCCTCAATCATCGCCCGGCACGCGGGGATGCCTGCCGCCTGACGCGTGCGGATGCGGATATCGCGGTTGGGGTTCAGCCGGTTCACGGTCGCCTGCACCGCCTCGCTCACGCCGCCCGCGCGCGCATAAATGCGCCCCGCGCGGGAGGAATGGTCCCGCTCCACATCTTCCAATGTTTCTGGGTGGATATCGGCCGCGCTAAAAATATCCCGCACTTCCTGAAAGGTGAGCACATAATCCACCGCGCCCGCCAGATCCGGCTCGCGCGCTTCGGCCTTTTTCGCAATGCAGGGGCCTACAAAAATGGTCACCGCATCCGGATGCAGGCGTTTGATGGTCCGCCCCGCCGCCACCATGGGGGAAACCGCGCCCGGCACGTGGGGCATCAGCTCCTGATACACCTTTTTCAGCATGGCGATCCACATGGGGCAGCAGCAGCTGGTCAGCTGATAATCCTCCTCCGTGCGGATGTTGTGATCAAACTCAAGCGCTTCCTTTAAAGTGAGCACATCCGCAAAAAGCGCTACCTCCACCATGCCCTGAAAGCCCAGCGCTTTAAACGCGGATCGGAGCTTCCCGGGGGTCACGTCCGCAGCAAACTGCCCATGGAAAGCCGGAGCGATCAGGGCATACACGGGGCCTTTCGCGTTTTTCACGGCGGCCAGCGCTGGCAGCACATCGTGGCTGGCCGTCAGCGCGCCGGACTTGCACGCCTCCACGCAGGAAGAACAACCCGCGCACAGCGAAGGATCAATGATCACGTTTCCGTCCGCCTCACGCCGGATAGCGCCAAACAGGCATGCGGCCGCGCAATCGGGCGTTTTCCCCTGACAGGCGCAATCCCCCGCGCGTAAAACGGGCGCGCACGTTTCCGGATGCAACAGGCAGTCCAACTGATGAGGGTTAATCTCATCCAGATTCAGATCAATGGGCGCGCCTGTGACGGCGCTTTTAAGCATATTGCGGTACAGTTCATCAAAAGTCATTGAATTCCCTCGCTTTCGGATACGATCGCGGCGCTGATGCCATTCTGTATAAACACAGTATACTGTATTGGCAGGCTGGTTTCAACCGGTTTTGGGCAATCTGGCGGCAGAACCATCGCATCCAAGCGAAAAGAGCCATTGAAAGAAAGAGAATTTCTCGGTAAGTGTTTATGCTGGGTTGGCGAGGTTCCCGCGTAAAGAACAACGGTTATGTCTTGTTTAACGCGTTTGCTATAAGCGCTGGGTGCGCGCATTTTGGCGCAACCGGTAAAACCGTCTATCCATAAACGAAACGAAGTCTGCGCCAAAGCATAGACTTCGTTTCGCCTTTGGGTGCAGCGCCTGCCGCCGGAGGATTTTCGGCCATGACTTTCAGTTTTGGCTGATAAAGCCCATCCGTTGATAGTATCAATAAAGCGCCCCCCTTGTGCCAAAAGCACGGGAGGGGCGCGCAACTGGTTCCATAACTTCTGCAAAGCGTTGATACCGCACGCCTCATAGCCCTGCGGGCTGTTCGCTCGCTTGTTGGCTTCACGCTGCGGCGTTAGCCTTGAGGCGCTGCCCCAAGCCCCGGCAGGTGCTTCGCCCCTGCACCCTGACAAGGGCTTCGCCCTTGACCCGGTTTCGCTGCGGCGAGGGTTTTGAACCGGTTAAAGATGGGTTTCCCTTATCCCATTCGATACCCCGCGCCCTGTTATCCGCTTGGGATGGTTATTCCGCTTCCACCGCCTGCCCGTAGGCCTCAAAAAATTCAGGACAGCTCCATGTGCCGCACGCGCTCAGCGTATCGTCGCCAACCATCAGCTGCATCAGCAAACCGTTATCCAGCCCGATCAGCAGGCTGCGCGTATCGCCGGAACCGACGGACGCGCTATCATACTCGGCATTGTCCAGCAGGGTTGCCATCAGGCTTTGCGCGGTGGCAGGATCGTCAATCACGCCGGCCCCGGTCAGCTCCATGGCGGTGATGTGGCTGGCGTCGGTGAGCGTGTCGGCAAGCGTTTCATCGCCAAGGATCGCGGTGCCCGCAAAGCTGACCCGCTGAAACACCCTCAAACTGCCCTTCACATAGGCCGCCGCCATTGCCCCGCGCATCCCCTGCACGGCGTAGACCTTCTCGCCCGCGGATACAATATTGCTCACAATGCCGCCTGTGCTCAGCGCTGGCTCCAGAGTGTATTCGGTAATTTCGCCCAGGCTGTCGCCCAAAAGCGTATCGTTCATGTTTAACGGGCTGATGAGCATGCGGTAGGTCGCGTTGTCCACCATGATCAGCGGGAAGTTTCCGTTGCGCTCGGGGGCAAACAGGTTGCGGTAACTGCCCGCATCCGCCGTCGCATTGCCTACGCTGATGCTGCCCGAGGATACGTCCAGCGCGCGGATCATATCCCCGGTGACGGGCGCGATGCCATCGCCGGCCGCCTGCGTATCCAAAAGCGTAGACGCCTGCTGCTGCTCGGTTCCGTTGCCCAGCCAAGAAGGTACCGCCCACAGGCCGACGCACAGGCACAGGGCGAGGGCAAGGCCCGTGGCCAAAATGGGTTTATACCAACCTGGGCGCCCGACGGTCGGCTTTGCGCCGGCCACTCTGATTTGACCCAACAGCCTTGCGTCGGCGGTCAGCCCGCCTAACTGGCGCTGGGCAATTTCCGGCAATTGTTCCAGTGGCTTCATTGCGCGTCCCCTCCCTGTAAAATCGACTCCAGTTTTTTTCGGCCGCGAGAGAGTCGGCTGGAGATGGTACCCTCGGGTAAATCCATCATCCGGGCGATATCGCTGATGCCGAAATTCTGGTAATAATGCAACAGAATCACTTCCCGAAACGCGGTGGGCAGCTGATGCACCGCGACCATCATCGCTTCTTCATCATCCTGCCGTTCGGCGTTGTCCGGGGCGGGTATCATTTCAAACAGCGGGCTGCCCAGCACCACGCGCCGTGTCCAAGATCCGCGCCAGATGTCGCGACACCGGTTGAGCGCAACTTTCAGCAGCCACGCTTTTTCGCGGCCTTCCTCCAGCTTTGGAGCGTTGACCATCAGGCGCACAAACACGTCCTGACACACATCCTCCGCCTTTTGCCGGTCGCCCAGGTAGAAGTAGCACACGCGAAGCACGTCGGTTGCATACTGCTCGTACAGCTCCTCGAAATTCAACATGCCAGAGCCTCCGTATACCCCCGCGCCTTCGCTCGGGGGCGATTTACGCTCCACCCATGATAACGCACATTGCCGTCGGTTTCTTGCACCGTCGGATGAAAAAAAATGTGGGTGGCGCGTCCAGTCAGCCGATCCGTTTCCGCCCGCCGCGCCCGTGGGACGGGGCGCATATTGCGCCATGCGGGGCAAACGTCAACATTCATTGTAACATGCGCGCGTGGGGCGCGCAAGCGGCGAAGCACCCCCCTATCAATGAACGCCCCATTGCAAAATCCGCCGCGGGTGGTAAGATAGGGTAAGCATCCCTAACAAAACGCATAAGAAAGGAAGGCGGCCAATGACAGGAGATGAAATTTTTCTGGGGAAATGGATCGCGGTGCTCCACCGTTACCGCAAAAGCTACGTAAACCGTCAGCTTGCGGCCTATGATCTGTCGGGAATCCACTTCATCCTGCTATTGGCGCTTTCCCACCACAACGGCGCCAGCCAGGAAGCGATGGCCGATCACCTGATGATGGAGAAAACCACAATTGCCAAATCGGTTAAAATGCTTGAAAAAAATGGCTACCTGCGCAGGGAACGAAGCCTGCGGGATCGCCGCGCCTATCAGGTTTATCTGACCCCGCAGGGGGAGGCGCTGATCCCAGTGATTCGCCGCGCCGTACGGGACTGGGAGGACGACGTGACCCGCGACCTGGACCCGCAAGCGCACGCGGCGTTGGAAAAAGCCTTGCGCGCCATGGCGGAGCGTGCCGGCGAACTGCTTGGCAACGGAAAGCAGGCGTAAGGCTTCGCCGACGATAAAGCGCACGGTTTCCAATCGGTGCAACCAACCTAAAGCTGACCCCGTGGGGCGAAGTGAACCGGCAGAACAGACGCACGCAATACGGTCGCCCCCTGAGCCAGCAGCATAGCGGCCCAGTTTGCGGCAATTGCGACTTACACAGACCGGGAAACCCTTTGGGAGTATCGCCGTTAGGTTGATACGCGAGCCTGCCGTCAAAAGGCTTGCGCGCCGGTTGGTACGGTGGGGCAAACGCCGCCCTCTGGCCCGCTTAGCAGGGTGCGCGCGCAAAATTTGTGTTGACTTTCCAAAAGTTTATGAATATAATATTAACGTTGCATTTTGCGATCGTGGCGGAATTGGCATACGCGCACGTTTGAGGGGCGTGTCCGCAAGGGTACGGGTTCAAGTCCCGTCGATCGCACCAGAGCAATCCCTTGTGTAGTAAAGATTACACAGGGGATTTTATTTTTCTATACCGCACTTTTTACCGCACTTCTTAACAAAAAATTGCCCGCCAAACGACGGACATTTTGCTGGAACTATTCCAAAATACGGCTAAAAACATCGTCGATCAGATGTGCCGCTCTGTCCGCATCACCATCCACAATATGCTGGTAGATACCGGTGTCCATCGCCTCGCTGTGTCCGACAATTTTTTTCAGCAGCGGTTCAGGAACGTCGGATTTGACTAGCGAAATCATTGTGTGGCGAAGCTCGTGCAGACTGCATGACATGCCGTGTTGCTTGCAATAGATATACCAACGGCGGTACAGGTTATTCGGGTGCATCATGTCGCCTGAAGGGTCGGGGAATATCCACGGGCAAATGATTCCATCGCGTTTGAGCAGGTCGCGCTGGGCGGCAATCTCCGCTGCCATGCGTTCTGACAGCGCAATGTACCGGCGGGCGTTTTCGTTCTTCCCCGCCGTCAACTCATTTTTGGCGTTGATTGACCGGCGTATGTGCAGGATATTGCCCGCCAGGTCATCCCATTGCAGACCGCATAGCTCACCGCGACGCAGACCTGACAGCACCGCGAACCGCCACGCATGGATTGTAGGGCACGGCTTGCGCTGGCCGTACTGCATGATATAATCGACCGCGAACAGAGTCTTGAGCTGTTCCGGCTGCAATATCTTCCGCTCGCCCACGGGGGCACCGCGTGGGATTGTAAGCAGTTCAGGGCGTTCCATCTGGATGCGGTTTTTTCGGGCATACCGATATAACGCCGTCGCCGCTCCTCGGATATTGGCGCAGGTCTTTTTGGCCAGTCCGCGCTTGTACGCAGCATTGATAATATCCTGCCAGTCCTGCATGGTTATGTCCGTACACTTTTTGTTTTCCAGCACAGGCAACAGATAGACGCGCCCAAGACTGTCCAGCGTACGGTAATTAGACGGGCCGGTGCTCGCCTTCACATCTTCCATGAAACCGCCCCAGAGGGCCTTGAAACGCAAGACAGGCTTATTGGTATCATGGGCTTCCAGCCAATCATCGGCCTTGGCTTCGCAGGCGATCTTGCCTTTGCGGCCCTTCGTCGAATCATAGAACGATTTGCGCACGCCATCCTTCTGCACGTCGATACGCCAGTGTTGTTTATCC
>DAOPZY010000075.1:0-10032 GCA_035353615.1 Candidatus Limiplasma sp.
TGCCGAACGAGGAGGCGGCTGCGGATGATTAGCCTGTGGCGTGAGCGCCGCCGCATTGCCCGGATGCTGCGGACGTGCCCGATCTACAAGGTGCCCCGGGCGCAGTATCACAACCCGACCGTGATGCGCGGGCTGCCGGGGAGGTGGACGCGGTGACGAATAACGGAATCTGGCTTGGACTGGTGACCGCGATCCTGATTGTTACGCTTGCACTGATGCAAACCGTCGCGCTGGCTGATGCGCAGTATGTCGTGACCGTCAGCGATTACTGCAATATCCGCGAGGAGCCGCGCAAGGACAGCGCAGACGCGGGCAACCTGTACGCAGGGGATATCGTAATCGGAACCAGCTATCAGGACGGATGGGTTCAGGTGGACGTAGACACAGAGGCCGGCACTGGCTGGGTGCGCGAGGACTTGCTCACACTGGCTGATTACCCGGTTGGCCGATACACCAACAACAGCGGCGGGCGCGTGAACATCCGCAAAACGCCATACGCCGATAAAGACAATCATGAGCACTGGCTGGACGCGGGGCACAGCGTGAACGTGATTAGGTGGGTGGACGTGGATGGTGTGGCGTGGGCTTGCACGAACAAAGGCTATATCAAATCTGATTGTTTGGAGGTGGCGAAGTGAAAATCCTTGTTGCCTGCGAAGAAAGCCAGGCGGTGACCATCGAGCTGCGCCGGCTGGGGCACGAAGCCTACTCCTGCGACATCGAGCCATGCAGCGGTGGGCACCCTGAGTGGCACAGGCAGCAAGACATTATCCCGCTGCTGGATAAGTCGTGGGACATGATTATCGCGTTCCCGCCGTGTACTTATTTGACCAACGCGGGGGCGATGAGGTTGCGCATAAACGGTGAAATCCAGCAGGGTAGGATGGAGCGCGCAAAAGAAGCCAAGGCGTTCTTCATGCAGATTCTTGCGGCAAACTGCCCGATGATAGCCGTTGAGAATCCTCTCCCTGGCAAAATACACGGATTGCCTCCGTACACTCAAATCATTGAACCTTGGATGTTTGGAGAGCCGTGGAAGAAGCGCACATGCTTGTGGTTGAAAGGTTTACCGCCGCTTATGCCAACTTCCATTGTGCAACCAGAAGGACTATGGATTGGCGCAACCAGCTCACGCAGAGACGCACGAGTTTACAGCCGCTACGCTCTGAAATCCAACCGCGATCAAAAGACGCGATCAAAGACATTTCCCGGCATTGCCCGCGCAATGGCTGAACAATGGGCGGGGCAAACAGAAATCGGGCCCGCGCTGGCACGCGAACCCGAAGAACCGAACCTGTGACGCAAAACACAGATTACACGTGGATTATACCACAAAATGGAGGGAACCACAAATGCCGCCAATTAGACACGATTATACTACTACGCTCCGCCCCACCCCAGCATACGAGGAATTGGTGCAAAACCATACCCTGCTGGATGTTGTGAAGCGCTACCTGATCGCAAATATTTACTGCGACCGTAACGCACTGGCAAACCTGATCGGGCTGGAACTGCCCGACGAACCCCATGACCCGCTGCCCTGACTGTGGCGCCGCGCTGGACAGCATGACCGAGCTGGCGCGGCATGAGTGCGAGCCGACGGTAACAATCCCAACCCCTGAACCAATCGACATAGCATGGAGGGAGTTTGACGCGAAATGAGTTTTACGCACTGGAAGAAGCTAAACAACCCGGACTACATCGGCGCATATTCGTTTCTTCCCGGAGAAAAAAAGACGCTCACAATTGCATCTGTTCGGCAGGACGAAATAAGCGGGCAGGACGGAAAGAAAGTTCACGCCATTGTCGTGTGGAAGGAATCCGAAAAGCCGCTTATCCTCAATTCAACAAATGGGACAGCAATTACAAAGATTGCTGGAACGCCAAACATTGAACTATGGCCTAATGTGCGCGTAACGCTTGAGGTGCAAAAGGTCAAGGTAAAAGGCGAATTAACAGAGGCCGTGCGGGTGAGTAAGATCGCGCCACAGCAGACCCAGCAAACCGTGCAGGAATATATCTGTGCAGACTGCGGAAAGCAGATTGTATCTGCCGGGGGGTTCAGCGCCGCAGGTATCGCCAAGAGCACGCATGATAAATTTAAAGTAACGCTGTGCCTTGAATGCGGGAAAGCCCGAAACAACAAGCCGACCGATACACCGGAACTCCCGGCAGAAGATGAAGGAGATGTAGTGCTGGATGAAAACGACCAAAATTAAGATAAAGAACCTGTTCGGCGTTTCGGAACTAGAACTTGGCGGCGAGAGCGTAGAGCTGTCCGGGAAGAACGGTACTGGCAAATCGTCTGTGCTGGATTCCATCCGGTACGCCCTGACCAATGGAAGCGACCGGGATTATATCATCAAGCAGGGCGAAAAAGAGGGAGAAATCATCATCGAAGCGGGTGCGTCGTTGCGAATCGACCGCAAGAAACGCACCGAACAGGCCGATTACAAATCGGTCAAGGCTGATGGGCGCGAAGTCAGCGGCGCGGAAAGTTTTCTTCGGACGATTTTCAGCCCCATGCAGCTTGACCCCGTGGCGTTTGTCCAGATGACCAAGGCAGAGCAAAACCGCCTGATTCTGGACATGATTGAGTTCCCGTGGGATTTGAATTGGATCCGGGAAAAGTTTGGCGAAATCCCGGAGGGAATCGACTACAGCCAAAACATCCTGCAAGTGCTGAACGACATTCAGGCCGAAAACGGCGCGTACTTCCAGCGGCGGCAAGAGATCAACCGGGATGCTCGCAACAAAAAGTCTTTTGTGGAGGAAATCGCGCGGGACATTCCGGCCAACTACGAAGTGCTCACATGGGAGCAGTATGACCTTGGCGCGAAATATCGCGAGATCGAACAGATCACGGCTGAAAACAGCAGGATTGAACGCGCCAAAACGTTTCTGGCAGCTGCTGATGGAGCTATCCGGGCGATTGATGCAGATTATGAAATCGGCATCACCGCTGAAGAAAAGGCCATTGCGAGCGAGCGCACCTCCATAACCGAGAACATTGCCCGCATGGAGGAACAAATCAAGGCTGAACGGGAGCGCCTTGGTACGCTGGATGGAAAACTATCTGACAAACGCGCCAAGTTAGAAGCCGAGCGCGGCGAGAAGAAAGCCAAACTGGGCGGCGACCTGCAAATCGCAAAAGAATATGCCGCAAAACCCATTGTGGATACCACTGCCAAACAGGCCGAAGTTGCCACCGCCGAAGCCATGAAAAAGCACCTGCGCGAATACGCCCGGATGCAGACCATGCAGAGCGAGTTGGAAAAGCTCAACGCGCAGAGCGAAGCCCTGACCGAAAAGATTGAGCTGGCGCGTAACCTCCCCGGCGAAATCTTGCAGACAGCCACGATCCCCATTGAGGGGTTGACGGTCGTGGACGGTCGACCACTGATCCATGGTATGCCGGTCAGCAACCTTTCGGACGGTGAGAAGCTGACTTTGTGCGTGGATGTGGCGCTGGCGAAACCCAACAGCCTGCAAATCATCCTGATCGATGGCGCGGAACGGTTGAGCGATGAAAACCGAGCCGCGCTCTACGCCCGGTGCAAAGAGAAGGGGTTGCAGTTTATTGCGACCCGTACGACCAATGACAATGAAATGGAGGTGCATTACCTGTGATTCTGACCGCCGAAAACTATTTCTCACGGGAAGCCAGCCGCGAATATTTCAGCGTTAGCCAGTTCAAATCATTCCTGGATTGCGAAGCTATGGCTCTGGCTGAAATCAGCGGCGAGTATCAGCGCGAAGAAACCACGTCGCTGCTGGTTGGTAGCTACGTGGATGCGCATTTTAGCCGGACGCTTGACCTGTTCAGAGCACAGCACCCGGCGCTGTACACGCAGAAGGGTACGCTCAAAAGCGAGTTTCAGCAGGCCGAGGAAATCATTGCCCGAATTGAACGCGATCACCTTGCATCGTTGTTACTGGAGGGCGACAAGCAAACGATTCTGACGGGTGAAATTGAGGGCGTACCGTTCAAATGTAAGCCTGACATTCTGCTCAATTCCGTGCAGTGTTCCGCAATTGCCGCAGAATTTCCTGACATGAGCGAGCTGATGCTATCTGGCGGCGCGATTGTCGACATGAAAATCATGCGCGACTTCCAACCACTATACCGTGACGGTGAGGGGCGCTTGAACTTCATCGACTATTGGAAATATGATCTTCAGCTTGCTTATTACCAGCGGTTGGTCGCGCAGAATAACGGCGGCGAGATTTTCCCGTGCTACATTCTGGCGGCAACCAAAGAAAAGGTACCCGATCTTGGGCTGTTCCGGCTCCCTCAATCACAACTGGACGCGGCCTACGAAATCTACACCGAACGCTTGCCCCGCGCCGTTGCTGTCAAGAACGGTTCAGAGCCGCCCGAACGGTGCGACGAGTGCGACTACTGCAAGCAAACCAAGGTGCTCACCTGCGGTCAATATTTGGGGGATTGGGCGTAATGCAGCAGGTTGTGATGGTAGATACCCGCGAGCAAAAAAACCACGTTACGCGCTACCTAAACGCCCGCAACATCCCCAATGTGCGGTCAAAGCTGTATCTGGGGGATTATGCCCTGTTGGGGAACCAAAGCGTGGTTGTAGACCGGAAACAGAGCCTTACGGAATTGTGCGGCAACCTCTGCCAGCAACATGTGCGCTTTCGCGCCGAAATCGAACGCGCACAGTCGGCAGGTATCCGGCTGATCTTCCTGATCGAACACGGCGGCGAGATCAAAACACTTGCCGACGTGCGCGGCTGGGAGAACCCGCGCCTGAAAACCTCGCCACTGGCAATGTCGGGCGAGGCGATGCACAAGCGCATGGTAACAATTCAAAACAAATATGGCGTTGAATGGGTGTTCTGCCGGAAAACCGAAACAGGCGCGAAAATCTGTGAACTGCTTGGGATTGAAACACAGGAGGAATGAAATACGAACAAACTTACGATTATAGGAAATTTAGTTCGTGACCCGGAAATCAGAACCGTACAATCAGGAAATACGGTGTGTTCGTTCACTATCGCCGTGAACCGGCGCAGGGTATCACAAAACCCGAACCAGCCCGAAGCTGATTTCTTCAAGGTTTCCGCGTGGGATAAGCTTGGCGAGAACTGTCAGAAATATCTAGCCAAGGGGAAAAAAGTTGCGATTGTAGGCCCTGTGTCGGTCAGCAGCTACGAAGCCAAAGACGGAACCGGGAAACGCTTCTCGCTGGACGTTCGCGCCGACGATGTTGAGTTCCTATCTGCAAAATCGGATTCGACCGCGCCAACTTACAGCGACGCGAAAGAGCCGGGTCCGAATGAGGGATTTTCCGAGGTTCCTGATGAAGATTTGCCGTTTTGAGGTTAGCACATGAGCTACAAAGCCGACGCAATCAAGGCGAGCGTGACGGTCAGGCAGGCCGCAGAATTGTACGGCCTGCCATTCGACCGGCACGGGTGGGCAAAATGCCCGTTCCATCACGAAAAGACCGCAAGCCTGAAGCTGTACGACGGCGCTAAAGGCTGGGTGTGCTTTGGATGCCACAGGGGCGGCAGCGTGATTGATCTGGTAATGGCGCTCAAAAATATCACCTGCGATCAAGCCATGGTGCGATTGGATTCGGACTTCAACCTCGGAATTGTCGGACGCAAGCCAACGCCCTACCAGCGGGCGCTAGAAGCCCAACGGGAACGCCAACGCAAGGAACTGTTGCGGATGGACGCAATCAATCAGGAACGTGCAGAAGCGGAATATGACGCGGCATTCCGCTGGTGGTTGCTGCTGCAACGCCTGATCGACCAGAACCGCCCACGCGACCCAACGCAGGAATTTGACCCGCTGTGGGCATATGCTCAACAGCACATCAACGCGGCATACGATACTGTATGTCGCACAGAGGATCGGGTGAAAATGTGGAAGAGCCAACAAAATCAAACGTGCGCAACCTAGTGCCCGAATGGGAACATGACGATTTCCTGACAAACGCCCCGCTGGAATGGCTGTATGCGTTTCACAACGACCCGGTCAAACAGCGGCAAATGCTGGTGCTGGTATCCGAAAAGGCCGCGTCCGTAGGCATCAAAACGTTTCGCGGCATGTGGACGGACTACCTGAAGCAATTACGGGCGACGCGAGAGGACCCGGAAGATCATGTTACGCAGTTTGAAAACCAGCCAATCGAGTTGTCGTGCGGGCTGTATACCTGTTCCGATCTAGGGATTTTCGGCGTGAATAACTTCGGCGCGGTCGATGTATGCGCCCATCCGATCATGCCTGTGCGCAGGCTAATCAACATTGACACGGGCGAGGTCAAGCAGGAAATCGCATTCAGGCGCGGCAAACGGTGGCGTACTGTGATCTTCGACAAGCAGACATTGTCCAGCGCACAGAAGATTGTCGGCCTGTCCTCCTACGGCATCGGAATTGACAGCGAAAACGCAAAGGATATGGTGCGCTACCTGTCGGCCATGGAAAACCTGAACTACGATCAGTTGCCGGAAGCGTCCAGCGTTGGACGGCTGGGCTGGGTTGATGGATACGGTTTCAGCCCATACGTTGATAATCTAGTGTTTGATGGAAACGACAGTTATCGGCACATGTTTGAGTGCGTTCGAACGCACGGCAAAGAATCCGAATGGATGGCGCTGGCGAAGGAAGTCCGCGCAGGAAAGAGTATCGCGGCGCGTGTCATGCTGGCGGCAAGTTTCGCAAGCGTACTGGTTAAACCAATGGATGCGCTCCCGTTCATGGTCCATGTTTGGGGCGGCGCGGGGGCAGGAAAAGCTCAGCCGCTTGACACGCGGGTTATAACGCCTAACGGGCACAAGCTGATGGGCGATATCCAAATTGGCGACCAAGTGATCGGTGGGGATGGTAAGGCGCATACCGTGACGGGAGTGTTTCCCCAAGGCGCAAAGCAGGTGTATAAAATCACGTTCGCGGATGGGCGCGCCACGCGCTGTTGCGCCGAGCACCTATGGAACGTGACGACGCGGACGAGGCGAGATCATGGGCGTGGCTATACGACCATGACGCTTGCTGAAATGATGCAGCGCCCTGTGAAGCTCGCAGGAAAACACGGATACACATACCAGATACCGACAACAAAGCCTGTCGAATATGCGCCGGGCGATACGCTTCCGGTAGACCCTTACTTGCTCGGCGCACTGATTGGCGATGGATGCTTGACGCTCACGCGCAATCCGGCTAATGGCTGCCGAACGCTGTACTTCAACAATTCCGAAGATGACGTGATTCAGCGAGTAAGCAACGAATTGGAACGGAATAAGTCACAGATGAAAGCGAACAGCCATACCGCTAACCAATTTGTAATTACTGAATGTGCGTGGTTGAAAGAGGCAATCATCAGCATGGGGCTCAACCATCGGAGCGAGGGCAAATTCATTCCAGAAATTTACATGACCGCTAGCGTACGAGATCGCATAGATTTATTGCGCGGGCTCATGGACACCGATGGGAGCGTTGCGCAAAATGGTTCGCTAAGCTATTCGACAACCAGCAAACGCTTGGCGGATGACGTGCAAACCATCGCAAGGGGGCTTGGATACCGGGCGGCTGTCAGCGTGAGCAAACGCAACGAGTATACCGTGACTATATCGGCTAATGACACGGTGTTTTCATCCGAAAAACACAAGCGGCGGATGGAATGCGCCAAATCAGGGACATACAGAGAGGTTTGCACGGACACGCTTGCGATCGTATCCATCGAAAAAGACGGGGTTGAGCCATGCCAGTGCATCATGGTAGATAGCGAAGAACACACGTACCTTTGCGATGATTTTATCGTGACGCACAACACCGTCGGACTGATGCTGGCCGCAAGCGTGTGGGCGGCTCCAAGCGTTGGAGACTATTGTAAATCATTCAACGGAACCGATGTTGCCGGCGAACTGCAAGCGGCATTCTGTGGCAATCTCCCGCTGTGCCTGGATGAATTACAAGTTATCAAAGAACGCAAAGACTTCGACCGACTGATCTATATGTTGTGTGAGGGCGTAGGCCGCAACCGTGGCGCCAAGGCGGGAGGCTTGCAACGGACACCATCATGGCGAAACTGCACGATCAGCACAGGCGAACAGCCCATCACGAACGGAAACAGCGGGGCGGGCGCGGTCAACCGCGTGCTGGAAATTGACTGCAAAGAGGAGCAGTTGTTCAGTAATCCGCGCGAGGCGGTGGCGATTCTGACGCGCAACTTTGGGCACGCGGGGAAAAAGTTCGTGGCTGCATTATCGAACGATGGCTGCATGGATTCGGCGCGGTCGATTCAACAGGCCGTGCTGGAGCAACTGACGGGCAAGGCGACCGACAAACAAACGCTTGCGGCATCGCTTGTGCTGACTGCTGACGCGCTGGCCGAAATGTTGTTGTTTGATGACGGGCACACGCTCACGGTTGCCGAAATCCTGCCATTCCTGACCACAAACGTCATGGCCGACGCAAACCGCCGGGCATACAACTGGCTGATGGATACGATAGCCAGCAACCCGGGGAGGTTCCAGACGAACAACTTCAACGAGTACGTCGGAGAATGTTGGGGCGCTGTCAGCGAACAGGAAGGGCGCGCGTACATCATCAAGAGCGTGTTTGATAGACTGATGAACGATGCCGGATACAGCTCGGAATCGTTTTTAAGCTGGGCAAAACGGAACGGGATCATCAAGCAAACAGGCCGACACAATACGCTCATGAAACGCCTAAAAGGGATTGCTTGCCCTGTCAGGTGCGTGGCGATTTCCATCGCGCAAGATGATGATGGAGGCACGATTGTAGATGCAGAGCCAATGTAGCCACACCGTAGCCACAAAAAAAGCATTTTGTAGCCACTGTGGACACGCCGCAAACGCTTATGACGTAAGGGTTTGCAAAAAGTGTAGCCACTGTAGCCACAAAAAACACATACACCTATATATAGAGAGAAAAAGAAAAATATACGATACTGTTTTTCTCTCTCGCGCGTAAACACAAAAAATGTGTGGCTACAGTGGCTACAGTGGCTACAAGTGAGTAAAATCAAGGCTTTCAAAAACGGTAATGTGGCTACGTTTGTGGCTACATGTGGCTACAGGGGGTTACAAATTTTCTGATGCTGGAAAAGCACGGGATTGAGATTAGGGAGGTATGAAGCCATGGAGCTGAACGAGTATCAGACATTAGCACAGCGCACAAGCAGCCACGATCTGCTAAGTTCGAAAATCGAAAACGGCGTCCTTGGGCTGAACGGTGAATCCGGCGAGTGTGCCGATCTGTACAAAAAGTACCTGTACCAGGGACACGAGTTTGACCGCGATGCCATGAAAGACGAACTGGGTGATGTGCTGTGGTACGTTGCGGAGCTTGCGGCAGGGCTTGGAATCACGCTGGAAGATGTTGCCTTGGGGAATATCGAAAAGCTGCGCATACGGTATCCTGATGGGTTTGACGCTGAACGAAGCATGAATAGGGAGGGATGACCATGGAAATCAATCAGGAATGGATTGACCAGCAGCGGGCGTTGTGCGGAAATGTTAAACGCCTGAATTTATTTTCACTTGCGGAAGCAGGTAAGATATTTAAGGTTGACATGCCCGCCGCCCTTGACGCGCTGGAAGCGGCGTATGCGGAGATTACCCGCCTGACCGCCGAGCGGGATGCGGCGGTAGAAGATATGTCGCGGATATCCGAATGCCGAACATGCAAAAACGCTGCACGCAACGGAGGCAGAAGGTTCCCGTGTGGGCCGTGCAAATGGCAATGGCGTGGCCCGTGCGCCGAGAACGCGCCGGAGGGAAACCCTGATGCCTGAAAGCTATGGTGTCGTAACCGTTGTCATCAACGGCTATCTGTGGGTATACACGCTCACCGAGGAGCAAACAGAAAAGATGATGGCACCGCTGGAAGATAATATCGTTCACTTCACGCGGATATCCCCGGGGGAGAACCATACGGTGTTTGGCTGCTCCATGTGTAAGTGCAGACATGCGCAGACCGGCGCAGAAAGCGAGGGCAACAATGGCTAAAGAATACATCGAACGAGAAATCCTATTCAACAC
>DAOPZY010000076.1:0-9728 GCA_035353615.1 Candidatus Limiplasma sp.
TGCCCTCTCGACGTTCTCGCTCTTCTTCAAATTCCACGGCGGTTGGGACAGGCTCCGTTTGCGGGAATGGCCTTCCTGTCGTTGTTGGCGTGCGTATGGATTTTGATCGTTGTGAAAAGCCACAAATCGAGGAGAAAATCAGTTTGAGAAGCGCCTTGGATTCATACGGGCAACGCTGTATTGGAACGAGGAATTGAGACTATTCGATCAAGCCACAGTTAAACGACTATCGCCGGAACGAAAGATCAACCATAACGGAACCTATTTGTTTCATTGGACTTGGAGGCAACCATGTTTTACGGGAATTATCGTTTCGAAGGCCCCCCGAAGAAAAAGTATAATCTGTTTCGCGTGTTTCTTCTTGTGACTGTTTTGATATGTCTATTGGTCAGTATCATTGTAATAGCTTCCTATCTGATCCATTCCGCACAAAATCAAAAAGCCCAGCAAGAAATGGCGGCCGAATTTCATCAAGACAGTGTGGTGGCCGGGGCCGCAGCTCAAACGATAAGTTACCAAAGCAGCCCGACTGTTGTGCCATCCACACCTACCGCCAAGTATGTGTTTGAAGCAACCCCCACATTGTCGCCAACTCAAAGCCAAAAATTCTTTCAGGTGGTCGGGATTCCAACACAGGAATTCAGGTCTCTAATCAGGAAGAACCCGGACGTCATCGGATGGATTACAATCGATGGAGTTGTTGATCAGCCTGTTGTATTCCGTGACAACACCTATTACATGACACATGACGTTAATCGGAATCCGAACAGCTGCGGCGCGATCTTTCTGGATGAGGATCACCCGATCCATGAAGAGTCTCAAAATCTGCTTATCTACGGCCATAACATGAAAGATCAATCGATGTTTGGAAAACTTCAAAAATATCTGGATATTGTGTTCCTTCGGAATCACTATACCATCACTTTTTCCACTCGATACGATACCTTCACCTATCTGATTTTCTCCGTTGCGCATCTGTCAGTTAATCCAAATTCACAAGGATTTTTGTGCTTTTGGGAGCACCCAAAATTTGAAAACGCAGAGGCATTCCGATCCTATATCGCAAGTATAAACAAGCATTCCATTTTCACACCCTATCTGGCGGTGGATGAAAATGACACGCTTCTGACGTTGGTGACCTGCGACGGGAATGATGAGGAGCGATTGGTTATTTTTGCACGGCGGCAACGTCAGAGCGATACCCCGGAAAGTATACGTCATGCGCAATTAAACCTTGTTCCACGTTAAAAACGCGATTTAGCGTTCAAAGGCTCACAAATGGCGCACTTTCTAAAATGCCGGAACCGTACCGTATCCAAACATCAACTGTGGTTCCATCACAGTTATCGATCAGCGTTTTGCCTAAAACAGAATGAAGGACTTGGTGATCTTCGAAGGTTTGATGCCTTTCGAGGGTTCGTTATCGCCGGCACGTGGCGGGGGTTGCGTTGTCAATGGCGGTTGAGCCTATCCAGCAAATGGGTCGTGTAATGAAGCGTTTTTGTTGGGCATGTATCTACACAGTGCCCACAGCCTACACAAAGGCTGTGGCAGACTGGCGCCTTTTTTTCAGCATAATCCCTGACATCGATCGACATGGGGCAAACCGCTGTACACCGGCCACATTTGATACATTTGGCGAGGTCTGTCTGAATACGTTGCCCGCCGATTTTCGCAAGCCCGGATAGGACTGTACCCAATGGACAGTAGTAGCAATAGCCTCGCCCTAAAAATGCCACCCAGAAGAACATCGCCATTAAAAGCTCCCCCGTGAGGTAGATATAGGTTTCGGCTTTTGCCAGTGAGGCTCGCAACGCTGCGGGTGTAATGCCCAACAGGGATGCCGTCCACCAAACTGTAAAGAAGCACGCAATAGCAAAGAGCGCCCATCTTGCTGTTTTAAGCAGGGATTTCTGTCGGTTGCTGGGTTTATGCCCTGTGCCCAGCAGAGGCATCGCGGGTTCGAACACTTCAGCCGCAAAGCCATTAAACAGGCAGAGCATGGAGCACTGCAACCGACGGCCGAACAATACCGTACCCACAAAAATGAAAACCGTTGCGATTCCGTAAAAAATGAGAACACCCATAACGCCGGCCGTCCCCCACAGGGGAGCACGGCTCGTGTAGAAGGCAGAGGTTCTGTCCAGAAGTTGAAGCGGCGTTGTGGTCCAAGGTAACGGCATTGTAAAGAAGTACCACTCGCTGTTGCCGGTAGTCAGGGGCAAGGCGATGTGCACCAGCAGGGCCGAAACGGTAAATCCAACCATGTTACGGATTCGAAGCGTCGTTCGGCCAGATCTTTTCACAACCTTGATTGTCAGGAAACTGGCGACGATGATAAAGCCTGTCTTAATCCAGTTTTCGTAAAAATGCCAAAACCAGGTAAGAAACCTTGCTGTGGTTGCGTCTGCGTGAGGCGCATATCCATAGTTCAAGCCTGCGATGATAACGCATAAGATAATGTATATCCACAGAATGATTTTCAGGCTCTTTACATCCATAGCTTTCGTTTTCATGATAACGCTCCGCTGTTCAGTTACGGATTTGGCAGCGTCATTATACCATAACGCCGTAGAGGCGTCGAATCCACTATGAAATAATGCAACCACTGTTACGCTCTTTGTCTTAAGAGGGGGGCACAGACGGCCCAAATGCAGGACGGTGAATCCCTTGAAAGGAATTTTCAATTCCAGCGCGAATATTCACCGTAGGGATTTACAGATACGAAGTAACGGAATACAGCGTGGTAATGGAATCATCAGAACTTGAAGATCAGCATCCCGCTCAGTTGTGTTCCGTTCAGCATATTCGAACGCGCGCATGATCACCACATCTGAATACAAGGGCGGAGATGATTTCTGTTGCAAAATGAAAAGGCACCGGATACCGACCGTTTGAAGTTACCCTTACAGAATATGCAGTATGATGTGCTGATAATTGGCGCTGGGCTATCCGGCCTAACCGCGGCAAGCCTTTTAGCAAAACGGGGGTTGCATGTAGGCGTTCTGGAGCACGGCGATACGCCCGGCGGTTCCTGCGGCATTTTCAGGCGACAAGGGGCGACCTTCGATCAGGGTTCATCCATGCTGTACGGATTTGGCGAACAGGGCTTCAATGCGCATCGGTTCGTGATGAACTGCCTGGAGGAACCCATTGATGTGATTCGGCATGAAGTGCTTTATACAGTACAATATCAAGGCAGAGCGATCCGCTTCTGGCCTGATGTGAACCGGTTTGCTGAAGAGCTATCCGAAGTTTTCCCTAACGAGCGCATGGCCATAAACCGTTTCTATGCGGATATGGGAAAACTATACCGTCATGTGATGGCTGAAAACCCCAACTATACATCGCCCGATGAAACAGACCCCATCGCGGGGGCTAAAGGGTTTTTGCGTCATCCGCTCAGTTACCTGCGTTTTCTCAGCTATCTGAACATCAGTGCGCATCGGCTGCTTGCGCGTTATTTTCACGGCCCGGAGATTTTTCAGTTTTTTGACAAACTCACTTCCACCTACTGTTACGCGACAGTTCAGGAAGCCCCAGCCGTGCTGGCGGCTGTTATGTTTGTGGACAACCATGTTGGCGGCAGCTACTATCCGGCGGGTTCAACGCTCTTTTTACCGGGTAAACTGGAAAAAGTGCTTGAGGAGCATGGCGGTGAAATCCACTATGGTTGCACTGTAAAAGAAATCCTCTTTGAGCATGGAAAAGCGATCGGCGTTTGCACCCGGGATGGATCCATTTACCGCGCGCAGGATGTGGTGTACTCCGGTACGGTATGGAATTTATACGGATCGCTGATTCCCGCTCGCGAAACATCGGAAGCGCGCAGGCATTGGGCACAGTCGCAAAAGCCCACCTACCCAAGCATTGTTCTGTATGCGTTGGTGGACCGTGATCGGATCCCGCCGGATACGCAGCCGGTGGAAATGCTCGTAGGCAATCCCGCGTCGATTGACGAGAGCGAGGTAACCGTATATATCCCAAGTTTGGACGATCCGTCCATCTGCGCGGCCGACGTGCACGTAATTGAAGCAATTGGCCCCAGCTTCGGCGTCTGGGATAACCTGACCGACGAAGACTATCATCAACGCAAAGCCGAGGAACGCGACCGACTGCTGGAGGTTCTCGCCCGCAGGTTTCCCGGCATTGAAAACCACGTGCGCTACTCGGAGGTTGCCACACCGCGAACCATTGAGCGTTACTGCCTCAAAAACGGCGGCGCTGTGGCAGGCCCCAAACAGATGTTGGGTCAGCATATGTTCAGGCGCTTACATATTCGCACAGAATGGCACAACCTGTACTGTTGCGGCGAGTCAACCGTGATGGGTACGGGCACGCCGGCTGTGACCACCTCAGGCTTGAGCGCCGCCAACGCTGTGCTTAAAAGCCGCGGGCTTCAGCCGTTCACTTATCAACCAAGCCAAAAAAACTATGTGCGGGTTCTCTTGCCCAATCCAAAGCCGGAAGATGTGTACCCGCAGCTCAAACCGATGCTTCGCGCCCTGATGAACCAGGCCAACGCGTGTCAATTTTGCGAAAAACCGCGCTGCATGGACCGTAAGGTTTTGGATGTTCCGGCCATTATGCGGCGGGTCGCGGTTGGGAATATTGTGGGTGCGAAAAGGGCCATGCGAAGCCTTCCGGATCACGCGTTTTTAGAGAGCGCCGAATCCCGTTGTGTTGAGAATACCCGGATCAACAAGCCGGTGCCCATTCGTCAAATATTGCAGCAGTTATTGCAGATGGAGTAGGTTTCATGATTGAGATGACGGATATTCTTGTGGTTGGCGCCGGTATGGCGGGATTAACCGCCGCCGCTTATGCGGCCAAGGCGGGGCGCGCCGTGACGGTGTGCGAGCGCGCCGCAAAGGTTGGCGGACTTGTGACTGATTTTTCCGCGCAGGGCTTTCACTTTGACGCCGGGTTGCGTGCCGTGGAAAACTCCGGCGTCGTTCAGCCCATGTTACGTGACCTCGGGCTTCATGTTGAGTTTTTACCCAATCCGGTTACCATCCGTGTGCAAGACCGGCAACTGCGGCTGGATCACGATGGCCTTGCGGAATATGGCGCACTGCTTACGGGGTTGTTCCCGCATCACGCATCAGACGTTCGCGCGATTGTGCGCGAAATCGAGCGCGTGATGGCCATCATGGATGTTTTATACGGCATCGACAACCCGCTTTTCTTAGATATCAAGAACGACCCCGCTTATCTGATCCATACCCTTCTGCCCTGGCTGCTTCGGTACAGGCGTAACATGCGCAAGGTTGAAAAGCTGCAGCAACCCATCGAAACCTACTTAGCCCGTTTCACCAGCAATCAAGCCTTGATCGACACCATTGCCCAGCATTTTTTCCGAAACACGCCCAGTTTTTTTGCGCTGAGCTACTTCGGCCTGTATCAGGATTACCAGTACCCACAGGGCGGTACGGGCGCGCTGCCGCTCGCGATGGCGGAATCCATACGGGCAAAGCATGGCAAAGTTCTCTGCAATACGGGTATTGTGAAGGTTGATCCTGTTGCAAGGATTGCCACAACCGAAGCGGGGGTTGCCCTTCATTATCAGGAAATGGTATGGGCAGGCGACCTTAAGGCTTTGTACAGAGCGGTTGAGGAGGGTTCGTTTCGCTCCCAATCATGGAGGGCCATGGCAGAAAAGGTCGCGCATGCGCGCGGGGGCGATTCCGTGCTCACGGTGTTTCTCTCGTTGGATCTGCCTCCGGCGGATGTGGAGCGCGCGTTTGGAGCGCATTGTTTCTATACGCCCAGTACGGAGGGCCTTTCCAGCCTGGGGCTAGATCGCTGGCAGCAGGCCGCGGACGCGACGGATCGCCGCGCGGCCATGACGGCGTGGGTGATCCGTTATCTGAAGCTTACGACGTATGAAATCTCCTGCCCGGTTTTACGGGACAGCACGCTGGCTCCGCAAAACCAGTGCGGGCTGATCGTGAGCACATTGTTCAGTTATGATCTGACCCTCGCATTCAAGCAATGCGGTGAGTCGGAAGCTTTGAAAAGCTTATGCGTTGAGACAATAACGGACTTGTTAGCAGCAGCAATGCCCACAGTTCGTAGCAAATTGCTGTATGCTTCCTGCGCAACGCCGCTGACGCTGGAAAAATATACGGGAAACACGGATGGCGCAATCACTGGTTGGGCATTCACCGGCGATATACCCGCCGAAGCTCGGTTTACCAAGATCGCTCATTCTGTGCGAACCCCCCTGCCCCACGTGTATCAGGCGGGTCAATGGTCGTTCAGCCCCTCTGGCCTTCCGGTTTCCATCATCACCGGAAAGCTGGCTGCGGATACGGCGCTGAAAAGCCTTGGAAAAAGCCATGGCCGCTGAATTATGGTTTGGGGTTGTTGGCCTCGTGATCAGCCGTATCCTGTTCCGTAGGTTTCCCATGCTGCCCATCCATCAGCAAGGGGTGAATACCGGCAAGCTATCCGTCATCATTCCTGCACGCAATGAGGCGCACAACCTGCCCAATCTATTGACCGACCTTGCCTGCCAAACCGTGCAACCATTGGAAATCCTCTGTGTTAACGATGATTCGGAAGATGATACGGCATACGTCGCGGCTGCGAATGGCGCAACCGTCGTTCAGGCTGCCAACCGGCCTGCGGGATGGTTGGGCAAAGCGTGGGCCTGTGAGTGTGGAGCGCGCTTTGCCAAGGGCGAGTATCTCCTTTTTATCGACGCGGATGTGAGACTGGCGGCGAATGCGCTTGCCGCGCTGTGGGCCGAATGTAACCGCAGTCAAGCCGTTATATCCGTTCAGCCCTATCACAGTGTTGCCGGCGGCTATGAGCAGCTCGCGCTGATATTTAACCTTGTTCAGGCTGGCGCAAACGGTATGTGCCTGCCGCGTCAGTCAGCTGTGGGGCTTTATGGGCCGCTCATATGGATCAGCCGGGCTGTCTATGACCAAATTGGCGGTTATGCAAGCGTGCGATCCTCTATTGTTGAGGATGTTGCCCTTGGATCACGACTTCTATCCAAAGGGTTTCCGCTTCACCTCTTCACAGGCGGCGGGGCGGTACGCTTTCGAATGTACCGTGATGGCATTGCATCGCTGGTGCAGGGATGGACAAAGAATTTCGCCGCCGGCGCTGCCAAATCACCCCTGTGGCTTACCATCCTTGTTTTTTTATGGGTGACGGGCTGTGCCGCCGTACCGCTTGGGTTATTCCTTTCCCTATTCGCCGCGCAATGGGTCGAAAGCGCCTTGTTTAGCCTGCTGTATCTGGCGTGGATCAGCGAAATGTGGCGTGTCGGCCGCAAAATCGGCAGCTTTCAGACCTTCATCTTTGCTTTTTACCCCTTATCGCTTGGCTTGTTTGTAGGGGTGTTTCTGCGCTCGGCTGTCAAGCGGCTGCTCAAACGCCCGGTGCAATGGAAAAACCGAAGCATACCATGGGGGTGACGATTCAATGCAGCTGATATCCTTACCTGCCCCGTGGACCCTTGCCCTGTGCTTTATCGGTTGGTTTGTTTTCCAATCCGGGGCTGCCTGGCTCTGCTTTCATATACCCGACGCATGGTTCAAAGCGGATCGGTTTCCGTTCCGCACAACCCGATGGGAAGCGGACGGTCGGTTGTTCGCCTTCCTGCGCGTGCAGCATTGGAAACGTTGGTTGCCGGATGGCGCGGCAGTGGTCCGGGGTGGATATCGCAAGAAGAACCTGACAGATTTCTCTCAGGAAAATTTGGAGCGATTTGTGGTGGAGTCCTGCCGCGGCGAGCTGACGCACCTGTTGGCGATTTTACCTTTCTGGGTTTTCGGGTTCATCGGCCCTCCCCTCCTGCTATGGATCATGCTTGCCTATGCGCTTGCGGTTAACGCTCCCTGTATCATCGCGCAGCGCTACAATCGCCCGCGTATCCTGCGCCTGCTCCGTCTTTATCAAAACAAAGGCAGCGCTCGGTAATCGGCCAATGACGAAACGGCATTCATGCCAGGCTGTGAATAGAAACACCCACGGACTGATTTTCATCCCTGTAAAGAGATGCTATCGTTCGCATAAACAAAACACGCAATGCCCCCAAATGCTGTCCGGCCTATGGGGGTGTTGCGTGTTGATGAGGTTGAGAACGGTATGAGGATTAACGCAAAGCCAACCCCATCAGAGGTTCAAGCCATAACGTTCGTTCTCTGCGAGGCAAACCATTTTTCATTCCCGGGGTTAAAAACGAACCGACCAAGATCATCGTTGTCAGCCATTTCTGCGCCGATCCCCTTACGCGCTTCGCGGGGTTGCTGTTTACATGCCCCGAACCTCGAAGGCGATGTTATGCTCCTTAGCGTACTGCTGTGCAAACGAGCCCTCGGGAGCAACCAGCGTCAGTGCGGGGTTTTCCGGCAGTGTAAGGTCGCCGATCGCCAACACGCTGGCCGGCAGCGTGAGCCGTGTCAGCGATGTGCAGTCACACAGGAGATTGTCCGCCAGCGCTGTGATACCCTCGGGAATCGTGACCTCCGTCAGTTGGTTACAGCCTTGAAACGCGCCAAGCCCGATACTGGTAACCGTGGACGGGATCACCAGCGATGTAAGCCCTTCGCAGCCGAAAAACGCCGTATCGCCAATGGTTTTCAGGCCTTCGCTGAGCGAGACCGTTTCAACCGGGCTGAACAGGAACGCGTCGGTGGCTAAGGTTGTAATGCCTTCAGGCACAGTTATTGTTAGCAGCGTGTCCTGAGGGAAGCAGTACGAGTCCACCATGGTGACGGTCAGTCCATCCAGTGTGACCGGCACGGTAACGTCCGTTGCTGTTCCCTGATAACGCTCAAGCGCAAGGGTGCCGTCCGTTTGTTTCAGGTAGAGCCAATCGCCTGACGAAACGGTATCTAGTTGCGATAACCGATCGTCATAATTGGATTCGGCGTCACCCTCATAATCGTCCGCAAGCGCTATCTGCAAGGGTACCAGCGCGAGCATCGGTAACAGTAACAGCACACAAACCCGTTTGCACACCATGAAAAACACTCCTCTCTGTCCTGAAAGCCTAATCTGTCTGAAAACCGTCTCATTTGGTCAAGGGGTGCACCGCTATCGCGGTCAAACGCAATCAAGAGATGGGTTTTGCCAATCGGCAAATGTTCATGCTGTGCGTAAGCTTACTGCAAATCGAGAAGGGCTGATAACCGCACCCGCGATGATGCTCAGTTGGGCTTTGCCTGTGTTTCAGCGCTGCCCATAAAAAGAGGATGATCAGCAGCGGGTACAAACCGTTTGTTGATGGTATACTTCAGCTTCCTCAAGCTTTTCCCTGCTAATAAGGCAATAAAATGATTCCGATAGATCAAAGGGCTTAACAAAGCCCAATTGGATGGCAAGACCGGAAAGTTGAAAACAGTAGCTACCTTTTTTACCAACAATATTTCCGAACTGCTGGCAGGCACAATCAGGAATCGGGGATCGAGATGTTGAAATATGCCTGGTCGTTTGATGATAACAGTCCGGATGGATTTGACGATGACTGTTTATCGTGATATGCTAACATAAAGCTATTGCGCGCTGTTATCATGGCAGCGGTTACAGATAGGATGAACCCTATGGAGATTAAACGCATTTCCGAAAATAAAAAGCAGTTCCTGGATTTGCTCTTGCTGGCTGATGAACAGGAGTCCATGATAGACCAATATCTGGAACGCGGAGATCTGTTGAGCCTGTCCCAACCGCCGTGGAATTTGAAGAAGAGCGAGAACGTCGAGAGGGCA
>DAOPZY010000077.1:0-8988 GCA_035353615.1 Candidatus Limiplasma sp.
CACCCCTGCACCCTGACAAGGGCTTCGCCCTTGACCCGGTTTCGCTGCGGCGAGGAGTGAGTTATCCGCCCTGTTCTACATTGCGCTGTTGCCGCTCGCCTCATGGCCCTTCGGGCTGTTCGCTCGCTTGTTTCGTTCACGCTGCGGCGTTCAGGCTTTTGGGGTTCCGCCCCAAACCCCGGCAGGGGTTTCACCCCTGCACCCTGACAAGGGCTTCGCCCTTGACCCGGTTTCGCTGCGGCGAGGGGTAGGGTGATTGTTCAGCCTGCGGCTACCAGTTCAGCGGATCCACCGACGTCGCAAAATAGATAATATCGCTCACGCTTCGCTCGTTCGCGGTTGATTTATCGTTATAAATCTGCCCGCCCAATACCAGCGTGGCGCTGTTCCCGCCATCCAGATTATACGCCTGCTGGCAACCGATCTCCGCCATAAAATCCGCAAGCGTTTCCAGCGTTACGCCTTCGCTTTCGTCCGTGCGGCCGTTTACCACCACGCAAACATATTCCAGCGGCCCCAGTTGCCCAATGGCGGCGCGGGGGTTTTTATAATGCGGCGCAAAGCTGTATTTTTCCGGTATCTCCTGCTTTTCCCCGTCAATGACCAGCGCGGGGCCAAAGGAGAAGGCATTGTTAATATCCAGCTCGCCGGAAAAATAAAAATCCAGCATGTCCAGATTATCCCGCTTCACAATATGAAAATCGCCATTGGTGTCAATCAGCAAAATATCATACAGCGAGCCGGGCTTATTGATAAGGGTTTCCCCTTGCCGCACGGCGAGGATATCCTTTCGGTCGGTATAAAAATCACCGTTGATGGCCAGCACCGCGTTGAATTTTTCCGCCATGGTTGTAATCTTGTTGGTCTGGCTGCCGATCGATTCGGCCAGTCCGGTGCGCAGCTGACTGGCATGCTGGAGCTTGATGTGCGCCACATAAAAATCCGCGTTGTCCCGGCGGGTCTGGTACATTTCAACCCGGATGGAGCTATCGTAATACCCGTCGGCGGAATAATCATCCGGGTTGGGTTCGCAGCCGGGGCTACTGTCCCACGGCAGGGGCGAAACCTCCGTGACCACCTCGGCGCAGGCCGCGCCCACCCATATCAGGCAAGCCAACCACAGCGCAACCATGGCTCGAAGCTTTTTGGACAACAATCCGCATGCCTCCCATCCAGCACAGTCCGAGGCGATTACTGCCCCGAAACGCCTGTGGCAAAGTAAATAATATCGCTGGTTGCGCGCTCGCTGCCTTCGCTCAGGCTATTGAACACCTGATTGTGGAAAATCAGCGTGCTGGTGCCGCCGCCATCCAGGTTGAACGCGACCTTACAGCCCTGCGCCGCCATAAATTCCGCCAGCTGTTTATGGGTAACCCCCCGGCTTTGCTCCTGACGGCCATCCGCCACCACCATCACATATTCCAGCGGGCCGATTTGCCCAATGGCGGTGCGGGGACTTTTATCCTGCGCGGCAAAGCCGTACCCGTTATACACGGTTTGCGCCTGACCGTCCATCACCAGCACAGGGCCAAACACAAGGCTCTGCGCCACGTCTACGGTTTGAAGCACCTCGCTGATGCTGGCTTTGGTCGGTTTGCGGATGGCGTGAAAATCGCCAGCCGTATCAATCACCAGCATATCCAGATCCGTGGTGGCGGATTTGCGCAGCACCTGCCCCTGCCGCACTATGTAACCCTTGTCGCGGAAAAGGTAGCTATCGCCATTGATGGCAACCACCGCGTGGTAGGCGTTGGCGATCACGCTGGGTTCCGCCTTCACCTTCTCGCCCGGGTCACAGGACAGCGCCGTGCGAAGCTGGCTGGGGTCCGCGATGGTCACGTGAGCCACATGGTAAATACTGTCATCCTGCTCAATATCCTTAATCGTCACGTGCAGCGTGGCGTCCTGATACTCGGTATCGCTCAGGTAATTCGCCTCGTCGGCCACGGGCGCGGGGCTGAAATCCACGGGCAACGCCGCGCCAAGCGCGGCGGCAGGCAACAGCAGCAGCCCGCACAGCCCGAAAACGGCCGCTCTTTTCAACAAATCACTCAACCGTCCTTTCTGCCGGCGCGGCTTATTTCGCGCGCGCCTTCACCGCCGAATACCCAACGCCTTTGCAGATAGTAGCTGAGGAAAAACAGCAGAATATCCACAGGCATCTTCACCAGATTGTCATTCCAGCCAAACCACAGGTGCAGGCTGCTGGTGAGCCACGCGGAAATGGCGACAATCAGCACCACCGTGCACGCGTACCGCCAGAAGGTTTTGCCAAAACCGGTGCTGCTGGAAAACACAAAGCTTTTGTTGATAAAGTAGTTCAGCACCGAGCTGAACAGCCGCGCCAGCAGGGCCGCCAAGCCGATACGCTCCACAATGCGCAGGGAAAGAAACACAAGGTTGCTGTTCAGGCTGGGCACATATTCCTTAAACAGGTGGTTAAACAGCAGGTACAGCGCATAATCCACGCAAAAGCAGATCAGCGACGCGGCAATAAAGCGGAAAAAGCGCACCAGAATCACCCGATAAATCCGCCAGCTGTCGCGCACAGGGTGAAAATGACTGCCCGCGTTGTTGTTTTCGTAAACCGTTTGGATCGGCAACGCGCGGATCGGGATTTTATCAATGGAGCAGTCGATCAGCTGGTTCATTTCATATTCGTAGCGGTCGCCCCTGGTTTTCAAAAACCGGGGCAAAAGATCGCGCGCAAAGCCTCTGAGGCCGGTTTGCGTGTCCCCGATGCGCTGGCCGTACAGCGCATGGTAAACCGCCGTGGTAATATGGTTGCCCATGCGACTTTTCGGGGGTACGTCCGCCTGCGAAAAATCGCGGGACCCTAACAGCAGACCCACGCCGTTTTCATGCAGGGCCTCCGCCATACGCAAGGTATCCGGCGCGGTGTGCTGGCCGTCGCTGTCCGCGGTAATCACAAAAGCGCACGCGGGGCACTCGTCCCAAATCCATTGCATTCCCACGCGCAGGGCATACCCCTTGCCGTGGTTCGGCTCGTACCGGATCACGTGCACGGTGGCGTCCTCCGGGGTTTGCAGGCTGTTAAACAGGCCGGTATACGCTTCGCCCGACCCGTCGTCCACCACCACAATTTTCGCAAAACCGGCGTCGCGCAGGGTTTGAACATACGGCGGCAGTTTACCGTCCGGTTGATAGCTGGGGATCAGGATCGCCACATCCCGTGCGTGTTCGTTTGGCATTCGCTTTCTTCCCTTTCCGATTGGTTTCCGGGTTCCCTGTTCCGTTAATTCATGTACGTATCCAAATAGTCGCTCAGCAGAGGCGACCAATCCTCGCCGGTGTAGGTTTTCAGCAAGGTTTCAAAATCGGCTCGGGTCGCCAGCTGAAAGGCATATGTATGATAATAGTTGGAAAGGAATCCGTCAAGCTTTCCCTGCATGGCGGTATCCAGCGCGCAAAGCGCCGCCGCGCCGCGGCCGTACACCACCAGCGAATACTCGGACAAATCGCCGAAATAATCTACCGGGCTGCCGGGCGTTACCCCCTGAGGCACGGTAACCAGCATGGAGGTATCCACCTGCGAGTATTGTAAATCATGCCTTGCTTCGGTTCCGTAGCGGGTTTCCCAATAATCCAGCAGGGAAAATTGCGCCAGCGCCTCATCCTGCCAAGCCTGCCGGTACTGATCGTTGCCCACGACGGCGCACCACCACTGGTGCGCCGTTTCGTGCGCCACCAGCTGTTCCAGCGCGTCGCCGCCCTGCTTGAGCTTGCGGGTCGAAATCATCGCCAGCGTCGGGTACTCCATGCCGTCAAACGGAAAATCTACCTCGCACAGGGAAAAAACAGGGTAGGGATACGGGCCGTAGCGGTCGGCATAGCACGCGAGAGCCTGCGCCCCAAGCCGGGCCAGCAAACGCGCCTGCGATGCGGAGGTCGCGTAGGCGTTTACCAGCACACTGCCCTGCCGGGCTTGCGAAAGGGCATATTGCCGGCTGATGCAAAGCGAGAAATCGCGCGCCGCAAGCGCGGAAAAATGTGTGGTGCGCTGCCCGTTTTGCACGGGGTCCGCCGTGGGCACGCCGCTGCCCACCACGACGTAGGCTTCCGGCGCGGTCAGGTTGACCGTGTAGTTGCGGCACTCGCTCACAAACGGATCGCCAATGGAGATGTAATCGTCCGTCAGGTATTCGCCGTCCATAAACACGGCGGGAATGGCAAACGCGTTGCCGATCGCCCACAGGCCGTTGTTTTCCCCAAAGCGGTAGGCGGCTTGCGGCACCCGCACAGTGTAATTCATGCGTAGCATAAGGGAAGCGCCCGCTACCCAATCCTCCGGCAGGGAAACGCGCAGCACGGTTTGCGCGTCGTCGCCATAGCTCCATGCGGGGCTGGCCGCGTCGCCGCCCGGCATTTGCAGGGTGAGGGAATCCACCTCCAGCATCCCTTTGGAAAAGCCGTTGGGGTAACAGGCGTCATACAGCTCGTCGGTGGCGGCCGGGGACGTATCCTCGCTTTGGAAGGCGTTGGGATAGGTGCGCAGCACAACCAGCCGTTGGGTAACGCCGGTGCGGTTTGTGAGCGCGAGGGTCTGATTCACCTGAAGCGTGCGGGTAACGGGGTCAAAGTCTGCGTTGATGACGATATCATCCAGCCCTTGCGCGGCCTCAAGCAGCGTTGCGCCCGGAGGGTCCGCCGCAAGCGTTTCGCCGGGCGCGGTCAGCCGCCATACGCACAGCGCCGCAAGGCATGCCAGCGCAAGCGCGCCCGCAGCCAACCACAACCGTTTACGCCGTACCGCCATCATGCGCCTCCAGCCCCAGGATAAGCCTATTATACCATGAAAACGGCAAATTTGAAGCATTGACCGCATTTGCGGGTAACTTGTAACAAGTGTAGCGCCAAGCAAAAGCCGCGCGGTAAGGGCCGCGCGGCTCAACCAATCAAAGCCTCCGCCGCAGCGGAACCGGGTCAAGGGCGAAGCCCTTGTCAGGGCGCAGGGGTGAAACCCCTGCCGGGGTCTGGGGCGGAGCCCCAATCCAACGCCGCAGCGTTAAAACCCAGCGAGCGAACAGCCCGAAGGGCTATGAGGCGAGCGGCAAAACGCATTGCAAAGCTTCGCGCATTGCCATCCCTCCGCCGCAGCAGAACCGGGTCAAGGGCGAAGCCCTTGTCAGGGCGCAGGGGTGAAACCCCTGCCGGGGTTTGGGGCGGAGCCCCAAGCCCAACGCCGCAGCGTTAAAACCAAGCGAGCGAACAGCCCGAAGGGCTATGAGGCGAGCGGCAAAGCGCATTGCAAAGCTTCGCGCATTGCCATCCCTCCGCCGCAGCGGAACCGGGTCAAAGGCGAAGCCCTTGTCAGGGCGCAGGGGTGAAACCCCTCCCGGGGTCTGGGGTGGAACCCCAAGCCCAACGCCGCAGCGTTAAAACCAAGCGAGCGAACAGCCCGAAGGGCTATGAGGCGAGCGGCAAAGCGCATTGCAAAGCTTCGCGCATTGCCATCCCTCCGCCGCATATCTGTGTTGACTTACGCGTCCGCCTTGGCCCCGATGACCGCCTTGATGCGGCGCACGCCGGCGGAGGAGCTTTCTTCCTTTTGGATGGTGAATGAGATTAGCTCTGCGGTGTTTTCGGCATGGGGGCCGCCGCAAATTTCCTTGCTGAAATCCCCCATGGTATACATTTTCACCTTTTCGCCATACTTGCTTTCAAACAAACCGATCGCCCCCTGCGCCTTGGCTTCGGCGACCGTCGTTTCGGTGCAGGTGACGGGCGCGGCCGCCGCGATGGATTCGTTCACAAGCCTTTCGACTTCGGTAAGCTCTTCCTTGGTCATTTTGCGGCCGAAGGAAAAGTCAAACCGCAGGCGTTCGGCGGTGATGTTGGAGCCCTTCTGGGCCACTTCCGGGCCCAGCACCTTGCGCAGGGCCGCGTGCAGCAGATGCGTCGCGGTGTGCAGGCGGGCCGTTTGCTCGCTGTGGTCGGCCAAGCCGCCCTTGAAGATAGCGTCCGCGCCGGCGTGGCTGTTTTCCTGATGCTTTTTAAAGCACGCCTCATAGCCCGCCATATCCACGGTGAAGCCCTTTTCCTTGGCCAGCTCAAGCGTCATTTCCACCGGGAAGCCGTACGTATCGTACAGGTGGAAGGCGCTTTCGCCGTCAATCTCGCGGCCTTCCAGCCGGGAGGTAATCTTTTCAAACTCGTGGTTGCCCTGTTTGAGCGTCTTGTCAAAGCGGCTTTCTTCCAGCGCCAGCTGTTCCAGCACAAACGCGGAGTTGCGCGTAAGCTCCGGGTACACGGCCTGATACTGCGCGACAATCACCTTGGCGATTTCGCCGGTAAAGCCTTCCGGAAGGCCCAGCTCCATCCCATAGCGCACGGCGCGCCGGATCAGCCGCCTGAGCACATAGCCCTGCCCCACGTTGGAGGGGCTTACGCCGTGATCATCCCCCAAAATGAAGGTGGAGGTGCGCATATGGTCCGCCACAATGCGGAAAGCCTTGGTTACTTCGGGGCTGTCGCCGTACTGCTTGCCGGACAGCTCCGCGATTTTGCCCAGAATATGCTCAAACAGGTCGGTTTCATATACGCTTTTTTTGCCGGTGAGCACGCAGATGGTGCGCTCCAGCCCCATGCCGGTATCCACATTTTTGTGCGCAAGCGGCTCCAGCGTTCCGTCCTGCTTTTTGTTGTACTGCATAAAAACGTCGTTCCAGATTTCCAGATAGCGGTCGCAGGAGCAGGCGGGCGAGCAATCCGGCCCGCAAGGCTCCTTATCGGTGATGATGAACATTTCGCTGTCCGGGCCGCACGGGCCGGTCAGGCCGGCGGGGCCCCACCAGTTGTTTTCCTTGGGCAGGAAGAAAATCCGCTCGTCCGGCACGCCGCAGTCGCGCCACTGCTGGGCGCTTTCCTCGTCGCGGGGGCAGTCCGCATCGCCCGCGAACACGCTGAAAGCGAGGCGTTCCTTGGGCAGGCCAAGATATTCGGGGCTGGTCAGAAACTCCCAGCTCCAGGGAATCATCTCTTTTTTGAAATAATCGCCCAAAGACCAGTTGCCCAGCATTTCAAAAAAAGTTAGGTGGCTGAAATCGCCCACATCGTCAATGTCGCCTGTGCGCACGCATTTTTGCACGTCGGTCAGGCGCGTGCCCGCGGGATGCTTCGCCCCCAGCAGGTACGGCACCAGCGGGTGCATCCCGGCGGTGGTGAACAGCACGGTCGGATCGTTTTCCGGGATCAGCGAGGCGCTGGAAATGACGGCGTGACCTTTGTCCTGAAAAAATTTGAGAAACAGGGAGCGCAGCTCGGCGGAGGTCGTGGGTTTCATGATATTCTCTCCTTTTATATCAACAATCGCAGGGTTTCCATCGCGTAGGGATGCGCGCGGTTTTTAAGCGCGGCACAATAAAACATTATATCGGATTGAAAACCGCCATGTCAAGATTTCAACGGGTTTGGCGATACTTTTCCATTCGCGCGCTCCGGCAGGGGGCGCAGCCGTCTGGCGGCGTCCTTCAGGGCCTTCCCGCCTGCCGTTGGGTTGCCCCGCCACGCCTCGTCATGAAAAAGGCAGCCGGCTGTGTCGCGCCATTTTGGCGCGCGCCGCTCCGGTCGATTCCCGCTTTCCCACCCACAGGCGTGACTCGTCGCGGCCCGCTTAGCCCAACAGGTTTAAAAAGCTCACCTGACTGCTTTCCGCAAGCCCCTCCAACGCGCCCTGCGCCCGGAGCATGTCCACCACAGCCACCCCCAGATGCGCCCGCAGACGCAAATCCTCCACGCTTAAAAACTCGGTGGTTCTGGCTTCCACAATGCCGTCCGCGGCGGCTTCCGGGAAGCCGTTCAGGGACAGGAACGGGCAGCGGAGGTCCTCGCCTTCCGGTAAAAAGCGCCGTTTATCGCTGCGGTACAGGTCCACAGGCAACAGCCGGATGCCGCGCTCCTGCATTTCCAGCACCATGTGCAGGGCGTTTTCCTCCAGCTTTTCCTTCACGTTGAGCTTTTCATCCCTTGCGGCAAAGCCCGTCAGCCGGTCACGGATGCTGGCGTTGGAAAGGATCATGTGCGTCGCGTCAAACCCGTCGGCGCGGATGGTAAAATACGCCGCGTAATAGGCCAGCGGCCGGTACACCTTGTACCACGCCACACGGAGGCCCATGGTCACATAGGCCACGGCATGGCCGCGCGGGAACATGTACTTGATTTTTTTGCAGCTGTCAATCGCCCACTGGGGCACATCGTGCGCCAGCATCGCCTGTTCCATTTCCGGTTTCAGGCCTTTGCCCTTGCGAACGTTCTCCATGATGTCAAAGCTCATTTTGTTTTCCAGACCCTGCGCGATCAGGAAGTTCATGATATCGTCACGGGTGCAGAAGCACTGCGGCAGCTTGGCCGTGCCGCTGTCGATCAAATCCTTGGCATTGCCAAGCCATACGTCGGTGCCGTGGCTCAGGCCGGATATGCGCACCAGTTCCTCCATGGTGGATGGCTTGGTGTCCATGAGCATGCCCTGCACAAACTGCGTGCCAAACTCCGGGATGCCCAGCGTACCCGTGGGGCTCATGATCTGCTCGGCGGTCACGCCCAGCGCGTCCGGGCTTTGGAACAGGCTCATCACGCGCCTATCGTCCAGCGGGATATCGCGGAAGCTGACGCCGGTCAATTCTTCCAGCCGGTGCATCATGGTGGGATCGTCATGACCCAAACAGTCCAGCTTCACCAGAATATCGTGCATGGAGCGGAAATCGTAATGCGTGGTAAGGGTGGCGCCCTCAATATCGTCCGCCGGGTGCTGGATGGCTGTAAACTGGCAGATATCAAATTCCTTGGGCAGTACGACGATGCCACCGGGGTGCTGGCCCGTGGTGCGCTTGACCCCCATGCAGCCGGCCGCCAGCCGCTCCTTGTGCGCGCGCCCCGCGCGCACGCCGCGTTCCTCCAGGTACTTGGCCGCGAAGCCGTAGGCCGTTTTTTCCGCAAGGCCGCTGATCGTGCCGGCGCGGTACACAAAGC
>DAOPZY010000078.1:0-8542 GCA_035353615.1 Candidatus Limiplasma sp.
TCTGGCCGTTTAGCAGTTCATCCTTCGTGCAAACCTCCACGCGGCCCTGAAAATCCACATCCAGCCGATGTCGATACGGGTGCTCCTTATCCTGCAAGGTTTGCACCGTCTGTTCTAAAATAGCATTGGATGGCACAAGCCACACAACCACCTGCGGGCGGCTTTGGCAGATGGCCTTCACGATGGGCAATACCGCACAGCAGGCAAGGTAGGTTTTCCCGCCGCCTGTGGGTACTTTGAAGCACACATGCGGCGTGCTTGGTAGCACATTTTTATAGGGTGCTACCGCGCCCATGCCCACGGCCACGCCCTGCTCCACCCAGAACTTGCGAAAGGCATCAGCCAGCGTTGCATGCGGCTCGTTCAGGCAGGCCAGATAGGTGTCCAAATCCCGCAATACGCGCCGCTGGTAGTTTTTCAGTTCCATGTTTCTACCTCCTTACAGCCGCGTGATGTCGCGGGGGATTTTCTTGAAGGTGATGTGCAGCCGCGACATTTCATCTTGCCCCAAGGCGCATCGGTCAGCATAGATGATGTATTCCTCCGCGTGGGTCTGGATGGTTGAAAGCATCTCATCATCCAGCACGGTTACACTGTGCGGCTCAAACACAAAGTAATAAGCCGCTTGCCTGTGCACGCCAAGCAGATAGGGCTCTTTTTCGCCGTCCCCCCGCATGGGTGTTTTGGTTTCCATAAAGTAGACATACTCCCGTATGCGCTGGGTGGCAATATGTGGGTTGAGCATATCGCCAATAAGCAACTGCTCGCCCAAATCATAAAAGGTAAAATCACCGCCGGTGCCTGAAACGGCACTGTTGCCTTCGCCGTAGCCCTGCATCACGCGGCGCACACGCTCGGCAGTGGTGGTTTCGGCATAGTCTTCCATTTCCACAAGGATGAAGCGGCGTTTGCCGCCATCCTGCTTATTCAGGTTTAACACAGCGTGTGCAGTGGTGCCGGAACCAGCGAAGGAATCAAGAATGATAGAATCGGGATCAGAGGCGACTTTCAAAACAAACTCAATCAGGCGCGTGGGCTTGGGGGTATCAAAGAGTGCTTTGCCATCAAAGAGCGCCAGCAATTCCTTTTTCGCCTCGTCGGTATGGCCGACTTCGCTATACTGCCAGAGATTCGTCACCAAACGGCCGCCAACATTATCCAGATAGGTCTTGCGACGAATTCCGCCTTTTCCAGAATTCGAAAAGCAGAAAATTGGCCACTGTCCACGTTCATATACTTCTTTAGCCTTTTGTTGAGACGCTTCTAGCGGAACAGATAGCATTACTGCCTTTACATCTTTTCGTACTTCACTTTCATCAATACCACAAATTTGTGCACGTTTAGCAGCATCATCAATAGACACCAAATCGTAAAAACTCCAACCACGCATGATTTCCAATACTTGATCTTGACCAAACGCCCAGTGTCGGCCGTTGGTTGGATATATCATCTTACCTGTAAATGGATGCTGAACACCATACACCATTCCTTGATGTCCGACCGAATCTGGTGCAAAGGCATCACTACTTTTCCATCGATATATATCATTATCAGGATTACTATATCGTGCATCCATCCCTTCGGTGCGTGGCAACTTATTCGGGTTCCAGTTGGTTTGCTTGCTGTAAACCAACATATGTTCCACTTCGTTGACAATTCCCTTGGAATCGTTTCTGGTGGAATAGGTTCTTTGCCATGAAACATTGGAAACAAAGCAGGTTGCGCCAAAGATTTCATCACAGATCAGTTTCAGATTCGCCTGCTCGTTATCATCAATACTGATAAAGATAGCGCCATCCGGGGCTAGCAGACGCTGGAGCAGTTTCAACCGTGGATACATCATGCACAGCCATTTATCGTGCCGGCTCAGATCTTCGCCTTCCTTGCCCACCACCTGCCCTAACCATTTACGAAACTTGGGATCGTTCACATTATCGTTATACACCCAGCCCTCGTTGCCGGTGTTATAGGGCGGGTCGATGTAAATGCACTTAACTTTACCTTCATACCTCGGCAATAGCGCCTTGAGGGCTTCCAGATTGTCGCCGCGGATGATCTTGTTTTCACTCTCCGCCATGGGTTGTTCCTGATGGCCTGTTGCAAATGTGTACTGCAAATCCAGCACACGGAAAGGCACATCCAGGTGGTGGTTGATTACTCTATCTTTTCCGATCCAATTGAGTGTCGGCATGCTGTAACGCTCCTGTTTTCTATTGCTAATAGCCGTGCGAATATCACTCAATATTTTACAGCAAAACTCCCGGTACGTAAAGCCGAGAGTACTTTATTTCTATATTATAAACTCATCGTATGAGTTGAATCACCATTCTCACAATAGCGATTACTGAGTATTGCTATTAGGGGATGATTTGGTATCTATTAGCCATAAAAAGTCGATAAAAATCATACTATTGTTGCGACTGCTTTTCTTATCAAGATGTTGATACGATCATATTGATCTTCAGAGATATCCTCTGACCCACATTCGATTCGGCAATACTCCAGCACATCCATCCCCAACCGCCGCGCCACCTCGTTCTGCGATAACCTCGCCTCCCGACGCGTCTTACGCAACAGCACATGCGCAAGCTCGGCGCCCGAAGCTGCCCCTTGCGCCTGAATCGCCATGAACCAAAACTCCTTGTCATGGAAGAGGTACACATACCTGCAAATTGCCGAGGCGTTGGGTGTCACGCTCAATGACCTGTTTTACGACACAGCCGACTGCCTGAGCAGCCGGCTGTTATCATCTTATGAGGATCAGCTCTCGATGCTGACCGAATATGAAAGAAACGTTGTAACACAGGTCACGGAATCGACAATTGATATCATGCTGCAATTGCGTAAGATTGCAAAATCATGATGCCCTGTGAATTCTTGCAACCTTGACGAAAAAATGTAGGAATTTCAAGGGTTTTAGGCCATTTCAAGGTTGCAAAACAAGGTCACTTTTTGCAACCTTGAAATGGCTATTTTGCATCCTTGAACCCACTCTTAAAGCAGAATTCGATCCTGCCGTCACAGTATACCGTTGCCGTTTCGAGCAGGGTGATCCATAACCGTTCATTCCAATCGGTCGCGATTGACGACTGCTTTTTGAGCATGGCGATGAAGGCAGCCAGCTCTTTGCTTTTCCGCATCCGTTTGGCACGTTCGGCTTCAATCGCCTCGCAGCGCTTCATTCACTGCGGTAATGCCTTCGCCTGACTGTACCTCGTCCACGGTCACCTTGCAGGTATAGCACGTCCCCTGCCCGCCCGATTTCAAACTGGCTGCCTTCCGCTCGTCGGTGATGCAGTCGATCTTCAAAGGTGATCCGCCCGGCAGCTGATACGCCACAGGTCGTATTCTCATACTCTCTTCCCCGCAACGCCTCATTGCGGTATACTCTAGATAACAATACCCGGCTGAACAGGCGAGGTGATCAAAGATATGCAACTACGATGCCTAGTTGAACGCATTACTTACAGGAGCGAGCAAAACGGCTATTCAATTATCAAGACACGGGTTAAAGGCTATTCAGATCTTGTTCCTGTTGTTGGCAACCTTCTGGATGTCAATGTTGGCTCTGTTTTGCTTGTCACCGGCGATTGGAAGATAGACCCCAAATATGGCCGTCAGTTCATTGCAGCATCGTGGGAAGAAACGCTCCCAGCCACCGTCTATGGAATTGAGAAATATCTCGGAAGTGGCTTGATCAAAGGCGTTGGCCCCAAGTACGCTAGAAAGATCGTTACTCTGTTTGGCGACCAGACGCTGGAGATTATCGAAATGGATCCCAACCGGCTCATTGAAGTACCCGGTATCGGGAGCAGGCGCGTTACCTTGATTCGCGACGGTTGGGAGAAGCAAAAAGAGATTAAAAATGTGATGCTTTTTCTGCAGTCGAACGACGTTTCGACTGCGCACGCCGCTCGAATATACAAAACGTACGGTAAGGACAGCATCCAAACCATCCAAGAGAACCCATACCGGCTCGCAGATGATATCTGGGGCATTGGTTTCAAAACGGCTGACTCTATCGCCATGAAGCTTGGAATGGAGAAAGAGAAGTATGCCCGTTGTCGGAGCGGACTGTTGTACACGCTCAACAAACTTTCTGAAGAGGGGCATTGCTTTGCGTTTCGGGAGCAATTAATCCATAAGGGTACGGAGCTTCTCGATGTTGACGAATCTCTTCTAAGCATCACGCTGGATGAGATGATCCGCGTTAAGGATGTAATTGTTGATAAGGAAGCTGTCGTCGTTGGTGCAAGCCAGCATCAAGCTCAGAAGTCATGTTATAAGGCGGTTCAGGGGATTGACTGTGAGGGAAACCAGGAGATGAACCAAACTGGTCGGAATTTGAGTAACGGCGTAGATCACAGTGAAGTGCCCGAATCCTCGCAGCTTCAGCCTGTGAATATCGACGCCATTTACCTTCCGCCTTTCTATTTCTCCGAGGTTGGTGTAGCGAAGAAGTTATACGCTCTGATGAAAGCCGAACTGAAAACGAAAATATCCGGCCCTGATAGAGTCATCGCTGCAGTAGAAAAACAAGCAGGTATTCAGTATGACGAGGTACAGCTGCAAGCGATTCACTGCGCAATAAACTCGAAAGTAATGGTGTTAACAGGCGGTCCGGGGACAGGCAAAACGACAACCATGAATAGTATCATCAAGATCTATCTGGCAAGTGGGTATGAAATCATCCTGGCCGCACCTACCGGTCGCGCTGCCAAGAGAATGACCGAAACCAGCGGTATGGAGGCCAAGACGATTCATCGTTTGCTGGAATACCAACCGGCCGAGGGATATAAAATCAATGAGGATAATCCGCTTCAAGGGGACGTTCTTATAGTCGACGAGTGTTCAATGATTGATATTATCTTGATGTACAACCTGCTCAAGGCCGTACCGGAGAATATGACGGTCATCCTGATTGGCGACACGGATCAGCTACCGTCTATCGGCGCAGGAAACGTCCTTCGAGATATCATCAGTTCAGATGTGATCCCAGTCGTAAAACTTGAGCGCATTTTCAGGCAAGCACAAGGCAGTCGAATCGTTATGAATGCGCATCGGATCAACAGAGGAGAGTTCCCCGACATCAGCAACAGGAAAGACAGCAGCGGGCAGCTTTCGGATTTCTTCTTTATATCTGATGATGAGCCAGAGCATGCATTGGCGCAGATTGTTCCGCTCTGCCAGAAGCGTCTGCCTGCAGCATATCACTTGAACCCCATTAATGATATTCAAGTCCTGACGCCGATGCAACGCGGTGTAATCGGCGCAATGTCACTCAATAAAGAGCTCCAGAATGCGCTCAATCCCGGGACAACCATGTTATATCACGGGGGTACGGAGTACCGGCTTCATGATAAAGTCATGCAGTTGAAGAACAACTACGACAAGGGCGTGTTCAACGGAGACATCGGGATTGTCAGTGCGATTGACACCGAGGCGCGTGAGCTGACGGTCGATTTTGACGTTGGTCAAGTTGTATATGATATTACAGAATTGGATGAGCTGACACTGGCCTATGCCACCACCATCCATAAAGCGCAGGGGAGCGAATACCCCGTCGTGGTGATGCCGATCCTCATGACGCATTTTGTGATGCTGCAGCGAAATCTGATCTATACCGGAATCACACGCGCCAAGAAGCTGCTTGTCCTGATTGGCTCATGGAAAGCGCTATCCTACGCTATCCGGAACAATAATGTATTGAGCAGAAATACAAGACTGGCAGAGAGATTGAGGGGGATCGTATTACGAAGGGCTTACTGATTCTTCTTATTGCTTTCCTCCCAGGCCTCACGCCGATCATCCTCAAGAAACACCCAGATAAGTCTACACGTGCGAAAGGCAAGTGATAAAGATATGGGGAAAACGCTGGTTCTGGCAGAAAAGCCAAGCGTCGCGCGTGATCTTGCCAATGCACTGAATGTTAAGGGCAAGGGCGACGGGTGCCTGGTTTCAGAAGAATATATCGTCACATGGGCGCTCGGGCACCTCGTGCGGCTCGCGGAACCGGATGAAATGAACCCAGATAATAAGAGATGGTCACTTGAACAATTGCCCATCCTGCCAACAAAGTGGGAACTGAAAGGTATCGCGAAATCCCGCTCGCAACTAGCGGTTATCAAGCGCCTCATGAGGAACAGATATGTTGATTCTATTATTTGCGCTACCGATGCCGGCAGGGAAGGCGAATTGATCTTTCGTTGGATCTATGAGATGGCGGGATGTACAAAGCCGTTTAAACGGCTTTGGATCAGTTCGATGACCCCGGAAGCGATACGGGAGGGTATGGCGACCCTGCGCCCGTCTGCAGATTATGATGCCTTGTATCTAAGCGCGCAATGCAGGGCGCGTGCCGATTGGCTCATCGGAATGAATATGAGCCGCGCATTCACGGTGAAGTATAAATCGCTATTAAGCGTTGGCAGAGTACAAACGCCGACGCTGGCTCTACTGGTAGCACGGCAGAAAGAGATCGAACAATTCAAGCCGGAAACCAGCTATGGCGTGGAGGCCGACTTTACAGATTACAAAGGTGTATACGCAAAAGAAAGAAAAGAGAAGCTGTTTCCCATGCAGACTGACGCAGAGGGAATCGCTGTCAAGGTTTGCGGTAAAACAGGCGTAGTCACCGAAAGCACGCGAGACACTTACACAGAGGCGCCACCGCAGCTGTATGATCTTACCACTCTTCAACGCGAAGCCAATAAGCGCTTTGGCTTAACGGCCAAACGAACGCTGGCAGCAGCGCAGTCGCTTTATGAGAAACACAAATATATCACCTACCCGCGTACAGAATCGCGATATCTGACTTTTGATCTCAAACCAAAGGTGAAACAAGTGCTTGAGTCATTACCCGCACCGTATTGCGCCCATTCAAATGAAGCTCTCCATGGCTTGGCGGCGATGAAAGGCGGCCGCGTCTTTCGTAAGGAGTTGGACGCAGATCACCATGCGCTGATTCCTACAGGCAAAAAGATTGAGCTTGAAAAGCTCGGCGCGGAAGAACGTAAGGTACTTGAACTCATCCTGGCTAGGTTTACAGCGGCGTTCCTTCCGGCAGCGGAAGGCGAAAAGCGCACCGTGATCACGCGTGTTGACAAGTATGATTTTCTATCGCAGTCATCGCAGATTACTCGCAGCGGATGGAAAGACGTTGATGGTATCCTTGACAAAACTATGCCGCTGCCGAATCTGGCAGTCGGCGATCAGCGCTCGGTTAAAGCGGTCGAAGTTAAGGCTCATGTGACCGAACCACCCAAGCCGTATACGGACGCATCGCTGCTGTATGCTATGGAGCACGCGGGTAAACTCGTGGAGGACGAACAGCTTGCAGCAGCCATGAAGAAGCATGGTCTGGGCACACCGGCAACTCGCGCAGCGATCCTGGAACGCATCATTGAGGTCGGCTATGCAGCTCGGCAGAAAAAAGCGATTTTGCCAACAGAAAAAGGCGTTCGCTTCATTGAACTGGTGCCGGAAGCATTGGCAAGCGCCGAGCTGACCGGTAAATGGGAATACGGTTTGAATGTGATTGCCGAGCAGAAAGTGGTTCGGGCTGCATTTATCGATCGTTTCATGGCCGGTGTTACCAAGTTTACGACGGACTTAGTCGCCAGCGTAAAAGAGGATGAACGGGTTAACGGCATGCCGCAGGATGAACGACGGCGCGGGAAAACACGAAGCAAAACACCGCCCAATCTTGGAATACCCTGCCCGATATGCAATAAGGGCAAAATAACCGAAAACGAGCGTGCCTTCGGTTGTTCACGCTGGAAGCAGGGCTGCGCCTTCACCCTATGGAAGGATGCGCTTGTGCGTTTCGGAGGGCCAAAACTTAACCGGAAAATCATCGAAGCGCTGTTTCGGGACGGCCGGGTGAAGGGCAGTACCGGAACGGTTGTGCTGACTGAGAAAACGATCAAATTTCAATCCAAAGATTCAGCCGATGCAACGACAGTGATCAGTATGGAGTATAAGAAATAAGGGAACACACCAATCGGGCCGATAGTTCGGGCGAAAGATCACCCGGGTGCTATTATATTTACTCAGCACAGTCCAGATGATCGGTCCGTGCTTGCTGCAGCCCATCAAGCATCGCTAAAACACTGGGATCCAGCAACCGTCTTGAAGGGAACGCAAAACAATGGTATTCTACTCGAGGAATGAATAACTCCGTTAAACAATCTGAATGACAAGATAGAGGTACACCATGACGCGCGAAACGATGCTGCGAATTATCAAGGATACCAGCGTGTTCTTCCTTGAGCATATGCCCCAGGCGCCCTTTACGCCAGACGATATTGTAATCGAGTTTTTTAAACCGAGTGATGCGCGGGCAACGTATAAGCGCTTTTGCAGCCGTTATTTCCCCAGAAAGCTGGACGGTACAGAGTATCTGAAACCAGATTTCTTCAAAACGATGGGGGCCTCCGCGCTTGTTGGCGTCACAAAAAGCGGCCTGTTTATCAGGTCAACACTACAATGTAGCGAAGACGAATTTCGGCATATCATCCTTCATGAGCTCGCACATATCTAT
>DAOPZY010000079.1:0-8050 GCA_035353615.1 Candidatus Limiplasma sp.
GGGTTTGGGTCTCTTTTTTTCCCGGGGGGGCGGCAATTCATTTTACAACTTACCACCGCTTGACCATGCGATCGCCACGCGAGGGCGTTGCAGCGCCCGCTGTCGGCGGGCACGCCGTTCAAGCCTTCCCAACATGCGATCGACACGCGAGGGCGATTGCAGCGCGGCATAGGGGACGCCGGCAGGTTGTTCGCCTATATACATACAAAATAGAAATGTTTTTTACGCAATTTCCCCTTCGCGGAATATTGCATTGCATTGGAAAACGTCGTATAATGGGCGCATCATCAATGTAACCCGGAGCATCGTTTCCCATCTGGGTGAAATGCTGGAGTTGTTTACATGCCAATGCACTTTCAAAGTGCCTGGAGCGGTTACATCAAAGAGACTCTCGGATTTTTTCAAAATGGATGGGAGTACATTTCCGCCAACAATTTGCGCATGCTCAAACGGAGTTCTACAATCGCAGCCGGGATGATCGCCGTTTTTCTGCTTTTTGCGCATTTGAACCACAATTCCGCGATTGTTCGCATCGCCTATGCGTTCGGACTGGTTTTGAACGGTGTTTTTTGCGCTTCGATCCATCTGAACCAAAAACGTCTCCGATGGCGCACGCGGGTTATACAATGGCTTTGCGTCTTATACCTGCTGGAAATGTTCACCCTGATCGTTTATACCGGAACCCTTGGCATGCCCAACATGCCGGGTATTTTCTTTGCGCCGTTCATCATTGTGCTTTCCATGGTGTTCATTTTTCACATCTGGCAAAACGCGGCGCTTTTTTCCGCTGCTACGGCAGTGTTCCTCTGGCTCAGCCACCTTTCCAAAACGCCTGAGCTGTTTCAGATGGATCTGTACATCGGCGCGGTCACCTGGATTTTAACCTTGATTGTGAGTTTCGAGATTTTGCACTTACGCCTGCGGGATTATCACCTGCGCCTGGAATTGGAGCACCGCTCCAGCACGGACGGGCTTACGGGCCTGATGAACAAGAGCGCCGCCGAGGCTACGGCACGCGGCTACCTTTCCCGGAGGGGCACGCGGGAAAGCTCCGCGCTGTTCGTGATTGATCTGGATCAGTTTAAGCAGATCAACGATCTGCTGGGGCACAAAGCGGGGGATCAGGCGCTGGAAGTGGTCGGCGACGCGTTGACGAAACTGTTCAGATCACAGGACATCATCGGCCGCGTGGGCGGCGACGAATTTGTGGTGCTGATGAAAAATGTTTATGAACGGAAACTGATCGCGCGCCGCGCGGCAAGCATCTGTAACACCGTGCGGCACACCCGGTTGCGGGAAAGCTCGCTGTCGCTCACCTGCAGCATCGGCGTCGCGGTGTGCCCCAACCACGGAGCCTCGTATGACGATTTGTTCCGCAAGGCAGACGAACAGCTTTACCTTGTGAAACGCAGCGGGAAAGACGGTTTTATGCTGGCCCGATAGAACGCTTTTGATAAAAGAGCGTTCTTTTTTACCCCAATTGGAGGCAATCAGGCGGAGAAACGTACCTTTGGCGCGGGTTTGCTTGCCTGATGGGAAGAATGGGCTTATACTGCGCTCAGGTGAAACGCCCGACCGGACGCAGGCGCATAAGCCAAATTCCGCTTGCGATCGCAGCGAACACGCGCCGCCGCAAGCCTGGTTTTACCTAGGGGAACCAATCCAATACAGGAAGGGACGGGATGCAAAGCTCGGATACGACCCGCGTAAAAACCTTCGCCCATCCCGCGAAAAGCGGTTCTGTACACGGTAAAATACCAAATTCCCAAAATCGTTGATATTTATTTGTGGATTGGGTATAATAGAAGCGATTGTGAATAACATGGAGGGTTGCGAGTGTACAGGCTTCTCATCGTAACACGGGAACAACGGGTGGAAGAGATTTTCGACTCCATGCAGGGGTGGGAAACAATGGGTTTCAAACCGCCACGCCTGCGTAAGACCGTTGAGGAAGCCGTCGAGTGCATGCACAAGCATCACATTGATGCCATTGCAATCGACGCTGAGCCGGAATATGCCGAGCTTGAGCAATGGTTGAACAGTAACGCGCCCGATATGCCGATCTTTGAAATTGCCGAGGATGCGGAACAGCAGCTGGAAGTGGTGCGCGAGATCGAGCAACTGCTGAACCAACTGCATACGGACGATTCCAACGACGATTACGAAGAAAGCTATTACTTCAAAATGGCCCGTGAACGCTGGATGAAAAGGCTGATTTCGGGTTTCGCGCCATCGAAGGAGTACATCCTCAAACATCAGCGCATGTATCGCTGCGCGGATGATCCGAACCGTGCCTGCGTGTACGCCCGGATCGGAGTGCCAGAGGGGGACGTCTTTATGACAGGGCGCTGGCACTACGGCAGCGAGCGCTTGGGCACGGCGCTGCAAAATTTCTTTGGCGAGGAACACGAGCATTTGCTGATCCATCTGGCGGTTATATCCCCGGAAGAAATTCGCGTGGTGATCTGCCCCCGCATGGGAGATGTGGAACATGGGGTGTCGCTTCCCAAAGCCAAGGCATTCATCGAAGAAACAATCGAACAGATCCAACATTATCTGGGGCTGACGATGACGCTCACGGAAATACAGACGCGAAACGGGCTGGTGGATTTCGCCGCCGAATGCGCCCGTGAATAACTGAAAAGACTATAGAGTGCAGAGAGGGGTATCCATATGGGTTTTTTCAAGAATATTGTGACCAGCCAATTGATCGATGTGATCGAGTGGACGGATGATACGCAAAATACCATGGTCTACCGCTACGATATGAACGGCAAGGAAATTATGATGGGCGCGCAGCTGACCGTGCGCGAAAGCCAGGTGGCGGTGTTTGTGAACGAGGGCCAGCTGGCGGATGTGTACCAGCCCGGCCGGTATGAGCTGACCACGCAGAACATGCCGATTATGACAGCGCTTAAATCCTGGAAATTCGGTTTTAACTCGCCGTTTAAGTCGGATTTGTATTTCATTAACACCAAGCAGTTTTTGGATCGCAAGTGGGGCACCAGCAACCCTGTAATGATGCGCGACAGTGAATTTGGTATGATTCGCGTGCGCGCTTTCGGTATCTACGCGTTCCGGGTGGGCAATCCCGAAACCTTCCTCAAGGAAGTGTTCGGCACCAACGGCATGTTCACCGTGGAAGATGTGGAAGGGCAGATCAAGCGCACGCTGGTGTCCGGCCTGAGCGACGCCATTGCCGAAAGCAAAATTCCTGCGTTGGATTTGGCGGCCAATTACGAGGAACTGAGCCAGTACGCCCTGAAAGCGCTCAACCCCAAGCTGGAAGCGCTGGGCCTAACGCTGGTCAGCTTCGTGATCGAAAACATCAGCCTGCCGGAAGAAGTGGAAAAGAGCATCGACAAACGCACCTCCATGGGCGTTGTGGGCGATTTGAACAAGTACTCCCAATTCCAGGCTGCTGAAGCCATGCGGGAAGCGGCGAACAACCCCAACGGCGGCTTTGCCGGCATGGGCGTGGGCATGGGTGCGGGCGCGGCCATGGGCCAAATGTTTACGCAAAGCATGAACAGTAACGCCCAGCCCGCCGCCGCCGCGCAGGTAGCGACAACGCCGTGCGTGGCCTGCGGGAAACCCATTCCCGTCGGCAGCCGTTTTTGCCCGGAATGCGGCGCGGTGCAAGCCGTAGCCAACAAGTGCAAGGCCTGCGGCGCGGAGCTCCAAAGCGGAGCCAAATTCTGCCCCGCCTGCGGCCAAAAGGTCGAGTAACCTGACCCGTTCAGCGGGAAACCGTTACAGTACGATTGTTTTAGCATGAAACCAAACGGCAAGCCTGCTTTTTCAGCATGAAACCAAACAGCGCGCCCGCCCCTTCAGGATTTCCTGACGGAGCGGGCGCGTTTCATGGATGCAGGATGGATTGCGCGGTAGGGGATTCCGCCTGCGCCCTTGCCAATCTGCGTGCCGAAAACCCTGACAGCAAGCGCTTGACGAAACGGTTCATGATCGCCTGACTAGGCGAAAGGATCCATATTCCGCCTTCAGACCCGCGCCGGTTTCCGCGTTCCCAGTTTCCGGACAGGTTGTACAGGCCTGCGCTCGGTGGGTAGGGTGTTGCGGCTTGTCGGCGTCTGGTTCGTTGGCTGAAATGTGGATCCTTCATGCTTGCGTCCCGGCCCCGTCGGGGAAATGTGCTCGCAGATGGGTCGCTTCCCAATGCCCTATGCATAATGAATGAACATCGACACGTTTTCAGATGCCGACCGGCGGGAAAGCGACCGGAAACATTCGCTTCCGCGCTTGCGCGCCGGCAACGGCAGGGCTGTTGGCACGGGTAGGCTTCATCTGTCATTTGCGCGCCATGGCGGGGTTTATCTTCCCGGACGATTGGGTTTCAGCGGAGCAACGCTGGTATAGACAATCAGTGCACACAGGCGATATTGGGGATGGCTGTAGACGGGGCGTTGTTAGCTTCCTGCGCCCATGGCGAATCCGGCAGCTGAGATTTGGAACGGGCAAAATCGAGCACGGCTTCCGTAAGCACCTGATGCCCCCGATCGTTGGGGTGGATACCGTCTACGCACATCAGGGTTTCATAATCGCGTCGGGCTAAAAAGACATCCCGTACATCCAGCAGCTCGCAGTTCAGTTTGCGCGCCACATTCCGCATGACGATTGTATACCGTTCCTGCCAGCGGTAAATGTGGTTCACATCCCCCAACGCTTTCAGCACCGCGTCGGCGTCCAGCCCGCGGGTGACCCACTGATAATACCGCTGAGCATGCAGCGGCAGGGGAGTCACCAGCAAGGGGTGCATTTCCCCTTGGCGAATGGTTTGCACAAATTGGATCAGCCCGGCCTGATAGTCTTCCAGACTTACCTTAGCCCGAACGGCTTCCTCCGGATGCGCGGCCACATTGGGCCAATCCAGATCGCAGTCGTTGCCGCCAAACTCCACCGCGCACAGCGCGCCCGGTATCGGGGTAAAGCGTTCCAGACCCCGAAGACCGTCCAACACCGTCGCGCCCATGCTGGAATGGTTTTCAACCTTGCAGTGCAGGGCTTCCCCTAATTTGGACGCGCACCGTTCGCTGGAGATGGCATACCGGCCTCTCTCCTCACTATAAACAATACCTCTGGCAAGAGAATCACCCCAGATGTGTATATCGGAATAGATCATGACGTTTCACATCCTTAATAACTGGTAACGAATACTAGTATATTTACTTTATGTTATCATGTCAATAGTTTTTGTTAAAAATAATTGTCGTTCGATTTATTACGTGTTATACTATGTCAGGTTCAGATCAGATTTTGGAGGCATATGATGGAAGATCGTCAAGCGTTGTTTGCCGCGCGTCTGGAATCCTTCTCGCCCGTGCCGTGGGAACTGATCCCGGATTTTGGCCTGTATATGGATCAGGTGGTTACGCTGATTGAGCGGCAGTGTAAAAACCTGTTTATGGAAGGCGAGCGCGTGTTTACGCCCGCCATGGTGAACAACTATGTCAAATTCGGACTGGTGAGCCGCCCGGTGGATAAAAAATACGGGCGCGAACAGCTTGCGCAGCTGCTGATGATCTGTGTGCTGAAACAGGCCGTTTCGACCGACGGAATGAAGGCCCTGTTGAAGCCGCTGGACGGCACAAGCCTTGAATCCCAATACAGGAATTTTTGCCAAACGGAGAGGGAGATATTCTCCGCGCTGGGGGAGGCGCTGCCCTACCCATCGCCCATGACGTGCGCGGTTCAAGGCTCCGCTTATCTGTTTTTATGCAACGCGTTACTGGCAAAGCGCCCGGAACCCCCAGCCAAGCCGGACGCGAAACCAAACCCTAAAGCGGAGGCGAAAACTGAGGCGAAAGCGGAAGCGAAAGCCGAGCCGAAGGGAGCGGCGGCTAAACCCGTTATAGCGCAGGAAACAAACGCTACGACCGTCGCGGAGGCATCGGAGGCGCCCCAGCCATGAAAACCTTTCCGACCTACCCGCCTTTGCCCAGCTTGCCGGGGCTAAGCTGCAGGCCGTTAACCGTTGCGGATACGCAGGCGATTATGACGCTGCAAGCCGCTATGCTGGCGGCGTTACCTGACCCCACCTGGTATTACCCCTCGGAGGCGGAGCTGTTTGAACGCTGCTGCGAACGCGGGGAAAGCATTGGCTTTATTAGTGGAGCGACTCTTGCGGGTTTTGGCACGCTCACCCCGTGGTACATTCGCCCGACAACCTGCTATGCGAAAAAGATCGGCGCGCCTGCTGAAAACACGTTTGACTTTCAGGATGTCATGGTGGACCCGGCCTACCGCCGCCGAGGCATTCACAGGGCGCTGCTCGCGCTGTTTGAGCGCATGACGCGCGATGCGGGCGGGCTTGCGCTCTATTGCACCATTGCGCCGGACAATGTTCCCTCCGTGGCCAGCTTTCAAAAGGCGGGGTATGCCTGCGTGAAGGTGCAGCCCGCCTATGAGGGAATGTTGCGCGGTTATTTTCGGAAAACGCTTGTCTGAGCCCTTGCGTAAAACAATCCGGCGCTGTTTCCCAATGGGAGCGCGTCTGGTTAAAAATGCCGACAGCGTTCAAAATCTGTCGGCGTTTGTATTGCTAAGCTATTTTTCATTTCAGCACGTTTGGACGCGTGGCGAGAAGTCTCTAGCGCGGTATGCCCCTGTTTGAGAATCCCATTCCGCCTGAATCTTAAGCAAAGCGTTTCATTTGATGGGGAAGGGCTGTTAACGCCCGTTTATTCGTTTTTGGACGGTTCCATGGGGTGCACGCGGCTGCTTTTCACCCGGTCCAGCCCGGCCGCGCCCAACGTTTTTTTCGCTAGCCGGAACAGCCCCGCCTGTGAAAAATAAGTTCCTTCCGCTGCCGGTGGCTTACGCATTTCATCGGCCCACTGTTCGGGAGATATATCCAGTTTTTTCAGGATGTACGCTTCATCCTCCAACATTTCGTTTTCCGGATAGGCGGGCCGCGCCAGTTCTTCCAGCGCCTGCTCGCGGGTCATTTCCCCGTTCATCACAAGGCAGGTCAGGTGGTAACGGCGTTTGTCATAACCAAACCGACGGGGCAGGTATACGGATTGGAACCACTTGGTAAAGCGACTTTCAAAGTGTTTACCGCCGTAATACTCCCACCCGAAGCGTTCCGTCAAAAACGCGATGGCATCCGTTTTGGTATACGGCACGTAATCCAGCAGGTTCACCTTGGTTACGCCGGGCACGCCAAACCACGCCTCGCGCAGGTTCAGGTGGATATATTTCTGCAAGCTTTTTCCCCGGCCGTGCCGGCGATAGACGCTTTTCATCTCCCAGAAATCCCGATAACTGTGCTGCGCGCTAAACGGCGCGGATGCGCCTTCCGTGGCCAGGTTGCTGCCATTGAGCAGATACTTGACGCCGTATTCCTTGGCAAAGCGGTAAACAGCCGCGCAAAAAAGGTGATCCTGCGGCACATCCAGATTCGCCAGACCGGAAAACATGTAGGCGCGTTGCAGCTCCTTCATGGTGGGCCAATCCATCACGATGGTGTGCAACTCGTAACCCAAACCGTTGCAGACGCGCTCAATGTTGCGCACGGCCATCTCGCTGTTCCAGCCTGTATCCACATGCACGGCCAGCACGCGCAGGCCATGCTCATGGGCCACATAGGCCATGTAGGAGCTGTCCACGCCGCCGGAAAGGCCCAGCACACAGTCAAACTCGCGGCCTTCACCCGCTTTTTTCATGGCGGCTACCAACTGCTTCAGGGTTTCATCACTGCGCACGGGGCGGTAACCGCGCAGCTCCTTTTGCTCCAAGTACCGGGCGCACACATCGCACCGGCCCTCCGTGTCAAAGTGAACGCCGGGGTCGCTGTCGTCCATCACACAGCGGGTGCAAACTTTGCCCATGCTCACGCCTCCTTGGGAATTTCACAAAAACACGGCGCGTCCGGGCTAAATAGCCACAGCCGACCGATTCGCGCTTGCCGCATAACGCTTGCATCATAGCATTCCGGGCGCGGGATTGTCAAGCCAAGCCGCCTGCGGACAAGCCGCTGTGAATTGCAAGTTGAATTGCCGCCCCCCTGCCACATCATGCAGTCTTGAAG
>DAOPZY010000080.1:0-8015 GCA_035353615.1 Candidatus Limiplasma sp.
TCCTTGCGCGGCATCCAGAAGCGGCAACAGATGAAGAAACCGCTTTCTACTTCGAGTAAGACAACAAAAAAGCCCCTTGCGGCAACTAATCCGCAAGGGGCTTTTTTCTTTATCTCTTGGTTCTACGCTTAATCATCTTACCACTGTTTTTTGTCTTATGTGTAGCAAGAACTGAAAAGCTTTCTACTTTTGGGCGCAAATCCGCATCATACAAATTAGCGTAGTGTGTTACCATTTCAAGTGTGCTATGTCCAAGAACCTTTTGCAAGCTATGCAAATCTCCACCCTTAATAATCCAGTTCTTAGCGAAAGTATGCCTAAACAAGTGAATTGAAGTCTTACTAACGTTTCTACTCTTGTTATATTCAGATATGGCGTGTCCCATACTTGCCCTTGACATAGGTTGATTAACGCTAAATGAAAAGCTACTTGGAAACAACACATCAGTAATATAGTTACCATCGTCATCAGTAAGCCATTCGTCAATATAGTCTTTGAGTATCTTTCTTAGCTTTGGTTCTAATGGAATGCGCATCTTCCGCTTGTTCTTTTGGGTATTAACGCTAACCATATTTTCAACTAAATCAATATCCTTAATCTTCAAGCTTACAATAGTTGATACACGGTTGCCAGTAGCCAAAACATAATTCACAACTACCCAACTACGGTATTCGGCAAAGCTGCAATCATCTTTTGGCCTACGCAACAGGCGTTCAATTTCTGCTTCGTTGTAGCAATCCTTTATATCAGCTTCAACGCTCTTAACCGTAATATTGCGCTTCTCAATCAAACCTTCGTCCATAAGGTAATAGGCGATTGCGCGATAGTCACGAAAATATGTTGCAACTGTCTGTTCACTTACTCCTTCTTCATCCAAAAGAAATTCCCTAAAACTTGATTCAAAGTTATCAGTTTCAAAGATAGCATAGGGCTGCGCACCGCCCACTTCCATTTGTTCTTCCTTTGTCTGCTTCTCATATGCGCCTTTTTCGTCAGAAAGCCAAGCAAAGAATTTTTTCAGCTTGCGGATTGTACCTTCGTAGTGCTTAATGGTTAATGCGGCGTTGCCGCGCCCTTTCTGTGCTTCAATAAAAATATCACCAATACGCCCAAAAGGAGTAAAGTATTTACCCACCATCTTAAGCTGAATGCGCGAAATGTTGTAGTCAGAAGCACGCCCTGCAGCATTGTTTTCTTTCACTTGCCGCATGACTTCATCGTATTGTTCTGCTTCTTCCTCGGTAATATCAATGTTAATCTTCGTGGGTTTGTTCTCCATCCCCATAGTTAAGAACCTCATTTGCCTTTTTTTCATAACCTTTTGTCCTCCGTATTTTCTCATGGTAGAGGACAACAAGTCAAGCATTGACACGATTTTTTGCCCTATCGCATCACACGATACCGTGTTAAAAACCCGTCACACGATTCATAAGGAAGAAAAATGAAAAGCCCCAAACCGTTTAGGTAAGGGGCTTTCCCATGGCGGAGAGTCAGGGATTTGAACCCTGGTGAGGTTTCAGCCTCAACACGATTTCCAGTCGTGCGCCTTAGACCACTCAGCCAACTCTCCATGGTTGCTGATTCACAACGTGAAAATTATACTACCTGACATACCACTTGTCAATTTGATTTTTTACGGTTTTGAATTTTGTTTATCCGTACAGAATCAAGATGATCTATCACGACGTTCATACTGTCAAAACTCACTACGCCAATTCGTTCTGCCATGGGCGACCATGCAGGGGATGAGTTGAGGGTTCGCAGTCAACTCCTTTAAAAAAGGATCGGTTATCAACCGACTGTGCAGTATTTACCATATTTGTTATCGTATCCCTTGCATCCGCTGCCAGTCGCTGGTATACTTGCTCATAGTACTTATCGTAATCAAATCACACTGTGAGAGGTATTGCTGTGTGGAAGACTACAAATACATTATATGCGCGAAAAACAGAAGACGGTCGCATGCAAACCCTGCCGGAGCATAGCCGCAATGTGGCTCGTATCGCATCCGCTACCGGGGAATCGATCGGCCTCGGTAACCTTTTAACGCTTTGCGGGCTGCTACACGATATGGGCAAGGTATCCGAGGCTTTTCAGACGTACTTGCTCGTGGGGGAGAATGCCCGCCGCGGATCTGTGCTTCATTCGGCACAGGGGGCGGTGTTGGCCCGCCGACGCTGGTCCCGGTCGGACGCGGCCGGCAAGCTCACCGCCGATCTTGTGGCGGTAGCGATAGCCTCGCACCACGGCAGGCTTCCCGATATGGTTAACGAGCGAGGAGACGCTTATTTCGAAGGGCCTCTGGCTCCCACACGGTTCACTGCGCCGGAAGATCGCGCTCCCGAGCCGCTGGAAACGCTTCTGCCCCGCTTCTATGCGCAGGTTGCCGGCGAAGCGGAGCTGGACGCTTTGTTTGCCAAAGCGAGGGAGGAAGTCAATCAGGTGTTTGGCGGCCGAATATCCCCGGCCGCGCGTGATTTTCCAACTGAAGATAAGCGGAGAAAGCGCAACGCGATTGATGGGTTGTTGGGCTTTCTGCAACGGAACATTTTCAGCACCCTGATGGATGCCGACAGGCTGGATGCTTACCGCTTTGAGGCGGGCGATGGAGCGCAGGCCGTGCCAGAATCGCCGTGGCAAAGCTGGACGGATCATCTGGAAACCTATCTGGCCGGGCTAAACCGGGATAGCCCTATGGCGAACCTTCGCGCCGCCATATCGGAGGAGTGTCTCCGCCATTCAGACGAGGGCGCGGGTGTGTACCGCCTTTGCGTGCCCACCGGCGGAGGCAAAACGTACAGCGCCGCGCGTTTCGCGCTGGCGGCGGTTAAGGCGCATGGATTGCGACGCGTGGTGTACGCCGCGCCGTATAAAGCGATTTTGGAGCAGACGGCGGACGCGCTTGGCCAAGCGTTGGGCAATCCGGAGCAGATACTGGTACACCACAGCGACGTGACCTTTGTGAACATCGACGATCAGGGCAACCGGGACCGAAAACAGGAACAGGAGGCGCTGATACGCTACCAGTACCTGACCGAGCGCTGGGATAGCCCCATGGTGCTTACCACAACGGTGCAGCTGCTTAATACCCTGTTTGCCGGGAACAGCGCCAGCGTCCGCCGCTTTTCGGCGCTGGCGGGCAGCGTCCTGATTTTGGACGAGGCGCAGTGCGTGCCCGTCAAGTGCTGGTATCTGCTGATGATCGCCATTCGTTACCTGACAAACGTCGCGGGTTGCACAGTTGTGTTGTGCACCGCCACGCAACCCCCGTGCGACAAACCGGGATTTTCTGAGCCGCTGTAATAAAGGCTGCCTGAAGAACAGCCCTTCGGAAGGGCGAAAAACAATAGCCGCCTTGCTATGATAAAGAAAGTAGCAAGGCGGCTTTTTCATCTTAGGAGGCGAGAGGCGTGCGGATACCCAAGCCGCTTCTCACGCCGCCATTGTTCAACTGCTTGGGTTTTATGGTACTCGCTGGGCTGTGTGCGGGGTGTGTAGTGTGCCGGCGCTCCTCCTACAAGTTCGGTCGCCGCCACCAGCGCGGGAACACCTTTCAGCCTTGCTAGGAAGCTCACAGCGTCACCACCAGCGCCACAGGAGAAGCACTTATACCCGCCATCAGGGAAGAACACCAGCGAGGGCGTTTTGTCAGCATGGCCGAATGGACATTTCGCCCAGTACCGCGCCCCGCGCTTGCGAAGTTCGATTCCCGCACGCTGCGCAACTTCATAGGCCGGAATACCCCGGCAACGGTCGAAGATGTTGTCCGTCACGCCTTTTCACCACCTGCTTGTTTTGCCATCCAGTCCATCAGTTGGGCATAGGGAATTACCCATTTTTTACCAATTCTGAATGCGGGGAAGTCAGGCCGATTCACTAACGCTAAAAATGTTGGATAAGATACATCCATGATTTTCATTGTCTCGCCAGAACCAATGAGCTTATTTTCCATTATCGCGCGTTCCTTTCTTATTCCTTTTATAGGAGATTGCGATTACAGCATCCCCTTAACAGGAGTATAGCAGAAGTGCTTGCTATTGTCAAACGTTTCGTGTTACAATGTTGTTGAAAACAATCAGGAAAGGAATTGGAGGATTCACAATGGATTTTGGACAACGATTAAGAGAGCTTAGAACTGAACGTGGAGAAAATCAGTCGGTTCTTGCAGAACAGCTTGGCGTATCTGGTCAATCTTATTCAGCTTATGAGAATGGGAGAGAGCCACCTTATTCAATTTTGCGTGCCATCGCAAAGTACTTCGGTGTGACTGCAGACTATTTACTAAGCTTGTCTGATGCCAGAGAACCAGAAAATGCCAATATCGTTAAAGAATTGGGTTTGACAGAAGCAAGTATTCAAGTCATAAAGACATGCATAGCTACCAATGCTTTAGCTGCCACAAGAGATGATCTTCCTCAAACCCCAAACGACCAACGCTTGTTTTCCAGTATTCTTGATGAGGATTCCCGGACATATCTTGATATACTTAACCTAATTCTTGTTGACCCTGTGTTCATGAGTGAACTCATGCCGCTGCTTGCTATGCTTTCTTCTCCCACGTTCAATAGGTTCTCTATCGTGAAAATACCGCATACAGTTTTTCAAATGAACGCCGAACCTTGCCTTCTCCTTGGTCTACATGAAGCAATAGATTCAATTACAAACTTTGTTCGGGAAGAATCGCGTGGGTTAACTCACCGCGAATGACAGAACAGCCCCCTAAATAGCGGCAAAGTTGGTCGTGGGTATCGTTGGTTGCGTTGGTTCTGTCCATTTAGTCCATTCTGTCCGTTAGTGTCCAAAACAGTGATTTTCCACCACAGGAGGGAAAAGCCATGGCAAAGGGTCGCACGCCGAACGGCAACGGTTATACCCGGCTCCGTCCAGATGGACGCTGGGAATCCCAGGTCACAGTCATAGATGCCCATACAGGCATGAAAACTCGTAAGTCCATTTATGGCAAGTCAGAAACCGAAGTTGAGAAGCACAAACGGGAAATAACCGCACAGGTGGACAAGGGCATATTCGTAGAACCTTCAAAGCTCACCGTGGGGCAATGGCTGGACATATGGCACAAGGAATATCTGGGCAACGTGAAGCCCTATACCATCAGCAAATACAGGACACAGATTGACTATAATATCAAGCCATGGCTGGGCAAGGTCAAGCTCTCCACCCTAAGCCCCCATATGATACAGTCGCTTTACAACAACCTGCAACGGGGCATTGATGGGCGTAAGGCGCTGTCTGCAAAGTCTATTCATTGTCTGCATGGTGTGCTGCATTCAGCCATGGATAAAGCACTAGCCCTTGATTACATCCAGCGTAACCCCACGACACAATGCACCTTGCCGCGCATTGAAAAGCGTGAATTACAGGTCATTAAAGACGCTGATATTACACGGTTCCTTGACGCTATTAAAGGCCACAAGTATGAAGCGGTCTATATGGTCGATATGTTCACAGGATTACGGGAAGGTGAAATACTCGGCCTTACATGGGATTGTGTAGACTTCACCAACAACACACTCACGATCAACAAGCAGTTGCAGAAGGAACGCAAGGTTGGCGGGCAATACTTTCTTACAACCTCTACTAAGACTAGCAAGGTCAGAACGTTTGTAGTTTCCCTCCATGTTATGAACACCCTTCGGCAGGTTCGCACACAGCAAAAGGAATGGCGCTTGCAGATGGGTAGTGAATGGAATAATGCCATGAACCTTGTCTTTACAAATGAGTATGGGCGCTACCTGACCACCGTAACCGTATATAACAACCTAAAGCGGATTGTTGCAGGTATTGGGCTTGACAGGGTTCGCTTCCATGATCTGCGGCACACGTTCGCCGTGCTCGCCTTGCAGAATGGCGATAACATCAAAACCCTGCAACAGGCGCTTGGTCATTCCGATATATCCACTACCCTGAATATTTACGGTCACGTATCGGAACGCATGGAGCGGGAAAGTGCCGATAAAATGGACGCATTTATCGAAACATTACGGCGGTAAACGGAACGGTTTTCCGCTTCCAAAAAACCTAATTGCGGTCAAAACTGCGGTCAAACGCCTTTGTAGAAGCAACAAAAAAGCCCTGTAACGCTTATGTTACAAGGCTTTTCGTTTGGCGGAGAAGGAGAGATTTGAACTCTCGCGCCGGTTAACCCAGCCTACTCCCTTAGCAGGGGTACGAAGAACGTTTAAGTAAGCCATTCTGTTCGCGTTTGTAGGCAATATGTAAGCTATAACGGTTTTTGTAACGTGTTTGCCGCGGCGCGTGCTGCATCATCGTCCGGATGAATGTAGCGGTCGGCCATACGGGTTGAACCCCAGCGCATTAGCCTCATGATAGTTTGCGGGGCGACGCTGTTGTCAATCGCCAGCGCCGTAGCTGTCGTGTGTCTGCAGCTGTAAGGGGTCAGGTGACGTGTGATTCCCGCTGTCTTCAAGGCGGCATAGTAACGATTGTAAAACGCCTGTTCGGTGATTGGATAGATTAAACCGTCAACGTTTTGCATGATATCTTCCAGTACAGGGAGAATTACATCCGGGAGAATGACACTGGATTGTCTACGTGTTTTGGTTTTCAGACCGACCCCGATAATAACACGTTTATCCAGATTAATCATGGCAGTCGTCAACTTACGCATTTCTCCCGGCATCATGCCGGTGTAGATCATGATCAATGGTATGGCTGCATTACGATCTCCATCCTCGTAGGCACGCCAGATGGCGGCCTGTTCCGCCTCCCTAAAAGGGGAGGCTTCTTCTTCTGCCAAGGCCGGTAGATCAATCAACATAGGCAGTTGGGCATTTGCGTTGCCGTCCACCGCCGCCAGCCGGTACAGGTGTGTAATCAACGACTTGAAATCACGCGCAGGATAGTACGTAGGGCAGGAAGTGCGGCATACCTGTTGCAGCTGCGAGATGGTAATAGCATTAACTGGTTGGTGCCGGAGATCGCCCAGTTTGTTATAAGCAATTTTATAGGACGTACGTTTACTTTCGGACAGCTTTTCCATTTCCCCACCGTAATAAAGTTGCCAGTATTCATCCAGAGATGGGCAACGTACTGTGCGTTTCTGGTCAGCCAACTGCGCACAGTAAGCAAGCGCAGCAGATTTTGTGGCAAACCCGCCCTTTGTGCGCCGAATTATTTTATCCCGCCCGCCAGCCACGCAGTGCCCGATGGTTACCAACGCCGTCCAAGTAGTCCCGCGCTTATAAGCCGTTCCGGATCCATTCCCGCGTTTTTTAGGCGCACGGGACGCGACCTGCTTTATCCCGCACCAACAGCAAAAAGCCGCCCCGTCAGGGATCTCTTTTTGACACTTGCGACAAAGCATCTTCTATCCACTTCCTCATTTCGTCATTTACTGATATTGAAAGAAGTTCATCCCGGGAAAACCCAAAAACGAGCAAGCGCTTACACTGTTGCGCGAAGTAACCTGAATACCCACTGCGGTAGTACAAGCGAAGGGCTACTAACGGCTTTTCGCGCTGGATTAACGGATAGTGCCGGTTCCAAGTTTGCATCGACCTCTCCTCCGGTTCAATCATCAATTGGAGTAATCCCAACATCATATCCATCGTTATATCCATCAGAATAACCCATTACATAACTCGATTCTTTTTCACGTTGTAATTGGTCTTCGAAGTCGCTTTTCAGGTCCTCAATTTGGGTTTCATACTGAGAAACAATGGATACCCTTGTGCTTTCTACGCTTCGAAAGTCTAAAACAGAAAATAGCGCAGAGAAAAACAATGCCGTACAGATTATTGCAATCAATAAATCATCAAGATCGTATTTCTTCACGTGTGGTCGCCCCCATATCAGTTATTATAGAACTGATATGGGCAGAATTTCTACTACAATATGTGGAGATAAATCATGGAAAGTATCTACATCTTGGACTTGACGCGCGCAAATAATCGGCGTATGCTATTAGCAAACACACGTTCGTATTGGAGGGGTTGCTTTGGACGCGAAAGAGAAGGCTGCTGCATCACTGGAACCAG
>DAOPZY010000081.1:0-7663 GCA_035353615.1 Candidatus Limiplasma sp.
GTAGTAGCTCATAAAGCCCACGTCATTGCGATACAGGGCGATTGAACCGTGACCGTTAGCGAGCGTCAGGGTGATACCTTCGTCAGGAATAGCAGCAGCAATCAGGTCAAGGATAGCGGCGCGCACCGCTTGTGCATCCGTCCCGCTTGTTTTTTGCACCCACACAAACGCGGTCAAGAATCCAGCCCCAAGCATTGCGCCATCCACGGCCTCATAGGTAATGTAAGGGTACGTCGCGGCGCTGGGCACATTGCCCTGCTCATACGCTTTGATGGCCGTCCCATAGGTGAACCCGCCCCAAAAAGCTTGCAAGGCTGCGTGCAACCCGGTCATTCGATCACCTCCGCTGTAACCTGGCTGAATTGGATTCCAGCAATCGCGGGCGTGTGATCGTCAGCAGACTTCGACGTTACGCGGTATACAAGCCCGGTCGATACCTGCTTCACGCGCATGTCTTGCGTTAGCGTCACGCCGTCAGGCAACGCAAGCGTGTACTGCTTCTTTAGGCCGTTCTGGTACGCTATCCGCATTTCCATGCTCACGTCAAGCGTTATCGCCGCGAGGAAGGTTGCGCCGTCTGTCCATGTATCAATCTTCCCGCCCAAAGGAGAATCCGTCTGCGTTAGCGTTTGATACTTGAACGATTCCATGAAGTCCGTCAAGCTCATAGCGGCAACCCCTTAAACATCCGCTTGTACGGAGTAAGTCGGTCGGCGAATTGCGCTTGCCATGTGACGTTTCCGCCGCCTTGCCGTTGTGCCTTGGTATACGAATACTTTCCAAAGCTTTCCGACACATACGGAGACGCTTCAACCGCTTTCGTACGCCATGCGGTGATCTCTGTGGCAAGCATTACGAAGTCGGCAGGCACTTTCAGCGGGTAAATAGTCGCGTGAAAGGTTTCGTTCTGCGCGGTAACGCCAGCAATGTCGCTTGTTATTGTACCTGCACCACCTGCGCCTACCTTCCAGATTCCGTCATTGAGTGTGCTCCCATAGATGGCGATGTACTGCCCTGTTTTGATGGTCGTGTCAAGGGTGGACAGCACGCCGGACGCGATGGTGTAATCATCCTCAAACTCGGTCACGGGATATACAGGGCGCGTTTTGTAGTCCTGGTAAAACCCATCGTTCCGAAGCTCAAAGAAGTTTTTGCACTCGCGCATCATTTCGATCAACATGCTATCCACCCCCAATCATTCATCAACCCAGCGCACGCACAGCCATTTCAGGATACATGGTCTTGTAGCCGTACAGGCAATCGATGGAAATAACGTCCTTCTTGAACGTCATGTCATAGCCGCGCACAACACGCATGGAAACGCCGTTGAAGCTGGTGACATAGGCCTCTTTGTCTGCGGGCAGCACCAGCGGACGGGTGACGAACGCAAACGCGTTTTCGTGGAACACGAGGTTCGACACGTGGGACGCAATCGGGGTCAGCACATCGCCGTCAGCAGCATCAGCGACCAGCGCAGGGTAGATCGTGATATCCTGATCGGCGGTCGCCAACGTGCCAGCGGTAACGACGGTGTAAGGCTTGCTCCCAAGCGTGAACACGTCGCCCACAGCAAACCCAGCAGACAGACCGTCGATGTGCAGCGCGGTCGCGCCAGCGGAATAGCCAGCAACGTAATCAATGGCGATGGTCGTGCCTGCGCCAACGGTCGTGTGCGTTTTGACGGACTGACTCATGAAGTTGCTGATGCCGGAAATGTTGCCAATCTCACCCATGCGCAGCGCGTCGGTGGAGCCGGACTTGTCCGCACCCACGATAGCGTCAAGCACGCGGAACTTCGCGTAAGCGGCGGGGTTCCACAGGCCCTTACGCATCCCTTGCGGCACGTTGTGGTTGTCCAGCACAAGGGCGGCGTTGGCGAAGTCATCCAGCCCGTCAGGCGTGGAGCCTGCCGAACCGCTGTAATACGGGATGTCCTTGTAAAGCAGCAGGCCATCAGAGTTGATCTTCTGCGCCAGCGCGATGGCGGCAGATTCGATGAAGCTGTTCAGTGTGGCTTCGCTCACAAGGCAAGCGCGCTGCAAGGCGGTGTATTCCACGGTCACATCGGCAAGGTGGTCAAGCGTTACGGTAACGCTTTCCTGCTCGGTGTTCTGCGCAACAACGCCGGTTCCCTGCACAAACTCGGAGGCCGTCAGGATCACAGGTTTCTTGACCTGAATGGACGCGCCTTTGTCCTCGACGAAGTCCTGCGAGAAGTCCTTGTAGATCAAGTTCGGGAAAACGAGGTTCTCGATCAGCCGGTCAAGCACGCGCCGGGAAAACTCGGTAATGGAGATAAGGGTGTTGGTGGCTACTGCCATAATAATTCATCCTTTCGTAATCGGGTTATTTTGCTTTTGCCGCTTGCTTTGCGGCAAACCATTCTTCGTCGGTCATTTTGTCGCGCTCGGGAGCCGGAGCGCCAACAAGCGGCGTTTTCTTCGGAGCGCCTGCTTCAGCCACAACGCCGAAATACTTAGCGTAGGTAGTTTTGATCGGGTCAACGGCTTTGGATACGTCTGCTTCGCCCTTTTCGTTGAGCGTAACGGCTTCAAAGTTTGCGCTGTGCAACAGAAGTTCCTTCGCGTCAGGGTTCGCGCCCTCCGCGAGTAGCTTCTCCCAAAGCGCTTCGCTTTTCTTGGCGTTGGAGGCTTTGGTTTCAACGTCCTTCTTGTAAGCTTCGTATTCGGCCTGTACCTTGGCCGCGTCCGGCTGCTTGGCGAGAACGTCATCATGTTTCTTTTTCCACTCGTCACGTTCTTTCGTGACGGTTTGCAGACTTTCCGCGTCTGCCTTGTACTTGGCGATTTCGTCTTTCAGCCCATTGACCGTTTCAGCGTGCATCTCAATGATTTGGTCAATCTTTTCAGGCTCAATCCCCATCGCGCTTAATGCTTTACGTTGTAACATGTTACAATCTCCTTTTCTTTGGGCGGGGTTCTTCCCGCACGATTGTTATTTGCAAACGGCGTTATGCCGGAATGCCATATTTCCAATGCGCTCGATTGCCTGCTCTGGGGTATGTCCATCCCAAACTGGCGCATTCTCTAGTTCTTTGCAGCCGAACATTGACCAGTAAGGGTCAATGTCGTAGTGATATGATGCCTGTCCATCCGGAGTGTCAATGCCGACAATAAACATGCCATCGTACATCGTACCGTCGTGATGCTGTTTTGATTTCCAACACCAAGCGGGATAATTTGATACGATCACAGAAAACAGGACAGCGCGGTGATGGTATAGTTCGTTGAACGTATGATATCCGTCGCTTGTGTTCCCGTCAATAACAACTTGGTTTTGCATATTAGAACCCTTTCTTTAGTTCGTTCTCCGCAACCTGTTTCAGTTGGTTTGTGCCGTTCGTAATCGCGTCCTTAATGTACTGTCGTCCTTTTAGTTTGCTTGTACCTTCGTGAACAAACAACGCATAACCAAGGGAATTTCCTACGTCCACAGTATCAGCCCCGCTGTTTTCGACCTCCGCGTTCACATCGCGCATAAGATCGCCCGTAAATCGAATGTCGGTATGCGTACCGCCTGTAAGTCGGCCTTGAGAATCGCGCGTGGGGTGCGGGTCTTGGTATCCTGACTGCATCTGCTTTATAATCAGCCCAACCGCCGTAATCCCCATCGCCGCCAATGCGGCTTTCTTGTTCCCTTCCATCATGGCCTTGACTTTGTCGCTATTGTCCGTAAATTTGATCTGCGTACCCATCAAGCCACCCCCGGTATAAGCACGCAATGGCAATTTATGACCTCAAAAGCGTCACCAATCGGATCGCCTGGGTACATCAGCCCGTTTGAAAACGGCTGGTCATTCGGCACCGTCTCTCCATCTACGCCAAGAGGCGGGCTTCCGTGCGTATCGCGGGTATTTACCATCCTTGCGCTCCACGTCTTTGTGACCTTCACGCCCATCGCGGCAGCTTCGTCCATCGCTTGTGCCCTCGCTTGGCTTTGAACGCGTGTACGCTCTGTCTGTGCAACGCGCTGCGCTTGGTACTTGCTTTGGCCTGTTACCTCGCGTATGCGCTTCACAATATCGCGCTGGCTTTCTCCGTTGATCGTTGCCTGTGCCATTTCCCGCGAAAGCTTTCGCACAATTTCATGGTTAGCGCCCATCCCTTTGTATGCGATCTTTGAAAACGGTGGCATGTTGTCTTGCAGTAAAATGTCAATTTGTCGCTTGTCGTACTGTGCAAAACTGACGTTGGTCTTTTTTGCGATGACATCCGCTGTGTATGCCCTGTTTGCCCCGTAAACCTCCGTCATGGCGTTTTGAATGACAGGTGCGGCTTCTTTACCGGCTTCCTTCAAACGCGCCTGTATGCCCTCTACAACGCGCTGTTTGCGGATCAGTTCGCGGGTGAACCCCTGCCGCCATTTTAGCACCTTTTCGGGAGTGTCGTAAAACGCTGGCGGCTTAATCCTTCCTGCGTCAATATCGGCAATTTTGGCAAGGAAAGATTTTTGGTCAGCAAGAGCGTCTTTCAGCGCACGGGTATAAATGGCGTTGATATCGCGCATAACCCTGCGTTCGATTGCGTTGCCTGCTCTTTCCGCTGCGTCCATGCTTACTCCTTATAGTCCGTTACCTTCTCAACCGCCCCGTCAGCCCGATGCACATACAGCCTCGCCTTTTCTTCCTTGGCGACCGCTGTTGCTTTCCTGACCGCCACAGCTTTTGTGTCGCATTCGGCAATCAACCGGCTGTCGCTCGCCGACACAATCCACTTGTCAGCGTTGAGCACAACATGTATGCGCATCAGTTGTTCACTCCTTCGTCGGTTGACTTCATTTCGTCGATTTGAGCTTGCAGTTCATCCGCGCTCGGTAGCCCGGTCGCATCCTCTGCGTCCATGTCGGTCAGGATCGCGTCGATCTCATCCGCTTGAATGTAAGGGTTAAGCTCCAACGCTTTCTTGCGCGTGATGTCGGAGCGCATTAGCATAATATCCTGCACAACTTCGCTATCATTGGTAATAGTTCGACGCTTGAACTTAATATCCTCTGTTTCGATGTTGAGCAGAGCAAGCACCTGCTGAACAAACATGAACGCCTGCCATTCGTAACGGTCGGCTTTCAGGTTAAGGTTAGTCGTTGCAACCTTGATCGCAACATTGGTCAGGCTGCCTCCCTTGATTTCGTCCATGTCAAGCGCCATGTAGTCCTGATACAACGCCTTGCGTAGCAGGTCAAGCGCTGTCTGTCTTGCTTGGTAAGGAACCTCAATGGTGTGCGGTTCGGCGGTGCTTTGCCCTGACGCGCCCGCTTCGGTGTATGTCGCCTTGATTCGGTTGATCTCGGCCAGCATGTCAATGATCTGGTCGCCTGTCCCGCCGAAGTTGTTTATAACCCAGTAGATATCATTCGTTCGGTCGAGGTTGTCGCCAAAGTCTGACATGATGTTGTCATACAGGTCAATCTTAGACTTGATGTTGTTGGTAAGCTCGCTTCGGCACAGGCTGTTTGCGTAGAACGGAACCACAGGTAACGCGGAATAATTGCGCTCGCCGATGGCCTCTGTGCTCACAGCGTCTTTGCGTAGTTTGGTGACATACCCGCGTTTTTTGACCGTTTCCGCGATCTTTTGGTCAACGCGCTTATACTCGGTGATTCCGTCAACCTCAAACAGCCGATAATACATCGGCTTTTGTTCGTCGATCTGCCAAAACTGAATGCCGGCTTTTAATGCTCCCGTTTCTTCGTCGTACAGCGGGGCGAATCCGCTTCTTGCGTCTGCTGCCGCCTTGATTACTTCCATGTGGTCAAGGTTCCAAAACCCAAAACACACACCCTGCACGATGGCGTTTTCGCCTATCTGCTGCAATGATGTGTCGAAAGCTTTTCCGAGCTTGTCTTTTTGAGTTTTGTCTTTCAGTTGAACACCGTTACCAAGCAAAAACTGGTTTTGTTGCGTTGCGAAACGGTAAAAGAAGTTGCTCGCCACACGGTTCCCGATCACTTCTTTGTTGATTGCCTTGCTTTCGCCTGTCGATGATTTTACCGATTCCAGCTTGAGCATAACCTTGCGCATGACTTCCACGTTGTCACCGGCAAAGTATGCGCTCGCCGTAACCGCATACTGAAAATCAGGCGATGCTTTATAATCCGAAACGATTATCACAACCATTTCGGGTTTATTGCTCGCCTGTTGCCAGTCCTGAAACGTGTACTTTGTGTACAAGGCTGTCACTCCTTTTGTGGAGAACAGTTCTTCGCTCTCGCCGTTTATATCAGGCTCTTACGCCTTGGCTTATCCAGCAACCGCGCTATGCAGCTTGCACTGTCCGGCGCATCGTCATGAGCTGCATCTTCAGTATAATCCATGATCTGATTCAGGTATTCCGGGTCAGTGCCTTCAATCCACACGATGTTAGGCCACCACTTGAACAGGTACGTGCTTATTTTCAGGTACTTGTTCATGTTCTCGGAGTACATCTTTGCAACCATGCCCATCCGCTGCATGTCGCTTGCAAGGTATCCCTTGTCGGCATTAATCTCGCAGTGGATTGGCGCACATCGGAACCGCTTGCAAATCTGTTCTACTTGCGGCAAAATGTTCTTAACGTGCCCTTGCCACAGCTTTCCGTACATGTACAGCGTGTCACCTTCGACGCGACCGAGTGTTAGCGCGGTTCCATCTTCCCCGCCGTATGCTGCATCTATATGGGCGATGCCATTATACAACTTTTCTTCCGTACTGTCAAACTTTGGCGAAACAGAAAACAAAGCGTTTTCGGCCGCGATGTGTTGAAGCTCGTAGTTAGCTGCAAACAGCGACGGTGTCATGCTTGCGCGTAGCTCTGCAATCTTCCCCGGAGTAAGTATCCCCGTTTCGCTGTACGGATACCGCTTGACGTTCGGCATGATGCTGATAGCGTCCTCTTTGTGCCAAGGCGTGCCAGTGTTGAAAATGCGCCCTCCAATGTTTTTGATGTTTTGAAGCTCTCGATACACTCCTTTTATGCGTTCTCTTTCAGCTGGGCTGACGCGATCTCGTAAATTGACAATATCGTCTGTTATAATAATGTCTGCATGTTTGCCTGTTATGCTCCCGGCAGTTCCCATGCCTAAAAGCTGTACTGCTCCGCGCGTATTCCTATTCAAATTTGTATCTATTTCTGATGCGTTAGATTTACGCAGTTGCAAACACGACCCGTACAAAGATACTACTAGGCTCTGCATTATTCCCTTGCCTAGTATCTTTCGCACCTGCTCGATGATTTCTTTTACGTCATCATCCGTTTTTCGCAAGAATATAATATTTTTTTCTGGCGACAAAATAATAAGATACGCAATCGCCATAGAAAGACATGTTGTTTTATAACTGTTACGATGCCCCAAAATCGTATGATCACTTTTTGAAAGGATCATGCTTTGCATCCAGCGATTGTGTATGCTTCCAAGCTTCGTAAACCCAACGGCGTGCGCCAAAGCAAGCGGGTTATTCGTTATCGACTGTACTATTTGCTTGCGCATCTTCAAATGCCGCCTTTATTTCTTCTTCTGCTTCCTCCGGTGTTTTGCTGATGTTCATATTCACATCGGTACGCCTGCGCCATTTGTCGGGCTGCCGATTGTTTAGCCAGTACATGATTGCCATAGTATCGCCACTTAATGCTTTTTTGAGCAGCGCGCCCTGAACAGCATAATCGACAAC
>DAOPZY010000082.1:0-3086 GCA_035353615.1 Candidatus Limiplasma sp.
CCAACATCAGTTTATCATATCCTCCTGATGTTAGACAAGACTGTTAGTCGTACATTTTTTCTGCTTTTTCAGTGGCTGCCCGCTTCTCTGTGCAACGCACTGGCCGAGGATACATGGTCGCTGGAATCAGCCGGGCTTCAGGTGCAACAAGAGGCAAAAGCGACTGGAACCGTGTATAATCTTGCGAATATTGCCTCGACGCTTGGGATTACCATCAAGGTCAATGGCGTAGATGTCACTACCGGAGCAGAGATTAACCGTGGCGATACGCTGGATCTGGCATTGCGATATGAGCTAAGCAATTCGGGCGGCGGTAACAGTATTACGGGTGATGATTCCATTATTTATACGCTGCCAGCCGGGTTAGATATTGGCAATGCCAGCGGCAACCTGATGGATGGCGGCACAATTGCAGGTACCTATGTGGTCAGCGGGAATCAAATCACATTTACCTATAACCAAACGTACCTGGACAGCATGGGGACCAGTAATATCATCGGCACGTTGAACCTAACCGGAACGTTCGAAAAAGACAGCATACCGGATACCAATATCGGACAGTACTCATTTGACGGGGCTGGCACGATAACCGTCCATTTTGCGCCTCCCGTGCTCAACGGGTACAAAACTGCGGACACAAGCGTGCTATATGCCGGAGGGAATACCATCGAGTATCAGGTGCAGCTTACAAGCGATGGCACTTTTGACAGCACGCAAGTTACGGACGTGCTGGGTTCCAATCTATCCTATGTGCCCGGAAGCGCCACCATCAACGGCAGTGCAATATCCGATCCTTCCATCAGCGGTCAAGCCCTGGCCTTTTCGGTAGGAACGGTATCCTATAACGAGCCGCTGATACTCAAATATAAGGCAAGAGTATCAGACGATGCCTTGATCTATGGCGCATCTTCCGGGTTGGTCAACAACGTGACCTGGCAATCCGGGGATGAAACCGGCAGCGATTCGACCACAACCTGGTATACAAAGGATTGGATGCAAAAAAGTTCATCCTGGGTTGATACCGATACGGGCATCATCCAGTGGACCATCACGGTCAACGATGGGTATCCTGTGGATATGACAGGCATGGTGCTTTCTGATGCGTTCAGTGCCGGACAAACGCTTGTCGGCAATGTTTCGGTATCAGGTTCCAGCGGCTTAATCGCTACGTTGACGCCCCCCTCATCAGCCAGCGGCTTTACCTATACAGTTGGCAGCAACGGGGAAAGCGGCGCGCAGAAATTGACCATCACCTATCAAACGCAGATTGACAGCGACGATCTGACATCGTTGGGCAGCCATCAATATACGAATACCATTGATGCAACCAATTCTAATTGGCCAGGCTTTTCGGCCTCGGATACCAGCAGCATCACACGCTCGAATTCGCCTGACTCTGTGCTGTCAAAAGCCGTTACGGCAGATATTGACAACGACTCGGCGGAATGGACCTTGAATATTACGGTTCCGGATTCCGGCGACATGTCGCAGATGGTGATTACCGACAGCATGTGGGATAACTACGCATGGTTTGACGGCGGAACCGTTGTTGTTGAATATGGCGACGGAACAGCCGTCGCATCGGACCAGTACACCGTTACGTATCCAAACCTTGACGGGGACAAACGGAAAACGATGAATATCACGTTTGCCAGTACCTTTGTCCCTACGGATTCGCTGATTGTCCGTTACAAGACGGATTATGATCCTGCCTTGCTTCAAAACACGACGCATACCTTTGCCAATAACGCGAATTTGGCCTATACCTATGAGGGCAGTACGTTTAATGACAGCGCAAGCGCTTCCTGGACGCTGGATACACGCCAGAAGATGACGAAAACGGCTGATAACTTTGTTTATGATTCTGCCCTTGGGGTTTACACGTTGCAATGGACGCTCAAAGTCAACCAGGACACGGACTGGGATGGTTTGGGAGAAACTGATTTTTCGGGGCAGACGGTATCCGTGGTCGATACTTTGCAGGAGGGGCTGACCTATCTCCCCGACACGCTGAGCGTGGAGTATATGAAGGACTGGCAACCGGCCGGATCAGGAGCGGCCTCTACTTCTCTTTCGACAGACGGCTCTACGATTACATTTGTGCTTAACCCAATTGACGAGCACATTGTTACCATCACCTATAAAACGAGCGTTGATGAAGCCCTGCTCAAAGTGAACGGCGGCGCCACGCTGGAAAATGCGGCCATATTGCTGGCGGATGGCAACACGGTAGATGATGTGACTGCTCAGTACACCACGCAGGGCGACATGGTGAATAAAACGGCGTATCAGGCTTCTGGCGATGCCATGATCCAATATACCATTGATGTGAACGCCCTGCACCTGGATCTGGACCCGACTTCTGATACGCTGACCTTATCGGATGTGCTGGCTCAGGATCTGCTGCTGGTTACGGGAAGTATCACGGTGACCGATATTGGAACCGGCACCGCGCTTTCCGCCTCGGAATACACTGTGGGCTACAACAGTCAGACACGGCAGATGACCATAACCATGCCGGATAACCGTGCTTTACGCGTTAAGTTCTCGGTAATCCTTCAAGGCGAGATTGGCCAAACCAAAACGGTTTCCAATACCGCAACCTTGTCCAACGTGTTTGGCGCTTCCTCTGAATCCGGCGGATCCTTCATTGTTAACAAGGTAACCGGTACAGTAGAGGCGGAAGAAGATTCCATACGTGCCATCAAGGTGGATTCCAATAGCATTACCACAACCCTTGCCAATGCGGAATTTACCTTGTATAAGGTGAACTTGACAACGGGCACCGCAGAGCTTGTGAACAGCCAACTGACGCTGTCCGTAGGCACAGCGACCTTTGGCAGCCTGGCTTATGACCAGCTTTACTATTTAGCGGAAACACAGGCGCCGACAGGGTATGTTTTGGCGTCTGATCCATATTACTTTATTATCCCTGGCGATGATGGAATTTCCACTGCAATGGATGCGCAAATCCAAGCCTACCTGCCCGAAGGAGAATCCTATGTGGCTCGCGGCGGCGATGTGCTTTTTTCCAACACGGCGGCAACAGGGTATACGCAAACCAGCGCGGCCCTTACGGTACAGAA
>DAOPZY010000082.1:3186-7038 GCA_035353615.1 Candidatus Limiplasma sp.
CAGCGTGGACACCGTGGAAATGGTCGATGCTCCGACGCATGTGAGCATCAGCAAGAAAATCAAATCAACAGATATCCACCTTGCAGGGGCTGAACTCTGTATCACTGATAAAAACGGCAAAGTGATTGACACGTGGTATAGCGAAACAACTCCGCACGTAGTACAAGGGCTGTTGATTGCGGGAGAGCAGTATACATTGAAAGAAATAAAGGCGCCCTCGGGATATGGCATTGCCTCTGCGATAACGTTCAGCGTAGATCTGCATGCAAAAAATATCGAGCTGAATATGTATGACGTATTAAGCAGCTCGCAGTTGCCGGAAACCAGTGATTCAAATCAATTGTATTCGTGGATCGCACTCTTTGTAGAATCAGGGATTATCCTTCTGCTGGTTCTGTTGCTTGGGAAACTGCGAAAAAAGAGAGTTTAATGCAGTGACCCGAGTATAAAAGAAACGGCGGCAGAACAGATGAAACGCTTTCAGGCAATTGCGAGAAAATTGGTAATAGGTTGTTGCGTGGCTTGTATGGTATTCTCCGGATATCATATTGTTGCGGCTGTGGTCGAATATAACCGTGACCGGGGCTACTACAACACATTGAAGAAAACCAAGGATGAAATGAAGCCAAGCGTTCAGGAAGTGTTGAACCCCCAATCATCCGTTGGAACAGCGAATACACAGAAAAGCACGGAAGCCAACACAAATTCCGGTTCGGCATCTGCAACCCCCGAGCAAAATCCACAAAGGGATACTACCGCAAGTACGGCTGATGAACAGAATACGCCCTTGAATGGGCAAGTCGCAACGGGTTCGCTAGACTTTGGCCCGCTGAAAACGATCAATACGGATGTCGCTGCATGGCTAACATGCAGCGATACAATCATTGATTATCCTGTGGTGCAGGGAAAGGATAATCAATACTATCTGAAGCACCTGTTTGACGGTCAGGAAGGTAAGGCTGGCACATTATTCATTGATGCAGAGAACAAGCCAAATTTTGGCGACCAAAACACAGTCGTTTTTGGCCATCATATGAGAGACGGATCAATGTTTGCATCGTTAGCAAAATACTTAAATCAGGATTACTATGATCATCACAAAACAATGACCCTGTATACACCGAATGGAGACTACACCATTCAAATCTTTGCTGCCTATACGCGGGATGCAAAGGAAATCCAGCATCATTTTGATTCGTCTGAAGCGTTTATGGATTACATCGCATCTGCGCGAAGGAATTCGAAGGTGACATCTACGGTGCAAATCAATGCAAATGACAGGATGATTACGTTATGTACCTGCGCATACACGTTTTCGAATGCGAGATACATCGTACAGGGCATACTGACACCCGTCGGTTTGTAAACATAGCTGACGGATCAACCCCCGATGGATGTCCCCCGAAAAAATACGCTCGATTTTTGGCGAGAATGACCGAGCTTGATGATGGCCCAGAAATCATATGATTTCTGGCAAATTCGGCCGACAGATGGGATGTATTTTCCTCAACTCCACAGCTGAGATTGCGGCAGCAACCGGCAAGCCCAATCAACGCCAGATGTTTTTTCTTCAAATATGATATCCGAGTTCATGCGGGGTTCAGTAAAAGATATCTGGAACAGTCATAGACGCTGTGCCGTGATGCGCGGAATGTTAGTAAACCAAGCATTGAGTCAATCTTCTCCATCAATTACAACATAACTGCAAGCGTCAAAATGAGGGAAAAGCCAACATCCTAGGCGGTAATCAAGTAGGAAAGTTCAGTTTGTTAGCTGGTGCATATGATGTCAATTTCTCAGGAGTCTATTCAAGAAGTTATCCAGCCATGGTTTGGTTCCTTTCTACTGAGTTCTACATCACTTGCAAATGATATTGAGCATACTCTGGTGAGTTTTGACCCCCGAAAAATGACTTTTCGTGAATTGCACGACCAGCTTTATCACCTGCTTTTGGTTACGCTAAGCCGAGACACAGGTACCAGCATGCAGGTAATTCTGGATGGTTACCATGTTCGAAAGTTAGTTCTTTCAGATTTTGAACAAATCTCAGACGAACTAATGGGCCTGTTGTTTGATAACCTGATTCCGTTTTCAGCCAATTTCACGCGAATCAATGATTATGCCATACATTTTGAAAGCCTTTCTGCATTGCGTGTGCTTTACCTGAAGTATAGAGATTATTATTCAAAGGAACAATATTCTTTCCTTGCGGATATGATAAGAAAGACCTATCCGTATGAACTTATATCCTCTTGGCTGGGATAAATGAACTAGCGTACTATCAGGTGCAAAACAATCCATCGTTTTTATAATGCGATTAACACGATTATATCATTATGCTATACAAATAAAAAAAAGAAGCTTCACTGCTTGCAACGTTGATGAGTTATCTACAGTTTAGGAAACACATCGGGGATACACGTATGTTCAGCATTTGTTCAGCGCAGTAATATAAAATTACAATGAGTATTTATCTTTGAAGGGTTGCTGTTTTCGTGTGTGAATCCCACTGAAAGTAATAATCCATGAAACGATTGGCAAAGGAGATGCCCGTAATGGGTTATGCACAGTATCAGCATAGACGCATATTTGGAAAATATAACCCGTGGAAATTGCTTCTGTTGTTCGTTTTACTTGCAATTTTCCTCTTTTCGGTTGTCAATGTAGTGATTTATATTTTTGATTTCTTTCACAATCAAAATATGCAGACAGCTATGGTTACGCAGCACCAAATATCAACAGGGACAAAACAAACTGAATTGTCGCCAAAGCTCAATGCCGAGTCTGCAGAGCAAACCAAAATGTTGCCTGCCACGCAAAACCCGGTTTCTACCGCAATGGTCGCTTCATCCTACGCGGCAGCCAAGAAAAATTTCTTCCAAGTGATTGGCGTAACGCAGGACTCGTTGAAGCCGTTCGTTAAGCAAAACAATGATACCATTGGCTGGATTAGAATTGATCCAATCGTTGATCTGCCAATTGTCTATCGTGATAATTCTTACTATCTCAATCATGATTATTATGGTAACAAGAGCATTTATGGCACCATTTTTTTGGATGTAAACCACCCAGTGCGTAGCGATTCCCAAAACTTATTGCTGCATGGTCATAACATGAAGGATGGCAGTATGTTTGGCCGATTAACAAAGTACCTAGAATATAAGTTCACACGTAATCATTACGCAATACAGCTCGAAACACGTTTGGAACGGTTTACTTATTTCGTTTTTGCGGTAGCTGTTGTTTCCACTGACAACAAAAAAGCGGATTTTCTATATTATTGGGGACATTCATCTTTTGCCAATGAGAGCGCTTTTATAGCGTACATTGATGAGATCTACGATAGATCCATATATACACGTTACCTAGACGTTGAATATACAGATACGCTGTTAACTTTATCCACTTGCTATGATAAAGAAAGGTTGGTGGTGTTTGCACGAAGGCAGCGAGAGAACGAAACGCAATCAGATGTTCAGCGAGCGCTTCTAGGAATGGTTGAGAAGTAAACTCTACGCATTGTTGGGTGTTCAAACATAATAAGCAAACCGCGAAGCTTTAGCAGGAATGTGTGCATAGATTTCAACGCCATCCAACCACATACTGCCTTGTCAGAAAAATCGCCGTCACTCAAACGTTCATCCTTTGTATTGGTAAACCGTGTATCGTGAATTTCTACTTTGTGAGAACGCTTTTACAGTTCACCTAAGCATTGGATTTCTACACCGCCTAAGTTTGGCTTTGGAACGGAAGGATAGCTATGAGGTTAGTATTCATTATTCCCTGCTATAATGAAGGGTCACGTCAAGAATTTTGCGCACAATTGCAGGAGCTCGAACGCCAAGCAGTAGC
>DAOPZY010000083.1:0-6973 GCA_035353615.1 Candidatus Limiplasma sp.
AGGACAAAACGCTCACGTGCCGCGACTGTGGCGCCGAGTTCGTGTTCACCGCCGGCGAGCAGGAATTCTACGCTGAAAAAGGTTTCCAGAACGAACCCACCCGCTGCAAGCAGTGCCGTAGCGCCCGCAAGAACACTCGTGCCGCCGCCCCCCGCGAGCAGTATGAGACCGTTTGCGCAGAGTGCGGCAAACCCACCACTGTTCCCTTTGTTCCCAAGAGTGATCGTCCCATCTATTGCAGCGAGTGCTTCGCGAAACACCGTCAGCAGGGCTGATCGAACGTGCGCGTTATAACTGCATAGAAGAAACCCGTCGGCTTCGGCCGGCGGGTTTTTCACGTTGGCGGTTTGTGTTGCCGCGCTTGGCAATCCATGAATGCCGCCTCGCGCCATGCGCTGTGCCGATGGCCGGTTACGGTTGGGAACGGTCCGCCATTATAAAGGGGGAAACATCCGCTTGCCGCGCCTGTCAAACCCTCAGACAACTGTGCTGCCTTATACTTTTGTGCAGCGGGGGTTTATGCCGGAGCGTGGCTTCCATCGCAATGGATGCCGACTCGATGCCCGGCGGCGTACCCCGCGCTGGTTCCGATGCGAGCGTTTAAGCGACGGAAGCCTGTGAACCCCGTATGCTCAGAAACGGCGTCGGCGGTTACGAAAGCTGTAACGCTCAAGCGGCTGGCCCTGCTGAGTCCCCATATCCTTATGAACCGTGTGCGCGGCCATGACAGCCATGCCGCCCAAGCGAGGGAAGCCTGATTTCCCGTGTATCTTGCCTCCCGGCAAGCTGGATTGTGCAGCCGGTGCGGATGCCATAGATCGGCGCGGGTCGCCGTTTGATTGCCCGCGCTGCCTCTACATCCGGCGTTCAGGACTGATGACCGGTTTCCCATCCGCGTCCAATAGCACGGTAAGCCCGCCGACGTTGCCGTTGCCATCAGCATGGAACAGATATTGAACGCCGGTCACCCGATCCACCCAGATTTCCATCACCCGAATCGCGCCCTGGCGGTAAATCCGCTCAAAGCGATTGTCGTCGTTCTCCCACACGGTAAACACTCCTAATTTACACAAGCTCGACGAATTTCGTATGCGGCAGTCCGGTGGGTTTGCGTCGCGCGCTCCCGTTTTTCCGCATGATACCATTGAATCCCAAAACGCCCTGTTTTTCAACCCCATTTGCTTGAAAACCGCATTATGGCGGCCAACGCGCGGTTGCTCATAACTGAAAACCAAACCGCGCAGGCAGGAAAACCGCACGTAAAGCCCGAAAAAATGAGGGGATTCGATTGCATCTGCTTCCAGCTGATAACCATCGTAAATCCTCGAGCGGCTGAATACCCCTGCCAAACGATACGGGGGGCACGGATCAAACCCTGTGCCGCCATCCTACGCTTCAAATACGCAACGACCTGTCTGTAGGTCGTTTTTCCACCGCTGATTTCACCTCGCAGAGCCATTTCCTGCCGCTTGGCGGGTTTTATACCGTTTGAGGAGGGTTGGTTACATGACGCAGAAAGTACACAAACGCCGCCGCTGGCTTTACATCATCGAGTTGGCGCTCGTCCTGCTGTTGGCGGCTGGGATTTTCTATGTATCCGACATTTCACACGCGTCGCCGGAGGCGCAGGCCCTAGCGGCCAAGGCGACGGCGCTGGATCGCGGCACGCTGGCGTTCGGCTCGCCCGACGCGCAAACCGGCATCCTGTTTTATCCGGGCGGTCGGATAGAATCCACCGCTTACGCCCCGCTGATGGACGCGCTTTCGCAACAGGGCTATCTGTGCCTGCTGGTGAAAATGCCCCTGAACCTGGCAATCCTGAACATCGGGGCCGCCAACGGTTTACAGGCGCAATATCCGCACGTGCGGCGGTGGTACATCGCGGGCCATTCGCTGGGCGGCGCGATGGCCGCCGTGTATGCCGCGGATCATGCCAAGGATTTGGAAGGGCTGATCCTGCTGGCCGCTTATTCCACAGTAGACTTAAAAGCTAAAAACCTGCGGGTTCTTACGCTGTATGGTTCGCAGGACGCCGTTCTGGGCGCGGGCCGGGTGGAGCAGTACCGGGGCAACCTGCCTGCGGATGCGGTCACTACGGTGATACAGGGCGGCAATCACGCTAATTTTGGAGATTATGGGGCTCAGCAAGGCGATGGCGAAGCCACTGTGACCCGCGCCCAGCAGGTTGCGCAAACCGTGGCGGCCATCCGGGCGTTCATTGGGGAGTAGCCGCCGCTGAAGGCGCTGGGCGGCCCTCCCTTTGCGGATTCGGCCAGTCGAGGGTTGAAATGCCGCCTACTGTTAAGCGTGCCGGCCTGTCTGGCGGGCTTTTCGGCGTTCATTTCGCAGTTGCTCACATATTTCGTAACCTGTTCCGGTCGAAAAGCTCTTGACATTTATAGTACTATATAGTACTATCCTATAGCGTGGAGGTGATCGTTCTGAGTCGGGGCGGGTTTTTAATCAGCAAAGTGAAACAGGTGCAGGGGCGCGTGTTCGAAAAGCTGCTGCAGGAGCATCACATCGACGCGTTCAACGGCGCGCAGGGGCGGATTTTGTTCGTGCTCTGGGGGCAGGATGGGATCCCCATCAGCGACCTGTCGGAAAAAACAGGGTTGGCCAAAACCACCCTCACCGGTATGCTGGACCGGTTGGAGCGTTCCGGCCACATCCGGCGCGAGCTTGACCCCACGGACCGCCGCAAGGTGTTCATCCGCCTGACCGATGCTGCGCAAAGCCAGCAGGAGGCGTACGGGCGGGTATCCGAGCAGATGAACGCTCTGTTTTATCGCGGCTTTACCCAAGCGGAAATCGACGCCTTTGAAGGCGCGCTGGACCGTATTCTTCTAAATTTGACCGGAAAGGATGCCGCACCATGAATGAACAAACCCGTACCGAAATCATGGCGCTCCGCAGGGAGCAAAACGTAGCCTATGTCGCCTCCGTGAACGAAACGGGGTATCCGCAGGTGAAAGCCATGCTTGTGTTGGAGCATGAAAGCCCGATGGTCCATTACTTTTCAACCAACACCAGCTCCCGCCGGGTTGCGCAGTTCCGCGGCAACCCGAAAGCCTTCGTGTATTACTGCGACCCGGGCAGCTACAAGGGCGCGCTGTTCACCGGAACCCTCGAGGTGCTGACCGACTCCGCCGCCAAGGCCATGCTGTGGCGGGAAGGGTTTGAAATGTACTATCCCAAGGGCGTAACGGACGAGGATTACTGCGTGTTGCGCTTTACGGCGGAAACGGTGAATTATTATCACGGCCTGGCCAATGCAACCCATGCCGTAAAGGAGTTGCTGTAAAAATGGAACCCATCAATGAAAACTCGGCCTGTTTTTTTACCCAGCAGCTTTTTTTGATTGGCACCTACGACCCGGACGGCGCTTCCCGCTTCGCGCCGTATTCATGGATCAGCTTTACCGCGGGGCCGCCCAAGTGCCTGGTGTTGAGCACCAATAATAATGAGCGTAAAAAAAACACGCCCCAGAACATTGAGCGCACGGGCATGTTTTCCGCAACGGTCGTCACGCCGGACCTGTTGCCCTTTGCCGAGCAGCGCAATCTGGCCACTAGCGGGAGCGTTATGCCTGCCTCCCATGCCATGGAGGAAGGGAAAACGCTTCACGTGCCTTTGCTGGCCGGCGTAAAATGGTCCTACGAGTGCGAAGTGATTGAGCACGTTACCATTGGCGGTTCCGACACCTACTTTGGCGCTTTCCGCCGCGTCAATGTACGGGAGGATATTCAGACGCTTGATTTTATAGATATTCGGGAAATCAATCCCGTTGTGTACGCGCCGTGGCATTACTTCACTATCGGCCAGCATCTGGGTGAAATCGGCGATTTCTCCCTATAACAATCGCTAACACATCCCGGCATCTAGGGGTACCGCAAATGAACAGACCGACGCTCTCCGCCCGCAGGTCCCGGGCTGGGAGCGTCGCCGCTGTGCAGCACCTTCGCTGCGGCGAAACCGCGTCAAGGCAAATTGTCCAAAACCTCCGCCACAGCGGCGGAAGGTTACAGGGTAAGCCCCTGCGGAGCGCAGGAGAGAAGCCCCTTGCCTGTCGGCGACCTTATGCGGCAAACCATTCAATGTAAGCCAAGCCTGCGTTTCAGGCGCAATATGGCGAAGCATAGGCAATTTCGGTCATCCCGGCCGGGTCCCTTACCCATTGTAAAACCCGGAGCAGGCGGGTGAGCCGGTTTACAAAGTCAGCGAAGGCGGGCCGTATACGCGCGCCGCTAATTCCTGATCGACCATGTAAAGCCCCTTGGCGTCCGTGCCGAACAGTTCCAGCTTTTGAATCAGGTTGGCGGCGTTCATTTCTTCTTCCCCCTGCTCCTTCACAAACCAGTCAAGAAACTGCAGGGTGCGAAAATCTTTCGCGCTGTTTGCGTGGCTGTAAATTTCGTTGATGGATTCCGTTACAAACTGCTCGTGCGCCAGCCCGGCTTTCAGTACGTGCAAGTGCGACACCAGCCCGGCCTCCGGCTTGGCGATGGCTTCCAGCAGCACGGGTTGCGCGTTGTTTTGCAGGTAGCGAATGAAAAGCATCGCATGGTCGCGCTCCTCCTGCGCCTGCACGGTATACCAATGGGCAAAGCCCGCAAGGCCCTGCTCCGTAAAGTAATTGGCAAACAGAAGGTAAAGGTACGCGGAGTAAAACTCCTTGTTGATCTGGTCGTTGAGGAGCTTGGACACCTTTGCGTCCATCATGATGGTCCTCTCCTTTCGGGCGTGAAAATCGCGGGGGGAAAAAGCGTGCATCCGGCCTGGCGTTGGTTTCGGGGAGTTGCAAGGCGCGAGTGGCGCGGAAAGCGGTATGCGCCGGTTTGCGACGCCCTATGCCGATGCTTTTAAAACCAGCCGCTGCCCGCCTTTTGCGAACCGGCCCTTGCCATACCGGCGCGCCCCGCACTATAATAGATTAACCGATTGCCTGCGCCAAGGGCCGTTAAGGGTACTGTACCCCTGCGGATTGCCTGTGAAACCGCATCCCGCGCCAGCCGCGCCTTACCGTTTGCGGCTGTGCGAAGGGTTGCCAAGGAGGTGTCCCGATTTGCACGCCATCAAACCCAAGGGTTGGGTCGCCCTTTTTTTTGCGACGCTTTTACTGGTTGGGCTGGCTGTGTCCGGCGATTACGGCCTGCCTGCGGATGAACCGGCCGAGCAGGTGATCCTTCAGGAAAACATGATGGAATATGCCTGCGATCTGCTGGGCGAAAACAGCGCGGCCGCGGCTTATTACCGCGCTTTCAACATCCAGCGCATTTCCGAAAGCATCGAGAGGGATCATGGCCAGTGCGCCTACTATCCGGCGGCGGCGCTTTTGCCGCTGCAGGCGGAGCATCCCGCGCTGGTGATGGCGCTTTGGCATGCCTATACCTGGCTGTGGTTCATGGTTGGCGTTTTCGCGCTCTATCAGCTGGCGAGAACGCTTGGGCTTTCCCGTCTGCTGGCTTGCGCGGCCTCGCTTACGCTGTATCTGGCGCCCCGTTTTTTTGCGGAAGGGCATTATAATAACAAGGATATGGCGCTGCTTTCGCTCGTGCTGTGTACGCTGGCCACCGGCGCGTCATTTATGAAAGAGCCGAATTACCGTCGCGCCGCGCTGTTTTCGTTGGCGGGCGCGATGGCGGCGAACACTAAGATCATCGGGGTTTTTGCATGGGGGCTGATGGGGCTGGCCACGCTGGGCGCGTTTTTGCTTTCCAAAACCCTGACGGCCCGTCGCTTGCGTGCAGGGCTGGCTGCCATTGGGTTCTTTGCGGTTTTTTACGCGTTGCTCACCCCGGCGCTGTGGGGCGATCCGGTTGGCTATTTCCGGTATGTGCTGGCCAACGCCGCCGGCTTTTCAAGGTGGACGGGCGTTGTGCTTTTCCAGGGCGAGGTGTACGACCCGACCCGGGGCTTGCCCCTGCCGCATAGCTACCTTCCGGTGATGATCGCGCTGACGGTTCCGGTTGCAACATTGCTGCTGGCCGCCGTCGGCCAGGGCTACGCGGTATGGCTGTGCGCGCGCGGCGACGCGCGCCGGCCGCTGTTGCTCGCGCTTAGCTCGCTCTGGTTTATCCCCATGGCATACGTAGTGTTTGCCCAACCGCTCCTGTATAACGGCTGGCGACATTTTTACTTTATCTTTGCGGGCATTGCCGGTATGGCCGCGTTGGGCTTGCAGGCGCTTGCCGCCCTTGCGAAACGTCGCAAGGCGCTTCAAACCTTCGGCGCGCTTGCGCTGGGCTTCGTATTCCTTTGGCAGGCGGCGGGCATCGCCGTTAACCATCCCTATCAGTACGGTTATTACAACGCGCTGGCCCGCGAACCTCAAGCGCGTTATGAGCTGGATTACTGGGATGTGAGCACGGTAAACGCCATGCGGTGGCTCTGCGCAAACGCAGGGGAAAACAATGCGGGTACACTTTCGGTTGGCGCGCGCGATGAGATGAGTTTCTTTGGGCTAAGACACGGTTACGCGGTGCTGAACGACGCGGAAAAAACGCGGCTGACGGTTACGGACGATTCGGACGCGAATTATCTGTTTTATAACGCTACTTACGCGACTCTTTACGGGATTGATCCACCGGAGGGTTACCGGCAAATTTATGCCATCCACAGTTATGGAAATGTGCTGTGTGAGATTTACCAAAAAAATCTGAATAGCTTGTGAACCGTTGCCCCGTCCCTCGCCGCAGCGAAACCGGGTCAAGGGCGAAGCCCTTGCGGGGTGCAGGGGCGAAGCCAGTTGCCGGGGTTTGGGGTAGAACCCCAAGCCCCACGCCGCAGCGTAAACCCAACAAGCGAGCGAACAGCCCGCAGGGCGATGAGGCGAGCGGCGACTGCGCATTGCAGAATCATTTTGACAAGCCCGTCCCTCGCCGCAGCGAAACCGGGTCAAGGGCGAAGCCCTTGTCAGGGTGCAGGGGCGAAGCCCCTGCCGGGGTTTGGGGTGGAACCCCAAGCCCCACGC
>DAOPZY010000084.1:0-6914 GCA_035353615.1 Candidatus Limiplasma sp.
CGGGCTGTTCGCTCGCTTCTTTGGCAAACGCTGCGGCGTCAGGCTTGGGGCGCTGCCCCAAACCCCGGCAGAGGTTTCACCCCTGCGCCCTGCCAAGAGCTTCGCCCTTGACCCATCTTCGCTGCGGCGGGGATGGGAGGATTGTCAGCGGCTTTTTTGCCGGAAATGCAACGTGGAAAGCCCGTAAAACAGCACCGTTGTACCCGCTAAAATCAACAGGCTCACCGTGCCCGACACCGCCTGATCCCCAAACCGGAACACAACGCCCATCTGTTCCTCAAACTCCCGAACCATCGCGGCCGGAGCGTTTCCAAACACCTGCTCTAACGAGGCCCGCATCATCACATTGCGCATCAGCAGCGCCGCGTGCGACACCGGGAAAATTTTCACCACCAGCTGCATCGCGTCCGGCAGCATCCCCACCGGCAGGTAAATCCCGGTCAGGAAGCCAACCAAAGTGCCAAGAATGCTGCTCGCCGTGCCAAACGCATTCTGGCTTTTGAAAAATGAGATCAGAAACGAAATCATCGCGGTGTTGCACATCGATGCCAGCAGGATCAGCCCCACCATCGCCAGCATGGAAAGCGGCGGCAGCAGCGCGCCCCCGCGAAACACAATGTACAATTCCGATAGCGCGAACGCCAGCAGCGACATAATCGCCCCTACGGTAAACGACGCCAGCTCATACCCCGCAACCAGTTTGGCCCGGCTGATGGGGGACGCGCTAAAGTCCTTCATGATCTTTTGCGACCGGTCATCCACCATGGTTCCAAACGCGCCCATCACCGTTGTAACCGAGGTGACCGCCAGCAACCCGGACATGATCCAGTTATCCATCAGGGTTTTCACCCCTTCCACCTTGGGCAGGTTGGAAATCCACACATCGCCCAAAAACAGCAGGTACATCGAAAAAATAATCATGACCGCCAGCAGCGAAAAAAACACCGAGGCCTTATCCCGAAAATACACCTTCAGGTTTCTGGATAACAGAGCCGTCATTGGCGAATCTCCCTTCCTGTAATACCGATAAACGCATCGTCCATCGTGCCGTTCAGCACTTCGAACCCGCTGATCGCGCCTTTCAGGTGCTCCAAAATCGGCAGCGCGTCCAAGGTGACGTTCAGCCGCACCGTAATGCTCCCGGCGTTTTGGGTATAGGCAATGTTGGCAGCCGCGAGCGTGGCTGTCACCGTCGCTTCATCCAGCGGCGTTATCCTAAGCATATCGCTTGCGTACGCTTCCTTCAGCGCGGTTGGCGTTCCCCGAGCCGCAATGCGGCCGTCGTCAATCACCACCACGTCGTCCGCCTCGGCGGCTTCCTCCATGTAGTGGGTTGTCAGAAACACGGTCAGCCCCACTTCTTTTTGCAGGGTACGGATGCTATCCCACACGCCCTTGCGCGTTTGCGGGTCCAGGCCCGTGGTCGGCTCGTCCAAAAACAGAATTTTGGGGGTATGCACAAGGGCGCGGGCAATATCCGCCCTGCGCTTCTGGCCGCCGGACAGTTTGCCATAGGGGCGCTGCAAAAAATCGCCCACATCCGCTGCCTTCGCCGCGCGGCGCACCGCATCGTTCAGCGTGGCTCGCCGGTGCGGATACAATCCGCCACGCACCCGGATGTTTTCTTCCACCGTCAGCAGCGGGTCTAGCAAGTGATCCTGAAACACCACGCCGATGGTCGAGCGGATCGCCGCGTCCTCCGCGCCCAGCCGATGCCCGTCCAAAAGCACATCCCCCGCGTCCGGCCGCAAAATGGTGCACAGGATATCAATCGTGGTTGACTTCCCCGCGCCGTATGGCCCTAAAAAGGCGAACAGTTTCCCCCGTTCCACCGTAAAATCCAGCCCTTTGACCGCCTGCACCTCGCCGTATGCTTTTTGCAGGCCCGTCACTTCAATCATCGCATCCACGCTTTGGCTCCGCCCCTTCCTTATTGCACAGGCCGCGCGCGTCGCAGCCGCGTCGCTGGCGCGACCCCCTCCGGTTACGCCGTGCCCACGCCCAAGCGCAGTATAGCAAACCGGTTGGCGCATAACAATGCAACCGCCATTAAAACCACATTAAAAAAGAATGATAATCGCGCGCGACTATCATTCTGATCCCAAATTCACCAAACCCCTCCGGTCAACCGAGTGGAACCAATCCCCCCTGCCACGTTGCAACGGCAACGTGCACGGCGGTTGCGTTCAGAAGCCGCAATGTCAAGGTTACCGGCAGGCAATGGGGGAACGCCGGCATGCCCGCAGGGGCGTTGGCATGGCGGAGCGCGCCGCCGAAACCCCTGCCGGGGCTTAACACACGCCAAAACCCAGCCAATCGTTTTCGCCTGCGCATCGTTCGACATGGCATGGGCGAGGTGGTTTACCCCGTCATCCCCTCCGGTCAGCGGCTACTCCCGGTTTCTCCTGTCGCCGCCTTTTTACGCACGCAAAGCAGCACCGCGATCAGGCTGACTCCCAAAATGAGGTGCCCTAAACCGCTTACCCCTGAAATGGATGCGTCCACCCCACGGGACAGCTCCGCGCCCCACACATCCGTAAGGCCCCTCGCCAGCAAGCCCAGCAGCGTTACATTCAGCCCAACGTGGTACGCGATCACCCAGCCGCGCGCGCCAGGCAGCGCGCTGAAATGGTAAGTATGGTCGAGCAGCGCAAAAAGCAGAAACATGGCCATCCCGAGCATCAGATAATGCGCATGCACCACCGAAAGAGCCGTTGTGCCGGAAAATCCCAGCGCCTTTGTATATTCGCGGTAAAACACGCCGCCTGCCAGCCCGAGCGCCGTATAGGCGATGGCCGCATTCACAAACCGTTTTTCCATGGTTGCCACCCTTTCTTACTTCTGCTGAAACAGCTTCCAGCCCATCCACACGATCCACGCGTAGGCGAGCGTCTTGGGGATCATCAGCATCCCCACGGCCGGCACGCTGGCGCTGAACAGCACCACCGGGATGTAGAACGCGAAGGAGAGCAGAACCGCCAGCCACATCCACCTGAAAATGCCGTCGTTCGCCTTTTTAGCTTCCTGAGCATACAGCACAATGATGATCGCGCCCATCACCGCAAACGGAATATTGCGAAGGATGCCGAACAGCAGCGGTTGCGGCTCGGTAAACCATTCGTTCTGCGGCAGCAGACACAGCGCTGCGCGGAGAATCGCAAGGCTCCAAAGGCTCACGGTGAGGGTTTTGCGCCCCGTAACCCCGTACCGCTGACGCCAAATCGAATAGAGGATCAGGTAAAACACCGTCATGGTCAGTGAAGTCACAAGCTTACCAAACCCAAGCGCCGCGGCGTTGGCCTGCATCCCGGTTGTCCACAGCGCCCACATACGCGGGATCAGGTGAAACGCATCCCCGGAGCCAAGCACAATCGCCATGATCCCAAACTTTTGAGTCAACGAGCCTTTTTGGCTACCGGCCACCATCCGAGCGCCGGCTACGATCACCCCCACCAGATAAAGAACATCAAAAACAGTTTCCATAATCGCCTGTGTCATAAGGGGTTCCCCTTTCATTCATAAAGCGTACAGTCAAGGATATCCAGAATCAAGCCAATGCAATCCGCTTTTTTCCGCAAACGCGTAATCAGATGATCCATCACAAACTCGGCAAGGCTTTCCGGGGTAAACCGATCCGTCCACACCCCGGGGCGGATGGTCGAATCCGCACGGATCAGCTTTGCAAGCAGCGTAACCAGTTCCCGCTGCGCCGTGAGCATTCGCTCCCGACCAATCGGCTCCGCTTGTCCAAGACTTTTCATCCATTCGCCGCCCTTGCCGGCTGTGCGGTTGCGTAAAAAAGCATAGATCTGCGCCACCTGCTCGCGGAAGGTCGCGGCGGTGAGCGTTGCGTTCATATCTGCCATCGCTTGCCGCCAATATTCCTCGGTGAGCGCTAAGATCACTTCTTCTTTATTGGCAAAGTACAGGTAAACCGTGCCGGTCGCAACGCCCGCGTCCGCCGCCAGCCTTCGAATGTTGATAGCGTCCGGGCCTTCCCGCGCGGCGATTGCCCTTGCGCTTGTCAGCAGCGCATCGCTCAGCCCTTCCTTTTTCGTTCGCACCTCACCACCAGCTTTCGCAATAAATGAACGCGTTCATTTATAGTGTACGCATGCGCCTGCATTTTGTCAAGCGGGAACCGAGTCAACGCGACCGTTCCTATGCGTAAACGCTACCGGATGGCCAATCCATCCCCCCAACGCGCATGAAAGCGGCATTGCGCCCCGCTGGCGTGTGCAGGTGTTACGCCCCGCCTGCCGGAATCAACCCGGGTATTGCAACGCAAGCGTCCGATCATCATGGCGCAAAGGGCATAAACCCCTTCGGTTTGCTGCGGGCAATAGGCAAACCTTCTATTCTTCTTGTACAGCGGCGCAGTTTACGGTATACTGTAAAAAATCATCACATTGGCTAAGGGTCGGTGATTACATGATCCAATCCTGGTTACCAGCCGTTGCAGCCGATGTTTTTGCCATGGCAATCCTTGCGATCATCCTGCTCAACTTTTCCATACGGCAAAAGCGTCTGGTCCTGCCGGATCAGATCTTGTTCCATCAAATGTTAATCGCCAATATCGTTCTGCTTTTTCTGGACAGCGGCACATGGCTGCTCAATGGGCAGACTTTTCAAGGCGCATATGTTTTGAACCTTCTGTGCACGGTGTGTTATTATCTGCTCACGCCGCTGATGTCGGTACTCTACTGCGCGTTTTGCGATGTGAAAATGAATGTGCCGCTGTTCATCCGGAAGCGGCTGATTGGTTTATACTCGGTTTTGTTGCCAATCAACGCCGTTTTTGTTTTGCTGAGCATTCGGCACGGTTTGCTTTTCAGCCTTGGCACTGATAATGTATACCGCCGCGGGTCCATGCTCTGGCTTTCGTTTGTGTTTTCCTACTGTTTATTAGCCGTAATGTTCGCGCGCCTGATGGCGTTTCGTCGGCATGTGCGCAGCAACGCTGATTTTCCCGCATGGCTGCCAAACCGTCACAGCGTCCGCTCACTTTTACTATTTCCAGTCGCGCCACTCATCGGCGGCATTGTATTGGTTTTGGACAACCAAATTACCACCGTTTGGCTGGCCACGATGTTTTCGCTTTTAATTATCTTTGTAAACACGCAAAATTCCGAGATATTCACCGATGCGCTCACGGGGCTTTTCAACCGCAGGCAGGCAAGCATCTATCTGTGGAATTTACTGCAAGACGGCGTTCGCAGGCCCAACCTGAGCCTGACCGTGATCGACATCAACAATTTCAAACTGGTGAACGACCTCTACGGCCATCTCGCTGGGGATAACGCATTGCGGGCCACGGCGCAAACGCTTCAGGAGGTATGCGGGGATCAGACTTTTTGCAGCCGATACGGCGGCGACGAGTTTGTCATCATCATCAAAGAGGGCGATCGGGCGATACCCGAAGCATGGTTGCATAAAATCAACGGATCGCTCGCCATGTATTCGCAGGCGCAACGCATCAGTCCGCCGCTTTCAATCAGCGCCGGAACGGCAATCTGGTCCGAGGGATATGCTGACGCGGACGCGTTTTTTCGCGCTGCGGACGACCGGCTGTATGCGAACAAAGCGCTTTTCAAACAAGGCGCTTCCACACGGTAACCCGTTTTGAACGTGCGCCGCCACTTTGATGCCCTGCGAAACGAATGCCTTCAACAGGCGGTTGCTCATGAGTCTCAATCTACGTCGGCAACCAGCTTTTTATCCCGTTTTTGCAGGTACATCCTCTGATCGGCAAGGTTGATCAGCTCGTCAAAAGCGGTCTCCGCGCTCAGGCTGGCCACGCCGGCGCTCATCGTGAGGGCGATCTCATCCTGACCCGCCTTCAGCACAACCGTTTTAAGGGAATCGTCAATGCGCGCAATCACCTCATGCGCAGTATTGGCCGTTGTGTTGCGAAAAACAATCAGAAATTCATCCCCGCCGTAACGGCCAAACAGATCCTCCGACCTAATTTTATCCTTCACGACGGAAGCAAACAGCTTGAGGGCAGAATCCCCAATCAAGTGCCCAAACCGGTCGTTAATCTTCTTAAACTTATCAATATCCATCAGGGCGATGGTCAGTTGCAGACCGTTCGTCCTGGCAATGTCAAAAAAGCGCTGAAGCTGATTGAGCAGATACTGCCGGGACAAAATCCCCGTAAGCCCGTCCTTTTGGGATATTTCCTTGTAGGCCAGCCCTTCGACCTTATCGGTCACGTCCATACAGCTGCCGATATAACCGGCAAAGGCCCCGCTTTCATCAAAAAACGGCGTGCCCCGGTCGTTGATCCAGCGCCACTCGCCGTCCGCCCGGAGCAAACGGTATTCCATTTCAAAGCGGTTCGTTGGTTGAAATGGGCTATATAGGTTTGAAAGCAGCGTTCAACATCTTCCGGATGAACGCCTTCCGCCCATCCGTCGCCGTATTCCTGCTCCCACGTGCGCCCGGTAAAGGCCAGCCAGGTGCGATTGAAGTAATTGCATTTCGCATCCAACCCGGCGCGCCAGATCAGGTTTGGCGAGTTTTCAACAATGGTTTTGAATTCCTGCAAAGTCAGCGTTCGGTTCATGCGACTTGCTCCTTTCCAAAGGGGCGGCGGCTTACAGAAGCATTCTCATATCTATATAAACAGTATACACGAACCTTGCGGATTTAACAAATTTTTTCCAAGGCTTTTTGTACCTATTCTGTTCAATCAGCGCCTGGCCGCGTGATTGGGAGGCTTTAATAACCAGACCCATAACAGACAAAAGGCTCGCACCTTTTCAAGTGCGAGCCGATTGGCTCCCCAGGTAGGACTCGAACCTACAACCCTTCGGTTAACAGCCGAATGCTCTGCCATTGAGCTACTGAGGAATATTGGAATGCGGCGGCGATCTACTCTCCCGGGCCGTTACCAGCCAAGTACCATCGAC
>DAOPZY010000085.1:0-6426 GCA_035353615.1 Candidatus Limiplasma sp.
TATGATTTGTTCATACAGCGCCATCACCGCATCGACGATCCGTCGGGTGGAGGATGTCCACCCACCCAGGTTGATCGACCCATGCGCTGCTTTGGGCACAGAGCGCCCGTAATAGTCCGTTATCACAGGCCCTTTGTACGCTTGTTTGCGCACAGGGTCGCTCAGGTTTTCAGTATCGTAGCCCACGGTTAACACCATCTGGTCGGTCACAAGCTCTTTCTCGACCAAGTCCAGCGCCAAAAGCTCCGCCATTTCGCGCACAATCAGCTTGCCCTTGTCGTAGGCATAGGGGCAGTGCAGCACCTGACCGGCCCCAAGGCTGTTGCTTTGGGGCTTGTAGGCTTTAATCTCGGCGATGGTGCAAGGTTCCCAGCCCCACGCGTGGTCGATCAGTAGCTCCGCATTGACCCCAAACAGCCGGTAGAGCCGCTCGGCGTTCATGTAATCCGTTTCCTTGCCAAGCGAACACCGCGCGATGTCCCCCATGGTGAAAAGCCCGATTTGCTCCAACTTTTTAGCATAACCGTAACCGATGCGCCAGAAATCCTTCAGCGGCCGATGTGTCCACAACAAGCGCCGATAGGCTGCTTCGTCCAGCTCCGCGATGCGCACGCCATCCTGATCCGCCGCCACATGCTTGGCCACGATATCCATCGCCACCTTGCCCAGATACAGGTTGGTGCCGATACCCGCCGTGGCCGTGATGCCCGTGCTGCGCAGCACATCGTGGATGATGCGCATGGCCAGTTCGCGCGCCGTTACCCCGTAATGCGCAAGGTAGCAGGTCACGTCCATAAACACTTCGTCGATGGAATATACGTGAATGTCCTCGGCAGCGATATATTTCAGATAGATTTGATAGATTTGAGCGCTGATTTCCATGTACCGCGCCATCTGCGGCGGCGCGGTAATGTAGCCGACCGCAAGCGACGCATTGTTCTTTAGTGCTGGGTCGCTGCTGGATTCGCCGGTAAACTTGCGCCCCGGCGCCAACCGCTGGCGCTGCGTGTTTACCTCCCGTACCTTCTGCACCACTTCAAAAAGTCGGGCGCGCCCAGCAATCCCATAGGCTTTCAGCGAAGGGGACACGGCAAGGCAGATGGTTTTTTCGGTGCGGCTGGCATCGGCCACCACCAGGTTGGTGGTCATGGGGTCCAGCCCGCGCTCCATACATTCCACGGAGGCGTAGAAGCTTTTCAGGTCGATGCACAGGTACGTGCGCTGGCGGGTCATCTGCGCCCCCTCCTTTGCTGGTTGATACGATTATTATAGCATATCAACCGCAAAAGTATGTATGGCGAGTTGAGCCTATACAGTAAGAAGGGGCTGCGCAAAAGGTGTTTTTGCGTAGCTCCTCCGTTTTTTTTGTTTGCTATAGCCAATGATGATCCGCAAACCGCACGCGCACCAATAGCGCGCATACGAACAATCATTTTACGCTGTTTACCAACTTTACTTAGCCGAAATCTTCGCCGTTCCATCTGTGATGATCAGCTCGTCCGGCAATGTATCCAACGAAACCATGTCTTGCCGCACAACAGTTGGCATCGCATCCACACTGGCATAGCCGGAAAGGTTGATTCCGCCTGGAAGCTCGTTGCCCTTGCTATCGCAGATGGTCAGTTCGTAGGCCGCATTGATCGCACTGTCTTCATCCATGCCGTCTGGCGCGGTGAGGCTGGCAAACAGGTATACCCCTGTAACGCACTGCTCGGCGCGCACGCTGGTAAGCGTCATGCCATTGAGCAACTCTTTCGTCTGCGGCGAGTAGGTCTTTTCAGCGATCACGCCAGAAACGGGGATTTCCGCTTTTTCCTGACGAATCCAATGGTTGAGTTCATTCCCGGTTGCCGGGTCAAACGAATACACAGCCATGTACAGGGTTACAGGTAGCGTATCCTTCACCGTCTTTGGATTGGTGGCAGGCATGTTGAAGCACACAATGCTGCCATCTTCATTCCACAGGGCGTCAACCATTGCTTCGCCGTCGCTCTGGGCTTCATCCACCTCGATCAAGGCGCGAACGCCATACAGAGGCAGTTTGAGTTGTTGTGCAGCCTGCACCCAAGTTGTGCCTGACTTGAGCTGATACAGATTGCTGATGGTATCTACACCAGCGTCCACTGGGTCAAGGATTTCAGTGTCGTTTGCATATAACGCTTTGATGCCGTCCGTAGTATGCACTTCGGCTGCGCTCAGGGCGATTCGGCCATCCGCCAGCAGCTGTTGATATGTGAAGGTCATCGGGCCAACCTCATAGCTGATCGGCTTTGTAGCGTTCAGTATCGCCTCGCCTGCCTTTGGTACTGCGATACCGTGATATCCGCTGAAGAAGTCTGCCCAGCCCACCTGTTGGGCAGCAAACGCTGTCGACATCGTAATGACCATGAGGATTGCCGCGATCAGCACAGCGAGAAAGGGTGTACGTTTCACCTGTTTTTCCTCCTTTACGGAGCGGGTAGCATTCAGTAGCGCTTGATAGCATTCCGTCGGTATCGGCTTAAATGCTTTGTGGAAATCCAAACTGCTCCGTTCGCGCTTCATTCTGTATCCTACTCCTTTCTAGGTGCTTTTTTGGCGTGGTGCATCCCCCGTACCGTGATCAGTGGGGAATACAACGCCTGTGCGATTTCTGGATAATTCATGCCTTCTGAGTGACACAACACGAGAGATTTCCGCAGTTTTCCGGAAGCACCTCCAAACGTCAGTGCAAGCGTGGGATCAGGGGGTGTAATCGAATGTTCCGGGCCACTATCCCCAGCACAGCCAGGCGCCGTCATCTCAACTGCGTGTCGTAACACATTTGGATGAGGATACACATGATTTATGTGCGAATATACTGCGGTTACCGTATTTTGGATCTCTTTTCCCATGCCTTAAGCGTCATATCATGAGGCGCAACCCTGCATACGTCATCGTTTCGAAGTCTCGTCTTGGTCTGTGGTATAGCATATCGTTATTGGTTTTAATCTTCCACATGAAAAAGTTTTGGGTCATCTGCACATCCTCAGTAATGTTACATCCATTAGACGATCCTGCGACGTAAATCATTGCAAACAATGGTAAATTTACCAAGTGTTAGAGGTTGATTACAACGGAAATTAAACTTTTCAATTCTCATGATGTCATCGTTCCGTCCGCGAGATGTTCATCCGTTTTATGTTACGTTTTTATTCGATGGCAACAATCGTACCCATTCTGTTACATTGGATAGCACTTGATTCCATTTACACAACTGATGCGCAGACATCAAGACTGCCAAGCGTGTTTATACGTCGAAGCAAATCGGTCAAGTATATTGATCATTAACTCTGCAGGTTTTCTTTGGTGAGTGGTGGCTAAATTATATATTTTGTGAGCTTGAAGTTAACATGAAAATTCGGCGTTGCTATTTCAATTTGGGTTACCTATAATAAAGAATTTATGTTCGATGCGATTCCCTGACTAGAAAGGAGTTGAGCGAATGGTCTCTGAAAACCACACTGACCTATTTCAGTTTTATCTTCCGGATGAGGCAGCATTTCAATCGTTTGCTTCTGGCGCTTTAACGCCGATCCCTATAGATGCCAATGGACACATAGAACGGCTGCTGATCACCCAGTACCTCTCGGAAAAAAAGCTCACCATATCTTTCTATATTTCTCATGTGATCTCAAAATGAAACGTCTAGAAAAATATGGCTGCATATCGGAACCCCAAAGAAAACGGGGACAATGAACAATGAGCGAAGGTCTTCCTTCTGGAGCTGTGCAGGTCGACGGAAGACGCTAACTCAGCATGCAAACAGATTAGGCTGTATGATTAGAATGTAGCAATCGTCGAAGGTGATTCAATTGTCTTCGCCTAATGCTGCAGCCAACGCAGCTCTGTATTTCATCAGCGACGCATGCAAGGCTATATTCTCAGCTTCGAGCTGAGCAATCTTTTGTGCCATGCTCTTATCTTTTTCCAGAAGGGCACGCGCATCCAACGTTTCCTTGGCTTTCGCGGTACGGTGACCTTTTGACTTTGCGGTTTCAAACTGCTGAGCATCTGCTTCTGTGCGCCATTTATATAGTGTTTGAACCGAGATCTTAAGGGCTTCGGCCGTTTTTGTCACACCCACGTCTTGGATGCTTTTAAGAGCTTCGCTTTTTTTCTCGCTGGTATACTTCATTTTTTATCCCCCTTTAATATCTCTGTAGTTGAATTATATGAGTATATTCGAAAATCGTCAATGCAATGATTTTCCGAGCCAGGTTGCTACGTTTGATACCGGTGATGTGACCAAGGTTTATGAACGGATAATTCGAGATTCGACAGAGAAGATACGTGACAGTATATGGAATTTGTGATATACTCATCCAGAAATATCAAGTGATAATTCCTTATTATCCTTGCTTCGTGCGCTTAAGTATCACACAAACCTGTGCCTGAATCGTTCATGCTTAATATCATGCAAAGAAGTTCTTATAATGGATACATCAGCGATGGTTATATCTTAGGCAGACTCATATATCTTACAAAAACTAATAAGGTTATTCTGTGGCAGCATTTGAAATACTAATGCAACCATTGTTGATGCATTCCTTGCTTTTATCTCCTTGACACTGCTGATTTTATGCCGTATACTCGAACTGCATAAATTCATCTTTCCATACACCGAGCAGATGAATATATGAAGTGCAAGGGGTGAGGAAGATGCCAGTCAATCATATCCAACGGGAAATTAAAGACAGTCCTATACTGAAGATGGGCACGCTGCACAAGTGTGGCATTACAGGGCATGTGCTGCAGGCGCGTATCGATTCGGGTAAGATCATTAAGCTCAAACCTGGATATTACGTCTGGGCTGACCGGATTGCCGAGATGACCGATAACGAGATCGCTACTGCAGTCATCCCGAATGGGACGCTTTATTGTCTATCTGCTGCTGTTGTGTATGATCTGACAACCATCATTCCGGATGCGGTTTCCATTGCCGTACCCAATACTGGCAGACCTCCAAAACTTCCAGTCTATCCGCCGATTACGCTGACTGCATTCAAACCGGGGCTGTTTGAACTGGGGAGAGCAACAATTCAACTGCCACACGGAAACGTGCCAATTTATGATCGGGAGCGTACCGTGTGTGACCTATTCAAACATCGTGATGAGCTCGGTAAGGATGTGGTTCTTGAAGTGATTCGCAATTATATGCGTGGCGACAAGAACATCCAAAGGCTCTACCAATACGCGCAACAAATGCGGCTGCTCTCAAAGCTGCAGCCCTATGTGGAGGCACTGGTATGAGTAAAGCTGACAGTTTTAAAGCAAGACTGTTCAACATTGCGGTTCGGTCCGGTAAAACAAACGAATACATGCAGACTCACTACTTCATCGAACGGTTGCTATATCGGTTGTCGGTTTCGCGTTATGCAAATGACTTCGTACTCAAGGGCGGCTTATTGCTTCATGCGATGTTTGATAATCAAGCCAGAGCAACGCGGGATATTGACATGCTTGCCCGTCAGATCAGCAATTCACCGGAGCAGATGATCAAAGTATTTCGTGTGGTCTGTGCTATATCGGTTGATGATGGTGTGACTTTCGACTTGGATGCTATTTCGGCCGAACCAATTACAGAAGATGCTGATTACCCAGGGATCCGGATGAAGATCCCCAGTTTTCTCGATCGCTCACGAAGCTATGTTCAGCTTGATATTGGATTTGGCGATGTGGTCATACCTAACCCCGAACGGATGAGGTATCCATCACTGCTAGACATGGAGGAAGCTGATTTGTGTGTGTACTCGAAGGAGTCCATCATCGCTGAGAAATTCCAAGCCATGGTATATCTGGCACAGGCGAATAGCAGAATGAAAGACTTCTATGACATAGCGATGCTTGCTTCGACATATAATTATGACGGAACGATTTTGCGAGAAGCCGTAGCTCAGACCTTGAATCGGCGTGCAACGCCTTTGGTTGCCGAGCCAATCGTTTTTGCTGAAGCTTTTGCCACCGACAAGGATAAGCAAATGCAATGGTCTGCTTTTATCATGCGTATCCGTTCCGTGGATACACCTTTCGAACATGAACTCTCCAAGATAAAAGCCTTTCTGGAACCAGTATACCAAGCTATTATTCACGATACAGACTTTCACCCGATCTGGCACCATGAGGATGGCGCTTGGAAATGAATCTACGGTGTATACATTCGGGTGGATAGACACGAAAACAGAAGATATAACGATGTTATTTTCTCAGTTAGGTACTTCATTTTTTCGCATGTTACTAAACCTTATGATACCATCTCCATCCATGCATAAAAACAAATCATCATGAATAGTCAGACAATACAGACATTTTGATGATGACCCTGCCCCCGATCGTTGTACCAAATTGAGAGATAGTCAATCTGGTATAATGAGCGCAAAGGAGTGGGATCAATGCCAAGGAAAGCAT
>DAOPZY010000086.1:0-6311 GCA_035353615.1 Candidatus Limiplasma sp.
ACAACGAAAACAGCTACACCAGCCAGATGGTTCGCACCATCAAGTTCTTCTCCGAGCTGGGCTGAGCAAACGGCGTAACCTTTCGGTGATTGCCGTCAGGCAAACCTGACTGTTGCCACTGAATACGAACATTCAATAACCCCCGTTTTTCCGTTATGCGGAAGAACGGGGGTTTAGCATATCAAAGGTACTTTGCAATGTGCCATGCCGCCCGTGGCATCGCCCTGTGGGCAAATCGCCTGCTTGCGGATACGCGTTGCCGCATAAGGGTTGGGACGTTGCCCTAAAACGCCATGCGAGCTTCCACCCTGCACATTTTCAAGGGCTTCGCGCTTGACCCCTTTTCGCCGCGGCGAAGGGTTATGGCAGGCAGAGGCTAATTTTCTTACCGGTACAGCTTCAGCCAACCCTCGCTTACGGTTTTCCAGCTATACTTTTCCTTGAGCATGGCGCGCTTGGCTTTTTCATCCGGGGTCAGCTCGTGCGCAAGCGTCTGCTGCAATAGGGTTGGCACCTGAGAAAGCTCCGAAAAAGGCGTGGTTTCGATGCCCAACTCCTCCAATTGCGGATACCGCAACCAGTTGGCGCGTAAAACCTGCGCGCCGGCATAGAGATATTCCTGCAAACTGGCGGAGAACGCGTCCGTGGGAATCGCCAACACAAAAGCGTCCGCGGCAAGGCGCAGGTAGGCGCTTTCCGTGCCGTCCATGAACTCGGTCAATACCAGCGTGCGGCAGGGCAGGGACTCGGCAGCCTCGCGCACGGTGTCAAAATAGCTGTCATCAAAACTGCCGTAGGTCATTTGCAGCACAAGCGACCATCCCTTCAGCGTTTCTTCCGGGAGGGTTTTCAGCCCTTTGAGCAGTTCCAGATGCTTGTGCGTTGGGGACGCGTTGTAGCCCAGGCAGATGACCGGTTTATCGGTTGGCAAGCCAAAATGGGATTTGCAGGCGGCTTTGTTCTCGGTGGCGCACACGCGGTCGATATCCTCATACACGGTCTGGCCAAAATAGACCAGCGCCGTCTTATGGGCAATGCTGTCGCCAAACACATCGCGGATGCGCTGCACATGCAGGGAGGAGTGTACCGTTACGTGATCGCACTCCGCCAGATAGCGGCGCATGCGTTTCAGTTCCACGCCCGTGGAACGCAGCAGATCGCTGCCCCAGAAGCTGCACACCCACTTCGCGTTTGGATACGCGCGGCGCAAACCGTGGCCCAGCGCAAGATCCCGTTGGCTCAGGTAGTGGTTGTGGATTACGTCAAAAGGTCCCAGCTTGCGCAAAGCCCTCGCGTTGGCCCATACCCGCGCCCACATGCGCAAGCGGGGAATGCGGCGGATGAACGGCAGCCTGTGCGTGTCGTGATATACCGTTACGCCGCTTTCACGGTAATAATCGTCAAAACGGCCCTCCGCTTCCCAAATGGGAAAGATTACCACTTCCCATCCATTGGGAAGCAGCAGGTTTTCCACATACCGTTTGGACCAAAAACTTCCGATATCCGTAATTAACAGGATCCGCTTGCTCATTTGCGTTCTCCTTCATGGGTGGATTGCGCCTTGGTGCGCCGGATGGCGCCCGCGCCCTCGTGTACAATTTGTTTCAGGGTGCCCCACAGGGTGGCGATTTCTCTGCGGAACAGCCATAGCGCCAGCCCGTAAATCGCCAGCAGCACGGCATATTTCACCGCCGCCTGCCCGCGCAAAACGTAATTGGCTACAGAGGCAAACAGCATCAGCCCAATGGTGTAGGCGACATAGCGGTAATCGGTAATGGCTTTATAATACCGTTCGCCAACCACCGTGCGGATCACAAGCGCCGCAACCGCCGCGCCCGCCGCCGCCATGGCTGCCCCCGCATCCTGATAAAGCGGTATCAGCACAAAGCACAGCGCGATGTTCAGCGCGGCCGACAGCAGGAAAATCAGCGTGTTCCAATAGCTCTTTTTGGAAATTCCAATCCCCATGCCTGTGGTTTCGCTCAGGCAATAGCAGATCGGGGTTAAAAACAAAAAGGGGAAATAGATCACCGAGCCACGGAACCGCTCGCCCAGCAACAGGTACACGGGCGCCTGCAACAACGTGAGCGTTAGCCCGAAGCCGACCAGCAGGCAGGCCATGAGCCGGTGCACTGTAAAAAAGCTGGACTGTTCATCCTTCTGGTAATGCTCGTACACATAAGGCGCCCAGTAGGTGTTAAAGCCGGTCTGCACCACATTCACGGTGGAGGCAAGCACCAGCGCGGAGGTGTAAACGCCCACGGCGGAAACATCCATCAGGTTGCTCAGCACCACCAGCGAAACCGAGGAGTTGAGCCAGGACATCATCGCCAGCGGGATCAGCGGCGCGGCGAACGTGACCATATCCTTCACGAAAACGGAGTCCACCTGCCGCGAAAAACGCCTGTCAAACTGGTGGCGCTGAATCAGGGTGAACACGAGGGTGAACGCGCCCATCAGCACGGTGAGCAGGATGATGGAGGGTTTTGCCAGCGCCTGATCAAACGCGATGGCAAGGTAGGCGATTTTAGTGAGGATGATTTGCAACACGCCCTGCACCGTGTACAGCTTCGCGTTTTGCTCCATGCGGTAGCTCAGCGATAAAAACCGGAACTGAATCTGGCACAGGCCGTAAACGCCAAGGCAGATAAAAACGCTGAAATCCGGTTGCTTCATTACCAGACTGCTGATGCCCCGCCACCCGAACAGGCACAGTAAAATGGTGATAACGCCGAATACGAGCGACGCGGTTACGCAAAACGTGAGCATCCCCTTGCGGGTGCTGTGCCCGGGCGGCTCCCGGAAAAACCGCACATACGCTTGGTCCAGCCCAAGGTAGCATGTGGCGGAAAACAGTGCCGCATAGGTGCTGAACAGGTTGAGCTTGCCCATTTCCGCAGTGCTGTAAAGCCGCGTGGCAATCGGCGAGGCGATCAACCCAACGAGGCAGGCAACCCATGCCGTCATGGAAAAACCGACCATGTTTTTCAGAAACTTCTTTTTGGATGGCTCCATCTGGCGGCCGTCCCCTTTACGCTTTACTTGGGCACCACAACGCAGAAAGCGGTCTGTTCCGGCGTGCTTTCGCAGGTTACGGTGCCGCCGTAGGCTTCCAGCGTTTGGCGCACGATGGAAAGACCCATGCCGCGCCCTTCGCCCTTGGTGCTCACGCCCGCTTCAAAAATGCTGTCCCGCATCGCTTCGGGAATGGGGTCGCCATTATTGGTAACCGTAAAGGTGAACGCGCGCAGATCCTCCGCGATGGTAATCAGCAGCGTGGGCTTTGGAGCAGTTTTCATCGCGTCAATCGCGTTGTCGATCAGGTTGGCCAGCACGCGGCACAGTTCCCAACTGGGAATGGTCAACCCGTCCAGCGAGCTTTTGATATCCAACTGCAACTCGACCCCATGGTCGGCGCACGCTCCGGCTTTTACCTTGAGCAAGGCGTTTACCGCCGTGGATTTGGTGGCCAGGAAGCTGGATACCGAACGGATTTCGCCGTAAACCTTTTCCAGATAATCCGTCGCGTCGCCATACTCCTTCATTTCCATCAAACTGTACACCACTTGCAGATGATTCAGAAAATCATGCCGCTGCGCGCGCAGCGTATGGTTCAGGGTATCCATCTGGGTGTTAGTCTGTTCCAGATTCTCGATCAGGCGGAGCCGTCTGCGCGTAATCAGCGCCTCGCGGATATCCAGCAACGCGCCCCAAATGGCCATCAGGCTGCCCAGAATGGCCAACCCCTGAATGGCATAGTGGTTGCCCTGTGTGACGTCCGTCATCAGCACATACAGCACAAACCCCAACAGTACGACAATTTCCGAGGTGTTGACAATCACCGCGTACCGGGAGGCTTTTCCAACGTCGATCTCAAGGCTCGGTTTTCGGCTCACGGCTGATTTCGCCCTCCAAACCTGCGCTCCATGCGCGCTTTCAGTTTCGCTTCGTTGCCCTGCTCGCTGGGCTGGTAGTATACGCGGTTTTCGTAGCCTTCGGGCATGTAGGTTTGTTGCACAAAGTGCCCGGGATAGTCGTGCGGATACTTGTATTGCGGGGTTTTAGCGTGTTCGATGGCATAGCTCTGATCCCGCAGGTAGGGGGGAACGGAGGAGAAGCCGCCCGCTTCGGCATCCGCCATGGCGGCGCCCAGCGCTGTCACCACGCTGTTGCTCTTTTCCGCCGTGCAGATAGCGAGGATCGCCTGTGCGATGGGGATGCGCGCCTCCGGCATGCCCACAACCTCCAGCGCGTTGGCGGCCGCGTGCGCCTGAAGCATCGCCACGGGATCCGCCAGCCCCACATCCTCGCTGGCGTGCACAATGATCCGCCGCACAATCAGCTTGGGATCAACCCCCGCGTACAGGAGCCTCGCGTACCACAACAGCGCGGCGTTAGGGTCGCTGCCGCGCATGCTTTTGATAAACGCGGACAGCATATCGTAATACAGATCCTCATCCAGCTTGAGCATGGGCTTTTGCACGCTCTCCTGCGCGGCGGCGAGGGTGAGGCGGCGATAGGGCGCGGGGTGCGCGCCGTCGGCGGTTTCGGGCGTGGTGAGGAACAACAGCTCCAGCGCGGAAAGCGCGGTGCGCACATCGCCGTTGGCAACGCCCGCGATGTACCGGAGCGCGCCCTCCTCCGGCTCGGTAGGGTAGCGACCGTAGCCGCGCTCCCGATCGGCCAGCGCGCGCTCCAGAGCGGTCAGCACATCCTCAACGGTCAGCGGCTCAAACGCGAACACGCGGCACCGGCTCACAATGGCCGGAGTCATGCTTGCCATTGGGTTTTCGGTCGTGGAGCCGATAAAGCGAATCAAGCCGGTTTCAATCGCCGGTAAAATGCTGTCGCTTTGCGCCTTGTTCCACCGGTGGCACTCATCCAAAAGCAGGTAGGTTGCCTTGCCGAAACGGGTGCGCCGTTCCTCGGCTTCCTTGAGCACCTTGCGCACATCGGCCACGCCGCTGGTGACGGCGTTGAGCTTTTCAAACGCGCTGCCCGTCATATTGGCCACGATGCCGGCAAGCGTGGTTTTGCCGCAGCCGGGAGGGCCCCAAAAAATGCTGCTTTGCAGGCGATCGGCCATGATGGCGCGCCGAAGCAGTCGCCCTTCGCCAATCAGCTTTTGCTGGCCGATAAACTCGTCCAGGGTTCTGGGGCGCATCCGATCCGCCAGCGGGGCTTGGGTAGGGTGACCGTCCACAGCGCTCCACAGGGTCTGCTGGTTTTCGGTGCTCATAACAGCTCGAGGGTCGCGCTCTGTCCGGCATCATCCAGTGTAAACAGGGCTGGCGTTGTGCCCAGCGCCAGCAGCGCGTGGCATACGGCAATGCCAAGGTCCAGCCGCTGCATAGCCAAATTCACCGTGATGGTAAGCGTGGCAGGGTGAACGGCCTTGATGCTCCACGGTTGCAGGTTCATGGCGCTGGGAGCGATATGCACCAGTTGAACCACCTCTTTGAGGGCCGGGCTCAGCGTATCGTACTCGGGGCACAGGGCCGCGATTTCCTTGCGCTTGCGGCTCAGGGGCAGTTCCGGGGGGTTCTTGGGGTTGCCAAGCGGCATCAAAGCGGCAAGCTTTTCTTCCCCATGCACCTGAATGCCAACCTGCCCGCGTTTATAGGTGCCTGTGACCCAGCAGCCGCCCATGCCGAGTTCCACGGCCCGCAACAGGAACATTTCGCCGCACACACCCGCGTTTACCGCGGCGCGCGGCGTGTTTTCCGTGAGGATAATCGCGGCAAAACGCTGCACATTTTCAAACTTCTGAAACAGCCCTAGCATCGGCTGAAACAGCGAATTTTCACATATCCCAAGCGCGATGCGCACGCCAGGCATCGCCAGTTCATCCGCCGCGGTCAATAGGACGTTCCAATTTTCGGCGCTGGGGGCAGCCGCAAACAGTCGGCAGCTTTCCCGCCGTTGCACCGCTTCAAACAGTGAAGTCAGCTTTGTATTGTCATAAAAACCGTTGATATTCCAAGTTCCAACCATCGTGGCACCTCCCCGCCCATCGGCGTCCGGTTCATCCGTATGGATAGCCTTCATAATATACTCTTTTTCCGTAAAAATGGCAAGGCGGAGGGGGAACGCCCGCAAAATCGGCGGATCAATCGGTCTGGTTCGTGGGGGATGCGGATGATGGACGGATGCCGGATTTATGGATTTCGCTCTTGCAAAACCGTAACAGGTATGTTATAGTATTACACGTCGTTCAAACGATTATGGGATTATAGCTCAGTTGGTTAGAGCGCCACGTTGACATCGTGGAGGTCATAGGTTCGAGCCCTACTAATCCCACCAGAACGAAA
>DAOPZY010000087.1:0-5887 GCA_035353615.1 Candidatus Limiplasma sp.
TATCCTACGTTGGGAGGCTTCTTGGCAATGTCCGTTTTTCCTGGGGCAGTGCAGTCAAGGGCAACGCCCCTGTGGGGTGCATCGGCGTTGCTCCTTGTTCGCCGGAGGCTGTATGTTGCAACACATACAACATAAGCGCCACGAGTGCCGAAGGCACAATGCGGAGCGGCTTATGGATTATGGATTCGATTCGGTTTGTCAACGGTCTGACGGGGCGCGGATTTCTGCGCCCCGTTTAGGTTGCTAAAAACCCATACGACGGTCTGCTTCTGTTTGCCTCGTAGCCCTGCGAGCGGTTCGCTCGCTTTGATTTAAATGTTGCGGCATCCGGGTTTGAGTCCACCCACAAACCCACCAAGGGATCGCCTTTGAAACCGGATCAGGGATTTCATCGCTTGCCCCGCTTTTACCTGTTGTAGAATGTGCTTTGGATTGCAACCCGCGCCGCGCGGCATGCCGGGGGTGCTTTTGTGCGGCCCTCGTGTTATAATAAAACAGTCAATGGAAACCTGCGCATGGGAGGATGAAGGAACCATGGTTAAGGGAATGATTTTTGATTTGGATGGCGTGATCGTTTCAACGGACGATTGCCATTACCTCGCCTGGAAGCGGATGGCGGACGGTGAGGGCATTTTTTTCAACCGCGAGATCAACGAGCGTTTGCGTGGCGTAAGCCGGATGGATAGCTTGGAGATCATTCTGGAACGCGCCTCCAAAACCTATACCGAGGCGCAAAAAATCGAAATGGCCAAACGCAAGAATGACGACTATGTCGAGCTGATTGGCAAACTGACGCCCGCGGATATTTTGCCCGGGGCGCTGGAGGTGCTTCAAACGCTCAGGGCCAAAGGCGTCAGGATTGCCATCGGCTCATCCAGCCGAAACACGCCGTTGATTCTCAAGCAAATCGGGTTGGACAAAGCGTTTGACGCGGTTGCCGACGGCAACCAGATCACCCATAGCAAACCGGACCCGGAGGTGTTTGTGCTGGCGGCGAAGCTGCTGGGCCTCGCCCCCGCGGATTGCGTTGTGGTGGAGGACGCGGATGCGGGCATTGAGGCCGCGCTGGCCGGCGGGATGCGGGCGCTGGGCGTTGGCTCCGCTTCGGCAAACCCTCGGGCTACCTGGCGCGCCCAAAGCCTGCGGGAAGTGGACTTGAACAGCATCCTGAGCTGAAATTGACAAATTGGGAGCCGACCGCCGGGAAAGCCCACCCGCGCCGCTGATGCGCGCACGGTTTTACGGGCGCGCGCGAATGGTTGCGCGGCAGGCTCCGCAGCCGGGATACAGGGGAAGGAGATTACCAATATGAAAGATTATGCACGCGACGTATTGGACGCGGCGCTCTCCACAGGCGGCGATTTTGCCGAAATTTTCTGGGAGGATAACCGGAGCCATACCGTGCAGCTGCTCAGCGGGCAGGTGGAGCTGATTAACTCCAACCGTTTGCACGGCGCCGGCATCCGGGTGTTTCAGGGCCTGAACGCCGTATATGCCTATACCAACGATACGGACCGGGAGGGCTTGCTCCGCTGCGCGGCGCAGGTGGCCTCCGCGGTAACCGCCCAGCGCAAGGGAAACGTGCGCGCACGCTCGCTGGCAACGCCCGATATGCCCCCGCCAAACGTGATCCGGCAGTGGCCCTCGCAAACGGATACCCAGCGCAAGCTGGAATACCTGCGCCAGGCCGACGCATCGGCACGCGCGGTAAGCCCTGAAATCGAACAGGTGAGCTGCACCCTTTCGGACAGCGAACAGGATGTTATCATTGCCAACAGCGACGGGCTGTACGTAGAGGACACCCGCGTGCGCACCCGGCTATCCTGCGCCGCAGTGGCCAGCGACGGCAAGGAAAAGCAGCAGGGCAGCGATTCCCCCGGCGCGCTGATGGGCTATGAGCTGTTCAGCGGACGGGTGGACCCTTCGCGCGTGGGGCGGGAAGCGGCGGAAACCGCGCGCCTGATGCTGCACGCGCCGGAATGCCCCGCGGGCGTGATGCCTGTGGTAATTGATAACGGGTTTGGCGGCGTGATCTTCCACGAGGCCTGCGGGCACAGCCTGGAAGCCACCAGCGTTGCGTTTGGCATGAGCGTGTTTTGCGACAAGCTGGGCCAGCAGATTGCCGCCAGCTGCGTGACCGCCGTGGACGACGGCACATTGCCCAACGAGTGGGGGAGCCTCCGCGTGGACGACGAGGGGATGCCCACCACCCGGCTGATCCTGATTGAAAACGGGATGCTGAGAAACTACATGATTGATAAGCTTAACGCCAAGCGGATGGGCATGGAGCCGACAGGCAGCGGCCGCCGCCAGAGCTACGCGTTTGCCCCTACGTCGCGTATGCGGAACACTTACATTGCCCCCGGGCAGGATGACGAACGGGAAATGATCGCCACCATGGGCAACGGCCTGTATGCCAAAAAGCTGGGCGGAGGCTCGGTGGACCCGGCGACGGGCGGGTTTAACTTCGCGGTGGCGGAGGGATATCTGGTCAAGGATGGCCGGATTGTGTCGCCGGTGCGCGGCGCGTCGCTGATTGGCAAAGGCGCGGATGTGCTGATGCAAATTGACCGCGTTGGGCGTGAAATGAAGATGGCGCAAGGCTTGTGCGGCAGTATCAGCGGCTCGGTGCCTGTGAACGTGGGGCAGCCGATGATCCGCGTGCGCCGCATGACGGTGGGCGGCAGGGCCGAAGCGACGCTCTAAAGTTTGCGAATGATGGGCCAGCCGGGGCGCGGCGGTGCGTCCGCCGGGCGCAACAGGAAGGCCCGCGCATGGGCGCGGCGCTTGATCCGTTAGCGTATTGGCCTTTGCATACACATGGGTTCAGGCTTTGCGCGCATGCTGGCTGAACCCGACGGACAGGAGGAATCCCGATGAAAATGGATGAATTTTTAGCAAAATTGTTTGACGCGGCGCGAACCGCTGGCTTTTCCGTAGCGGAAGCGTATCTGTTGGAAGATGAAAGCTTTAAAGCCGTTGCGACCAACGGGGAAATTACGCAGTATTCCAGCCACGCCACGCGCGGGCTGGGTTTCCGGGCCATGTGGGAAGGCCGCATGGGCTACGCCGCTACGGAAGCGTTTGACGATACCGCTGTGGACTGGCTTGTGCGCGGCGCGATGGACAGCGCCAAGCTCTGTGAGGACCCCAGCGAGCAGTTTGTGTATGACGGTCAGGAGCCGGTAGCGGAGCTCCCCCTCACAGGAAGCGACGCGCCCTCGGGGGAAAAGCTTGCTTTTGCACTGGAATTGGAGAAGCTCGCCAAAGCCTACGACGCGCGCGTGGAGCAGGTGGGTTACGATACCGTGCTTTCCGGCCGCGCGACGGTGAGGGTCGTCAACACGCGCGGGATGGATAAGCAGTACACGGAGAATTTCTGCGGCGCATTCCTTCAGCCTATTGCCAGGGAAGGCGACAGCACCGCCACGGGCATGGAAATTCAGTTTGCCAGAAACTTTGCCGACCTGAACGCCCAGACGCTTGCGCAGAGCGCCGCCCGGCAGGCGGTTGAAGCGCTTCACGCTTCGCCTGTGCCTTCGGGTTGCTACCGGGTGGTGATCCTGAACCTGGCGATGACCGATCTGCTGGAAACCTTCTCGCCCGCGTTTTCCGCGGAGAACGCGCAAAAGCAGCTTTCATTGCTTCAAGGCAAAATTGGCGAAGCCGTCGCCGCTCAAACCGTTACCATCGTGGACGACGCCCTGCGCGCGGAAGGGTTTTCCAGCCGACCGTTTGACGCAGAAGGCGTGCCCAGTCGCCGCAATACGGTTGTGGAGCGCGGGGTGTTCAAAACCTTCCTGCACAACCTGAAAACCGCCCATAAGGACGGCGTGGAAACCACCGGGAACGCCAGCAAGGGCAGCTATGCCGCTTCTGTGCGGGTATCGCCTTCGAATTTCTACCTTGAAGCCGGGCTTCAACCCTTGGAAGCATTGCTGGCCGATATGGGCGAAGGGCTTGTGATTACCGAGGTGGAGGGCCTGCATGCGGGCGCGAACGCCGTGAGCGGGGATTTTTCGCTGCTTGCCAAAGGCTACACAGTAAAGGAAGGCAAGCGGGAACGCCCGGTGGAGCAGATTACCATTGCCGGTAACTTTTTTGAAATGCTCAAGCAAGTGAAGGCCGTAGGCAGCGATTTGCGCTTTCCTTCAGGCGGGTTTGGCGCGCCGAGCGTGGATGTGGGGCTGCTGAGCGTAGCCGGAAAAGCCGAGGCCGAAGCGTAAACCTGTGAAAAAAGAATAACATAATGAATGCCAAGGCAATGCCCAATGCACACCCCCTCCCGCCGCAGCGAAAAGAGATCAAGGGGCGCGCCCTTGCGGGGTACAGCGGCATTGCCCAGTACGCGCCGCAGGCAGTATGCGGCGACATCTTCAACGGTAGCGCCATGAGCGATAACGGCGCCATGCGGCGCGGCTCAGAACGCCATTCGGCTTGTGAACGGTTTGAATGCAAGGGCTGTGAGGCAAGCGGCGGAAGAACAGGTAAAATTCGTGAAAAGATCAATCGGCGGAAGCGCGAGCGTGCGCTTCCGCCGATTTTGTATCCCATCACCAAACTAATCATTGAACGCTTGCGCGCGTTAGGGGGCGGCCAACCGCCGCGTTGCCGTCCTGAAGGCGAACGCGCGTCGCGCTCGCCGCTACCGCACGCAGCCCGCAGCCTGGCAGGGTTACAGGACTGCCTGAACTGCGCGAATCAGGAACGTCAAACCAAAATAAACCAGTACAGCGCCCAAAACGCCGATAATCACCCGATAAAGCTTTTCGCTGATAAACCGCCGCGTTTTGCCAACCAAAAGGGAAATGAAACCGTACCACAGAAAATCGACCGAGATGTGCCCGACAAAATAAACCGCCACACCCGGAAGGCCAAAGGATTGATAGGCCTGCAACAGAAAACCCAGACCGATGATGGCCCACCATAGCAGAAAATACGGATTCATGGCGCTGATGACCATGCCGGAAACGACCATTCCGCGGGAACCGCCTTTGCCGTCCATGCTGATTTTGACGGTATTTTTAACGGCGCTGAGAATCATACCGAAACCCATAAAGGCAAGCCAAATCCCGCCGACCAGCCCGATGGCTACCTGAGCGGCGTTGGATTGCAGGATGATATCAAAACCCAGAAAAATGAGCGCAATAACCGCCATTTCCAGCAATGCGTGGCCCAGAATGATGATGGGGCCGGCTTTGGGGCCGCAGACCAGCGATTGCTGGATGGTATAGGTGAGTAGCGGCCCCGGCATCACCGCGCCTGAAAAGGCGACTGCGACCGCTGAAAGGAAGATCATCGCCACAAACGCCAACCTCCCGCAAACCGATTTTGCATCAGTATACCATGCGCCGCATGATGATGCAATCGGGGAAAGGAGCGCGGATGGGAGGCCGAGCGCGGCCGCTGTATCCTGCCGCGCCGGTTTGGCACTCAGGCCAGAATCTTAAACAAGGCTGATACACAGTTGACTTTACGCAGAGTTTTCTGTGCCTGAGGGTATCTCCTTGCTGCGCGGCGCATCCGCTCCGGAAGGCGGCGGGCCATCCTGTTCTGTTTTTTCCCGCCACATGGCAAGTTACGCGGGGTTATCCGCGCCCGTGGGTATCCCCTTTCGGCGCATCGCATCTGCTCCGGAAGGCGGCGGGCCATCCTGTTCCGTTTTTTCCCGCCACATGGCAAGCAGCAGGCGAAGATCCTCCGCATAATCCGCTTCGGTTTGATCCTCGCCTTTTTTAAGCGTTTCAAGCACGGCAAAGGTAAACGCCTGCGCGCCGTGCTGTGTCCATACTTCGCGCAGGGCGGGTTCCGGGCAGGATTGGATGGATACGGCGGTAAGTTGTAAAATGAATTGCCGCCCCCCCGGGAAAAAAAGAGACCCAAACCC
>DAOPZY010000088.1:0-5311 GCA_035353615.1 Candidatus Limiplasma sp.
CGTACACCACAACGCCCGCGCTGGACTGAGCAGGGATGTAGTCATACCGTCCCTCTATCGCCGATGGCTCGTAAACATCGGGAAGGAAAGCAGCGATCGCGTCCTCGATCGGATACGCGCGACAGAAGGCGCCAACCACACCGTCCTTAGCCAGCGGGTCTTTTTGCTGCTTCAAACTGTGCCGGATCACTTCCGACTGCCGCTTGGAGGTCGGCCACAGTGTCACATCCCGCCAATCAGCATACCTGGCCAGGTAGGCGTCGGGGTCGAGCCAATCACCAGCTTTCTCCCGATACACGAACTCTCCGTCGGCGGGGGTGGATGGCCAGTACATGAGCCGAGATGGTTCGTAAGTGGTATCGTCAAACAGATCGATGCCGATCTCCTTGGCCACCATGCGTCCCAAGGCCGGGTATTCGTCCTCCGCGACCTCGCGTTTGAGCGGGAGGAGCAGCCGCAAACGTGGCGCTTCCGGCGTGTGCTTATGGGTGGAATACAGGCAGCACGCCCAGTCATGGAGGGCTTCGATCTGATCCCAAATCCCCGGCTGCGCATAGTCCATGTCCAGTGTGAGCAGGGAGCGGCAGACCACATACCCGTTCCGGCGTTTGCCTTCCCGCAGTTCTCCGCCCACAAACCCGCCGATATCCTTGATGGCGTCCTGCTGCGCTTTGCTCATTTTGCGGAATTCAACGACCGTTTCCGTAGTGCGCCTGGTCGTGCGCACGTTATCCTTGAGCGCATCCCAGGGGATATCTTTGTTTTTCCAACGCTTGTCCATCCGGCTATTGCCGTAGGCGATTTTCATGCGGTCACCTCCGATAAATCTTCTGTAAAGTAGCGAATGGGTAGACCACGACGCGATGCGCAGCTGATTTCCTCAGCCATGCCCGGCGAACAAACGCTGCCAAATACCCAGAGTTCATGGCACCTGCCAAGCCACACCAAACCGAAGAACAAGCCCAGTGCCCGCTCATCCGGGTCGCCATCGTCCAGCACCTGCGGATACAGCAGGTGGGGTGCGAACGGGATCGTGCCCTTGTCCACGGCAAACCGCAGGTAGCGCCTGGCTTTTTCGGTGTTGGCGCGCACATCCCCGGCATAGGGGGAGCAGATGAACACACGTGGGCGCCATGTATGCTCACAGGTTTCACGTGCGATGTTGTCCAGCGCTTCCCCGGCCGTGGGATCCGGGTAGCCCTCATGATTACGCCACACCGCCGCCACCCCCAAGGAAGTAGTTGACGAAGTATTGCTGGCCTTTGCCGGTGATTTTGGTGGTCTTGGAGATCGTGACATGGCCGTCCGAATGGGTAATGGCCGTTTCCTTCACCTTGAACAAGCCGAGTTCCATCGCCTTTTGGGTAGGCGCGTTGTAATCGGTGCCACGACGCCTGATGAGGAAACCGTCCTGTCGCAACTGCTCAAACAGCCGGTTCTGGCCGATTTCGATACCGTTCCCTTTGAGGATCTTGGCCAGTTCGCCAATCAGGATGGTACCGTCTGAAACAGCTACGGCATCCGCAAAAACGACCTTGGGCTTATCCACGGCAGCTTGCTGCCTTAGCGCTTCCTTTGCCACGTGTTCATCCTTCAAGGCGGTCAGCACCCTGATCCAAGCATCGGGATCGCTAAGTACTTCCTCCAGCTTATCGTGGGTGAGATAAGCGTCGTGCTTACGAATGGAAGGAAGAACCTCATGGGTGACCCAGCGCCGAAAGCTATGTAGTTGCCTGATTCTCTCATTGATATCGGTGGGGTACGCATCCTGTACCCCACCGATATTGGCCTTCTGGGGCTGCATCGAGAACAACAGATCGTAAAGGCCGGACTCGCTGACGAAGATGACATTGCGAACACCGGCGGGTGTGCTGACCACGATGACCGTTTTATCTTCATCGGTAACACGGGACAGACTTCGGTTGTGGTTGGTATCGCCAAACACCGCGCACACATCTTTTCCAGCAAACCAGGGCTCACTATCCCTTTGGATGGTCCTGACTTCCCTTTCTCCATAGAAGAAAACTTGTAGACCGTTCATACCTGACCTCCATGCTTTTATTAGAGAATTGCTTCTCAATGAAAAGCCGTGAAAACGTCAGAAGTTAACGGGTGGATTTTCTTTTGGTAGAAAGTTGCTTTAAACCGTCAACGCATATGGCTGGATGCAACATCAGCAAATAGTAGTGGACAGCTTGTGTTTGACAGCAGCGCGCCTCCCACCACTTTTACTCATAAATGAGTAAAAGCATATACCCTCGACAAAGACATATGCTCGTTTACATTCTGCGTTTGAGGTATATCGCGCTTCGCGATGCACCGAAAGCGCAATAAAAGAGGTGTCCCGTTTCAGGACACCTCTTTGTCAATCCTTTTGATAGAAATCACATTCGAAGCCATCTGCACGCAGCATCAGCCCCTTTGCCCAGGGCGGCGTTCTGCCCATCTGTTCACAAACCGCCTGCAGCGACATGTGCGGATCGGCTTCGATGATCACCTCATCGTGTATATGCGCAACGATGGAGCAGCAGCGGAGCGTTTGCAGGGCATAGCACAGGATGTCCCGGCTGATAGCTTGAACAATATTCTCCACAAACTTTGGACCATAAGATTCCAAGCGTTCCCACTTCTTCATGCTGCCAATACCCATGTAGGTCACGCAATCCGAACCGAACCGGTTCAAACTAATGCGTGGGCGCACATAAGCAAGCTGTCTGCCGGAAGGCAGCGTGATGAACAGCATGGCGGATTGGTAGGTGAAAGTGATGCCGTGCGACTTGGTAGTCGTTCTGTCCCGAACCGCTGTCATGACCGCTTTGTCGACGTTCCACCATAACTTCACAATCCGTGGGTTGGCTTTGCGCCACGCGTCCACCAGCGGCTTTAGTTCTTCCTCCTGCAAGCCCATGTCAAGCGCGCCCATGGCTTTCAGCGCCCCTACCGAGCCGCCGTAACCGAGCGCTAATTCCGAGATCTTCCCTTTATGCCGTAGGTGGGCGTTGACACCGTGCTTTTCAACCGGCACATGGAACATCTGGCTGGCTGATGCGCAGTAGATATCGTCGCCCTTCTCAAACACATCAAGCCGCCATTGCTCTCCCGCGAGCCACGCGATGACGCGCGCTTCGATTGCGCTGAAGTCGGAGACGATGAATTTTGCGCCATCTCTGGGGATAAAGGCTGTGCGGATCAGTTCGGAGAGCACGGTTGACACCGAATCATAGAGCGCGTTTACGATTTCATAGTCGCCTGACCGAACGAGCTCTCTCGCCTGCGCCAAGTCTGGCATATGATTCTGAGGGAGATTTTGCAACTGCACGCCCCGCCCTGCCCAACGGCCTGAGCGATTGGCGCCGTAAAACTGGAACATCCCGCGCACACGGCCATCTGCGCACATGGCGTTGGACATCGCCTGATACTTCTTGACGGAGGACTTCGCCAACTGCTGCCGAAGGGTGAGCACGTCGCCTAGCGGTTTGGGGGCGTCCTTGAGCAGCGATGCCACCTGCTTTTTACCGAGTGTATCCGTTTCCAGCCCGTTATCGGCCAGCCATTGCTTCATTTGCGCTACAGAGTTGGGGTTATTCAGCGCTGTTAAATCCTGCATCTGCTGAACCAGTTCTTCGCGAGATCGCGTGTCCATTGAGATGGCGTTGCTGACCAACTGGCCGTCCACGCGAATGCCACGATCGTTGATTTCCTGATCCAGATGATATTGATCCCAGACATCCTCCGGTACTGGAAAACGTCGCAGCTTCTCCTGAATCTCCATTTCGGTTTCAACATCGCGCAGGTTATAGTGGATGAACAGCGCCCATCGCTCCGGAGCATCCGCCGGCATATTGCGCGTGCGGCCGCCATTGCCCTTGGTGGCTGCACAAGGCATGCAGAAGTAACGGATCAGTTCCTTGCCCTCGTCCAGTTTCTGCTTTTCAAGCCCCAGTGCGCTGCCAACGCCCTTGAGTGAGAGCGGAAGACCGAGATAGGCCGACCAGATCATGGTGCAGCGCCATTGACAAGGATCAAGATATTCACCGGTGGGCAGCCCGATATAGCGGGACAGGCATACACGCTCGAAGTTCGCGTTGAACGCCCATTTGGTGACTGCCTCATCCGTCAGCGCGGAGAGAATGTCCACTGGGATGCGTTCGCCCTGTGTCAGATCGATTACTTGTACCTTACCGCCATCTGCTGAGTAGCCAAACAGCAGAATTTCAAAATCAGGAGCCTCGACGTAACGATAAACGCCACATTTCGTTAGGTCGGCGCTGCTGTAACACTCAATGTCGATTTCTAGTTGCCTGATGGTAGCCATGTTGGGCACCCTCGCTTTCCCACATTTTATCCACAGTTCGCTCCTCCAAAAGGGTTGAGGGGCGATGCGTGCGCACCGCCCCTCGAAGTGTTACTGGAGGAAACCTTCGTCCGCGTCATTATTGTCGGCGAAATCATCCTCCGCGCGGGACTTGCCGCCCAGCGGTTGACCGTCGCGCAGCTTCTGGATGTTGTTCAGGCCGCAGGCGATACCCCTATTGCCATTGCTGTTGAAGCTGTAGAAGTTGATGCTGGCGCGGGCATAGACCCCGCTGTAGATCTCCGAGCGATCCAGAATCGGCTCACAAGCCTTATCCACGATGCCCGGCGCCGTTGCGCTGTTGGCGTTGATGAAGTAGCTGTCCGCATAAGCGTCATCATCCGGGCGCTCCAGATCACCATCACGAAGCGGGGTCTTGAGCGAGGAAAGCGCGGGGACGGTCTTGCCGCTGCCTTTGAGCTTGGCTTCACCTTCGCGGTAGGCCGCTTCGATCGCCGCCTTGACCTTGGCAATGGTGCCGGTATCGGACTTCGGGATGATGATGGAAACGCTGTACTTGGGCGTACCGCCGTTGATGGACTTCGGCTCCCACAAATTCGCGTACGAAAGGCGCGTTTCGCCCGTGACCACCTTGGTGGGATTGATATAGTTGCCTTTGTTTGCCTGATTAGCCATGATGTTCTACCTCCATAAAATCATTTTGAGCTGTAGCGACAGCCGGGCGTTTATCGCTTAGCGGCACTAAGGTGGGTTTGCCTCGGGGTTTCTCTACCAATGGAGCCAGCAGATCGTGGAAAGTGGTCTTTCCGAGCGCCTTTTCCATTGCGGTGATGCCCCGCAGGGTGCTCTCGTAGGGGTCGTATCCGGCTGCGATCACAGCCTGCGCGACCGCCTGCTCGTCCGTGTAACGGCGGTTGGCTCGACCCTCGACCAGTTTCCAGCCGTCCCAGTGCTTTCCGCGAAGCGCTGCCTGCAACGCGTATTCCTTGATATCCG
>DAOPZY010000089.1:0-4961 GCA_035353615.1 Candidatus Limiplasma sp.
TGACTGGCACGGACACCGAGAGGGTCACGACGGAACCCTTCGCGCCTGCACTGACGGTCGAAAAGACGGTTACAAGCACGCAGCCTGCCGACGGCTATGCTCTGGATGATGTGATTGCCTACAGCATTGTGGTCACCAATAGCGGGAACGAGACGGTGACGGGGATCACGCTGAGCGACGCGTTAATGGGCGCGCCGGTAACGATCGGAACGCTGGCACCGGGGGCGAGTGCGGCTGTGGTGAAGTATACGTATAAGGTCACGGTGGCCGATATCCTTGCAGGCGGAGTGGCGAACACCGCCACGGCGACGGGCAAGGACGGCAACAATAACAATGTGACCGCAACTGACACTGAAACAGCAACAACGGAGCCGCCCTCGCCGGAATTATCCATTACCAAGACGACAGCGCAAACGGAGGTTCGCGCGGGCGAAGATATTGCCTACGTCATCACGGTGACAAACAGCGGACTGGCCGACGCGACGGGCGTAAAGGTAACGGAGAACCTGCCGACCAACGCAACGTTCAAATCCGCTGCGACCGCGAGCGGCAGTTACAATTCTGGGACAGGGCTCTGGGATTTGGGGAATCTCGCGGTGGGCGGAACAGCTACGTTAACGCTTGTGTTGACAGCCAATGCTAACGTAGCGGATGGCGATACCATCGTGAACATCGTCACAATCACGGAGGAGAACGGCGTGACGCCGGAAAATCCGCCGACGGGCGAAACGGAAATCCCAGTGAAAAACCCGAACCTGAAGATTACCAAGACGACGTCACAGTCGTGGGTTCGCGCGGGCGAAGATATTAGCTACGTCATCACCGTGAAAAACGACGGGTCGGGCGACGCAAAGGGAGTAAAGGTAACGGAGCACCTGCCTTCGAACGCAACGTTCTGGGGCGCGAGCACAGCGACCGGTACTTATAGCCTGATTACAAACGTCTGGACGGTGGGCGATCTGGCTGCGGGCCAGACAGCCACGCTGATTATCTCCCTGACCGTGAACGATGATGTTACAGATGGGGAAACCGTTGTCAATGCGGTGGAAATAACGGAAGAGAACGGCGAAACGCTGGCGAATCCGCCGACTGACGAAACGGATACGCTCGTTAAAATGCCTGTTCTCGTCATTAAGAAAAGCACTTCGCAAACGCAAGTGCAGGCAGGAGAGGATATCACCTATATCATTACAGTAACAAACAACGGACATAGCGAGGCTAGTGGCGTGGTCGTTACAGAAACACTTCCGACCAATGCAACGTATAAAAGTCATACTGCTTCGGCAGGTGTGTTTGATACACAAACCGCCAAGTGGACAATTGATACGGTTGCCGCGGAAGGTGGATTCGAGACGCTTACCCTAACCCTGACAATTAACGGTAACGCACAGGAGGGTCAGGCGATCAACCACGTTGTTATAACCGAAGTCGATGGGAACAGCAATCCGAACGAACCGGAGGATACGGTTGTTACGCCCATCCTCAACCCTGCGCTTCGGATTGTGAAGAGTGCTTCCGTGCCCGGTGGCAGTACGCTGGCCTCAGCAGGCGGTAAACTGACCTATCAAATCCAAATCTTTAACGACGGGCAGGCGGAGGCGCGGGACCTCATGATTACGGACTTGGTTCCTGCGCAATGCACATTTGTTTCTGCCAGTTGCCCCGAAGCAACCTCAGTAAGCTTTGATAATGCTGCCAATACCTTGCGGTGCGAAATCGCGGAGCTTGCTGCCGGCCAAAACGCAACCGTCGCCATGACGGTGAACGTGAACGCATGGTCACAGATAGGTACGCGTACAATCCATAACACAGCGAAACTGTACTTCCAGAATGCAACGCTTGATTCCAACACCGTGCAGCACCTGCAGACCAATACAGATAGCTCGGATGTTCCCGTAACAGGCGAGAATGAGAACGTATTGATCATTCTGTTGATGATGGCCGCGCTGCTGGCTCTCGTCGGTACACTGACATGGCTTGCCTGTACGCGTCCGAGGCGTAACAAATGATACTGGAACACAAAGGTATCCTACGCAAGCTTGTAATACACTCGTTCAGATAATCAAAATCGTTCAGTATCATTCATTCGCGGCATGGGTATGTTTATACATTAAAAATGATACTAATATGTAGCAATCTGCCTATACCAGTCCACAGGATACTCTCGGGGAGGGTAGACCAGCATCTGCCCTCCCTCCAAAGAGCCGGAAGGGAGCCGTCTATGGGTAGCAGGAAAGACGAGTTGCGGTATGACGAATATGATCCGCGTAAACGTAAAAAACGCGTATTGGGTTGGGTGATTGTATCGATTTGCGCATTCGTGATCATCGCTGGATCGGTGTACCTTTTGCTGGATAATGCCCAAAAATCCGATACCGAGAAAATGTATCAACAACTTAGTGCAAACACCATCGTAATGCAGGCAACTGATTTACCGGAGATCGGGCATACATCAGAAGCAGCTTCCATACAGGATGCGTTAATGTTGATGAATGGGAGAAGCGAACTAACGGAGGAAGAACAAAAAACGTTGGAAAAAGAGGCGGTCGAGCGCAATGCCGATTCAGAAGACGCTGATCTTCAGGTTTCACAACAACTGGTTACTCCGGATGCCGTCAATAGCGTATCGACTGGCACGCGGACATCACGGATGGATTTTTCCAATCTTCTTAAGCAAAACACGGATACAGTGGCTTGGCTTACGATTGGTAATAGCGTTGTAAACTATCCGGTTGTTCAAGGGCAGGATAATCAGCATTATCTGAGCCACCGTTTTGACGGGGAATATAGCCGTGCCGGGACAGTGTTTGTGGACTACCGCAACACGCCCGACTTTCAGGACCAGAATACTATCATCTATGGGCACTACATGGGCAACGGAACGATGTTTTGTACAATTTTGGATTACAAGAAGCAGGAATATTATGATCAATACCCGACCATGACCCTCTATACGCCTAATGGGGATTATATTGTAGCGTTTTTCGCCGGTATCATTGTTCCAATCCGTCAAAAGGCACTGCCCTGTTTCTATATGCTGTTTGAGAATGACGAAGCATTTTCGGCGTATATTGCTGATGCAAAGCGACGCTCTACCTTTCAGAGCACAGTTGATGTGCGGCCTGGCGATAGGATTGTTACGATCTGTACCTGTACCTACGAGGTATACAACGCAAGGTATGTATTGCTTGGGAAGCTTACACCTATCTGATAAACAAATACACACTTACTGGGGAATATATAAAGTAGTTTGTAATTGACTATGCTTTGTTGAAGATATTCGAGATAGTGGATCAGGTTGTTTCTTGAGGAGGCCGGCCGAACGGTAACAGTTGCTCCGCGAGTTAACATTGATGTATAATAACGAACCTCCCAATGGTATGAATTCAGCTGACACAAAAGAAGCGCTCATGCCCACAATAACCCTGATCTTTTCTTTTGTTATCCGACCCTCTGCCAGGCAAAACGGATGATCTGGATTGATATGGAATGGGCGAAAAGAAACAACAACAAAGCATATTGCAGGCGGCGCCGGGTTGGCTATCAGGCGAATGGTCTCTACCGTACTGCGCGTTATGACCGCATAGAAGGACGTATTATTTCGCATGGAGTGCAAGAGATGGGAAGAAGTTGTGAAACTGCTTTATTGAATGCGTATGCAAGCAGGCTAATAAAATGAAGCGCGATTGCCCTCAATGGTCACTCGCTCTGTGCTGCGAGAATTGCCTGATCCGGAGAATATACAATCCGCCGGAAACCAAAGACTAGCGCCTGAATGATATGCCAAACAGCCCGAAAATCTAACTGATTTACGAAGACGAACAGTAGTTGAATTGAATCATAGTTTACTTGCTCTATAATATAAATCCCGCATTCTTGAATTTAGATCAATCCCGAGCTCATCGTTATATACAGTTTTAATTTTATTGTAATGCTTTACAAACGCGGCCTTGTCTTGCTTTTGAAGGTATAAATATAGAAGCATTTCATTTAGACTATCGTCTATAGGCTCAAGGATCAGCGCCTTTTGAAGAATACTTTCAGCGCTTGTATAATCATCATTGCCCGCGTAATGTTTACACATTTCGGCAACCAGGGAATGATAAAGCGCGGCGTACTCATCCCCTTTATTTTGAGACCAGATATATTCATTCTCGTTCAAATATCTTCCTTTGTATAGATTGTATGCCGATTCATAACCCTTGATGGAGGAGTTTGAAGAAGCAAGCGCAGAGTTTACAAGGGCAAAAAATTCTACAGTGTCAATGTATACATAGGGTAATGTAAGCTGATAGCCTCCGTTGACAAAAATCAATCCGAAGTCTATCTCTGCGGAAAGCAGCGTTTTTTTAAGGTTATAAATTGTTGTGTGCAGATACATTATGCTTTTTTCCTCGCTATATTCAGGCCATAATGCTTGTGTGATTTTTACTCTTGAGACAGTCTTGTTGACATTCTGTACAAGAAATGCAAACAGTTCCTCTGTTTTTGTTGTACGCCACATAATGGCCGTTTCTGATCCGACTCCATATACAAGAAATTTCTCAAAGCAAAAAATGCGACCCTTGTCTGCGGTTTCTTGCGGAGAATGTTGATGCGGTTTAATTCTCTTGAGCCTGTCGATGACTTTTGAAACATTTTCAAAGGACAATGGTTTTAGAATGTAATCAATGGCGTTCAGCTTAAAAGCGTCAAGGGCGTATTGATTATGGACTGTCACAAAAACAATCTCTGTATTACAGGATACTTCTATGATTTTCTCGGCCAGCTCCAACCCAGACATCTGGGGCAATCCAATGTCGATGAAAGCTACATCCGGTTTTAAACTCCGTGCTTTTGATATAGCTTCAATTGCTGATTGATAGGATCCAACAACACATATCTGACCCGTTCTTTCAAGCATGAGTTGTACGACTAACAGTCTTGTCTAACATCAGGAGGATATGATAAACTGATGTTGG
>DAOPZY010000090.1:0-4938 GCA_035353615.1 Candidatus Limiplasma sp.
CTCGCTGGTTGGCTGCGCGCTGCGGCGTCAGGCTTGGGGTTCCACCCCAAACCCTTGACCCAACTTTGTTAACAAACACAGCCCCTCGTGCCGGAGGCGGGGGGGGGGGAGGGTCGCCGTTCAGCCGTTCAGCATCGGGCCCTGCGAATCCTTGCCGGCGGGCTGGGCGGGTTGCCACGCGGGCTTTTGGCCTACGCGGCTCACCATATCCTCCGGAAACATCAGAGTGCTGACGTTGCGCGTTTTGCTGAGCGCGCCGTGCGGCAGCTGGTTGCTGCGGTTCAGCACGCCGATGACCACCAGAATCACGCAAATCACATACACCAGCATCAGCGCGATGCAGAGGATCAGCGGCAACCATTCCACATCGCCGTCGCCCAGGGCAAACCAGAAAAGCACCAGCGACACAGCCGGGAGCGGGATAAAGCCGAAATACAGCAGGCTGTACCGCACAGCGTTTTGCCAAAGCTTGGGGCGGGTGCCGTCCCGATCGTCAATCAGGCGCAGGTGGGTAAGGCGTTTGCCCACGGTAAGCCCCTGCTGAAGCCATTCGCCAATCACGAAATACAGTATTACCAGCCCCACATACAGGAGGCCGAACACCCAGAGCCAGCCGGTTACCGTGCCTTCCAAAAGGGTAGCGCGCAGCGGACGGATCCAGACAAGCAGAAAAATGGCGGCAATACCCAGAATCATCCAATCCACAAGGGCAGCCGTGACGCGGCGGGTTACGCTGACATGCTTTCCGCGCTCGTAGGCGATCTCGTTCAGGCGTTCCTTGGAGGGGAGAACCCGAATGAGCGGTTTGGCTACCCAATAGCCGATCAACCCGCCCAGGGTGTTGGTAATCAGATCATCGGTTTCGCAGAGGCGATAGGGGCGGGGATAGTAGCCAAACAGCGCGCTCAGCTGCGTCAGCTCAAAAATAAGGCTGACCCCCAGCGAAATGAGCACCGTTTTTTTCCAGCTGCATTCAAAATAGTAGCGCAGGTAGATGCCAAGCGGGATGGTCATGACAATGTTGGCGAGCATCACAAACAGATCGCGGTTGACAATCAGCTTTTTCCATGTGGAAACGTCCGAGAGCACGAAACCCGATTTCTGAATCCACGTGACCACGTCCTTAAACGGCTCCAATTGCAGGTAGGGCGAGGTGAGGGACGCAACCAGCTCGCGGCTTGGCAGCGGCAGCATGGTGAGAAAATACGCGCACATCAGGTACAGCACAAAGGAATACAGCACGGTGGTCCGCAACAGGGGAATCGAGCCGTAACGCCAGTACTGGTACACCATGTAGGGTAGGGTAATCAGCGCCGCCACAAACGGGAAAAGCCACATGGCTGTCAGGATCGGCTCAACATATGCGCGCAAGGGAAAGCCTCCATGTAATCAATCTCGGTGGCATGATACCAGCAGGGGGGTGTTTTGTAAAGAGCGGCGGGCTTTTCTTACAAAAATGTACGGTAAAAGGCGGCAAACAGAAGGCCGGGAACGCGCATATGCCGCTCCCGGTCGAAGACCGTTGACAAACCGAATGGAGTCCGTAAGCCGCGCCACATTGTGCCTTCGGCGCTTGTGGCGTTTACGTTGAATGGGTTGCCACATAAGGCCTCCGGCGGACAACGGGCCTCGCCCCTGCGCCCCGCAAGGGCTTTGCCCTTGACCCTGTTTCGCTGCGGCGAGGGTTTTTCAGCAGTCTGAAGCCGGGAGCACGCATACGCCGCTCCCGGCCAGGTCGTTTTTCAGTACCGGCAAACCCTGCGGAAGGCGCGAGCCTGCGCCTAGCGGATCACCGCGCCGTACTGCTCGGCGCAACTGCGCTGCACCTTGTCCATGGCCTTGGTGATTTCCGGCTCGGTCAGCGTGCGGTCGCTGGCGCGGAACGTGAGGGAGAACGCCACGCTCTTTTTCCCGACACCTACCTGCGCCCCGCGGTATACGTCAAACATTTCAATGGTTTCCAGCAGGTTGCCGCCCGCGCGGCGCATGGCGGCCATCAACGGGCCTACGGCGACGGTTTCATCCATCACCATGGCCAGATCGCGCGCGACGCTGGGGAAACGGGGCAGGGGCTTCAGCTCGCCCATAGGCACGGCATGCTCAAGCAAGGCTTGCAGGTTCAGCTCCGCCATTACGGCGCGCTTGGGCAAACCGAAGGCTTCCCGAACGGTCGGGTGCACCTCGCCAATCTGCGCATACGGAATGCCGTCCTTCGCCAGCTGCGCGCTGCGGCCCGGGTGATAGTAAACGTCCGCGCCGGGCGTTACCTCGCAGGGCAGGCCGTGCGCGCAGAGAATCGCCTCCACGGCGCCGCGCACGGTGTAAAAATCCGCCTGCTCCCCATAGCTGCCCAGGCAGAGCGTCTGCGTTTCCACAGGCAGGCCCTCGGCGGTGGGGTGATGGTTGTCAAACACAGCCGCCATTTCATACAGACTGGCGCCGGGGGTGCCGTGGCTCATGTTGAAGGCGAGGGTTTTAAGCATATCAGGCGCCAGCGTGGGGCGCATGACGGAGGTATCCTCCCCAAGCGGGTTGCGGATGGCCATTGGCTCCAGCCTGAGGTCGCCGGTCGGGAGGCCCAGCTTTTCGATCTCCCGGACGCTTTCAAAGCTGTAATTCATTACTTCCATATAGCCCATGCCCTGCAAAATGGCCGCGACGCGGTTTTTGAGGCGCAGCATCGGCGTGATGCCGCCCTGCGTGGTTTCGCCGCGCAAGCGGGTGCAGCCGATGTGTTCAAACCCGTAAATCCGCAGCACATCCTCGCACAGGTCGGCCTCGCCGTCCACATCGCCCCGGAAAGCCGGCACGGTCACGTTCAGGCGGTCGCCGTCCCGCGTAACAAGGTAGAACAGCTTTTGCAGGATGCTCACCATCGCCTCGCCGGGGATTTCCACACCGGCGCGCTCCGCGATGCGCTTCACGCTGGCGGTAATCACCTGCGGCGTATGCGGCTTGGGGTAATGGTCAAAGCAGCCGCCCACCACGTCGCCCGCGTCCAGCTGGTTCACCAGCATGCAGGCGCGCTCAAGGGCGTCCATCGCGGTGGCGGGGGCCACGCCGCGCTCGAACCGGCCGCTGGACTCGGTGCGCATGCCCAGCGCGCGGCTGGTCAGGCGGATGGCTGTGCGGTCAAAGCTGGCGCACTCAAACAACACCTCGGTGGTGGTTTCGGTAATTTCGCTTTCCTCGCCGCCCATGATGCCCGCAAGGCCCGTGGCGCGCTCCTGATCGCAGATGACCAGATCGGCGGTTCGCAGGGCGCGCGTTTCGCCGTCCAGCGTGGTGAGGGTTTCGCCCTCGCAGGCGCGGCGCACGATGATCTGCCGGCCGCGAACCTTGCTCAGGTCAAAGGCGTGCATCGGGTGGCCGTACTCGATCATCACATAGTTGGTGATATCCACAATGTTGTTGATGGAACGCAAACCGGCCCCGTATAGGTATTTGCGCAGCCACATGGGCGAAGGACCCACGCGCACGTTCTTGATAACGCGCGCGGTGTAGCGGGGGCAAAGAACGCTGTCCTCCACACGGATGGAAACTTCCTGCCCGATATCGCCGCCCGCCTCGGTTACGCACAGCTTGGGCGCGCGGTATTCCGTGCCCAGCGCGGCGGCGGTTTCCCGCGCGATGCCGAGGGCGCAAAGGCAGTCCGGACGGTTGGCCAGAATTTCAAAATCCACGGCGTAATCGTCCAAACCCAAAATCGGCTTCACGTCGCTGCCTACGGGATATTCCTCCTGAAAAATCAGCAACCCGGCCTCGCCTACGTTGGGGTAAAGCTCGTTGGGCACATTCAGCTCCGGGGCGGCGCAAAGCATGCCCTCGCTGACCATGCCGCGCAGCTTGCCTTTTTTGATTTTGACGCCGTCCGGAAGCCGCGCCCCGTCCAGCGCAACGGGCACCAGTACGCCCGCGCGCACGTTGGGCGCGCCGCAGACAATGTGAAGCGGTTCGGCCGCGCCCACATCCACGGTGCACTGGTGCAGGTGGGTGCCCTCCACATCCTCGCAGGTCAACACCCGGCCCACGACTACCTTGTCGATTTCGCCGCCCAAATCCTCCACGTTTTCCACGGCGGTGCCGGTCATAATCATGCGATCTTCATATTCCTTGGGGGTTACGGGAATGTCCACATATTCCCGGAGCATATTCATGGGTAGTTTCATGCGTTTTTCTCCTCCCGGTCCATTTAGCGGAGTTGACCCAACAGCCGAGCGTCGCCCTCGTAAAGCAGGCGCATATCGTGAATGTCAAACCGGCGCAGCGCCAGCCGTTCAAGGCCGATGCCAAAGGCGAAGCCGCTGTAACGGGTGCTGTCGATGCCGCACATTTCCAGCACCTTGGGGTTGACCATGCCGGACCCTAGCACCTCAATCCACCCGGTGTTTTTGCAGATGCGGCAACCCTTGCCGTGGCAGGCGGAGCAGGTGAGGTCCACCTCGGCGCTCGGTTCCGTAAACGGGAAGAAGCTGGGGCGGAAGCGGGTGGAAACGTCGCTACCGTACATTTTTTTGGCAAACGCGTCCAGCGTGCCGCGCAGATCCGCCATGGTCACGTGCTCGTCCACCACAAGCCCTTCCATCTGGTGGAAAACCGGGCTGTGGGTGGCGTCCACCTCGTCGGCGCGGTACACGCGCCCCGGGCAGATGATGCGGATGGGCGGCTTGCGCGTCAGCATCGCGCGCGCCTGCATGGGGCTGGTGTGCGTGCGCAGCACAACGTTGTCGTCCATGTAGAAGGTATCCTGCGCATCGCGCGCCGGATGGTTTTTAGGGATGTTCATCAGTTCGAAATTGTAGTGATCCAGCTCCACCTCGGGGCCTTGCATCACTTCGAAACCCATGCCCGCGAAGCACTCGATCAGCTCGTTCATCACCAGAGTGATGGGGTGATCCGTACCAACGCGCGGCAGCGGGCGTGGCTCGGTCACGTCGA
>DAOPZY010000091.1:0-4918 GCA_035353615.1 Candidatus Limiplasma sp.
GCCACTTTCAGCGGGTTGGTTCGCATCCGTTTCCGTTTCCTCCACGCCTGTCTGCGCATCGCCCGCGCCCCCTTCGGTGAGATAGTCGATGTAGGGCGAGCGGAACCAGTGCGTCCAACCGCGCCCCTTGACCTTGGTTTTCACAATGCCGTAGCTGAACCCCTTGGCTTCAATAGCCTCCCCGTTTCCGATGTATACGCCCACATGGCCGCTTTTCCAGAGGATCAGACCGGGCAACTCCGGTAGCGTATCGATTGTGCCCTTCACCTTGGCGGCATTGTACGCGCCGTTTGCGCCCTGATCCGGCCTGCCGTCTAGCCCATACACCTGCGTGCCGTCGTCTCGCGTCCAGTAATAGCCCTTGATGAGCCCAATGCAATCGGCGCACTTTTTGCCAGCTGCGATATCCGCCCGGTAGCGGCTCATGCGGTTCTCCGCGTAGGATTTGGGGTACTGCTTCGCCTTGCGATCCAAAAGGCTCTGCGTACAGGTGTAGCAACAACATCCGTACCAATATGCCTGACCCAGCCACGCCTTCGCCCACGCGACCAATCCCAGATTCGTTTTAACCGTCATGCCTGCCCCTCCAACCGAAAAGAGGGCGGCGATTACTCGCCGTCCCCTTTAGTGTCATTATCATCCTTGCCCGTCTGCTCACTGGTGTCCTTGAGCTTTTCCAACACCCGCACAAGAAACGCGGGCAGCGTCACGCCCAGCTCGCCAACGTTTTCAATGATACTCAGCCCATCGTTAGCGATGAAGAAGAACGCCGTGGCTGTGCGGAAAAGCCCCACGCTGTTGCCGCTGATGCGATCCAGTTGCGCGGCGATGATCACCACCAGAAACATGGTCGCCTTCTTGAGGATGCCCTCATAACCCGTGCTGGACTTGAGCGTCTTGGTCTTAATCGCCGCCGCCACGCCGGTGATGTAGTCGATCACGATGAAAATCAGCAGGATTTCCAGCGCCTTGTCCCAGCCGCCAAGCAGGGTGGTGGTAATCCCGGCGCCAATGCCGGTGAGGAATCGGATGATGTTATCCTTCATAGATATGCCCCTCTCCATGTTTTGATATGAAAAAAGCCGCCGATTGGCAGCTTTCATCCGTGGATATCCTTGATTGTTTAGATGTAGCTTTCCCCGGTGATCTCCTGAAATTGTTCCGGGGTGATCACACCCTTCTCCACCGCCTTGCGTACCATGGCGGCGTTCCAGAGCTTGCGGTCGAAATTCCGTTTCAACATCTCGTATGTCATGCACAGCCCTCCCTTACAGACTCATCAGATTCTGGAATTCCAGCGCGGCGGCGATCCGTTCCTCAGCCGAAGGCTCGTTGTCCTGCGCGGGCGCGTTTACTTTGGCCTCCATAGCGGCCAGCGCGGCTACCTCGTCAAGCGCCGCATTAATACCGTGGAAGTTGCGCATGGCGGCAAACTCCTGGACCGCCTGACAGACATGCCCGTTGATCTCCAGCACATGGGGAAACACATCCACTGCTGGGAACTGGTCACGAATCTTGGCCGGGGTGGCGATCTCCCCGTTGGGGAACATATAGGTGGTAGAACCGTCGAAAAGAACCAGTTTGAGCATAAAACCCCTCCTATACCTGTTTGTACGGTTGCAGCGCCGGCATCATCGCCGTTCTTTCATCCCCGGGGAAGAAAGCGTGCTTGCCGATTCCCATCCCAATGCCGTCCTCGAAGGAAAACGGCGCTGCAACCTCCTGATGGAACACAAAGCTGCTGTTGACCCGAAACACGCTGTTAACTAAATTCATGTTCTTCTCATACCGCATCATGAACAGCGCCGCCTGCTGTCCCTCCAGCGTAGCCGCGCAGATCGTTTGCAATGCGCCGGGCGTAAACAGCGGGCAAACGATCGTGGTCTGCTTGACACCGCTTGCGTTGTAGATTTCGAAGTTGCCAAACAGCGCGTACAGAATGAACCCGCCCATCAGCGCCGCCGCGCCGACCACGCCAAAGGTGCCGGACGCCTGGTTGCCAAGCGATGTGCCACTGGAGCGCACCAGCGCTGTGGTGTAGAGATCCACATTGAGCTTCTTGGTGTACCCATCGAAGGCCAGCCCACCGGCGATCATGGCCATGGAGGCTCCGGACAGCCCCGCCGCGCCCCTGCGCGCTGTACCAAGCGCCGTAGGCGTGGAGCGCACAAGCGCCGTTGTATAGGCATTGACCGTCGTCATCACAGCGGTATCACTGGCGCCTCCGGCGAACAGCGCATAGGAACCGACCGACGCCCCGGCGGCATACCCGCGCGCGGCGCTGAGCGCGGTTGGCGTGCTCACTACCAGCGTGTCACTCACTGCTTCCGCATAGGCGGAGGCAATGCTGCCAACCAAACCACCCGCGAAAAGCGCGTAGGCACCTGCCTTGGCATAGGCAAGCGCTTTGTTGCCATTGGCGATGCCCGAAGCCAACGAGTTACCGCGCAGCAGAGACGCGGTAATGGGCACAACCTGTCGCTTGGTTGCCTCTGAGAAGTCGCTCACATGCGCTAGCAGATAGCTTGCCGTCCTGCCGAGCGTCACCTCTGCGGCCATGACAGATGCGGAGATTTGAATGGGTTCCCTTGGGTAGTACTCCACAGAGTGCAATGGTTTGACGGAACCGTCCGCTTTTCTAATCTTCACGGCAACCAGCTCGCGGGAAATACCGCTATTCTTTTGCCGAACCCGCACGATCGGTTTTGTGGCGTCATTTGCTTTCAAACGGATCATTACGTGCCCTCACTGTCATACTGGAAGATGAGCGTACCGACGGGCACCGCGCTGAAATCCGTCGCTGCATTGCTCAGGATCACCGCGTTGCGCACTTGGGCGGTGGATTCGTCCAGAGCCCCGCCCGCGACCAGCGCAGCCTGCATCTCCTGCTGGACGGTCTTGCGGACGTAGTCGGTGTAAGCCGCGACAGCGTCCCATGCATTCTTCTGCGCAAGCGTTACATGGATACCGCCGCTCTGCTCATGGGCATCGATCATGTCAAACAGATTCCCGGCCACGTTCCCATCCAGCGTAGCCTGCAAGCGCGCAAACCATGCGTCAAACGCAGCTTGATTCTCGTCCAGCTGCGTGTTGAGCTGTTCGGAGAGGGCGAGAATATCGGCATTGACCCGCTGCTCCGTTTTCGCAAGCAGGCTGTTTATCTGATCCGCGTAGTGACTGGTGTCAAAGGCGATGATCGTCTGGGTCACCAGACCGCAAAGCGTGCTATTGAGCCGCTGATCGGTGATGTTGCTCTGTAGGATCAGCAGCACGCCTTTTCCAACCAGCACATCCGCGAGCGCCAGCTCATACACATCCGCGTCCCGCTGCAGCGCAGGCGCGACCGGGGTACTCGCCGCCACGCCCTGCTTGACCGCGACCGCGATACTCCGCGCTGCAAGACTCCATCGAAGCACCACGCGGTCGATACGGTTCAGCACCCCGTCCGCCGTGGCCAGCGCGGTGTTAAGCGCATCGGTGTTGTGGTAGAAGTATCCGTTGATCCATGCCTTGCCTGCGCTGATGGCAATCGTCATGCCGGACACAGCCGAAACAAGCAGGTTATCCGATGCGTACCCGAATACGCCGTTGCCGATGAACGAGCTGAAGTAATCCGCCCATTCCTCGGCCTTGTAGCGCCTGTCCCCATTGATGGAATTGAAGAAACTGCACTTCTCCATGAATCGTCACCTCTTTATCTTCTGCATGAGTGTCGGCAGGCTGTCGCCAAACGTGGCGACGACCTCCTGTCTGCCCTTCTGGTAGGTTTCCGTCATTTCGGTGATCCGGGCATCCACACGCACGCCCCAGCGGCTGTCCACGCAGGTCACAATGTCGCCCACATCAAAATCCGTGCGGTAGCAAAGCGAACCATCCGTTTTGATCTTGCTTTCAAAACTCAGCGACAGGCCGTATGCAGCCAGTTCCTTCTCCCCGCGCGCTTTGAGCATCGCCTGGTAGACCGCTGTGGAATAGGTGAGCGTGGATGTGCCGGACTTGTAGTTGCGCTTGATATCCGATGCGTCGATGAACTTTTCAGAGCGTGCCAGACCGCTGGTGGGGCGGACCTCTACCACGACCCGGCTGACCGCGACGTCGCTGTCCACGCCACCCACGTACAGCGTAGTGCGCTGGTTCTCGCTGCTGGTCACGAATTCCTGTTCCAACACGTTGTCAAACGCCTGTGAAAACACGCAGGGGCGGTTTGCCGACTGAGAAGCCGACAAATCCCGCCCCTGTAACACCCGAAATGTATGCGCCTTGGTTCGCAAATCGGTAGTAATGCGGTATCCGATGGCCGATTCCTTGGCCAGCCCCTCACAGACATCCAGACAGTTGGCGTAGAGCTCGCCCTGGAACTGCACAGCTGTTGTGGCAATCGTTCCTTCGCTTGAATCCAGAAGGAGAAACGGGATCGCCCGCTCCGTAACCGTTGGTGAAATCAGGTTTTCCGTGATCACACGCTTAATGAGCACCTGCGCGGTTGCTGTTGTGTTGATCTCCGCGAGCAGGATCCGCTTGTCCAGCCAGCCAGAAAGAAACCGGCCCTGCGCCTCAATTTCCTCCATGCCGGTGCTGTTCTTCTTGATCTGCACGTAGCGGATTTCAGCCAGCTCATTATCGCCCGGCTTGTGAATCAGGTTGCCCTGACGAAGGAGCTTGTTGTTGACGGTGGTGAACGGCGCGAGGATTTTGCACTCGCCGGGGCTCCAATAGCGACGTGTCCACAGGAGGGAATTGAGCTCGTCTGCTACGCCCAGAGGAGTCAACGAAGAATCGTATACCGTCAGTTCCACCGCTACACCCCCAGATACCGATTGCTGTGATAAACTGCTACCTCGATGTTGTCCTCCCCGCTGGCAGCGGCATACCGCAGCAGATTGTCGCCCGTAGCCAGCTGAAAGTAAGTGCTGTCCAC
>DAOPZY010000092.1:0-4648 GCA_035353615.1 Candidatus Limiplasma sp.
ATGCGGGCGATCTCGTTGATCTGGAACTTGCGCGTTTCCAAAAACTGGGCTTGTTCAGGGGGGATGCCGATGGCCTGAAACTTCATGCCCTCTTCCAGCACTGCAACGCGATGAGCATTACCGCTACCCTGATAGGCCGCGTTCCAGCTGTCCTTGACCCGCTGTACATCCTTGATAACGCCCGGATGCTCGAGCACCCCGCCAGGGTTGGCGCCGTTGGCAAAGAAGCTCGCGCCATACTCCTCGGTGGCCAGCGCCATACCGATGGCATTCTTGGCCATCGCGATGGGGCTGTAACCGATCAGGCCGTCAAAGCCCAAACCGGGGATATGCAACACTTCATCTTTTCGGAGGGTGATGTAGCCGCCCTTGGGTCTCAGCCCACTTTCATCCACATCCCGATAGTAGGTGTAGCGGAGTTCGCCGTTTGGCGCGCGGTTGACATCCATTTTGTTGGGCAGCAGCGGGTACAGCGCGACAGGCTGCCCCCGACCGTTTCGGACGATCTGCGCATAGGCGTTGCCCCAAAGCAAAAGATGACTCATGAGTGTTTCTCTGAACACAAATGATGTCATCTCGGGATTGGGTTCGTTATGCAGCAGATTGTAAAGCGGGTGCTGTGGGAACCGCTCCTTGCTGCCATCCATGCGGTACTGATACACATGCAGCGGAAGCCCGGCGACCGTTTCGGCGAGGATTCGAACACACGCGTATACCGCTGTGGTCTGCAGCGCGGTATGCTCATTGACTGTTTTGCCGGAGGTCGTGCCGCCAAACAGGAAGGAAAACGCGTTCCCCAGGCTGTTCTTGGGCTTATCGCGGGAGTGGAATATACCAGTGAAGATCCCCATATCTAATACCTCCAGCAATAAAAAGAGGATGATCTTTCAATCATCCTCTTGGGAAATGTAGCACCCTTTGTGATTTTCTGTCAAGAATAGGGTAAACGAGGATCCCGAAGGTCATGAGACGTGATAAATTTCACTGTTCAACTATGCGTAGTCTCGACTCATGCAGCGCTTTCCTCCATTGATCGGCTTGTGATGAAGGGACAGACAAAAATGTTTGCGGGTTATCCCAAGTATACCCCATTACATCTTCACCCAGCGCTGGCATGGCGGCGCAGTTGACGATGATTTCCAGATCCTCGCCGGCATCCCAGTTTCCGCAACGATATAGGCATCGAAAGCCTAGCGATGACACGCCTTTCCCGATCGTGATTTTCTTCAGGGCAGAAGTGTAGGCAAAGGCATAATCGCTGATGTGAGTCACAGCATCGCCGACGATGATCTGCTCGATCTGTGCCAGGTTGGCGGCCCATGGTGTGTTTGTTAGTGTAGCCGATTCCGCGTTCTCCTGATCCGGCTTGTAGGCTGTCATGGGGGCGTCGTTGTCGATGGTGAGCGTGCGCGTTGCCTCGTCATACTGCCAGCCGTCCCCGTCGGCGGATGGCGCGGGCATGAGCTGCGTTTGCCCCGCCGCTTCTATTGTAAAGTCCTTGTAGGTCAGCTTGGGATAGATCTCGGTCAGCGCGCTGAAATCGGTGGTCGCGTTGTCCAGCAGTTCCGCCTCCCGAAGGCTGGGTAGCGTCGCCAGCGGGGACATGTCGGCGATCTGGTTCTGATTGAGCCCCACATAGATCAGCTTGGGCAGCCCCGTCAGGCCGCTGATATCCGTGATGCCCACGCCCTTGGCGTCCAGCGCCTCCAGGTTGACCAGCCCCGCGAGCGCGTCAAGTCTTCCCACCGAGCCGTTCCAGCCCATGATCAGCTCCGTAATGCCGGTCAGGCCGCTGATGGGCTTGAGGCTTACAATGTTGCACTTGCGCAGGTTCAGCTTCTCCAGCTTCGTCAGCCCGGAGAGCGGCCAGAGGTCGGACACCTGCCAGTTCCCGTCTAGGCTGAGCTTCGTCAACCCCGTGAACGCCTCCAACCCTTGCAGGAGGGCGATGGACGTCTCGCTGTTTTCATCCTGTGACAGGTCCATCGCCGTGACTACCGCCGCTTCCTCGGTCGTGATGTCGCCCTCCGGCTTGTTCATGGCCGCGCGGACGCGCGCCTCCAGCAGTTCGTCGTTGAAGCGCACTTTGCCCGGCTCGGGCAGGATGAAATCGCGCTTACCCAGGTTGGAATACAGCGCCGCCACAGGGCTGTAATCGGTGATGTGCGTGCCTTCCAGCTTGAGGCCGAAGAGCTTGGTCAGGTTTTGCAGCGGGGTCAGGTCAGTCACGTCCGTATAGCAGAGCGTGAGCGCATTCAGATTGCTCATGCCCGCGAGTGGCGTCAGGTCGGCGATGGCGGCGCCTGTCAGGTCCAGCCACGTGAGGTTGCAAAGCGATGCCAGCGCCGAATAGTCGCTTGCCTTGCTCTTTCGCAGCGTAAGGCCCTCCAGCTGCGTCAGCCCTGAAAGCGGGCTGAGGTCGGTGGCCGCGATGTTGCTCAGGTTCAGCTGTTTGAGCCCCGTCAGGTAACGCAGCGCCGAGAGGTCAAAGATGTCCTCCTCCGCCGGACGGTCGTCAAAACGCTCGAACCCGATATCCGAGATGCCCGCTGCCTGCTTGTCCAGCACGATCCCCTCGGGCTTGTTCAGTGCCTGCCGGATGAGCGACTCAAGCACCGGGTCGGTGAACTGAATGACCGTCGCGGGATGGTCGGGGTCAAATTCCATACTCGTCAGGTTGGGGATGACGGCCGCCAGCGGCGTATAATCGGTGACCGGGCAGTCCTTGAGGTTGAGCGTACGCAGCGAAGTCAGCCCTGAAAGCGGCGTCACGTCCAATACGTCCGTGTAGTTCAGCGACAGTCTGTTCAGATGCACAAGCCCGGCAAGCGGCGTAAGATCGGTAATGGTGGAGTAGTCCAGCGACAGGTCTTCCAGGTTTGTCAGGTTTGCCAGCGGGCTATAGTCCTGCGCCTGGCAATTGAAAATCCCCAGCGACCTAAGGTTGGTGAGGCCGGCAAACGGCGTGACGTCCGCGACCGGGTTGCCGCCAATCAAGATTTGTTCGAGGTTAGTGAGGCCCGCCAGCGCGGACACATCCTCGATCTGGTTGAAGTTCAGTTCCAGGCTGACTAGGTTGTTGCAGTACTTGAGCACGCCGATGCTTCGAACGCGCGAGTCCGGAGCCGGCTCCCGCTCGTAGCTAAACCCGGTGCCCAGATCTGTCAGGCTCGCCAGCTCATACGAGTACACATCACCTTCTGGCTTGTTCAGCGCTTGCCGGATAGCATTTTCCAGCACTGGGTCGTCGAAGGCGACCACAACGCCCACTGGCGTAGGCGTAGGCTTGATAAATTCAAAGTCCTTGTCTGTCAGCTTGCCGTAAATCTTCTCGATAGGCGAATAGTCCTTGATGTCGCACTCCGAAAGGTACAGCGTACGAAGAGCGGTCAGTTTTGCAAGCGGGGTCACATCCGAGATTGCCGTCCCCTTCAGCCCCAGCGTTTTTAGCTTGGTAAGGCCTGAAAGCGGGGTCAGATCGGATATGGTAGAAAACTCAAGATAGAGTGCAGAAAGTTTTTTCAGCTTTGCAAGCGGCGAATAATCTTGTGCCTGGCAGTTAAATAGCTTCAATGTTTCCAACGCCGTCATATTTGTCAGGGGTGTGATATCAGCAATCGGGTTCCCACCCAACTCAAGGGTTTTCATCTTTTTCAGGTTGGCGAGCGGCGATATATCGGTGATGTTCTGAAAATTCAGCTCGAGGGTGCTCAGTTTCGAGCAATACGCCAGCACGGCGATGCTCTGCACCTGCGTATTTGGGTCGGGATTCTGCTCATAATTACGCCCGATACCCAAGCTGGTAACCTTCGCAAGGTCTTTGTCCGTAACATCCCCCTCGGGAATGCCGACCTCCTTACGCAGCGCTGTTTCCAACACGGGATCATCGAACACCACAACTTGTGTACCTTTTGCTATAGAGGCGGAAGGGAGAAACAGGAACAATGCAACGAGCAATAGAACCGTCACTTTTTTCATGGTAACTCCTCCATATATCCCCTTTAATCTGTCAATAGTATACAGGAAGACGGAGTTATAAACAAGTCTAATCACTTGACAAGCAAGTCCACTCCCGTTGACAAACATACAGACGGCGAGGGTACTACTCAAAGAAGGCGTTGTCAAACCTATATTTCGATTTTCAGAGCACCAACAGCCCCCTTCCGTTATAGATGCTCTCGTTACTATCGCCGCCGCAACGTATCGCGCGATCCAGCGCCATGATGGTCGCGACCGCGCCGTCGATTTTCTCCGTGGATTTCTCCTTATCCGGCTTGATGTTGCCAGCAGGGTCGGTACGCACGTAAATATTGTCCATCATCCACCGGAGCACCGGATGCCCACCATGGGCGAGCTTCTGTTCCAGCGTCAGCTTCATCAGTTCCTTGGTCGGCGGCGACATATCCTTGAAGCCCTGCCCGAAGGGCACGACGGTAAAGCCCAGCCCTTCAAGGTTTTGCACCATCTGCACAGCGCCCCAGCGGTCAAAAGCGATCTCCCGGATGTTAAAGCGCTTGCCCAGTTCCTCGATGAACTTTTCAATGAAACCATAATGCACAACGTTTCCTTCCGTGGTCAGCAGAAATCCTTGTTTTTCCCAAAGGTCGTATTGTACATGGTCACGCCGCACGCGCAGGTCGATATTTTC
>DAOPZY010000093.1:0-4644 GCA_035353615.1 Candidatus Limiplasma sp.
TTTTACGCCAGGGGGTTTTTCTGTCTGTCTGTTTATCCTGGGGCAGTGCACGCCCTGACAAGGGCTTCGCCCTTGACCCGGTTTCGCTGCGGCGTGGGATTGCTTGTTATCAAGTTTATACAAGCTGTTTTTGCCGCTCGCCTCATAGCCCTTCGGGCTGTTCGCTCGCTTGTTGTGGATACGCCGCGGCGTTGGGCTTGGGGTTCCGCCCCAAACCCCGGCAGGGGCCTCGCCCCTGCACCCTGCCAAGGGCTTCGCCCTTGACCCGGTTTCGCTGCGACGGGGGGATTTGGTATTCCTTAGGCTGGGTGCCCCAAGTCGCTGAAAAGCAATGTGCTCTCTTCATCCATAAACGCAGGGGTAAACGCGCTGGTGGCGGCTTCCTTCTGTTGCAGATAACCGTCCAGCCCAAGCGCAAACAGTTGATCCCGCGCGCGGGCGTATTCACGCTCGGTCAGGCGGCGATCCATCCCCTTGACCGTGATGCCGTTCATCGGCGTATACTGCCGCATCAGGCTCACCGGGGTGCCGGGCGGAAGCTCGCTGGCGATAGTATTCAGCAAAGTGATCGTTTCATCCACACGCATCGGCAACACCAGATGGCGCACCAGCGTTCCGCTCAGCATCATGCCGGCGGCGTCGTACACAGGCGCGCCGGTTTGCTCGCACATGGCGCGAATGGCGGCCAACGCCACCGGAAAATAGTCCGGGGCGCTGGCGAGCTGCGCGGCGGTCGTCGCCTTTGCGTACTTCAAATCCGGCAGAAAAACATCCACCAGCCCGCGCGCCTCGCGGATGGTTTCCGGGCTTTCATACCCGCTGCTGTTCCAGACAACCGGAATGTTCGGCTTACGCAAGGCGAGCGCTTCCAGCACAGCGGGCGCGAAATGCGAAGGGCTGACCAGGTTGAGGTTATGCACGCCCATGGCTTCTACCCGTGTAAACAACTCGCTCAGTTCCGTCGCCGTCAGCCTGCGCCCTTGCAGTTCCCCATGGCTGATAGAGTGATTCTGGCAAAACAGGCAGCCGAGCGAACAGCCGCAAAAGAACACCGTACCGCTGCCCCGATCCCCGCTGATGCAAGGCTCCTCCCAAAAGTGGCGGGCCGCGCGGGCGATGACCGGCTGCGTGCCCATGCCGCAGAAGCCCTGCCCTTGGGTCTGGGTACGCAGCGCGTTACAGTGCCTTGGGCACAGGTTACAAATCATGGCTGAGGCCGCCTCCCGATAAGTTATTGTCATTCCGCTGGCGTTGCCTACGAAAGAAGCGCTACCGCCTGCCAATGCCGCGCGAGCCGGGTGAGCGCCTTGCCAGCGAAGGCAACCGACTGGCCGCAGACAAGGCCGGACGCGGCGGATTGCGCAAGCCCTTCGCCAAGCGGGAGCGCGGCCCGGCTTTTGCGTTTTCCAAAAAAAGCTCGGAGCGGCTGACGCATTTTCCGTTCAGGCTTGTTCCACATCCGCCCATTGACGGGTTTGCTGTGAGCGAACGCATGCCTCCACAAAGGCCATGCCGCGAAAGCCATCCTCAAAAGTGGCATAGGGTTGCCGACCGGTGCGGTAGCTCCCGCTCAGGATGGAGGCATAATACTGATCCAACGCGTTATGCAGCGCGTCCGGCCAGCCCATGACGTGCCCCGCCGGCGTAGTGATGTAGGGGCGCGTTTCCGGCTGGCAGGTGAGCGGGTTCATATACACGGTTTCAAAGCCGATGCTCTTGAGGCCCAGCGTCAGGCGGTCCGGATCCTCCTGCGACCACTCCATGCTGTAATTTTCGCACGATACGGCCACGCGGAGGTCGTTCTGGTGCCCGGTCGCGGCCTTGGTGGCAATCAGGGAACCCGGCGTGCCGTCCGCAAAGCGCAACAGGATGCAACCGGTATCCTCCGTATCCATGGGATGCGTTTTTCCCTCGACGTCCGTGCGCACCGGGTGGTGGATGGTCAGGTCCGCCATTACGGAAACCACAGGCTGGCCCAGCACGCAACAGGCCGTATCCACCCAGTGGATGCCGATATCGTTCATCGCGCGGGCGATGCCCGTGTTGCCCATGCGGGGCGCCCAATCGGTTGCGAGCGTGCCGGACTCCTGCAGGTAATAACCGTAGGCTAGCAGCGGCCTTCCGGCCAGCCCTTTTTGCAGGCGGGTTTTCATCTCCTGCACGGGGGCGTTCATGCGGTACTGATGGTTGAGGCCGTGCGCCAGCCCTTTTTCCACCGCGAGCCGCCAAAGGGCGCGCGCCTCCGCCGCGCTTTGGGAAAGCGGCTTTTCACAGTATACATGTTTGCCCGCGAGCAGAGCGGAGCGGTTGATCTCATCATGTAAAGCGTTGGGCGTGCAATTGTGCACCACGTCAATGTCCGGGTCGGCAACCAGGTCGCGCCAGTCCGTATAGGCCTTGGGAACGTCGTACCGCGCCTGAACCGCGCGCAGGTTAGCTTCGTCACGGCCGCAAACCGCCGCGACCTGCGCGCCGGGTACGCGCCGCAGCCCGTCGATGTGTTGCGGGCCAATAAATCCAAGTCCGATCACGCCTGCCCTTAGTTTTTCCATTTTGTACGCCTCCCTTTGGTTCAACAGATGTCCGTTGCCCCATTATACCCGATGTGCGCATGGAAACAACAGCCTTTGGCGAAAAGAAAAAATCAGTGGCGAAAACTTTCAAACTGGTATTGACGCGGGCAAGGGGTAGCGGTATCCTTTGTACGGACAAACCGTTGAAAAACAGCGTCAAATGAACCATGGCACGGGCGGCGGCTTTCGCGCGGGGCGCGGCTGCCACCGGCGTATGCGCACGCGCGGATCAGCCGTGCGTAAAATCCGGGCGGAGGGCGGTTCACCGGCGCCCTTTCACACGAATTACAGAAAGAAGGAACCTTGATGAGCCTGATTACCATCCGCAACGAAGCGTTAACGGTAACCGTTTCCACAGTGGGCGCGGAGCTGCAATCCATTTTGGATGAAAACGGCGTGGAGCGTTTGTGGCAGGGGGATCCGCAATTTTGGGCCAGCCGCGCGCCCATCCTGTTCCCGGTCGCCGGGGGTTTCCGTAACGATGGCTACGAACTGGACGGCCAATTCTACCCCATGCCCAAGCATGGCTTTGTGCGCAAGCTTGCATGGGAGGAGGAAACCACCACCGCCACGGCGACCACCCTGCTGATGCGCCAGAAGAACGACGGCTTCCCCTTTGACTATGAACTGCGCGCCAGCTTTACCCTTGTGGGCAACGCGCTGGAGGTTGCCTATGCGGTAACCAACGTGGGCAAAACGGCGTTCTGGTATAGCGTCGGCTCCCACGAAGCGTTTGCCACCCCCGAGGGCATTGAGGATTATGAGATTGTTTTTGACACGGAGGAAAAGGTGGACAACTACCCTCTGGTAGGCAACCTGATCCTGCGCGAGCCGGTTACGCTGGCTGAAAAAACAAGCGTTCTGCCGCTCAAGTATGAATACTTCGCGGTGGACGCGCTGGTGTTCCGCACGCTGAAAAGCCGCGGCGTTACGCTGAAAAGCGCGACGCATGCCCGGGAGATTCGCGTGGATTTCCCCGGCCACGACACCCTGATGCTGTGGACCAAGCCCGGCGCGGGCTATATCTGCATTGAACCGTGGTGCAACTCGCCCGACTTTGTGGACGCGGACCTGCGGATTGACCACAAACCCGGCTTCATTCGCCTTGGCGGCGGGGAAAAGGCTGTGCGGCAGCACACGATCACGGTTCGCTGAACACCGTCGGCAACGCGCCGCATTGAATAACAGGAGGATTGATCTTTATGGATAAGCTTTCCACCCTTCGGGAAAAAAATCCGGGTTTGCCTTTTCACAGTGTGAACGACTCCGCTTTCAGCCGCTTTGGCCGTGTGGTGGATTTTGACGCTTCCGCGCTGATCGCGGCCTGCCAAAAAGCGGCGCAGATGCCCAATGCCGGCAGCCAATACGTGCCCGATATGCCTGCGCTGGAAACGCCGGAGCTGTTCCATGCGGTGCAGCATGGCCTGCGCGGCGACGGCGCCTGCCAGGTGGGGTGCTGCTGGGGTTTCAACTCGGCGCTGAACTGCTTGGAATACCATCGCGCGGGCGAGCACAACATCGCGGTTACCGATATGGTGGTGATGCTGGCTTCTCAACTGGACATGGTGGGGCTGGACCTGCCGGAAGGCAAAGTGGAGGCGTTCTTTGTGCCCGCCGGCACCACGATTGAGTTTTACGCGACCACCCTGCATTACTGCCCCTGCCACACGGAGGACAGCGGCTTTTGCAGCATTGTCGTGCTGCCGCGCGGCACCAACCACGCGCTCACGGAACCGCGCCCCGACGGGTATGACGGTCGCCTGCTTTGGGCCAAAGACAAATGGCTGATCGCTAACCCGGAAAACCGCGCGGATGTGGACGCGGGCGCTTATCCCGGCCTGCACGGCGAGAATTTTGTGATCCGCTACTGATTTCGGAAAGGCTTGCGCGTTGGCTCCCAACCGTTTGGCCGAGCCTGCGCGCAAAGCCTGCAACTGAATATTCGTCAAAATGGGGCGCGGATTTCCGCGCCCTGTTTTAGTTGCTGAAAAACCCTCGCCGCAGCGGAACCCGGTCTGCACTGCCCCAGGATAAACAGACAGACAGAAAAACCCCCTGGCGTAAAATAACG
>DAOPZY010000094.1:0-4521 GCA_035353615.1 Candidatus Limiplasma sp.
GGTTCTTGTGAGGGTTTACTTCATGCAGGTTCAAGTCCTGTTTCCCGCACCAAACACGGAAGCGGCCAGCAATGGCCGCTTCCGTGTTTTTTGAGGTGAAATAAAGGTTTTTGGCGTTTCAGATAGTTTGTTTTCATAACAGTTTTTTCACTTCCGTGTCACCGATTTTATGAAAAATGTGACACGAAATGTGACACGAAATTCAGGGCTTTATATGACATCACCTCGATTCTTTTCATCTTCATGTGACATAAATACCTTATGTGATGCCTAACTATTTTTTGTTCTACTGATAAAGGTAATAGGTTTTTAACTTGATTATGTCATACGAAAAAGATATTAGCGTCTTCAAGAAATTTGTGATCATCTGTCGACCATGTTATCTGTACCATTCACGGCTGAACCCTTCCAATATCTAAGACGGATGATTAGAATGCAAGAACTGTTTGTATTGCATATTTCTTCCTGCTGGTTTATAATTTGAACCAAATTGGACTATGCAGGCTACATTGAAAACAAAGTAACCTAAGGAGAATACATATGACTATGCAACTGAATGGCCACGAAAACTTAATTAAAGTTAGAGATGATGACGAACCTTTAAGATTCATAGTTGATCAACCTGTTGGTAGTGATGAAACTCAATTCAAGTTCATAGATAGCAAAACCACAAATTGGGCAGCAGATGGTCACTTCACGATACGCCGGGTATTGCGCCGCCTGCTGCTCCACCCGCGCCGCCGTGCATACCCAGCCGGTGGCGCCGTAGATATACCCCCAGCCGACCATGCCGAGCGCTTCAGCGGCTATGGTTTTCCGTATGGCGCTGGCCATGCTCATCCCTCCTTTTAACCCAAAATCGAGCCTTTCGGCCCGCCCTTACTCGCTTGCGGTCGCCAGTATCGCGTCCGCTTCTTCCTGCGTAATCCACCGTCCCACGGCGTTCTGCACCCGCTCGGCGCTCCACAGCCCCCGGCGGTAGTAATCCAGCACCAGCTCGTATTTCGCGCTCATAGCGTTACCCCCGCCATCATGGCCAGATAGTCAATGTTCGCGGCGTTCACTTCCCACGGTTCCGGCGTGGCAATCGCTTCCGCCTCCGGCGTTACCGGCAGGCAGGTCAGCACCCCGTCCACCATCACCCAATCATGGGCCGTTTCCAGCGTAAAGCTATCTGGAACCGTCACCAGCGCTTCTCCTTCGCCGCAATGGAAACCTGTGTCTGCCACGCTCAGCACGCGGCCATCTGCCCCTAACATCATGTTGTACTGCATTGATATCCCTCCTAAATCAGTCGCCGAATCGCGCTGATCGTGAATCCAGACGTAGTCAACGCGCCGCTGACTGCCCCGCTCATAATGGCGATTCGGTTCATGGTGTCAAAAGTTATCGTAGTGCCGCTTAGCGTAGCCTTTAACACATAAACGTTGATCCCGCCCCCGCCCGATATCGTTACCGCAGCACATCCCATCTGCTCCGGCGACACGCGCCCACCCTTAAGGCGCTTCATTTCGATGTATAGGCTGTGGCATCCACCACAAGCCACTGGCAGGCAGATATCCGGCACACCGGCGCGAACGCCCTGCTGCTTCAAGTGGACCGCTTCCAGTCGGTGGCGACTTCCGCCGTTTGGGATGTGGTAGAGCAAGCGCAGCTTTGGGTAGTCGCACTCCTGCATCTTTGCCCAGCGAAACAGACAGGTCTGTTCCTGGTTTTCGGTAGGCAAGGGTGAAGCGTCAATCACCGTTCTCGGCATCCTCCGCCACCGCCCTTCTGACAATACTCACCACACCCAGCTTTGCGTCCCGATGTACTGTATCGCCTATGCCGATCTGGCTATACATACCCTCGCCGACATCCCACCACTCGGAACGCGGTTCGTCGTTCTCACGCGCGCCAACCACCTGAATGCTCCACTTATTGGGGTAGTGGACGGGACGCGAATGCGTGGTAACGTTACCGTCGCTGTCGCTGGTGGTGTAAAACTCGATATCGGTTCTAGCCGCCGTAAAGGACATATCCGCGACTGTACCCTCCGCCAGCACGGGAATGCCGCCAATCGCAACGACGATGCCCGCTACGAATAGCGCAAGCACCGCAAGGATGACAATCGCGCCACCGATCACCGGCAGGCTGTCCAGCAGGCGGTACACGCGCAAGCTACATTGACTGCGCGGATTAATCCTTCCAGCCATCATCACAGCCCTCCCCGAAATCCTGCATCTGGTCGGTTTTATGCAGCAGATCATCATAATCCATGGCTTTCCTGCCCCATTGTTTGCAGCGCACGCGCTCCTGCACCGCGATGGGTACAAGCTCCCAACCGGACAGGAAGCACACGATGTCCGCCACGCCCAGCGCGGCGTTGCCGAACCGCCGCAGTTCTTCGGGCGAAAGCCCCTTCTCTCGCGGCAGGTCGTATTCGTCGATCACCGCGAAGCCCCGGCTTTCAAGCTCGGCCTTTGCGACGAACGTCATTGTACAATCTGCATTTGTATCCAAACACCCAGCGATGTACACAAGCGGTTTGTTCCTCATAGCCCAATTCTCCTTTCATTCATACGGCGCGCCATGGCACGCGCAGCTTTCAGTGATCTGCGCAGACGATACCACGGAATATCGTGTAGGCTTTCCAACTGGATCAGGTCGAACGCCCGGTACCGCCAGAACCGCCCGCCGACGATCCGCACCTTGACCGGGTAGAACCTTTCCCAATAGTCCGTGACTGTCCAGCAGACCGCGCCTTTCCTCCGCCAGAACATGGCTTATCCCTCCGCTCGTTGTTTGTTTCCCGCTTGCGCAGCCGCACGCTGATATACACGCCCGCCACGAAATCGCTGTGCCTGACCTGACAATCCAGAAACTCGCAGCCGGGGTAGAGCCGCTCGAAGATCGCCGGCGCGCTTTCCTCCGCCGCCTGCGCGATGCGCTCGGCCTTGCGAATACTAAGTTTCGTATCCGAAACGGTGATGGTTGGCTCCTTGAGGTTCCGGCTACAGAAATACCGCTTCGCGCCCTCCGGCTCTTTCATGAGATAGCGCGCAAGGGCTGTGTAACCGAAGCGGTCGGCCTGCAGGCGATCGGTGCGCACGCGCCCCTTCTTCCAGATGGATTCCAGCTCCTCGCGCGGCAGTCCGCAGCTGATCACAATGTGGTGATGCACGCGCTTCTGGCGGCTGCCCTCGCGCTTGCCCTCGGATACTCCCATGTAGCGCGGCTGAGGAAGCCCGGCCTTGCGGCAGGCATATTTCACACGCCGCAGGTAGTTCTGCACATCCAACCGCGCCTGTGCGGCATCCGGGAGGAAGTCATCGGTATAGGTCAGATCGATGCGGTAATCCCGATCGCAGAAGTTGGTGTTCATTTTCCGCTCGAAATGCTTACGGGCATTCTCGGCGTTCGCGCGGGCGATGGCCACCGCCGACTTTTTCACCGGCGCGCCATCCGGCAGTTCCGGCGCGGTTGACCAGATCGGGTAGGACATCACTTCGATCTGCTCCCCTGCCCGGATGGTTTTTGTTCGGTATCCGAGCACCGTGCCTTCCGGCCTGATCGCCCTGGGCGGCGGCCAGTCCTCGTGTGCCATTCCTTCCACATCAAAAAGTTCTAGCCAGTTATCCGGTGTATACCGCATGGTACCCCTCCCCAGCTTATCAGGGGGCGCTGCCCCTCACCCCGCCGGGGCTTCGGCCCCGGACCCCATCAGCACGGCTGCTCGCGCCTGCGGGCGCGCTGGGCGGCTGCGCCGCCTGACTGACTTCACTGTGATGGAGTGATGAATGATCACCCGGCGAGATGGGTTCGCCGCAAATCTAATACCTATTACGAGGCCGCATACGCGCCCGAAAGCGCCTGTGATTGACGCACCACGCTCCTTCTGTTAAAATGGAAGCGTGGTCAGTTTGTGCGATTGACCGTGAAGCCTTGGGATGAGCGCTGCCGGGTGTGAGCCGACAGCGCTTTGTTTTATGCGGGGATTGTCCTGCTGGATGCCTGCCTGTATACCTCCGCCAATCTGGACGGCTCCGTGAGCACCAGCAGCACGGTATCGGCGGGGTTCACGCCGTAGCGTTCGCATAGGTAGCCCCACAGGTTGCTGGTGCATTCAGCGCGCCCGATCACCAGCGGGTAGGGCTTGCGCAGCGGAACGGTTTCACATTGCGCCATATTGCTCGGCCTCCTTTCTGAATACATGGGCGATGCGTCCGAGTACAAACACCGCGCACGGGAGCGCAATACCGTTGCCCCACATCTCCTGACAACGTGCCACATCAGCGATCCCAATAACATCTTTCGCGATGAGTGCGAACGAGCAGGCCAAGTAACCCTTTATGAAATCTTGGAGCGAGGTGATCCAAATGGACATACAAAACCTTCTCAGCCAGACCCCGGCGAAGGAGTTTAAGATTCGTGAAAAGCGAGCGGGTATCTACCAGCTGATCGCGCCACTTTTCTATTCTGACGGAGATATGATGAACATCTACCTTCAAAACACGGAGAGCGGTCAAATCAAGTTGTGCG
>DAOPZY010000095.1:0-4387 GCA_035353615.1 Candidatus Limiplasma sp.
CAGCTGGGGCACAGGTCAACCCGCCCATTCAGCCAGTATTTTCCCTCCGCATCTGTGTTTGCCAGCAGGATCGAATTGCAATTTCCCCGGCTTTCCCTCGTGCCGTACTGTTCGTATAGCACCCCACAAACGTCACATTTATTAGCGTGCACTTATATGTCCCTCCCTTCCCCAAGCCGCGCCCGCCGCTCGCCTTCAGCCAGCATCGCCAGTTTATACACCCACAATAGCCGCATCGCCCGCCCGCATATCCGCGTCACCCGTGTGTTGCTGCGCCCGTCCGCAGCGGGCAGGATCGCGCCCCGCTCCCGCAGGCAGGCTTGCAGCGCCCGTTGGGTCAAAAGCATCGGCTCCCCGCGCTGCGCGCACCATTCCACAGCCGCCGGATAGGCCCGCGCCGGGATCAGGTAAAAGCGCTCCTCGTCCTCGTATCCAATCAGCCGTTCATACCCTTCCGGCTCGCCGTGAAGGCTCTCAATGCGCCCTTCCTCTTGGGCTAGCGCCGCCACCGCCGTCAAAAACTGTGTCGTTGCTTTCTGCGGCAATGCCTCCACCGTGGGGCGTAACCGGTTCTGGCGGCGCATTTCCGCGCCCGCTGGGCTGGTCAGCCAGTTAATGCGCCGTTGCAGGGCCGCGCTCAGGTCTTGCTCGTGCCGCAGGGCAGTAATCAGCGCGTCCACCACGTCCGGGTCGCGGCTCAGGTCGGGCCGGGCATATGCCCCGGTTTTGCGGATGGAGGGAAGCACCTCGTGCGTTACCCACCGGCGAAAGGCAACAGCGTTTTCTTTGTTGCTCCGAAACACTAAGGTGTATAACCCACCCTCATTTATCACGTTAATCGTCTGTGCCCCTCCACGTTTTCCCGAATGACCCTCACCAAGGCTTAGGGTCATTTTTTCATCTTCTTCCAATCCTCCAACAGCCATGGTTGGGTTGGAATGCCCCAACACCCGGCACACATCCGCCGCCACAAACCACGGTTCCCCGTCGCGCATCACCGTGCGCACTTCTCCAAACGCCTGGCTGCTGTACACCCGTATCGCCGTATTTTCCATTTCCGATCCTCCATTTCGCATTGATATACTTGCGTTTTCCATTATTCCGGGACACCTTTGCCACCCATTATTCTTCACGTATGGTTAAATATATGTACAACGAATTAACAAATCGTTGTTAGTATAATTCACAATCAGTTAATTGTCAAATCAAAAAATAACAAAATACAAATAAATGATCTTCGATGTACAGAAAATGCAAATCGTGTTACACTCTTGTTATGTTGAGGTGGTTGCATGAAAACGCCAAACGAAAGGATCAGGGGCCTTCGCAACGAAAAAGGTTTGATTCAACCAGATATCGCAAACGTGTTAGGCTGTTCGCCTGCAACGATTTCATACTATGAAAACGGACGTCCTTTAACACAGGATGTCATTGCAACCTATTGCCAATATTTCCACGTGTCCGCCGATTGGCTTCTGGGCCTCACGACGGATCGCCACCCGGGCGGCTCCGAATTATCCGCAAAGGTGGAAACGCTCGCCGCCCTCACCGACGCGTCCGGCGGCGAACCGCTCACCGCCGATCAGCTTAACGCCCTGCTGGACGTGTTCATCCTGTACTATCGTCATGGCGCGCCCGCGGGCAACGTGCCCGTGTCCGTGCTTTCCGAATTTCTTTCCCGCATGGGGCAAGCCGTTGCCGCCCTCATGGGCAACGAAACCGCCCCCATTCTCACCGCCACCAACGCCGTCGGTTCCGCCGGGTTGGATGCTCAGAACATGCTGGCCGCGTGGCTAACCCACAACGCCGCCAAATAGCGCTCCCTCTCGCCCAGCTCGGGCGTGGTAAAAATGAATAGGAGGCTGTCCCATGAAAAAGCTCTTAGCCCTGATTCTGGCGCTCTCCCTGCTCGGCTCCTCCGCCCTTGCCGTTACCGTCACGGTGGATTTGGACACCGCTACCCTCCAGCAGCTGGTGGACGCGCAAACCGCCATTGGCGACCGGATCAGCGCCCTCCGCAAGGCGCAGGCTCCGGCAAGCGAGGGCATTCTGCTGTCCGGAAGCGGCACCTCCATCCAGTCCGGCGTTGAAATTGCGCAGGTGCCCGCGCGCCTCACAATCACCGGCAAGGTCAAGGTCACCCTGTCCGGCGGCGCGTTTGATTATACGTATAATAGCTGGCAGGATTCCGCCTCCTGCGACGCGATCACCGAGGCCGGCACCTTTGACATGCTCATTGAGGGCGAAGGCGATTGGACCATTGCCGTTGACCCGCTGGTGGATGGCGGCACGCTCGCCTTAAGCGGCACAGGCCCCGCCGTATCCGATTTCTTCCCGCTTTCCGCGGCAACCATCGTTCATGTTGTGATGGACGCCACCACCCTGGACGACTACTCCGCATCCCTATATTGCAAGCTGGGCAGTCAGTATGAAAATATTGACGCCTGGTCGGAAGATACCGTTGTGGGCGATAGCCTTTTCAGCAGCCCGCTCAAACTGGAGGGTGACGGTATCATCAAGCCCGTCAAGGGCCGCGACCGTTATTACTGGGTAATGAACGTTCCGATTGGTGCCACGTGGTCCATCACCGCCAAATAAATTACACATTACAATTTGGATTACATCTGCGCCAGCATACATCAAAGCCCGCAAAGCATTGCATGGCAAAGGCTTGCGGGCTTTGATTACACATAATACACAAAATACACATCAAAACATATACCCCCTCCGGGTTTGTCCGTACCGTGTCATTTTCGCTTTACATCTTTTTCATTTATCGGTACATAAATTGCACGTCACGCATCAGGAGGCACGCCATGGGCTATTACGAAAAACGGGGTAAGAACAGCTGGCGCATCCGGGAACGGGTCCGCCTGAACGGCCACGTCCGTTTTGTGGAGGATACGCTCCGCTTCCCCGCCACCGTCCCCGAAGCGGATCAGCTCGCGCAGGTGGAGGACGCGCTTGCCGAACTGGAAAGCGATGTGCGCAACGGCACCATTGAATTGCCGCTGGAGGATTTAACCTTCGGTGAGTACGCGAATAAATACCTTGCCGATTACGCCCGCCCCTCCACGTCAGCCAGCAACGTCCGCACGCTCACCAATATGCTGGACAAACGCATCCTGCCCGCGTTTGGCAGCACGCCGCTCCGCCGCATCAACGCGCACCAGCTGCAACAGTTTATCAACGCTCTGTCCGAGGCCCCGAAAGCATCTACCGTCATTCCGCCGGATCAGCGCGCCGGCCACACCCGCAACGCCGAAAGGCTCGCCGCCCAGATGCAGGCATATCAGGCCACGCAGGAGGCGCGCCCCTCCACGCTGTCCCCGCGCTCCGTACACCAGTACTATGCTTACCTTACGTCCATGCTCTCCCGCGCGGTCAAATGGGGCTACCTCAAAACTAACCCCATGGAAAGCGTCACCCCGCCCAAAGTCCGCAAGCGCAAGGCGCACTTTCTGGACGACGACCAGGCCGTTGATCTCCTGCGCAAGCTCGCGCATGAAGAAAACGTCACCTTCCGCGCCGCCGTTCTGCTCGCCCTTCTGTGCGGCCTCCGGCTGGGCGAAGTCGGCGCGCTCACGTTCGATGATGTGAATTTTCGGGAGGGCTATATTGATATCTCCCGCGCCCTCAAATACTCGCCCGACGCAGGCAGCTTCATTGGCTACACCAAGTCCGACGCTTCCGACCGTATCGTTGACCTTCCCGACGGGATGCTTCTCCTGCTGGAGCAGACGCGCGCCTACCAGGAATACTGCGCGTCCGTCCTTGGGGATCGCTGGCGCGGCGTTGGCCGCATCGTCTGCAACTGGGACGGCTCCCCGCAGCACCACGACACCCCCAGCAAGCAATGGCGCAAATTCGCGGACAAAAATGGCTTTGCCGACGTCCGCTTTCACGACCTGCGGCATTCCCACGCCACCATTCTGCTTTCCAACAACGTGGACGTTGTTTCTGTTTCCTCGCGCCTCGGCCATGACAACGCAGAAGTCACCCTGAAAGTCTACGCGCACGCCGTCCGCAAACGTGACCGTGCCAGCGCCGACGTCATGGGTTCTATCATGGATCGCGCCGTCAAACTCCCGAACCAATCATGATGTAAATTCTGGTTTTCAGATGCTCCCCGTTTTCGCCGTGCGCTCCATTGCACCTTTTCCCAACTCAGATAGAAAAAGCCGCTGGGCCTTATGCCTAGCGGCTTTGCTGTTATCGTGCATCCGTTTGTCAATCAACCTGCACCTGCTCCCAATTCTGCTCCCAACTCGTAGCAGCCTCCGAAAATCAAAAAAGAAACCCTTGCAAAATCGTTATTCTGCAAGGGTTTCCTTGGTGAGCCCGGCGGGATTCGAACCCACGACCTTTTGATTCGTAGTCAAACACT
>DAOPZY010000096.1:0-4330 GCA_035353615.1 Candidatus Limiplasma sp.
GCCGCCGCATTCCATCATTCCGCAGTAACTGCGTTGAACAGTTACTGCGGTTTTTTGTTTGCAATTCATTTATATAAGCGGACAGACTATTGTTCTTTCTGCGCGACAAATCAAAAATCATATCATTTTTTGACCGAGCGGATATCAAGACATCATTTATGAAATAAAAAAACACGATCAATCCCGAGTGCAATACGGTGAACAGGGAATGCCTTTGTACTGTCAGCGGCAACCTGATGATTGTAAATAAGGTTCGCAGACATATCAAGTCAGAACATCAACACACTGTGGCGCTTTTTCGTATATCGCGGCCAAGCAATGAATCCTGCGCTTCATTTCGGCCCGAATCCGCAGCGGTGCCACGCACTCGCACTGATCCCCAAAACTGAATAACAGATCATAGTAGTAATCATTTTCGATAAACGGAAATTGAACAATGTAATGCGCATCCCCATCGGGTGAAAAATGCTCATAAGCGCAATAATCAAGAACCCTGTCCATAATTGAACGATGAATGCGAAGCGCAATCGGAGTCTGCATTGCCGCAATTTCATCGGAATAATCCAGAATCGGCTTTGGTGGGTTTCTCGGCGAAAAAATCGCAGGCTGTATTCGCAGGTTTGTGGTACGGGAAAGCTTGAATAGGCGGAAATCTCCCCTTAAATAGCAAAATCCCTGCCAATACCAATGGCTGCCCTTCAGCACAAGCTGATACGGCTCGGCGGTTCTCGTCGTCTGTTGCCCGTGTCGATCAGTATATACAAACGATAGCAGCCTGTGATCCTGTAAAGCGATTTTTAGCGTTTCTAAATAAGGCTTCACATCACGCTCACCAGACCAAGGCCGCAAATCGACATGAATTTGATTGGCTTTCAACTCAATATCCCTTGCGCGTTCAGCGGGAATGAAACTTTTCACCTTCGCAAGGGCGTTAACAAGTTCTTCACCGCGTATCATGTTGGAAAGGCTGGAAAGCCCCATCAGGATAGCGGAAAGATCGGCGCTTGAAAAAACCTTTCGATCCAGTTTATAGGCCTGCATAATTTCGAAGCCGCCGCCCACGCCGGGGGTTGATTGTATGGGAATACCCGCCATGTTAATCGAGGCGATATCGCGGTATACGGTGCGGGGCGAAACCTCGAACATTGCCGCCAAAGCTTCGGCGCTGATGCGCTTTTGATCGAGCAGGATCATCACCATGCTCACCAGCCTGTCCACTTTCACAGAATCGCCTCCCTCAAATTTGTTCAAACACATCATAAAATGTTGCCATATAGTTGTCAATAATAATCGGGTATCATAAGTTTACCGTAACAAACCGGCTTGCCAGCAAGGCGGGGCAAAATGGTTGCGATGACTGGTCTGCAATGGGCTAGAAAGCGCGAGATTAACGCTCTGATGGAACGGGGAAAGCGAGCTGAAGGTTGGAAGCATCAGACCCGCAAACGCTCAGGGATACACTGGCGGGGCTGAAACGGCTATGCAGCAATGAGGAGGATTTCGGATGGCAACTATTTATGTTTATGTGTTGGATACGCTGGCTGATTGGGAAATGGGATATGTAACGGCCGAACTGCATTCAGGGCGATTTTTCAAAAAAAACGCACGACGCGTATCCCTGCAGACCGTTGGCGTCTCTCGGGAGCCAATCCACACCATGGGCGGGATGACGATTATCCCCGACTGCCTGGTGGATGAAATCATCATCGATGAAAAGAATGCGTTGCTGTTGCCGGGCGCAGATACATGGACAGATCCGAAGCACGCGGCTATCATCGATAAAGCTAGCGAATTTCTGTATAAAAACGCTATGGTTTGCGCTATTTGTGGGGCAACCGTTGCCCTTGCCAACCGGGGGCTACTGAACCATCGGCCGCATACCAGCAATGGGCCGGGTTTTCTGGAAATGATGGCCCCGGCCTATCAGGGGCAAAGCTACTACATTGATAAACCGTCGGTTACGGATGACCGCCTTATTACCGCAGGCTGCACCGGTGCGCTTTTGTGGGCAAGGCAGATTATGGAGCAGTTGGATGTCTTTCAACCTGACACGCTGGAAGCCTGGTATGAGTATTTTCGTACTGGAGAGCCAAAGTATTTCTTTGCGCTGATGCAAACCCTTCCTCCCGAGCAGGGCTATTAACCAAGTGACATTGAGCGGCATCGGCAATCGGTAAACTGGTTTACGGATCGGCAGATTTGAAAGGCTTTTTCCTTTACAGAACACTGAAAAGAGAATGTGCGGGGGTAAGGATACAGGATCAAACCACGCTTAACAGGCAGCCGGTTCCTTGGTTTGATCGTGACAGGATGGATACGCCTGTAAGAATCGATAACTTGGGGTGGTGGCAACGATAACAAGCGCAAGGGTTTTGCAGTTAGCGAGCCGTCGCGTAGTTAAATGATTGGGTTTTTGAAAGTATATATGATTGTTTCAAGCGGATGCCAAAGGCCATCCACCTCGCCAGATGAGATGGACGGCCTTTGGCTGTCAATGGCGTGACACCATATGTGATTCGATTCGCCCCATTTGATTTACCGGCGGTTCATTAACGTTGCATTGGACAATTCGGAACATCAGGCATTGAGGCTGTGCTTCAAACGATGGCACGGGCTTAGCAACACAGCCCGACGAATATTTCGACCTGACCCCATGATTAAATCGGCTGGATCTGATAACCTACAGAAACCGGGGAGAGAATCACTCACTGCTTTACCGGTGGATTGTCCGATAGGTCGGCGTTATCCCTGTCCAGCACGGTGTGGCGTACCAGACCATCGATAAATATGGGCGAAAGCTCCGCCTGAATCAGTGGGCGCGCATATTGCAAAAACGCAGGCAGCATATCGGTATGCTCGCCATTGATCCAAGCCAGGGGCACATTCTTTTCCAGATTGGCTACCCTGTGCACATCCACCGCTTCGGTAACATACTGATAGGGATCGTTGGAGATACGGCGGATGCCGATCATCTCGCCGGTGTGGCCCTCGAACGCGGCTTTCACCGCCGCGCCGCCCACCTGATAAGCTTCGGTAATATCAACCCGACTAGATAGGTGCGCGGCACACCTTTGCAGCGTAGAAAGCTCAATGCAACGCGTTTTGGTGGGCAACGCATGCGCCACGCGATTGGCAAGATAACGCGCTGTACCGGTAAGGTTGGTATGCCCGAAAGCATCCACGCGGCGCTCATCGTCCGAAAGCAGGCAAACGTAGCGGCCGTCCGCAAGCTTCACGCCTTCGGAAACAGCAATCACGATGGAGGCGCGCTTTTTTTGCATCTTTGCTACCTTTTCGATAAAGTGTTCCACGTTGAAGGGTATTTCCGGCAGGCAAATCATATCCACGCCTTCGCAATCGTCACCCCGGGCCAACGCAGCTGCGGCTGTCAACCAGCCAGCGTTGCGGCCCATGGTTTCTACAATGGTTACGTAATGATTGCCGTATACCGTAGCGTCACGTACGATTTCCTTCATAACCACAGCGATATATTTAGCGGCAGAGCCGTAGCCCGGCGTATGATCGGTTTCAAACAAATCGTTGTCAATCGTTTTCGGCACGCCCATAAACCGAATGGGACTTTTCACGGCTGCGGCGTAATCCGATAGCTTGAGGATGGTGTCCATGCTGTCATTACCGCCGATATACAAAAAGAAACCGATATCCATTTCTGTCAGTTTTTGAAAAATGCGCTGATAAACAGTTTCGTCATCCGCCGCATTGGGAAGTTTAAAACGGCAGGAACCTAAAAAGGAGGAAGGGGTACGCTTGAGCAGCTCAATTTCCAAACTGTTATCCAGTATCGCGGACAGATCCACCGTTCTGCCTTCCAGAAAACCGGCGATACCGTTAACCATGCCGTATACATGGGGGATTCCGCGTCGCTGCGCCGCCTGAAACACCCCTGCAAGACTCGCGTTGATAACCGAGGTGGGGCCGCCTGACTGACCGACTAATACATTCATAAGTTATCTCCTTTCCGGGGAAACGCAACCAGAAACTGTGCAAACCGGAATCGGTTTACAGCGCTTCATAAGGCTCAGGGAAAGGTTTCGAGAATGAACCCACCTGCACCTTTTTGGATTTGAAAATCGGGACAAGCCATGTTTATGCCTGATTGCAGATGACACTCGGAATAGTTTCGCTTTTGATTTCTACGTGGATGGATGTAACTATGGCCATTTGATGCAAGGGATATATTTATAAAAAATAGTTGACATCAGCCTAAAAATGCGTATAATAATCTTCGTCGGTTATCAAACAAATGCCGATAACATGCACCATTAGCTCAGTTGGTAGAGCACCTGACTCTTAATCAGGGTGTCTAGGG
>DAOPZY010000097.1:0-4323 GCA_035353615.1 Candidatus Limiplasma sp.
AAAGATCAGTGACAACAATCCTAAAAGCTCCCTGTCCCAAGCGATGCTTGGTCATACACTCAGTATATCTAGACTCTATGGTCTGACTGGATGCGGCGTCGAAATGAATATTCGACAAGTGTTCCTGTACCTGTTGGTAGATGCGAAACGCCTCCATATTGGTATTGGTATCATACCCGATTCCCCCAACAGCATTCATAGGCCAATCAGCAGGTTGCTTGACCCATGCATCTTTATGAAAGAAAAAGGGTTGTGTTAGGATGATGCATCCAACAGAGGGTAGGGTGCTATCAATGCGATTCTTTTCCCGATACTTCATAATCCGGCCAACAAATTCTGCTTGAGTTTGTGTTCCGTTCTTTTTGCCAAACGCTTGCCACGCCAAATCCAGGGGCACCATGGAATAGCTGACAAAGAAACCTCCGCCAACGATAGGCGTAATAGGGCTTCTTTAATTTGAATAAGAACAGATCGTTTGGTTGTAAAGCTCGGAAGGGGCTCATGCCAGGACGCCAAAAATTGACTTCATCGAAGTTCTGATCGCGAAGCTCACAATACCAGTCATAGTCTGTCGGCCCAATAAAGAGCTTCATCTGTTTCCCTCCCCAAGCATGACACTTTGCTCTTAGGTTATTGATTCACAACCTGCAGCAGCGCCTTGTAGCTATCAATCACATCAAACACAACATTGGCATCGCTGATTGCCTTGAAGTGCTCCTTTGCGCAATGGATCTTCGCATCCTCGATACCCCGGAGCTGCAAGGTAGACATGCTCCCTTTGGTTTCCGCTACGAAGTAAACATGCTTAACCTCGCCCTGATGAAACGCAATCGCCCAGTCGGGGTTATACCTGCCCACCGGAGTGGAAATATAGAATCCTTTTGGCAGTTTGACATACACGGCAACCTCGCTGCGGGTGTCTAGCTCTGCGGCGAATTTTTGCTCATTGGTGGAGTCGTACAGAATGTAATCGTACAGGTGATGCTGGGCGGCCATGGCGTTTGTGCCTAGCTGTCCTTTGAGCGTCGGTTCGGTGAAAACATCCGTGTCAAATACGGCTGTTAGTTTGTTGTAGGCAATGTGCTGGATAATAACGGTAGCCTTTTGCTCGTTGATGAGCTGCGCCGCCTTGAGGATGAACTCCTCTGGATTATCCTTGAATTGGCCAAACACATAGGGCTGGATTCCACGCAGAATGGCAACGACCGATTTACGCGTGAGCCCCGTTTCGGCAACGATTTTCCCAATCAAGTCATACTTCACGCTTGCGTTGGCGGAAATTTTCGCCTGCCGCGCTTCGCCGTGCTTTTTGGTGAAGGCTGTGCCTGTAACTAGCGCTTCCTTAGATTTAATGCTTTCCAACACGCCATCCACAATCTCAAAATATACCTTTGATACAATCAGGTGCTCATTGAGGGCACGGATGGATTGATCCACCAGCTCATCGGTTTCAAAATCGACCACGTAGGCGGATTTGCGGTTGATGTTCGCCCACAGCCGTTTAAACTCAGGCATGGCAAGCTTATCGGCACTCACCTTAAGCTCCACATTGTTTTTGCGGGCATTGCCGATTTCAAAGGCGCGCGGGTCGTAGATGGATTCGATAATGGCGATCACATCTGGCGCGCAGGTTTTCACTTCTTGGGCAACTTCTACGGCGCCGTTCTTTTTGTCCTCAAAGAACTTGTCGGTGAGCGCGCCTCGCTTCACATAGCCGCTCATAATCAACCCTTCGTAAATCACCTGCGCCAACTCGGGTTCAATAACCTGCTCGATGCCGTTAGCATCCTTAACCACTTTATCGGTAAACAGCGCAGCACTGACGGTGCGCGGGCGATCCGCCACAGCCTCCGCAAGCTCGCCTTGCAGGCCACGGGCAAAGCTATCGTAGCTTTCGCTGGCGATCACTGTCAGGATGTTGATATGCTGCACATCCTCCCCCAATACGGAGGCATCCATGCGCTCGCCCTCCTGGTTTACGCACAGGCGCAAACCACGCCCCACCTCCTGCCGCTTGCGTACATCGCTACCGCTTTGCTTTAAGGTGCAGATTTGGAATACGTTAGGGTTGTCCCAGCCTTCACGCAGGGCAGAGTGGGAGAAGATAAACCGCACCGGCTCCTTGCGATCCAGTAAACGCTCCTTATTTTTCATAATCAGGTCGTAGGCGTCCATATCGTCCGAGGTACGCTCCTGCCGGTCGCCCATCTTGCTATCGACCATGCGATTGCTTTTTTTATCCACGGAGAAATAACCCGCGTGGGTATCAGCGGGTAGGATGCCATTTACGTATTGCAGATAAGCATCCTCGCCGATAGCGGTCTGCCACGCGGCTAACAAATCGGCATACTCTTCTTCAAACATGGTGGCATAGGGGCCGTTCACGGCTTGCCCTGCGGCGTTATACTGCCGATAGTTGGCAACCTCGTCGATGAAGAACAGCGACAGCACCTTGATGCCACGGCTAAACAGCAAGCGCTCTCGTTCCAGATGGGAAAGGATGGTTTCCCGAATTTGGATTCGCCGAAGCTGATCCTCATTCACGCGGCCGATCACATCCCCCGCGAACAGCTTTATGCCGTTAACCAGCTCCACTGAGTTATCCCTTCCGTCAATGGTTTTCACCGTGTAGCCATTTTGGTACTCATCCAGCCCGCCGGAGTTTTCGTGAATGCGAAACCCTTCGCCTACCGTTCGCACCGTCTTGCGGATACCGCTTGCGCCCTTTACATCATATTGGATGGTCGCGGTCGGGTTACCGCTGCTCAGGTTCACGCTTTGCAGGTATAGATACCCTTCGGTGGCGGTGGTACCGCTTTCGGCAATACCCTTGACCTCGATCTTTTTCACCAGCCGTTTATTGTACGCCTCCATGGCATCCAGCCGATAAATGAGGTTATACTGCTCGCGCGGGGTGGCGGAATAACGCAAGGTAAACAGCGGGCAAAAGTCTTTCAGCCGTTCCTTGGTCTGCTTGCCCTCTACGGATTGCGGTTCGTCGATGATCACAATCGGGTTGGTTTTGGCGATGATATCTATGGGCTTGCGGCTGCGAAACTCATCCAGCTTCATATAAATGCGGCGGGCATCCTTGCCATGCGCGTTGAAGGCTTGGCTGTTGATAACCATCACATTGATGGCGCTATCCGACGCGAAACGGTCAATCTCGGTCAGCTGTGTGCTGTTGTAGATGAAGAAGCGAATCTTCTTGCCATACTCCTCGGCGAAGTGCTCCTGCGTGATCTGGAAGGATTTATACACACCTTCGCGGATGGCCACGCTGGGCACCACCACAATAAACTTACACCACCCGTAACGCTGGTTCAGCTCATACATGGTTTTGATGTAGGTGTAGGTTTTGCCCACGCCGGTTTCCATTTCCACGGTCAGGTTAAAGCGCCCCTCCAATGTTTGGGAGGGCGCGATCTGCTGCCCGCGTTGGATGCGCTGGATGTGTTCCAGTATCGCATCATCCGTAAGTTGTGGCACAAGCCGCTGGTTTGCCCAACCTGTGAAGCGCACATCCTCGGAAAGGGTTGTCTGCTCGTAGCGGCTCTGTAACCCCTGATCGATGCGGTAGGTGGGGGTCAGGTAGGGTTGCCCCGCGAACACATCGCAGACCGCCTTGGCTGCGTCCGCTTGGAACTTCTGGTGCTTAAATTGGAGTTTCATTTGGCATCCCTCTGCGAGTATAATCTCAACAAACTACGCACGTTCGCTGCACCCTGCAAGTTCATCTCGACAATCTCATCTATCGCCGAAGCACCATCAGCGTCACAAGTATCTCTTCCATCTTGAAGATATATACCCGCTGCGAGATCGACTAGTTCCTTTGATGCAGAAATCAATTTCTTCTTCTTGGGAATCCCAATGTGAAAAAAGTAAATCGTTTCTTGGAAACCGCGAAGTTGGCAACCCATTTTCAGCAAATCGTTTGCAGCATTCTGGTACTGTATAACTAGGTCTTTGTTATCATCATTTACATGAATCGGTCTTGCTATCTTATCAGCAAGGTATGCCAATGTGAAGGATATGTCACTTTTAAGTTTCTTATATTGTTGTAATGGATACAACCAAATTTCTTGGAGTACTTGCCCAATGATATATATTACTACGCCAGCAAGAATTGTTAAAAATGTGCTCACGCAATCACACCTTCCTAATTTTATATCACCTTCACGCTAGTATTCGGCGCCAATACCTTGAAAATCTCCGTCACGTTAATCTTCTGCGGGCTGCCCGCAAAACTGCTGTCCCGGAACACCACGCGCAACGGTTGCCTTTCCGCAATCGCGCGCACCACGCTTTCGGGCACATACTGGG
>DAOPZY010000098.1:0-4194 GCA_035353615.1 Candidatus Limiplasma sp.
ATATCATCTGGCGGCTACTGCTTGGCGCTCGGGCTCCTACAAATGTGCGCAAAATCCTTGATGTGACCCCCCATAACGGGTCGTTCAAATCAATAATTGAAGTCTCATCAATTCACTCACACCGCATGCGCGATCTTTCCAGTATCAAAGATTTCAAAAAATTGAAACGGAATATTGACATATGCCATTTACTGTGATATGCTCGACCTGTTAATGACATATGTCAATAATTATAAGGAGGTGAATATGATGCCAAGAATGGATGGAACCGGCCCGATGGGCTGTGGCCCGCGCACAGGCTGGGGAACCGGCAGGTGCCGTAACGTCGGCAACGCGCCGTATGGATATGGACTGCGCCGTGGGTTAGGCAATATGCCTTACCCCGCTCAGCCAAGCAGAGAAAACCTGGCTGCGGAGAAAGCGCTTCTGCAGGAACGCCTTGCCGAGGTCGACAAGCAGTTGGAAAAGCTCTGACATAAGGACAAAGGGCCAAAGGACGCTTTGATCCTTTGAACAGGAGGATAATCACATGCCGCGACCCAAGAAATGGAGAATGGTGTGCTGCCTGCCGCCCGTCAAGGAGTTTGCTCCAGTCAATGCACCTTGCCTGTCGGATGAGGTCGTAGTGATGACAGTGGATGAATATGAGACCATCCGGCTGATTGACCACGAATGTTTTTCGCAGGAAGAATGCAGCGGGTACATGAGAATCGCGCGTACCACGGTGCAGCTTGTTTATAACAACGCCCGAAAGAAAATCGCCGATGCTTTGGTCGATGGCCGCACGCTTCGAATAGAAGGCGGCGAGTACCATCTTTGTGAAGGGAAAGAAGCCTATTGCGGCTGCGGCGGGTGCCGAAGGCACCGGTGCGGCCAACCCCATCCGGAAAGGGAGGACATCACCCCATGATCATTGCGATCCCAGTGAATGAAAACAATGCAGAACCCAGCATCTGCGTTTCTTTTGGCAGAGCGCCCTGGTTTTTATTTCACAACACCGTAACAGATGAAACCCAAATAATAAAAAACCCTGCCGCGAACGCCGAGGGTGGCGCGGGCATCAAGGCCGCGCAGTTCGTAGTCGATCACACAGCCAACGTGCTTATCACCGTGCGCGGCGGCGAAAACGCGGCCGAAGTGCTACTTGCCGCAGATATTCAGATTTACAAGGCCCAAGGCAGAACTGCTAGGGAGAATCTTGCCGCGTTTACGGAGGGGAAGCTCGAAAAGCTGGAAAGCTTTCATGCCGGTTTCCATCATAAACAATGAAGATCGCCGTGCTCAGCGGCAAGGGCGGTACCGGTAAAACCTTCGTGTCAGTGAATCTGGCGGTCGCCACACAGAACGCAACCTACATCGATTGCGATGTGGAGGAACCCAATGGCCACCTTTTCTTGAAACCGGAGCATATTCAAGCGAACCCGGTTCATACGCTACTGCCCGATTTTAATACGGACAAGTGTACCGGTTGCCGGAAGTGCGTCGATTTCTGCCGCTTCAACGCGTTGGCCTTTATCAAGGGCAAGCCCAAGGTATTCCCGGAAATCTGCCACAGCTGCGGCGGGTGCGTTTTGGTATGCCCTGCGGGTGCAGTTGCCGAACACGGGCACCCTGTAGGACGAATCGAGCATGGCGCGTTTGGGGATGTAAGCGTTGTTACCGGCGTTTTGAACCTTGGTGAAGCATCCGCCGTACCCGTGATACGCGCTGCGCTTGCGGAGGGACTTACCGGGGAGAGGCATACCGTCATTGATTGCCCACCTGGCAGCGGTTGCCCGGTTTTGGAGAGCGTATCCGCTTCCGATTACTGTGTGCTTGTCGCCGAGCCTACGGCCTTCGGCCTGCATAACTTACAAATGGTCGTTGAAATGGTCAGGTTACTTAAAAAGTCTTGCGGCATCGTGATCAATAAGATGGAAGACCCGTATGAACCACTGGAGGGTTTTTGCCGCCAAAGCGGCATTCGCGTGCTGTGCCGCATTCCCTACAGCGAAACACTCGCCAAGCTCAACGCCGCCGCGCAGATCGCCTATGAGCATGACGAAAGCAGCCGCGTGCTGTTTGATACGTTACTCCAGCGCATTGAAGCGGAGGTGAAACTGTGAAAAAGCTGTTAATCCTCAGTGGGAAAGGCGGCACCGGAAAAACCACGACTGCCGCCGCGTTCATCGGTTTTGCAAAAGCGGAGGCTTTCGCGGATTGCGATGTGGACGCGCCCAATTTGCACTTGGTGGTTCAAATGGATACAAAGCCAGAGCAAACGACATATTACGGCTCGCAAAAGGCAACGATCCAACCCGAAAAGTGCGTCGGATGCGGCCTGTGTGCGAACACTTGCCGATTTCACGCCATCCGATTTGAGGCAGGGCGCTATGCCGTGAACGAATACGCCTGCGAGGGTTGCGGCGTATGCGCGTATGTTTGCCCGCAGCAGGCGGTAACTCTGGAGGCAGATATCGCTGGTATTCAAGCACTGTACCGTGGCAAGCGCGTTTTTTCTACCGCCACATTGCGTATGGGGCGGGGCAACTCCGGCAAGCTCGTAGCCGCCGTTAAAACTGCGCTATCGGAAGCCGCGCCGGACAAAGAACTAGCCATCATCGACGGTTCTCCCGGCATTGGGTGCCCAGTCATTGCTTCTATCAGCGGCGTGGATATGGTACTGATTGTCGCGGAACCATCGCTATCGGGATTCAGCGATTTAAAGCGTATCCTGAAAACAGCCGCAATCCTCGGTACACGAACGGTTGTATGTGTGAACAAAGCTGATGTAAGCCTTGAAAACACCGAAGCGATTGAGCAGTTCTGTGAAGCGCACGGCATTCCCTTTGTGGGGCGGATTCCTTACGATCATCAGGCTTCGATGGCCATCAACGTAGGGATGAGCTTGGCGGATGTGCCATGCCCTGCGCGTGACGCGCTGCAAAAGGTGTATGCCCAAACCATGAAGCAGTTGCAAGGAGGCGCCGCATGAAAATCAGCATGCTGATGGAAAACACCCCGTTTTCGGAGGGCTTCCTGTCGGAACACGGATTGAGTATTCACATCGAAACAGAGCAACACCGCATCCTCTTTGATATGGGGCAGTCGGATGGTTTTATCGCTAACGCTGAAAAAATGGGCATTGATCTTGCGGCGGTGGATGTCGCGGTGCTCTCCCACGGGCATTACGACCATGGCGGCGGTCTGGAGGCGTTCCTTGCCGTTAATGGCAAAGCACCTGTGTACGTGAGTCAGTACGCGTTTGATCCCTGCTTTTCCGGCACCGAGCGCTACATTGGGCTAAAGCCGGAGCTAAACAGGCATACTCGTCTTCGCATAGTCGAAGAACAGCTTGTGCTCGATGAAGAGTTGGTGATATTCGCATGCAACGAACGCGCACGACCCTTCGTGATGGATAGTTACGGTCTGAACACGTTACGCAATAACGCGCTGTTGCCGGATGATTTTCGCCACGAGCAATACTTGCTGATCCAAGAACAGGGCAAGCGCGTGCTCATCAGCGGCTGCTCCCATAAGGGCATCCTGAATATCATGAGCTGGTTTACGCCAGACGTGCTTATCGGTGGGTTCCACTTCATGAAAGTCGATCCGGCCGGCGCTGAACACACGGTTCTGGACGAGGCGGCGCAAGTGCTGGCGCAAGCGGATACGCAGTATTATACCTGCCATTGCACAGGCCTAACGCAATATGAATATCTCAAGGCGCGCATGGGAGATCAGTTGCAATATCTGGCTGCTGGGCAGCAAATCATCATTTGAGGAGGAAGAAGTGTGAGTGAATCCTGTTCCCATCAATGTGAAAGCTGCGGCGAAAGCTGTAACGAAAGGGAAAAAGAAAGCCTGTTGGTCAAGCCGCATGAGGCAAGCCACATCAAAAAGGTGATCGCCGTTGTCAGCGGCAAGGGCGGCGTCGGTAAAAGCCTGGTTACCTCCATGCTTGCTGTTCTTGCCCGGCGGCAGAGGCTAAATACTGCCATTTTGGACGCGGATATCACCGGTCCATCCATTCCAACCGCCTTTGGTCTGCATGGGCATGCGGACGGCGATGGCTTTGGGCTTTACCCTATGAAGACACAGACCGGCATCCAGGTGATGTCCCTGAATCTGCTCACGGAAAACGAAACCGACCCAGTGGCGTGGCGCGGCCCGCTGATTGCCGGTGCTGTCAAGCAATTCTGGACAGACGTGATC
>DAOPZY010000099.1:0-4086 GCA_035353615.1 Candidatus Limiplasma sp.
TCGCCGCAGCTGTCTTGGCGGTCGCGGTCGTTTTCTTCGCCGCAGTTGTCTTGGCGGTCGCGGTCGTTTTCTTTGCCGTAGTTGTCTTGGCGGTCGCGGTCGTTTTCTTTGCCTCAGTTGTCTTGGCGGTCGCGGTCGTCTTTTTTGCCGTAGCAGTCTTGGCGTTTGTTTTCTTGGTGGCGGTGTTTTTAGCGGTCGCGGTCGTCTTTTTCTTCGCTGTGGCGGTGGTTTTCTTGGCGCCGGTTTTTTTCTGAGCGGTTTTCTTACCTAAAAGGTCACCCAGCACGCCGCCAATCGCGTCGTCAATGGTATCGTTGCCAATCAGTTGGCTGATGGTATCGCCGATATCGCTTTTACCGGCGCCGCCAACCAGCCCGGATATCGCTTCCGTAACCGGATTGGCTGTGGAGGATTGGGAGCTTCCGCCGCCCAAAAGATTCCCCAACGCCCCGGCAATACCGGATGTGGCGTTGTCGCTTTCAGTCGGCGCCATGCCGCTGCCCCCCAGCAACCCGCTAAACGCGTCCGCCAGCCCGGAGGACGAAGTGGAAGCGTTCTCGGTTTCCTTGCCCAGCAGGCCGCTGATCGCGTCGCCGATGTCCGCATTGCCCAGTACGTCCTTCACGGTATCCCCCAAATCTAGATTTCCGATGGTTTTGCCAATGGAATCCAGAATCCCTTTCTTTTTAGCCATACGCCATTCCTCCTTACCAATACTGAGCAGTTTTCACAGGCGTTTCAGCGCCTGCACTTCTTCCTGGGTTAACGCCCGCCACATGCCGCGCGGCAGATCATCCAGTTTCAAAGGGCCAAAGCGAACGCGCCGCAGCAGCACCACCTCGTGCCCGATGGATTCGACCATTTTCCGAACCTGCCGGTTTCTGCCCTCGTGAATGGCGATCATCATTTCGGTATACATCGGTTGCACGCTCAGGATGCGCGCCTTCGCCTTGCTGGTGACCCGGCCGTCCACCATCACGCCGCGCTCCAGCCGTTTCGCTTCCTCCGGGGTCACCTGATTGCTGACCCGCGCCAGATAGACCTTCTCCACCTCCCGCGACGGGTGCAGCATATGCTCGGTCAGTTCGCCGTCGTTGGTCAATAGCAACAGGCCTTCGCTGTCGTAATCCAGCCGACCGACCGGGTACAGGCGCACGGGATAATCACGGAATTTATCCAGCACCGTGGCGCGCCCTTCGGGATCGGTAACGGTCGTCACCTCGCCGGCAGGCTTATGGTACATCAGGTAGTGCTTTTCTGCCTCCGGAAGCACCGGCTGGCCATCCACGCAAACTTGCTGGCCGTCTGTTACGGTATGGCCCATTTCCGTTACGGCTATCCCGTCCACGGTTACGCGGCCCTCGGCAATCATCTTTTCAGCGCTGCGGCGCGACGCCACGCCGCACAGGGCCAGATATTTCTGTAATCTCATCATCCGCGTATCCACACTCATTTCCAAAACTGATAGTATAAAAGCACGCTTTCCCGCATTGCGGGCAGCAACGCCAGTTGATCGGGTTGCCCGTTATGCAGGAGCCGATCCACGCCGCCCAACGTAAAGCCCGCCCCTTCCAAAAACTGAGCCGCAACCGATTGCCAGTCGGCCACTTCCGCCCGAAACCCCACGCAGCCAAGGCTTTCGCCCCACGGCACGTATGCGTTGAGCAGCTCCGTGCCCACCCCTTGCCTGCGAAAGCGGCTATCCACACGGATGTCCAGCAGCTCGCACAGGCGGTGCGGCCCAAGCCGCGCCACGCATTGCCCCGCCAGTTGCCCGTCCGCCAGCGCAAAGTAACAGGCCACGCGCGGGTTTTTCAGCAAAACGTCCACATCTGCGGGGAACGGCTTCACGGTGCGCCATTCCGCGGATGGAAGCGGGCTGTAATCCGTAGCGAATCCGTTTCGCGCCATGTGTAGCCGAAGCCGGTCGCCGGCAAGGAATCGGGCATCCACCCGGTTAAAGTGCGCGCGGTTTTCTTCGTTAAGCGGTAGAATCGCAAGCATGTGATAACCTCGGCCCCTTCCGTGCGTCCGTTCAGCCGGCCCACAGAGCATATCAAAATATGTTGGAAAAAACAAGCAGTTTACCTATTCCGGGAATCAGCAAGCGGATTGATGGGCCTCGGTTGCCGGCAAAGCGTTCCAGTATAGAGGCAGCTTGGGCAGTGCTTCAAGTTCAGCGAATGCCCCGGCCACTTGCCGTAACCATGTTACCCTTGGGGCTGTAGCCTCCTGTGGCAAATGTTTGCAGTCAGGTCAGGTCCGCCGGCTCGACCGGCAACACCTTTTGCAGAATACTGAGCGGCATCTCCACCTGAAGGCCAATTTTCCCGGCGCTGAAGAAAATCTTGCCCTGCGCGAGCGCAGATTGGTCAATCAGCGTGGGGAACACTTTCTTCATGCCAATGGGTGAGCAGCCGCCGTGCACATAGCCGGTCAGCGGCAACAGATCCTTGGCCTTTATCATTTCAATCGCCTTTTCCCCGGTGGCGAGCGCCGCCTTTTTCAGGTTCAGTTCCAGCGCGACCGGGATCATAAACACGTAATATTTTTTGGATTTGCCCACGGTGACCAGCGTTTTGAAAACCTGTCCCCGGGCAAGCCCCAGTTGATCGGCAACCTCAACGCCGCTCAGCGCTTCCACCGCCGTGTAAGTATGTGCCTGATAAGGCAGTTTTAACCCGTCCAGAATGCGCATTGCGTTTGTTTTCGCTTCCATGATTTCATCTCCAGCGTTGGTGGGAATCCGGTTTGATTATACCAGAATCCAAGTAGGATGGCAATTCAAGCCGTATCGGCAAAACCAGCGCCTGCTGGCCCGAGCAAAAGGCGAAGCCGGACTCGCCCTTTTCTCGTCCCTATCCGCCCAGCCATTGGCGGTCTAACCAATGAAATACAGGATGGAACCAATTTGACCGATTTCCACACTTGTGCTATGCTAAGCGAACACACATTTGACCCATCCGGGTTTTGGGAGTGAACGCTACGCAGAAGCTTCTCAGAAAGACCGATGCGGATATGACCAGCGGCGTGATCTGGAAACAGCTATTGGAGTTTTCAGGCCCGATGGTCATTGGGTTGGTTTTTCAGCAATTGTACAATATGGTGGACACAATCGTTGTGGGCCGGTTTGTGGGTAAGGAAGCGCTGGCGGCGGTTGGCAGCACGGGCAGCATCATCAACATGCTGGTAGGCTTCTGCGCCGGGCTTGCGACAGGCGCAAGCGTTGTGATTTCACAGTGTTACGGCGCCCACGATCACCGCAAGCTGCACGACGCCGTGCACACAACCATTACGGTATCCTTCGCGCTTTGCGTGCTGATGACCGGTTTGGGGCTGTGCATTGTGGACCCTGCCCTTCAAATGATGGGCACGCCGGAGGACGTGTACGGTCAGGCAAAAACCTACCTGACCATTTACTTCGCGGGGGTGTCCGGCCTGCTGATTTACAACATGGGCGCGGGCATCCTGCAAGCCGTTGGGGATACGCGCAGGCCGTTATACTTTCTGTGCTTTTCCGCGATTGTCAATACGGTGTTGGATTTGGTGTTTGTGCTCACTTTTCATATGGGCGTGGCGGGAGTTGCCTACGCGACCATTATTGCGCAGTTGCTATCCGCCATTCTGATTCTGGTGGTGCTGTCACAGGACAACGCGCCCTACGGAATCCGATGGAAGCATCTGGGCATTTCGCCCGAAATCATGCGGCAGATTTTGAATATCGGCATGCCCTCCGCCATTCAACAGGCGGTCACATCGTTTTCCAACGTGTTTGTGCAAGGGTACATCAATTCCTTCGGCTCGGTGTGCATGGCCGGCTGGTCCAGCTACGGCAAACTGGACGCGCTGATTTTGGTGCCGGTGCAAAGCATTGCGATGGCTTCCACCACCTTTGTGGGGCAAAACTACGGGGCGCACAACATGAAGCGGGCCCGCGAAGGCACCAAACAGGCGCTGATTCTGTCGCTGGTGATTACCGCCGTTATCAGCGCCGTTGTGATGCTGTTTGCGCGCACGCTGCTAAGCCTGTTTACGCAGGACGCGGATGTGCTGGACTACGGCCGGCGTTTTACGCTGATGATTTCG
>DAOPZY010000100.1:0-4036 GCA_035353615.1 Candidatus Limiplasma sp.
TGCCAGTGCAACCCCCTGCAACATGCCCAGTGTGATGATCAGGATCGCAATCACTAGCCCCAACCAGATGCCGTTATCCTTCACCGCAGCCACCTCCCGGGGAGAATCCGCATCACGGTTGGGTTGTGATACGCCGCCCGGTGTACCCTGTAGATTGGGCATGATCGCAGCATCCGGGCAATGCGGCGACGTTCACGCCATAGATTAAACATCTCCTACCTCCTGTTGTACGTCCGGCACATCCATCATTCTGCTCGCGCCGCCATCGTTGATGTACCGCCGAAGTTCTGCTGCAACGTCAGACTGCCGTGTGCTTGGCATGATCTCGCCTATCTCGCGGCCAAACGTGCAGGCGTGCCACACGACAATCTCTTTGCCCCTGCACGACCGCCTACGCTCGCCGCGTAGTGTGTATTGCCTGTCAACCACCACGGTTAGGGCTTGCACACGGCGGCGGTAGGCCGACAGCCCAACGCCCTGCTGATGGGCAAGAACGACTGCTGGCAACGGCATTGGTTTACGCCTCCTTTTTCCCGTCTGGCGGGAATATCTCATGTAGTCTTGAATGCGGGATTCGGAAGAAATCCAACAGCTTGTACATTTCGTTTGCGGTAAACGGGGTTGTGCCGCACATCCGGGAGCGAAATGTTCCTGTTGCCATCCCTACGGCGCGGGCAAGCTGCGGGTGGGTGTATCCGTTTGAAAGGGCAATCCCTTTCAGGGCTTGGTATAGTCCTCGCATTGTGTTAGCCTCCGCATCCAATCGGGTTCACGCTGATTTTTCCTTCCGGCAGAAACGATTCACGAAGTAAACTTGCCCCTTGCCGGTTACTTTCGTGGTTTTGCTGATGGTTACGTGCCCGTCGGAATGGGTGATCGCCGTTTCCTTGATGGTGAACAGCCCAATTTCCATGCTCCGCTGGGTAGGCATGTTGTAATCGCATCCCTTGCGGGAGATCAGATAGCCCTCTTTGCGGAGCGTTTCAAACAGCCGATTTTGACCCGATTCGTACCCGTTTTGCTTGAGCAGCTTTGCCAGCTCGCCGATCAGGATTGTGGTGTCGCTGGCGGTTACACTGTCCGCAAACAGCACCTTGGGAGCGTCCTTCTTGGCCTGTTCCGTCAGCCGGATTCGCTCGGCGCGTTCGCGCTTGTACTCGGTGAGCACGGCGATCATGGTGTCAGGGTCGCCCAGCATCGCCTCCACGGTTTCAGGAGTAGCGTACAGGCCATGCTTACGGATGTCGGGGATAACGTCGTGAGTAATCCAGCGTTTGAAGGTGGAGGCCTCCGGCTTGCGGGAGCCGAGGACAAGGGCGTACAGGCCATATTCATTGACGATGTTTGTCTCTCCCTGACGGCCTAAGTTGAACTTAGCCCGTTCGTCAGCGTCCAGTCTGTCAAGCGCCATCGTCACGTTGCTGTGGTCAAGCACCTTGCACACGTCTGCGGCGACAAACCACGGTTCCCCGTCCACCATGACGGTGCGCACCGCGCCAAGTTGGGCATTTTCAAATACCTTGATTTCGTTCATGGGTTTCCTCCTGTTCGGTTGATGTTCTGGTTGTCGGAGTGGTAGAATGTGGGAAAAGGAGTTGATCCGTTTGTCGATACTTGATCTGAGTATTGAAACTATCCGTGTTTGTGTAGAGTCTGCCGGTGCAAACACCCTGTCTGCAAACGCCGACGCGTTCAGAAAACTTGGGATTACGATGCCGCCGGAGGAAGAATATCTTTCTTCAAAGGTGGTTGCGCTGTGTCAGTCGTTTGCCTACCAGCTATTGACGCAGCTAGTGCTTTCAGAGAATCATCCAACATCTGGCGGTTTACAGCCACCGCTTGCTTGACAGACAACCGTTTCTTGCGACCGAATATGTTGCTCCCCTCCCCTCCCTGTGTTCGCTAGTTGGGCACCGTCCGACAGCCGGATTTACTTGCTTGCTTCGTACACCGCCGCCATCGCGTAAGAAAGCTCTATAACGGTTTCCTTAAGCGGCGATTCTTCCGATAGTTTCCTAAGCTGTTCAAGCTGGTCGCGCATGATCTCGCTGGGGGTCTTTGCCATGTTGTTTCACCTCCTCCCGTCCGCCGTGTGCGTTACGCCGGTTGCTTGCTCCGCTGGATTTCCAGCAGCCGGATAGCTCCGGCAATCTCGTGCTGGTACTCGCGAGGCAGCTTCTTAATCTCGGCCATGGTCAGCCGGATCCGTTTTGCCTTTTCGCGCGGGCTGGTCTGCTGGGTCTGCATCCTGTTCACCTCCTTGCGGCTATCCGCGACCCCTTGCGGGGTTTCGGCCGGGAGCCGTCCGGCCTCGTCAGGCGGGATTATATGTTTGCGAGAGCCTGCGCCAGTTCGCACATCGCCATATACTGCGCGTCAGCTTCGTGATAGCGCCGCCAGATGTTAAGCGCGCGGCCTCTCGTGCTTTCATCGCTGCTCCCGAGCAGATATTCGAGGTTGTAATCAAGCGAGCAGGTAGACTTTCCGCCTCCGCGCTCCTCGAAAAGCTGTTGCATGAGCTTGAATTGCAGGTCGCGCTCATCAGACTTTTTCGTCATTTTGCGATTCCAGTCAGCATAAACTGTCTTTTCTTTAGCTGTCATTGTGTTACCGCCTTTCTGTCCCCCGGGGTGGGGTGCTTTGTTACCATAATCACATTATACGCATTAAAATGGGTATGTCAACCCTTTTTCAAAAATAAATGTGTTGACGGTAACATTTAATGGTGTATAATGTTTTTGGAAGGAGGTTTGTTATGAATATTGGAGATAGAATAAAGCAAATACGCAAAGTGCAGGGGAACAAGATGACGCAGACCGATTTGGGGCAAAGACTTGGTGTTCCGCGAGAGGTTATAACATCATATGAAATTGGGCGCGTTATTCCGCCAGAGCCTACACTCCGCTTGATCTGTCGGGAGTTTGGAGTAGATTACGATTGGCTAAAATATGGCACCGGTGAAATGTACGGAGCCGATACTGACGCAACGCTTGCCGAGCTGGATGACCTCATGACCAGCGAAGAGCACCCCGCAACCCGCGCCATGATCTCCGCGCTGGCCGGGATGTCAAGTGCCGAACTGGACGTAATCGATGCACTCATTACGCGCATAAAAAAAGAGCTTGGCTAAATGCCTTGCTCTTTTTCGTACAGCCGTTTGACCAGGTTGTATATTCGCCTGATGGCACCGTGTGATAGTACCCCCAACATCCTGACAATTTCCTCCGTGTAGAAGTCCATCTGCACGCCTCCTTATAGGGAACTGATGTTTGCGTTAAGCATACGCCTGTCGGCGCGACACGTCAAGTCCAAGATGTGGGAGATTTTGACACGTGGGGTCTATATGTAGCGGTGGAAAAACTTGCCCGATAATGGTATGATATGGAAAATAGAGGAACACAGAAGGGAACAGAAGCATGTTAAGCGCTTTTCTACTGATATCCGTCCTTGGATGTTTATCTGTTTGGGTTGCCCTCAACACTGGAACTAAAACAGCTTATCGCATAGCCGAAAAAGCAGAACCGCAAGACGGGACGATCGTTGAAAAACATAATGGGATATTGTATTTTTACGTCACGTTTCGCTTATCTTCTGGAGATTTGATTGCCGTGAAAGCCCGCAAGCGTGATTTTCAATATGGGCTTTTCATTGTGGGCGATAATGGAGAGTTTAAGCAGGGCGATATGGAACTAACCTACTGGAAGCAGATAGGTAAGTGACTTTCGTAAAATGGTATGATATGGAAAAGTATTGCGGGAAGTGCGGAGAAAGGCTGTGAGGTCGCTAACATTCCGTGAGAAGCAGCTTGCCGCCCTACGTTTATGGTACAGGGGCGGCTATTCTGGCTACTTTGCCCAGCAGGCATGCCGGATGCTTGTCGCCGGATTCACGCCGGGCGACCTGCTGGCCGCGTCTGTTGACGATCGTATGAGGAAGTGGATAGAAGATGCCATTGCGCAAAAATGAAGCCCGCTGGTACGAGGATAAACAACACTGGCGTATCGACGTGCAGAAGGATGGCGTGCGCAAATCGTTC
>DAOPZY010000101.1:0-4032 GCA_035353615.1 Candidatus Limiplasma sp.
ATTATCCTACGTTGGGAGGCTTCTTGGCAATGTCCGTTTTTCCTGGGGCAGTGCACGCAGGGGCGAAGCCCCTTGCCGGGGCTTGGGACAGCGCCCCAGCCCCAACGCCGCAGCGTAAGTCCAACAAGCGAGCGAACAGCCAGCAGGGCTATGAGGCGAGCGACAATAGCGCATTGTCAAATTGAAAGCCAAACCTCCGCCGCAGCGGAACCGGGTCAAGGGCAAAGCCCTTGTGGGGCGCAGGGGCGAAGCCCCTTGCCGGGGCTGGGGCGTTGCCCCAACCCCAACGCCGCAGCGTAAGTCCAACAAGCGCGCGAACAGCCCGCAGGGCTATGAGGCGAGCGGCAATGGCACACTGTAAGGGATATTCGACTAGCCGTCCCCCGCCGCAGCGGAGCCGGGTCAAGGGCAAAGCCCTTGTGGGGCGCAGGGGCGAAGCCCTTGCCGGGGTTTGGGGCAGCGCCCCAAGCCCAACGCCGCAGCGTGTAACCAGCAAGCGCGCGAACAGCCCGCAGGGCTATGAGGCGAGCGGCAATGGCACATTGCGCCATTCCTAAACAATCTGAGGCGGCCACGCGCAAACGCGAGTGGCCGCCTGTGTATCTGATGAGAATTGATCGGGCAGACGCCACACAGCATGAATGGCCGATCCCATCCCCCCGCCAGCGCGGAAAACCCGCAAGCTCGCGCAAACTCCGCCCGGCCCCAGCAGGGGGGCTTCCAGCGAAATCCATCCACTGTCAAGGTTCATGAACCATCGCCAGCGGTAAAATTGACATTCCCCAAAGGGTGCTCTATACTTTTAGATGAGGCACCGCACTTCATGGACGGACGGATTCTGTTTGAGCTTTACACTCACTTTCGGCGGGGGCTACCCACAAAGCGGCGACCCCTTTGTTTGGATACCGCTTTAACCGCCAAAAACGACGCGATCGCCTGCGGTCCATCGCAAACTGCGCAGGAGAAAGGGGAGACCCGATGGATAATGGAAAACAAATGAAGGTTGGCATTGGCTTTGCGACAGGACGCGGAAGCTTCAAAAAAGTTTTGAAAACCTATATTTACAATTGGGAAGAAAGCGGACTGACCGAGCGGGAAAATATCAGCCTGGACCTGTTTATCGCATATGATTTGAAATACTCCAATACCACAGCCGCCAACTACACCAACGTAAAAAAAGATTTGCTGGGCTTGGTTAACGAGATTCACTATCTTGGCAATGCCAGCATACAGGAAGATATCGCCGACCTTGTGAGGCAAGCCGTGATCGACCCACAGGAAGCCCGTCTGTTTTTTGGGAGCGGATACGCGGCCAAACGCAACGCAATCCTTTTTTCGGCAGTCAAACACGGCATGGATGCTCTGTTGTTTCTGGATGATGACGAATACCCGGTTGCCGTAACCAAAACACGCAAAACAGCCGTATGGGGCGGGCAACAGGTGCTCTCTACGCATTTGAATAATATCCGGCACGCGGACATCACCAACGGCTATCATTGCGGCTATATATCCCCTATTCCGTATCTTGAATTTAACGAGCGTCTGTCGGAAGCGGATTTTCAACGTTTTATAGAAGCCATCAGCAACGACATTGTCAGTTGGGATGCCGTGCGCGCCGTGATGAACGGCGGCGGGGTCACCTATGCGGATACCCGTGTGCTCACCAGCGACACAGCGTATGAGGTGCCGGAAATCCACCGTGCGAAGTTCATCACCGGGGCAAATCTCTGCATCAATCTAAGAGATCCGGATCGGGTTTTCCCGTTTTACAACCCGCCGGGCGCACGTGGCGAGGATACTTTCCTCAGCACCTGCCTGAGCGAGCGCACCGTTTTACGCGTGCCCTGCTACGCATTTCACGATGGCTTTTCCACCTATAATCACCTGTTGGACGGCGTGCTGCCCATTCAACTGCGGTACATCAAAGCCGACGCTGCGCCGGTGGTGGACAGGTTTTACAAAGCCTGCATCGGATGGATTCGCTACAAGCCGCTGCTGCTCTACATTACCCAACGGGACCAGTACGCGGGCCGGATTGCCGAAATGCGCGCCCAGCTTTCCGATACGCTGCCAAAATTGTGCGCATATTTTGAACGGGAAGAGTTCATGAATATCGCCAAAGAGTTGGAAAGCTATCATCGAAATGTTGAAAAACACTATGAGCAGTTTCTGGCAACCCAACAAATCTGGAAAAAGCTGTGCGCCTTCCTGAGCAGCCGCCAGGCCAATCCGTATCAGTAACAGCGATCCGCGGCGACACCGTTTATTCGGCACAGTCGCGCGGCGCGGCCCTTGAATATGCTTGTGTGTTGCGGTTGTGCGGCGCGGCCCTTGAGGCGCGCTCATACGGCATGGCTCTTGAGTGTGCTTGTGCCGTGCCGCTGTTCGGCGCGGCCTTCGAAGCGTGGCCGTGGGGCAGCCTTTGGGAATGGCCCTTACAGCGTAGTCCATACTGCGCATTCACATGCGCCGGTACAACCCCGGTTTACGGGCGAAGTTCCCGCGCCGGTCGCGTGGCCCTACCCCGGCTAAAATGCAGCGTTGCGCAAAGCGCCCCTCACGAACCGCATGAGGGGCGCTCTCTTATGTTTATATCTAAACCAGCTGCCATACAGGGGATGCGGCGCGCTCGAACGTTCGCCCCGGCACCCGACCGATTCCCTTATGCGGGGGATTACTCCAGCCCCGTATAGTCCGGCACCTGTTCGGAGGTACCCAGCGCGATCATCCCCGACACGCTGCGGCCGCTGCGCACCGCTCCTGTGGGGTTGGTGGTATCCAGCTTCTTGCCCATAAAAACGATACAGCAGGTCTTACCCCCGTCCAGGTTCATCGCCTCAGTTGCGTGTAATTCCTGCATCCGGTCCGCCAGCCACTGAACGCCAACGCCGCGGCTGCGCTTTTCCCGGCCCTCCACCGACACCACCACAAAGTGGTACGGCTCCACCATGCCTATCGCGGATCGCGGCTCGCGTGTTTTGAAATACTTGGCAAGCAACGGGTTGGTTTCGCCGTCCTTCACCAGCCACGGGCCAAAGCTGAGCACCGTTTGCGCGCCCATTTGCAGGTATTCGTCCGCTGTATGATCCTCGCTGGCAAAAACGCGCATGGTGCCATCCGGGAAAAAGGCGGCGGTATCCAGCGTGGGCCAGCCCAAGTTGCCGCTGGAGTTGGTTTTGGTATACAGCGCGACGCCGTTGCGGATGATGATGCCCGTGGTGTCATGGTTATACACCCGATGGCCGAACTGATCGTCATTGATGCCGAAAACCGCTTTGTGATCGCGGATCAGCCGTTCAGGATAATAAAATCCCTTGCCGGGTTTATCCTCATTGGCCACAAGAAACTGTAGCGGGCTTTGCTCGGCAAAGCGCAAATCCGCCTCATACCACAGGATGGTGTTATCCGTATCCTCGTGTCGGGTAATCTCAATGCGGATCCCCTGCGACTTACTTTCGTAAAACCAATATCCCTGATCGGGCTCCTCCACAATGGTTTCATCCGCCGCGGAAGTGGACTGGGGCGTTGCCGTGCTCCCGGCGGTTGCCTCCGGCTGCAGGGTTGCCGTCGCCGCGCTCTGAGTTGTCGGGGCCGCGCCCAAAAGCAGGATTCCGCTGAAAAGCAATAAAGCCGCCAACCGGGCGCGCTTGCCTGCGTTGACCATGATGCCGCCTCCCGATGTTATTGGGGCCGTGGTTTCGTTTCGCCGCCGATCGGCCCGCTCATTTCAAAACATATAGCATGATCGGCAGCAATTGTCAAGCTACGCAGAGATGGAACAAAGAATTCGCTTTGCCCCGCTAAAAGCCCTACATCTCAACCCAGTTGAAAAAAAGCGCCCCGCGTGCCGCAGGCACAGTGGGGCGCATAAACGTTCATTCAGTTTAGAAGGTTACCTGCCTCAATTCGCAGGCTGAAGGCAAGCGTGTTTTTCGGCCAGGCGCACGCCGGAGCGGTGTGGTGGCTTCTGCCTTTCCGCAATGCGCTGTTGACGCTCGCCTCATAGCCCTTCGGGCTGTTCGCTCGCTTCTT
>DAOPZY010000102.1:0-4005 GCA_035353615.1 Candidatus Limiplasma sp.
TATCCTACGTTGGGAGGCTTCTTGGCAATGTCCGTTTTTCCTGGGGCAGTGCATTTGGGGGGGGAGCCCCATCCCCAATGCCACAGCGTGAAACCAACCAGCGAGCGAACAGCCCGAAGGGCTATGAGGCGAGCGGGTATAACGTATTGCCGATGTTCTCACCCAACCCGTCCTCCCTCGCCGCAGCGAAACCGAGTCAAAAGCGAAGCCCTTGACAGGGTGCAGGGGTTTATACAGTAAAGCAGGGAAGATGATCTGCGAATAGCAGACATTCTTCCCCGCTTGTTTCATTCTTAATGGTTAAACCCGGTCACCCCAGATAGGCCTCGCGGACCGTGTCGTTCTTCAACAGCTCCTGACCGGTGCCGGTGATGGTAATCATCCCGGTTTGCAACACATACCCGCGGTGAGATACCTTCAGCGCCTTTTTCGCGTTCTGCTCCACCAGCAAAATGGTGATGCCTTCCTTGTTCAGCTGAATGATGGATTCAAAAATCACATCCACCAGCATGGGGGCAAGGCCCATGGACGGCTCGTCCATCAAAAGCAGGTTCGGGATGCTCATCAGCGCGCGACCGATGGCCAACATCTGCTGTTCGCCGCCGGAAAGCGTGCCTCCGCGTTGGCGGTAGCGCTCCTTGAGGCGAGGGAACAGCGTGTAAACCCTTTCGAAATTCTCGGCGTTCTTTTTTGTATCCTTGATGCGGAACGCGCCCATTTGAAGGTTTTCCTCCACAGTCAGCGCGGGGAAAATCTTGCGGCCTTCCGGCACATGCGCGATGCCTAACCCCACCACCTCGTGCGCGGGGGTATGGCTGATCACGTTGCCGCGGTAGAGCACCCTGCCGCTCGCAGGCGTGAGCTGGGAGGAGATGGTGCGCAGCGTGGTGGATTTCCCCGCGCCGTTGCTGCCGATCAGGGTCACGATTTCACCCTGCTTCACTTCAAAAGATATGTCGTGCAGCGCGTGGATTTTGCCGTAGAAGGTGTTCACGTTTTCCAGCGCCAGAATCACATCGCTCATGCCAGCACCTCCTTGGCAAAATCATCCTCATCCTGTTCCTCAACGCCAAGGTAGGCTTTAATGACGTTTTCGTTATTGCGAATTTCGTCCGGCGTGCCGTCGGCGATTTTTTCGCCGTAATTTAGCACGGTAATTTTATCCGATAGGCCCATAACCAGCTTCATATCATGTTCAATCAGCAGGATGGTCGTGTTCATATCCGTGCGCAGTTGAAGGATAAACTGCTTCATTTCCTCGGTTTCTTTGGGGTTCAGGCCGGCGGCCGGCTCGTCCAGCAGCAGCAGTTTGGGCTCGATGGCAAGGGCGCGGGCAATTTCCAGCCTGCGCTGTTGGCCGTAGGAAAGGTTTCGCGCCAGTTCCCCTTCCTTGCCTGAAAGGCCTACATAGTCAAGCAGCCGCACCACTTTATCGTAAGCGGCCTGTTCCTCGCGCCGCATGCGCCCCGAGCGAAAAACCACATCCGCGATATTGGCCTTCATCTCCATGTAGCAGCCCACGAGAATGTTTTCCGCCACCAGCATGTTCTGGAACAGGCGAATGTTCTGAAACGTGCGGGCGATCTTGAAGGCGGCCACCTTTTCCGGCGTCAGTTTGGTCAGGCTGTGGCCGTTGAACATAATGGTGCCGCTGTCCACGGGGTAATAGCCGCTAATCATGTTGAAAAACGTAGTTTTCCCCGCGCCGTTCGGCCCGATCACGCTGACAATCTGATGCTCCTCCATGGTGAAATCCACATGGTTGATGGCCGTAAGCCCGCCAAAAGTTTTGGTCAGTCCTTTCACATCCAGCAAGGGCATTTCAGATACCCTCCTTTGAAACGGCGTCCGCTTTGCTTTCCACCTGCGCGTTTTGGTTTAAGCCAAGCTTTTCCTTCATTTTGAGCACACGCTTTTCCGGTATCATGCCGTTGGGGCGGAAAATGCACATCAGCACCAGAATGAGGCCGAAAATCAGGCGCTCGTATTTGGCGGGGTTCAGCCACGACGGCAGGTTCAGCACCCCGGCTGTGGCGAGGGCGGTCAGGTAGTTGGAGCCGTCTTTGAGGATTTGAAGCTGGAGCACAATCACGGCCAGAGCGCCGATAATCACGCCCTGGATGCTCCCGGTGCCGCCCAGAATTACCATGCACAGGATCACGATGGATTCCATGAAGGTGAAACTGGTGGGGTCCACATAGCTTTGCATGGCGGCGAACACCACCCCCATCATGCCGGCAAGGCCAGCCGCGATGGAGAAGGAGAGCAGCTTCATGCGCACAACCGGCACGCCCATGGTGCGGGCAACCAGCTCATCCTCACGGATGGCGACCCATGCGCGGCCAATGCGCGAGTTTTGCAGGTTTTTCACAACCACCACCGTAAGCACCAGCAGCACCAGCACAATCACATAATAATGCACCGGCTGATCCAGTTTGATGTTGAAAAACATCGGCGGCTGGATGGGCGTAATGCCCATAGGCCCGTTGGTGATGTTGATCGGCTGGGAAAGGTTGTTGAACAACAGCCGGATAATCTCCGCAAACCCAAGCGTAACCACCGCAAGGTAATCGCCCTTGAGCCTGAGCACCGGAAGCCCCAGCAGAAAGCCCACAAAGCCCGTCACGATCAGCGCCAGCAGCAGGAACAGCCAGAACCAGTTGCCGGACAGGGGGTAGATGCCGAACGGCATAAAGTTGTTGGCCTGTGTAGAGGCAAAAATCGCGTACAGATAAGCGCCAACCGCGTAGAAAGCCGCATAGCCGAGGTTGAGCAACCCCGTGTAGCCGACCACGATGTTTAAGCCCATCGCAAGGATCGCATAGATGCCGATCATGGTAGCCACGCGGGCAAACGTGCCGGAAGTCAGCCCCACCAGCGGCATGACCACCGCCAGATCAAGCACCAGGATCAGCCCGCGAATCCACAGGGGCAGTTTGATTTTTTGCACGCAAAGCAGCGAGCCGAGGAACAGCACAAACGCGATGCTGTTGCCCGGTTGCAGCAAAAGCCAAAGCGGCCCGGCCCCGATCACCAGCGCCATCAGCCCAAACTGAATCCAGTCCTTAACGGAAAAATCCTTGAACCGGTAGTTGGCGGCATCCGCCTTGATTTTGGCAAAAAGGTTTGCCATGCTCACACCTTCTCTCCCACAGGTTTGCCCAACAGGCCGCTGGGCTTGAAGATCAAGATCAGGATGAGGATCGCAAAACCAAGCACATCCTTATACTCGGAGCCGAACACGCCGCCCGTGAGCGCGCCCAGAAAACTTGCGCCAAACACCTCGATTAACCCCAGCAGCACGCCGCCCAGCATGGCCCCCGGGATTTTGCCAATGCCGCCGAATACTGCGGCGGTAAAGGCCTTCATGCCCAGGATGAAGCCGGAGTAGGGCGAAATGGAACCATACTGGATGGAAAACAGGGTGCCGGCCGCTCCGCCCATGCCCGCACCAATGAGGAAGGTCAGCGAGATGACCTTATCCACATTGATACCCATCAGGCGCGCGGTTTCCCGATCCTGCGCGACGGCGCGCATAGCTTTACCCCACTTGTTTTTGCTCACAAAAATCGTAAGCGCGATCATGATAATGATGCAAAGCCCAACAATGTAAAGGGTCTTTTCAGGCACGACCATGTTGGGCATAATGGCGATGCGGTTGGTGAACAGCGTGGGCGCGTTGAGGTAGAACTTGCCGTTCTTGGCTTCTTCAAACATACGCACCAAATCTTGCAGAATGAACGAAACGCCAATGGCGGAAATAAAGGGAACCAGTTTGGGCGCGTTGCGCACCGGTTTATAGGCAATGCGGTCCACCGCCACGCCAAGGCCGCCGCTCATCACAGTGGCTACAACGATCGCGATCATCATGGCGATCGTGGGCGACATATTGGGGAGCAGGCCGGTGGATTGCATAAACAGCAAAACTTCGGTACCCACAAACGCGCCGAACATGAACAGCTCGCTGTGGGCAAAGTTGATAAACTCCAAAATGCCGTAGACCAT
>DAOPZY010000103.1:0-3950 GCA_035353615.1 Candidatus Limiplasma sp.
CCTTCGGCCTCTTGAACCCCATTCAAGCACGCTACCAAACTGCGCTACACCCAGAGGCTTTATTTTGAGCACGTGTAGGATAATACCATGATTTCGGCCCGGTGTCAATAGCAAACCACGTCGTTCTATCGGTTTTTTCGATGCGGGCGCGCCCATTAGCAGCCTGTTCACTTCGTGTTAAAATATGCGATGATATGAAAACAGGACGGCATAATGCCGTCCTGTTTTCTGGAGCGGGTGATGGGAATCGAACCCACGTAACCAGCTTGGAAGGCTGGAGCTCTGCCATTGAGCTACACCCGCCTGCAAGCGTCGTCCGGGTTCCGCCGCGTTGCCCTGCCGACCCGAGAGGAGAAGTGGAGCGGTAGACGAGATTCGGACTCGCGACATCCACCTTGGCAAGGTGGCACTCTACCACTGAGCTACTACCGCACGTTCCACACAATCCGTTTGTAAAGGCAATGGTGCGGACGAAGAGACTTGAACTCTTACGCCGTTAGGCACCGGAACCTAAATCCGGCGCGTCTGCCATTCCGCCACGCCCGCACAGTACCTATCCGCAGATGAGGCGTCGAGGCTTCGCCGAAGGACGCTTTCGTTGCCCGGGTTCACAGTCCTCCCCGTCAGGCGGATGCCCTCACAACGGTGATTATGATACAATAAGACGGTTCCCTTGTCAAGCGGAAATTTGAGATGAATCGCAGTCAATTTCCCGGGATTGCCGCTGCTTACAAATCGCATCCGATCCGGGTAAGGATGTCCCCCATGGAAAGCACCTCTGCCAGTTCCGGATTCCAGATGTCGTTTTCGTAGTATGTGATCAGGTCTCGCGCCGTGCACCAATCCTTATCGAAGGTGGAGGTGCCTCCCTGAGGTACGATCACATGATACCCCAGTTCAAACGCGACTTTTACATTAGTGTCTACGCAGTATTCCGTTTGCATGCCGCAAATCAGCAGGTTTCGTACCTTAAGCCCCTGCAGGCAGGCATGCAACTCTGTTCCGCGGAAGGCGCTGTTTACATTCTTTTCAAAGATCTGTTCGCCCGTTTCCGGGGCGATTGCGGCGGGATTTTCCCAGTCCGGCGTGCCGTGCGTCAGGAATTCGTCTCCGCCGTCATGCCGCACATACAGCACCGGGATCGCGGCGTTCCGGCACGCGGAAAGCAGGCGGGCGATGTTATGCAGCAATTCGGTTTCCCTGTAGGGATGTGCGTTTATCAGCCCGTTCTGCACGTCGATTACCAGCATCGCGTCCGGTTTCATTGTTTTTCCTCCTGATCCAAAGGGTTACAGTGTAAACTCTACCCGTGTCACACGGCCGATAAAGGTGATATCCGGCAGCGCACAGGGTTCCGCGCTGTACTCGCGGTCATAGCTTTGCAGCAACACATTCAGCGCGTCCAGCTTTTTCACCTTGCGAAGGGCACGGTGCTGGTTGTGTTCCACCAGCATCACCGCGCCGTCTACAGGGCTGGCGGAAGGCACGACCAGGCACAGGTCATCCCGCAGGATGCGAAAACCACGCAGACTGTCGTCCGGGGCGAGGAAATAAAACACCTTGTCCGGCGACGCGCCCTCGATACGCCCATCCAGAATCGGCAGCAGCCGGTGATCTACTTCCTGCATGACCGCGTTATAAACCGGCACATGTTTCAGTACGCTGGTCAGCGCGTCCAGCCACACGCCGCTCTGGCGGCCTTCCTTATCCTCTTCATCGTGGTACACCAGTTCCGTATCTGCAAGTTTCACCTTGGGTTTCGCGGGAGCCTGCGGCTGCGCCGTCTGCAAATCCACGGTCGCCGCGATATCATCCAGCGAAAAATCCGGTTCGTTATGTTCCTGCAAACCGATTTTTTTCAGGATTCTGCGCGCCTGATCATCCGCGATGATCCGCTTGCCTTCTTCCACATCCTTCAGGTAGCTCTCGCTGACTCCGCCGGCGCGGGCCACATCCTTCAGCGTCATTTTACGGCGCAGGCGCTCGGTACGCAATAAATCTCCCAGTCGGCTCATGGTTGTTACTCCTCCGTTTTCGGTGCGATAGCGGTATTATACCATAAACCTTTCGGGTTGACAGCGCCCTTCCCGGAAAAAACGGCGTTTTGCGAACGGTTTGCTACCGAAAAGCAGGAAATGGACCGTTTATGTCGAATAAACGGAATTTGGTAGTTTTCAGCTTAAGGAAGGATCATACACGATGCGTTATCGTACCCGGGGAACCTGTTCCACTTTGATCGACCTGCAAATCAATGACGGATTGATTACCGCCTGCGCATTTACCAATGGCTGCTCCGGCAACGCGCAGGGGCTTTCCAGAATGGTGATCGGCCAGGACGCGCGCGAGGTGATGCGGAAATTGCGCGGCATCCAATGCCGGAACGGCACCTCCTGCCCGGACCAGCTGTCTCATGCGATTGAGCAGTATTTGAACGAAAATCAGAGCAATCAGCAAGGAGCTTGACGAATTGTCCACAGAAGTGAATCAGGAATCATTGGATTTTTCAAAGGCGGATATCAGCAAGGATGTGTTGCGCGCCATTGAAAAAATGGGAATCCGCGAAATGACCCCCGTGCAGCAAAAGACCCTTCCTTTGATGATGGAAGGCCGCGACGTGATCGCCATCGCGCCGACCGGTACGGGGAAAACGCTCGCGTTTGGCATCCCGATGCTGGAATATGTGAACCTGAAAGATTCGCACGTACAGGAACTGGTGCTTGCTCCCACGCGGGAGCTGAGCCTGCAGATTGCTGAAGAATTGCGAAACCTTTCTCAGTTCATCGGCGGACTAAAGATCGCCGTTCTCTATGGCGGGCAGCCCATCATGAAACAGATCGCGGAACTGAAGCGTAACCCCCAAATTGTGATTGCCACCCCGGGGCGGCTTCTGGACCATATGGAACGCGGCAATATCCGGCTGGACACCGTGCATACCATGGTGTTAGATGAAGCCGATGAAATGCTCAATATGGGTTTTGTGAAGGACGTCACCAAAATCATCGAGGCGACGCCCAAAGAGCGGCAGCTGGTGCTGTATTCCGCGACAACCAATCAGGATGTGCTGACCATCGCGTGGAAATATCAGCAGGACCCGGTAGAGGTCGTCATTCCCGCCACGAAGGAGAACCGGCCAAAAATCACCCAGTATGTAATCGAAACTAGCCGCGAGAAGAAATACGAGCATCTGCTATACCTGTTGGACAGCGACGTATATCAGCGGATAATGGTGTTTATCAACACCAAGGATATGACCCAGCGCCTTGCCAAGCGCCTGAAGGATGCCGGTTACCCCGCTGAATGTCTCCATGGGGATATGCGCCAGAGCGCCCGCAACGAAGTGATGCAGGCCTATCGCAAGGGGAAGTTCCAGATTCTGCTGGCGACGGATGTAGCGGCCCGCGGGATCGACGTGGACGATGTGGAGGCCGTGATCAACTACGACCTGCCCAACGAGAACGAGTACTACCTGCACCGCATCGGCCGTACGGGCCGCGCCAAGAAGCATGGCGTGAGCTTCACGCTGCTCACCTACAGCGAAACCGTGCGGATGGACGCGATCCTCAAATACATCGAAGCCAAGCCCATCCCACTCAAGTTTAACGATCTGGGCATACTCTGCACCGAAGAAGGCCAACCCTTCTTTGAAAACATGTAACGGAGGCGAAGTACCATGGGCAGCCAAGGCACCCGAAACCTGGAGGACCAGCGCCGTGAGGAAAACGGAATCGTCTACTTTGACCGCGGCGTGATTGAGGGCCGGGACGGAAAGAAATACGCGCGTTATGCCATTCAAACCCATTTTGTGCAGGTGGGCGAAAGCCAGAAAGACCTTGTGGAGCGCTATGTCCGACCCCTGTACAAAGAAGGGGATGTGCTCTCCTTCGGCGCGAAGGTCATGTGCATGTGTGTCAAATCCGTCCGTACGCGCGATCAGGTCAAGCCCGGGTTTT
>DAOPZY010000104.1:0-3894 GCA_035353615.1 Candidatus Limiplasma sp.
CTACGAATCAAAAGGTCGTGGGTTCGAATCCCGCCGGGCTCACCAAACGAAACCCTTGCAAATCAAAAGTTTGCAAGGGTTTTTTGATTCATGCCTTTGGGCAGTTGAGCGAAGCACAACAGAAAACCACCCGCTATGCGGGTGAAAGACAAAAAGTTATACAAAAGAATCACCTTTTGACTACAATAAGCATGTCCACGCCTTTTGCAGTAAGAAAGGTGATTGTATGGCAAACCAAACAAGTGTGAAGCGTATGACTGGCAGTCTTGGAACGGAGAACCATCCCTTCGAGCTTTACTTGGCCCTCAATGAGATTGAACACCGCCGAGCAAACGTGAAATTGTCACAAGCCACTGTTAGCGGTTGTTCTTTGCAGCTCAATTCTGCCAGCTGCTGACCTCTTGGCCTTTCTTTTCCCCCGGTTTTTGTTACAGAGCCAGTTTTCCGAGGGCGAAAGCCCCTGTCCTTTTCGCGACGCGGCTTTCGTCGGTTTCAGAACGCTGTCCGTTTCCCTCCGGAAACCCTTTGCTCAGTTTGAAAAACCCGCCGGTTTCTGCTATGATAGGTTTGTTGTTGCCCACCACCCTGTCAGGGGATCAGGAGATTGCCAGCCGTGAACAAAACCGAACTGATCCGCGTTTTGGAAGAAACCGTTCCGCCGCTTCGGGGCATGCTGCATGTGGAGCGCGTGCTGTACCGCAAGGCCGATAACAAGGCCTATTTTAGTTTCCTGTGCGACGCGCTGGTGCCCGAACGCGATTTTTTGGCGTTGGAACAGCGGCTGCGCGCTCTGTTTCCCAAAATGCAAATTGCCCTGCGCGTAGCCTCCCCCGGGCTTGCGGAACGTTTTCAGGCCGAAATTGGGGAGTATACCTCCGTGCTCAAGGATTTTTTACGCCGCCAAAGCCCGGCGCTCCGCGCCTGGCTGGACGATGTGGGCTGGAGCGTGGACGGCGACCGGATTTTGCTGACCTGCCCGGACGATTTCGCCATCGCTTTTTTTCGCCGCTACTCACTGGATACCAAGCTTTCGCAGGCCGTATGGGATATTTTCCGGGTGCGGATGCCCGTGGCGCTGGTCAAGTGCGGCGAGCGCGAAGCCTGGGTGGAACAGATGCGCGCCGAAACCGCGAAACGCCGCGCGCAGGAGCAGGCTGAAAACCGCGCGAACAACCCCCACGCTGCGGAACTGCCGCAGGAAGATGTTTGGCTGGACGCGGGCGCGGTGCCCGACGCCCCTTGGGACGCGCCGCAGCCCGCGGACGAAACCGCCCCCTGGGAGGATGCGCCTTACCCGGCCGCGCCGGGTACCGTCGCCGGCGGCGCGGTTATGGCGCAGGCGGGTAAGGTTCCGAGCGCTGAACCGCAGAACAAACCGACCGCGACCAAGCGCGCGGCGCGCACCGACCCCGCAGGCGCGCCTCCGCCCCGTGAAGCCGCCCCCAAAACGCCAAGGGGCGAGGTGCTCAAAGGCCGCGCGATTGCGGATCCGCCCGTACCCATCGGCGAACTGGCGGAGGACAGCGGCATTATCGTCATCGAAGGGGAAATGATCGGCGTTAACGAACCTAAGGAGCTAAAGGGCGGGGAAACGGTGCTGGTTACCTTCGCGCTGGGCGACGATACCTCCACCGTGTACTGCAAGGCGTTTTACAACTACCGCATGAAGCGCGCGGCCTTTGGCGAAACCCCCAAGCCGCCGACCGACGAGGAGAAAAAACGCGTTGCCGATCAGGTGGCAATGATCCAAAACGGCATTCGCGTGCGGTTGCGCGGCGATTGCAGGCAGGACGCGTTTCTGGGCGAACTGTCCGTAAGCGTCCGGGATATGCAGCAGATGCCCAAACGGGAGCGGATGGATCTGGCCCCGGAGGGCGACCGGCGCATTGAGCTGCATATGCACAGCAACATGAGCGCGATGGACGCGACCGCAGATGCGGCCGATCTAGTGGCGCAGGCGGCCAAGTGGGGGCACCCCGCGGTCGCCATTACGGATCACGGCGTTACGCAGGCGTTTCCCGCCGCGTTTGGCGCGGCAAAGAAAAACAATATCAAGCTGATCCCGGGCGTGGAAGGCTACCTGTGCGATATTATCTCCATCGTGCGGGACGCGGACGACCGACCGCTGAGCGACCCCATTGTGGTGCTTGATTTTGAAACGACAGGGCTTTCCTCCGCCGTGGACAGGATCATTGAAATCGGCGCGGTTAAAATGAAGGACGGCGTCATTGTGGAGGAGCTGAGCCTCCTGTGCGATCCCGGCGTGCCCCTGAAGCCCAAGATCACCGAAATTACCGGCATCACCGACCTGATGCTTCGCGGCAAGGAAAGCCCGGCCGAGGGCGTTGCCAAGCTTCTGACTTTTATAGGCGATTGCGCGGTAGTCGCCCACAACGCCCCCTTTGACATGGGGATGCTGGAAGCCGAGTGCGCCCGCATGGGCGTGGCTTTCCATGCCCCCGCGGTGGATACGCTGGTGTTTGCGCGCAGGCTGTATCCGGGGCAGCGCAGCTACAAGCTGGGCGCCGTGTGCAAGCTGCTGGGCGTATCGCTCAAAAACGCGCACCGCGCCGTGCACGACGCAGGCGCGACCGCGCTTTGTCTGGCCCGGATGTTTGAGGCGGTTGGCAAGCAGGGATGCCGCACGCTTGCGGATATCGACCGGGTGGTGCAGGGCGAAAGCATGAGCGACACCCACCATATCGTGATCCTGTGCAAAAGCCAGAAAGGCATGCAAAACCTGAACCATCTGGTCAGCGAGGGGCATGTGCATTTTTTTCACCGCCACCCCAATATGCCGCGCCACCTGATTACGCAGTACCGGGAAGGGCTGATCGTCGGCAGCGCGTGCGAGGCTGGGGAACTGTTCCGCGCGGTTGTGGCCGGCAAATCCGACGAGGAGCTTCGGGCCATCGCCGGGTTTTACGATTATCTGGAAATCCAGCCCGTTGCCAACAACCGCTTTTTGCTTAAGAACGGCGAGGCGCGGGATGAAGAACAGCTGCGCGATTTTAACCGCCGGGTGGTCGCGCTGGGCGAGGCGATGGGCAAGCCCGTGGTCGCTACGGGGGATGTGCACTTCAAAGAGCCGCAGGACGCGGTGTACCGCACCATCCTGCAAGCCGGCCTCGGCTATGAGGATTGCGACGATCAGCCGCCCCTGTATTTTAAAACCACGGATGAAATGCTTGCAGAGTTCAGCTACCTTGGCGCGAAAAAAGCGCATGAGGTGGTGGTGGACGCGCCCCGCCGGATTGCCGATCAGGTGGAGGAGCTACGGCTGTTTCCCAAGCACCCCAAAGGGGAGGACACTTTCCAGCCCTTTTGGCCGGACGCGGCGCACGATATTGAAACCATGAGCTGGGCGCGCGCGCACGAGCTGTACGGCGATCCCCTGCCCGAGCTGATTGAGGCGCGGCTGAAAAAGGAATTGGGCAGCATCATCGGGTACGGCTTTGCCACGCTTTATTCCATCGCGCAAAAGCTGGTGGCCAAATCCCTTGCGGACGGGTATCTGGTGGGTTCGCGCGGAAGCGTGGGCAGCAGCTTTGTCGCCACCATGTGCGGCATTACCGAGGTGAATCCCCTGCCCGCGCATTACCGGTGCGATCACTGCCACAGCGCGTTGTTTACCCCGCCGGAACTGGGCGCGGTGGGCGTGGACCTGCCGGACAGGCTATGCGAACAGTGCGGCCAGCCGCTTGCCAAGGACGGCTATTCCATCCCGTTTGAGGTGTTTTTGGGTTTCAAGGGCGATAAGGTGCCGGATATTGACCTGAACTTTTCCGGCGAGTATCAGCCGCGCGCGCACGCCTACATTGAGGAGCTGTTTGGCAAGGGCTTTGTGTACCGCGCCGGCACGATCAGCGGCCTTGCGGAAAAAACGGCCTACGG
>DAOPZY010000105.1:0-3695 GCA_035353615.1 Candidatus Limiplasma sp.
TGGAACGCCGCCAACCCGAAGGAGGGCAACACAGATGAGTGAGTATGACCGCCAGATGGAGCAAATTCGGGAGCAACAAGCGTATGAACGGTTTGTTGAACAGCAGCAGGAAGAAGAATACTACCGACAGCTACGCGAACAGGAGGACGAAACCCATGAGTGAAGACCAAAGTGAAATGTTTGATTTGGTTTTACAGACAAGGGCTGATGCCCGATTGGTCGGTGTTGACGCAATATCAGTTAAGGGATATATCGGTTTATCCGATCAATGCTATAGCAGGGTAGGTGAGCACGTCGAGTTTGCGACAAGTGGAATTAATATACTGGCGGTGAAGCCAGCTCAAAATGGTTGTACTGGTTATAAGGTGCACGATAATACTCACGGTGTCTACTACGTCAACGGAGCGTTCCCCAAACGCCTCGTTGAGTCAATACAACGAGGATTTTACGTATACTACAGTCAGCAAGGGCCATGGTCTATTTACAAGAAAACGGAATAACGAAAGACCCCGCTTAATCGCGGGGCCTTTTCATTTTGCGATTATCTGTATATGGCTCGTTTTTGTCAATCGTCCAGATCACATAACCGCCTATAGTTTCGCGCCGGGCGCTGGGAAAATCGCCGTTTTGTGCTTTCTTGAGCACGCTGGATCGGTCACGTCCGATCAGCGCGGCATACTCCGCGAGGGTAATCCGGTTGTTACCCATACCTTAGAACTCCGTTACAGATTCAGCATTGGACTTTTCTGCTTCCCAATCATACACATCCCCAACCCCTTGGCAGGCGGCAACTTCTTCGGCGGTTTCACACCCCTCGGCGTTCTCATAGTGGGCATCCTTGGCAACTTCCAGCGTCAGTGGATCATCAAACGCGGTTTCATTGTAGATATAGGCTTTTCCAGAATCGTCAACAAATGCTACCTCGCTACCCGCGTTGGTTTTTACAAAATACCGTTTCATAGGTTACCTCCCGGCCCGGCGGCTTCTTCCGCCCGCGGCTTTCTTCTTGGCTCTATTATTGCACAACGTTGTGCAATTATCAATACCCAAAATAGAAAAATTTTGAAAAAGGCTGAAACGTCGGTGGGGCGCGGGGAAGCAGTCTTTCCCGCTACACTTAATTTGCGAAAAGCGAGGTGTGGATATGGCGAAGATTGACTGGGCAGCGATCAAAGCTGAATACATCAGTACAACCGTATCCACCCGCGTTCTGGCCGAAAAATACGGTGCTTCTGCATCCTCTTTAATGAAACGCGCAGCATCCGAAAAGTGGAGCGCGGAGCGTAAAAAGCAGGGAAGCAAAATTGAAGAAAAAGTGAAGAAAAAGGTTGCTTCCAAAATTGCTTCCGACAAGGCCGACCGCCTCACCCGCCTGCTATCTATCGGGGATGATCTGGCCGATAAGCTGCACCAGTCCGTAGGCGAGCTGGATCAGTATAAGGTAACCCACAGAACTCGCACAAAGACCATCACATATGGCGAGAGCGACGACAAGGGAAAGCCTTACCCCACAGAAGAGATTGTCAGGGATGAGGAGCAAATCGGCATAGGCATCGGCCCGATTGATCGGTCAGGCGTGAAACAGCTTGCATCGGCGCTGAAAGACCTGCGAGACGTGATGCACATCGACGCTGACGAGAAACACGATGAGGACGGTAACGGCCTGTTGATCCGCTTCGAGGGCGGGGAGAACGCAGAGGAGGCGAGCAAATGAGCACGCTTACACTGCAATCGCCTAACCCCAAACAACTACTGCTATTTCAGGATCGGCATAAATACATTGGATATGGCGGTGCTCGCGGCGGCGGCAAGAGCTGGGGCGCGAGAATCAAGGCTGTTCTGCTGGCCGAGCAGTATGCGGGAATCAAAATACTGATCGTCCGTAAGACGTTCAATGAGCTTAAGCGCAATCACATTGACCCTTTGCGGGCGCTGTTGTCCAACAAATACGCGCGGTACAACGCCCAGGACAAAATCTATACCTTTCCAAACGGCAGCACGATTGAATTTGGCTACTGTGATACGGACAAAGACCTCGAACGGTATCAGGGCGCGGAGTACGATGTCATTTTTCTGGAGGAGGCTACGCAGCATATGGAGATCGTTTTTCAGGTGCTAAAGGCGTGCATCCGTGGCACAAACGGCCTGCCAAAGCGGATTTACCTCACATTCAACCCGGGCGGTGTTGGCCACGCATGGGTAAAGCGCATATTCATTGACCGGAAGTTTAAGCCCGACGAGAACCCCGACGAGTACAGCTTTATTCAGTCCTTTGTGGACGATAACACTGCGCTTATGGCCGTACAACCGGAATACAAGGCACAGCTCGCAGCCCTACCGGAGAAGCTCAAGCGTGCATGGCTGTATGGCGACTGGAATGTGTTCGAAGGCCAGTTCTTCGAGGAGTTTACGGACGATCCCAAGGGATACGATACGCACCTGTTCACGCATGTTATCAATCCGTTCCCCATCCCCCGCGACTGGCCGCGCTTCCGTTCCTTCGACTGGGGCAGTTTCCGCCCCTTCTCCTGCGGTTGGTGGGCCGTGGCGCCGTCTGGCACGCTGTACCGGATCGCCGAACGGTACGGATGCGGGCACGAACCGAATGAGGGCATTAAGTGGCCGCCCAACAAGGTTTTCGCAGAGATCAAAAGGATAGAGCAGGAACATCCATTGCTCAAGGGCCTGCGTGTGTCCGGCATTGCTGATCCCGCTATATGGGACGGCAGCAGCGACGAGAACGGCGTGACGCTCGCGGATATGGCCGCAAAACAAGGGCTGTATTTCGAGCCGGGCAACCACGCACGCATACCCGGATGGATGCAGGTGCATTACAGGCTGGCTTTCGACGAGGGCGGCAGGCCGGGCATGTACATCTTCAACACCTGTAAGGACACGATCCGTACGCTTCCCATGCTGATTTACGACGACCACAAGGTCGAGGATTTAGACAGCGACGGTGAGGACCATATCGCGGATGAAATTCGGTACATGTGCATGCGTAGTCCGATTGCCCCGCCGAAGTACGTGCAAAAACCGCCGAGGCCGATTAGCCCGCTGGACACCGACGACGACATCACATACATCAACCCGTACGAGTTCTACGCCCGGTCGTGAGGCACTATAGGAGGGATAACCGATGGATAATCAGACTACCAAACGCAAAAAGGCCGTAAAACAGCCCGTACAGGAGCCGGTTCCCGAGCCGGGGCAGGTCAGTCCTGCGGGCATTCAAGCAGGTCTGGGCGCGGATCAGATCGCGCAGTTCAAGGCACAGAGGGGCGCACAGCAGCCGGAACAGGGCGGTAATGTTGTCCCCGACGCAGCAGATGAGCCAAATGCTTCCACCTACTCCCCCACCATCATCGGGCCAGAGGAAATCAAGGATGCAACCGCAACGCTGGCGCGGTATGAATCCGGGCGCGCGATGCTGAAACAGCGCATTATCGACAATGAAAGCTGGTATCGTCTGCGGCATTGGCAACAGATCGTGAAACCGGCAGGCGGGAAGCCCAACAAAAGCGACCCGGAGCCTACATCGGCATGGTTGTTCAACAGCCTTGCCAACAAACACGCGGACGCGATGGACAATTTCCCTGAGCCGACCGTGCTTCCGCGTGAGGCAAGCGACAAGGGTGACGCGGAAATGCTCACCTCCATCATCCCCACAATCCTTGACCAGAACGGGTTTGAGC
>DAOPZY010000106.1:0-3625 GCA_035353615.1 Candidatus Limiplasma sp.
CGTTTTTCCTGGGGCAGTGCAGTGCAGGGGTGAAACCCCTGCCGGGGTTTGGGGCAGAGCCCCAAGCCTAACGCCGCAGCGTGCAGCCATCAAGCGAGCGAACAGCCCGCAGGGCTATGAGGCGAGCGGCACAGCGCATTGTATTGATATATCCAAGCAAGCCAAATTCTCGCCGCAGCAAAACTGGGTCAAGGGCAAAGCCCTTGACCCACCATTTTTGACTTGCTGTTGTGTTCAATATTCCAATCCGTTTATTCCGACGCGCGCCGGTAAATCACGCTCAGCGTTTGTCCAAAGCCCCGCGTTTCCGCTGCCGCCCGCATGCCTGCATCCGGCTGCCACTGGTTCAGCACCGCGTAGGTTGTGTTCGCAAGCACAAACGCCGCGGTCGCGTTGCGGTTTAGCGGGATCACCTTCAGCTTGGCTTGCTCCGCCGCGCTCAGCAGGGGATACGCGGACACAAGCCCGGTTTGCGAGCCGTAATCGCTGCCGGCGATGGTTTGGGTTTCGCCGGAAGGGAGCCGGGAAGCCAAGCCGCGCAGGGTGGAAAGCACGGAAACGTTCCAATAATCCAGTTCCAAATATTCGGACAGGTTTTCACGGCTACTGACCAGCTCGTTGTAATACGCGTATTGGTTGGGGTGCGAGGCGGCAATCTGCCACCCAGTAACCGCCATGCACAGCGTAAGCGCCCCTGCGCCAAGCGTGCGCACAATGGGCGATTGTAACCGCCGAAGCGCCTCAGCGGCGCGTTTCAGGCCGTAGGCGGCCAGCGCCAGCATCGGCCCGTACAAAAAATAGAAGTGCCGCCAGCCGTTGTAAAGCGTCGGCTTTGCGAGCACGGCAAAGCCCAACGGCAACAGCCATAGCAGCGAACACAGCGCAAGCGCCATGGCGGTTTCGTCCATTGCGAAACGGCGACGCGCGGCAAGCACGCGCCCAAACGCGAAAATTTGTCCGGCCGCGATGAGCAGGATCAGCCAAATCGGCGTAGTAACCAAAATCATATAGGGCAGGTAATAAACCGGCAGATGAACCTCTTTGAGGAAAAAAACGGAGCCTCGGAAAAGCACGTAATTTTCCCAGCGCGTAAAGCCGGCGGCGCTGTTGAACCCATAGCTGAGGTAACCAATCGGATCGGCCCACATCGCTGGGGTCAGCAGGGCATAAAACACCGCGAAGCTCGCAAGCGCGGTGATCGCCGCACCCCATACGCGGCCCGTCATCCGCCTGCCGGCAACCTGCCGCCACAGCACCGCGAGCGCGCATAAACCCCACACCATCAGGCCAATCACTTTGGTGTTGGCCGTCGCCGCGCCCGCCAGCGAAAACAGCAGCGCACGGGCAACGCACGGCTTTTCCATCAGCCGCAGGGCGAGCCACAGCGTCAGCAAAACCAGCGATAGCAGAACCATATCCTTGTTGTTGTAATGCCCTTCGGCAAACATTCGGGGGGACAGAAACAAGAACAGGGTCGCCGCACAGCTGAGCAACCGGCTCAGGCCAAGCCTGCGGCAAATCAGCCACAGCGCGCCCGCGCCCGCCACCATCCACAGCCATGTGTACAGGTGCCAAAGCGTCATGCGCGCGGCTTCGCTCAGCGTTTGGCTTGCGACCAGCCAGAACACGGGGTAATACGCGCATTCGCCGTGATCCTTCTCCATGCTGTCTTGAATCAGCCCGCTGGCGGGGGCCTGCATGGTGGAGCGCGTTGTCAGCCGATCCGGAAGCCCCAGCCACTGGGCATATTGGTTCAGGTTCAGGCGCAGAATATCCTGTTCCCACGGTTCATCCCACGGCTGACCGTAATCGGCGGCAGTCAACGCGCCCAGCAAGGTCAGCGCCAGAAAAAACAGCGCGGTCAGCCAAGCGGTTGCCCGCTTGGAAAGCATCCTTCCTGGCACGGCAACACCCCCCTATGGCAGAATGAGCGCGGCGGAGTTGGATTTGATCGCCCAACGGATGATAACCGCGCGGGCAGGAAAAACTAACGCGCGGCGCCATCGCGCATGGTTTCCATCCAAGCGCGCGCTTTGCGGATGCTATCCTCCACCGCCTCGGGCGCGGGGCCTCCGCGAAGCTTGCGGCGCTCCACGCAGGCCGTGAGCGAAATGGCGTCGTACACGTCGTTTTCAAAAATCGGGGAAACGGCGCGCAACTCCTGAAGGGATAAATCGCCCAGTTCGCGGTGTTCCCGCACGCATTGGGCCACCAGCACGCCGCTCACATGGTGCGCATCCCGGAACGCAAGTCCCTTGCCCACCAGATAGTCCGCCAGATCGGTGGCGTTGGTAAAGCCCAGCGCGGCGCTTTTTTCCATCACACCGGCGTTAAACGCGGTGGTGGCCAGCATTTCGGTAAAGGTGGGCAGGCATTTGCAAAGCGTATCATACGCGTCAAAAAAGGCTTCTTTATCCTCCTGCATATCCTTGTTGTATGCCAGCGGCAGGCCCTTCATCACGGTCAGCAGGGTCATCAGGTCGCCGTACACGCGGCCGGTTTTGCCGCGCGTCAGCTCGCAGGCGTCCGGGTTTTTCTTCTGGGGCATGATGCTGGAGCCGGTCGCAAACGCGTCGTCCATGGTGGCGGTGCCAAACTCGTTGGTGCTCCACAGTATCAGTTCCTCACAAAAACGGCTCAGGTGCATCATGCAGATGGAGGCCGCCGAAAGAAACGACAGCAGAAAATCCCGGTCGCTCACGCCGTCCATGGCGTTGTCCGTCACATCCGAAAAATCCAGCAGCTCGGCCACGCGCTCCCGGTTGAGCGGATAGGTGGTGCCCGCGAGCGCCCCGCTGCCCAGCGGCATCACGTCCGCCTCGTCATAGGCCAGGCGAAAGCGCTTTACGTCCCGTTTGAACATCTGAAAATAGGCCATGAGGTGGAAGCCCAGCGTAACCGGCTGCGCCTTTTGCAGGTGGGTGTAGCCGGCCATCAGGGTATGCGTGTGTTGGGCGGCCAGCGTAAGGATCGTTTCCAGCAGCCTGCGCAGCAGGTCATCCAGGTGCAGGCACGCTTCCTTGGCGTACATGCGCACATCCAGCGCCACCTGATCGTTGCGGCTGCGGCCCGTGTGCAGCCGCTTGCCCGCCTCGCCGATGCGGGCGGTCAGCTCGGCTTCGGCAAACATGTGCACGTCCTCCGCGCCCATATCCACGGTGAGCTTGCCGGCTTCCAAATCCGCCAGGATCGCGCGCAGGCCGTCCACAATCGCGGCGCTGTCCTCAGCGCTGATGATGCCTTGCTCCCCGAGCATGGTCGCGTGGGCGACCGATCCCATCAGATCGCAGCGAAGCAAGCGTTGGTCAAAGGGGATGGAGGACTGAAAATCATCCAAAAGCGCGCTGGTGGGTTTTTCGAAACGCCCGGCCCAAAGTTTACCCATGTTGCAACATCCTTTTCATCGCGGTATGCCGCGGCAATCCTGAAAGTTCAACTGATTATAGCACAGTTCCGCGTCCCGTGAAAAGCGCGGGTCACACTGTCGCCGGCTTTGGCGGGCAGGGTCCGTCGCGGTTTGACAGGCCGCGCGCCCGGTCGGTTTACGGCGGCATGCGGCAAAACCTACCGTTTTGGTAAGTTGTAAAATGAATTGCCGCCCCCCCCGGGAAAAAAAGAGACCCAA
>DAOPZY010000107.1:0-3614 GCA_035353615.1 Candidatus Limiplasma sp.
GTCGCGCCAACCATGGGGTTGTTGCCCATGCCAATCAGGCCCATCATTTCCACGTGCGCCGGTACGGAGCTGCTGCCCGCGAACTGCGCGTCGCTGTGCATGCGGCCCATGGTGTCGGTCATGCCATAGCTGGCGGGGCCGGCGGCCATGTTGTCCGGGTGCAGGGTACGGCCGGTGCCGCCGCCGCTGGCCACGGAGAAATAGTTCTTGCCGTTTTCAATGCACCACTTTTTGTAGGTGCCGGCCACAGGATGCTGGAAACGGGTGGGGTTGGTGCTGTTGCCGGTGATGGAAACATCCACCTTTTCCAGCCGCATCACGGCCACGCCTTCGGTAACATCGTCACAGCCGTATACGCGGACCTTCGCTTTTTCGCCGTTGCTGTACGCGGTTTCTTTTTCAATGGCGACTTCGCCCGTGTAGTAGTTCATCTGGGTTTTTACATAGGTAAAGCCGTTGATGCGGCTGATGATGAAAGCCGCGTCCTTGCCCAAGCCGTTGAGGATTACGCGCAGCGGCTCTTTGCGCACCTTGTTGGCGGTGCGGGCAATGCCGATGGCGCCTTCCGCCGCGGCAAAGCTTTCATGGCCTGCCAGGAAAGCGAAGCACTTGGTTTCGTCACGCAAAAGCATAGCGCCAAGATTGCCGTGGCCCAAACCGACCGCGCGCTGGTCGGCAACCGAGCCGGGGATGCAGAAACCCTGCAAGCCGATACCGATCGCCTCGGCAGCCGCGGCGGCGTTCTTCACGCCTTTTTTGAGGGCGATGGCCGCGCCAAGGGTGTAGGCCCAAACGGCGTTTTCAAACGCGATGGGTTGAATGCCCTGCACGATGCCGCGCACGTCAATGCCCTTATCCTTCACAAACTGCGCCATGCTATCCAGATCGGCGAAACCGTACTCGGCGAGTACCTTTTCGATTTTTGCGATTCTTCTATCGTAACCTTCAAAGTTAGCCATTGTTTTTCACCTCTTATCAATCTTGGATTACTGATGGCGCGGGTCGATGTATTCGGCGGCTTCGGCAAAACGGCCGTAGGTGCCGATATTCTTCTCATACGCTTCCTTGGGATCGACGCCTTTTTTGATGGCCTCCATCATTTTGCCCAGCTGCACAAACTGGTAGCCAATCACTTCTTTTTCAGCGTCCAGCGCAATCTTGATTACGTAGCCTTCCGCCATCTCGAGGTAACGCACGCCCTTTTTCAGCGTGCCGTACATCGTGCCAACCTGGCTGCGCAGGCCCTTGCCCAAATCCTCAAGCCCGGCGCCGATTTCAAGGCCGTCCTCGGAAAACGCGCTCTGCGTGCGGCCGTAGGCGATTTGGAGGAACAGCTCGCGCATGGCGGTGTTGATCGCGTCGCAAACAAGGTCGGTGTTCAGGGCTTCCAGCACGGTTTTGCCGGGCAAAATTTCGGCGGCCATGGCGGCGGAGTGGGTCATACCGGAGCAGCCGATGGTTTCCACCAGCGCTTCCTGAATCACGCCCGCTTTCACGTTCAGGCTCAACTTGCAGGCGCCCTGCTGCGGCGCGCACCAGCCTACACCGTGGGTAAAACCGCTGATATCCGTAATCTGGCGGGACTGCACCCATTTGCCTTCTTCGGGGATCGGCGCGGGACCGTGATCCGGCCCCTTCTTTACGCATACCATCTCTTCCACTTCTCTGGAGTAATGCATGGATCGTATCCTCCTGTTCAGCGTAAAAATCTGTGATGTGGACACACTGAAACAGTATAGCATATTTTGGTCACGGCAGAAAGAGCAGAACTTTGTTTTGATAAAAAAATATCACAGACCGCCGGGTTCGAACCGCGCAAGATTGCGAAAACAACCTTTCCCATGGTATAATAACCGCGAAAAAAAGGCGCGGAGCACCGGGAAAGCCGAAGGAGCAACAAGATGGACCGCAAGGAAGAAATCATCAGGCTGCAAATGGACGTAATCAACCAGATGACGCAGACCAACCTGAGGCGGATTGCCGATGATCTGTGGGGCATGCCAACGCTGCAATCCGGCGGCACCCCCGCTGTGAAGGAACCGGGCGCCTCCCAACCGGACGGGTCCGCGCCGGACGCAGCGCCGCAAACATCCGCCGCCAGCGCGACGGAGGCAAAGCTGGAAGCGCAGGAAAAAAAGGCCGCCGAGGAGCCGCCCGAAAACATCGAGGACCTGAAAAAAGAGCTGGAAGGCTACATTGGCCTTTCTGTAATTAAAAAAGAGGTTCAAAGCCTGATTAACCTTGTGACGGTGCAGAAACTTCGCCGGCAGAATCAACTGCCTGTGGAGGATTTGTCGCTGCACATGGTGTTTTCCGGCAACCCCGGCACCGGTAAAACCATGATCGCGCGCCTGATGAGCCGTATTTACCGCAGTTTGGATATCCTCTCCAAGGGCCAGCTGGTGGAGGTGGACCGCAGCGGTCTGGTGGCGGGTTACGTGGGCCAAACGGCGATCAAAACCAGCGAGGCCATCCAGAAGGCGCTTGGCGGCGTGTTGTTTGTGGATGAGGCCTATGCCCTGACGGACCACGGGGAGAACGATTACGGGCAGGAAGCGGTGGATACGCTTCTGAAAGCCATGGAGGACCACCGGGACGATCTGGTGGTGATTGTGGCCGGTTATACGGAGCTGATGGAAACCTTTGTGCACTCTAACCCGGGCCTTGAAAGCCGGTTTAACCGCTTTATGAACTTTCCGGATTACACCGTGGATGAAATGCTCGCCATTTTTGACATGCGCTGCCAGAAAAGCGGTTATTCGCTGGCCGGGGATGCGCGCGACCTGCTCAAAGGGCTGCTGGCCCTCCTGAGCCTGGACGCGAAGGGCTTTGGCAACGCGCGCGGCGTTCGCAACCTGTTTGAGCGCGCGGTAAGCGCGCAGGCAAACCGGTTGGCGGGTTTGCAGGGAACGGTCACGCGCGATATGCTCATGTGCCTGACCAGCGAGGATCTGCGCGAAGCAGTCGGCGAGGAACAAACCGCCGAGAAGGAAGCAGCAAGCGCAGAACCCTGCGGGAACCCGGAGGGAGGGGCCACGGCCAGCGCAGCGGGTCAGAACAGCGCGCAGGGCACGGATAACGCCGCCGGGCTTCCTGCCGAAAAAGACGCGTCATCTTTAACAACCGCGTCCCATGCCGAAACGGGCGCGGGGCAACCATCCGGTTCGGAGAACGCGCCTGCCGAGGCGGGCGCAAACCCTGTAGCGTAAGTTTTTTGTGATCGTGGCAGGCAAATATGCTTTGCGTCGCTTGAAAACTAACCTATGGGGAATCCTTAAGTGCACAGAGAATCGCGCTGCCCGCTTGGGTCGGCGCGATTGTTTGTCTATTGATTATGGCAAAAGGCATATGCCGCTCGCCTCATAGCCCTGCAGGCTGTTCGCGCGCTGGATGAGTTTACGCTGCGGCGTGGGGTTTGGGGTTCCACCCCAAACCCCGGCAGGGGCCTCGCCCCTGCACCCTGACAAGGGCTTACGCCCTTGACCCATCTCCGCTGCGGCGGGGGTGGGTTGTAGGCAGCCCATGCAGCACGCTAAGCCGCTCGCCTCATAGCCCTGCGGGCTGTTCGCGCGCTGGATGAGTTTACGCTGCGGCGTGGGGTTTGGGGTTCCACC
>DAOPZY010000108.1:0-3468 GCA_035353615.1 Candidatus Limiplasma sp.
GTGTCAATCGCTTCGCCCGTTTTGTTTGCCAGTTCCTGCGCAGAAATTTCAAGGCTCACGTGCGGGTTTTGGTGCTCTGCGAGATATTGCGTTGCATAGGCTTGCACGTCAGACGCAACGGCATTGTCGGCAGTCCCCAGCGATTTAGCGATAACGCCCCACGTCCCGACGGTATCCGCGTCCATGTACCCGTTGGTCAGACCAACGGCATATACCCTCGTGCACATGTCGTTATCGTCGATTGTGATTTTTACGCCCTCTGCGTTCCGGCGCAGCCGTGCCTCGCAGGACGGGGAGGTTTCTAGAGCAACGATGCCGACAGACCATGTCGCGAAATCATAGGTCAGCATGTACGCGCCCATCTGCTTTATCAGGTCTAAAACAGCGGAAAGCACATTCGATCGGTCTACTTTGATGCTATAGCTCCCTGTATTGGGCATTGTCCCGCGTTGCCACAGGGATTGATACCCCAGCAGGTTTCCCATGATTGTATAGGGCGTTCCCGTCAAGGTAGTATCTGCCGCCGTCAGGTAATCGCCCAGCGTCACAATGCCGTGCTCAAGGCTGATGTTCTGTCCTTCTCCGTAGTCAGCCTTAACGGACGAAACGCGATATTTTCCAATGCTTCCATATGGCCCGTACAGTTCAGTCCATTGCCGCAGGGTGATTGTAGGTTCCCCTTCCGGCAGGCTCATGGTGGCGGTGGATAGCGGGGTTTGGTTGATCTTGATGGACAGTTTTTCGGGATGTAGTCGGCAAATCTCGTTTTGGTTGGAATCCAGCAGGCGCGGTAGCATCACAGCCACCTCCCCCGGGTGGAGAACTTGGCGGTGCAGGTAACGTTGCCGGAAAAACTCACGGCATTACTGCTCCCCGGCTCTGCAATCAGATCATCTGCGCTCGCTCCGGTTCTCTTCGTCATCAGGCTTGTAGCTCCGTTTTTGATGATCAACAGGCCGTCGTCCCTGTGGGCAATGATCAGTTTGTTGTTGGCTGTGATTCCTAGGGCCGTAAAACTCATGGAGGTATTGCCGACGGTAACGGTCAGGGTGTTCAGCGTCCCACCCTTGGCCGTTATTTCTGCATCAACGGTGCATTCGTCGGCGTTCCCCGGCGCAAACAGGGACGTGCTCCCGCTGGTTGCCGCCGTGCTTACTGACGCGGTTTGTGCACCGAGGTTTTCCCAAAAGGGCTTAGCGTAGGCTGTAAAGGTGATTGCAAGCGTTTCCGCCTGCCGTTTGCCGCTGGTCTTAATTTCCATGGTTTCAACGTACAAGCGTTGGTTTTCGCGTGCGCCAGTTGTTAGATATCCAGCGTGGCGCCCCCATTTTCGGATGGATTGATAGATTGCGTCACGCTCTTGTGCGTCTGATTCGTTTATGCCGATCGTAAAGGATGCGGTCAGCTCTTGCCGCAAGGTTTTCGACAAACGCCCTCCATGAGTGTATCCCATGGAGGTAACGATTGACTTTTCTTTGGGTTGGCTGTCAAGGATGCCGGACACGATGATTCGTGGGTCGTTCTCCCTAATGCTGATACCGTTTAGCATGATGTCATTTTTCATCAGACGTACCTCAAAGTTTGGGTGGTTTCGCCGATCACGGAGGATACCGTTGCCGCAACCAATGTGCCAACGGTCTTGCCGTCCATCAACACGCGCACGTTTTGCATTGCAGACGCCACGGCGGCGGCTATATCCTGCGCTGTTGCTCCGACAAATCCACTGCCGTCACCCCTGCGCCAATTGTCGGCCTCAAGTTTCGTAAGCACAGCTTCGCCGGGGTCAAGGGTGTATTGTCCGCGATTTGGAACGTAATCTAGTCCAGTGGCATAACCGCCCTCTGTCGCTGCAACTACTTGCTCCCACGTTTGCCCCCCGGAGCTGCTCTCAAACGCACTTTGTGCGTCTGATGACGACCATCCCTTCAACCCCAGCATTGATTTTATGGTTGTAATGGCTGTATTGGCTAGACTAATAATATCATTGATCCATCCGGTAATGTTTGTCCATACGTCACTGGCAGCAGAAGATACAGCTGACCACATATCCGTAAACAATTTTTGAATCTTTTGTGTGATGTTTTCGTCAAACCATGTCGCCGCCGCTTCCCACACCAACACGATAGCATTCCACGCAGTTGATGCCGCCGAAGATATCCCCGTCCAGAAAGTTGTGAACGCGGTGCTGATAGGCGTTATGATGTTGTCATTGAACCACGTAGATACCGCTTCCCATACCAGCACAATATCATCCCACGCGGTTGAAGCCGAAGAAGATATGCTACCCCACAGGGTCGCAAAGAAGTCTTTCACTGGAACAATTACATTGTCATTAAACCATGTGGATGCGGCTGTCCATGTTTCAACAATAGAATCCCATGTGTCACTTGCAAACTGGCTTACAGATGTCCACAAGTCTGAAAAAAATTGGCCCACAGGAGCGATAACGTTAGTGTAAATCCACGCGCCAATGCCGTCTAACCATGCTTTTACAGCGTCGAAGTTCTGTACTAAAAGAACTATGCCAGCCACTAGCGCGGCAATTCCGATGATTATAAGGCTAATCGGGTTTGCATTCATTACAATATTTAGCACTAAAAGTGCGGCAGATAATGCCCCAACAACGGGTATCAGCCATTCGATGTTATCCGCAACCCACACCATGGCATCAGCCAGCAGGTTCAAACCGTCCTCAACCAGCGGCCACACAGATTCAAAGATACTGCCCAACGCCTCGGTGAGCTTCGGAAGGAACTTATCAGCCAGCGGGAGTATCTTTTCGATAAACTTGCTTAACGAAGGCATGAGCTTGGCAATGATGTTTGTGCCTACAGCCGCAAGCCCCAGCTTGAGGGTTTCCATGTTGTCGGCGAACTTCCCGCCCGCCTCAACTGCTTCGTCACTTAGCACCAGCCCAAGATCGTGCGCGCGTTTCTTCAATGCTTCGGTAGATTCTGCCGTTTGGTTCAGCGTCGGCATGAGTTCCATGCCCTGCTTGCCGAACAAGTCCATAGCAAGCGCGGTCTTTTCGGCGCTTGCGGGCATTTCCTGAAACGCCTTGATGGTAGCAGCAAGCGCATCCTCAGGAGTCATTTTTTTAAGCTCGCTTGAGCTAAGCCCAAGCTTAGTAAACGCTTCCTCTGTTGCTTTAGTGCCCTGCGCCATGGCGTTTTGCAAGGTTTTCATCCCTACGCCGAAGCTCTCAATGTTCCCTCCGTTTTGACTAAGTACATACGCCCATTCTTGATAGGCTTTTTTGCTCAGGCCAAGCTTTTGACTGGATTCGTCAATAGCATCGGCTTTTTCACCCATAGCCACAAACGCGTCACCGATCTTCTTGACCGTGGCAATCGAAACAGCGGCAACAATGGCGCCTTTGAGCAAGCCGAACGACTTTTGAAGCTTCCCGGAGGAGCTTTCCCCTTTTTGGGTAGCGTCGTCGATACCCTTGTCAAACTCGCCGGAATC
>DAOPZY010000109.1:0-257 GCA_035353615.1 Candidatus Limiplasma sp.
CCCGGTGGGCTCGCCGCTTCGCGCGATATTCGCAAAAGAGAGCATCAAAGTGAATTCCCTGCATCATCAGGCGATTAAGGCGGTTGCCAAACCATTGGTCGTTTGCGCTTACGCGGAAGATCAGGTGATCGAAGCCGTATACGATCCAAGAAAACCTTTCGTATGGGGCGTTCAGTGGCATCCGGAGCGTCTGGCGGCAGGCGCGCCGCTTTTCAGTGCGTTTGCCCGTGCCGCATCGGATTATTCCGAGCGAAAGG
>DAOPZY010000109.1:267-3300 GCA_035353615.1 Candidatus Limiplasma sp.
GAAAGGAAGTCGGAATTTGAAGGAGCTATTCGATCTGTTTCTTTCTTTTTCGCTGATTGGCACTTTCACTTTCGGCGGCGGTTTTGCGATGCTGCCGATGTTAACGCGAGAAATTGTGGACAAGCATCACTGGGCGACAGACGAAGAGCTGCTGGATTATTTCGCGATTGGGCAGTGCACACCCGGTGTAATTGCGGTGAATACCGCCACTTTTATCGGTTATCGCAGGCATGGTGCGCTCGGTGCGGCCATCGCTACGCTGGGTGTAGTTCTGCCTTCATTCTTCATCATTGTTTTAATCGCCGCGTTCCTCAGCAATTTTATGCAGATCGTATGGATTTCGCATGCTTTCGCCGGAATCCGAATTGCCGTATGCGCGTTGATCGTTTCTACAGTACTCAAGCTTTTTAAAACAAATGCAACCACCTTGCCCAAAGTGTTGATCGCGGTACTTGCTTTCGTCTGTGTTGCGTTGCTTTCTCTTTCCCCCATCTACGTAACGCTTGCGTTTCTGGTTTTCGGCGCTTTCTTCTTTGGAAGGGGGCGTTCAGCTTGACTTATTTCCTTTTAGCTTATGAATTTTTTAAGGCAGGTCTTTTCGCGATCGGCGGCGGACTGGCGACTCTCCCTTATCTGATGGAAATGTCGCAGAACCACCCCACCTGGTTCACGTTGGATGAACTGATGAATATGATCGCGGTCTCCGAGTCAACTCCCGGCCCGATTGGCGTGAATATGGCCAGTTACGTCGGTTTTCACGTGGGCGGTGTTTTAGGCGCGGCTGTCGCAACTTTTTCACTGGTGCTTCCATCCTACCTTACGGTTCTCATTGTGATTCGGATTTTAAACCGATTTCGCACAAGCCGGATTGTGAATGGAGGGATGGAGGCGCTTCGCCCCGCCGTAACCGGTTTAATCGCTGCAGCTGGTTTCTCGGTCTTCTGGTCTTCCATTTATCGTGAAGTTGCCGGAAGCATACAATTTCAATGGATTGCATTTCTTTTGTTTCTGTGTTTCTTCACCGTGATGCAGTTAAAACCCCTCCGCAAGCTGCATCCGCTGGTCTATATCGCGGCTGGCGCAATTCTGGGCATCGTACTACAGTTATAGTTTTTCACAGTCCGCCGGTATTGGCCAGATCCAATAACGTATTGATCCAGTCCGGGTCAAACTGTTTCCCGCTTTGTCGAATCATTTCGTCAATGCAAGCCTGATATTGCATTGCGGAACGATAAGGCCGGTCGGATAACATCGCGTCAAAAGCGTCCGCAATCGCGATGATTCGCGAAAGCATGGGGATTTCTTCTCCACGTAATCCGTCCGGGTATCCGCTGCCGTCATAATGCTCATGATGGTGACGGACGATTCTGGATATCTCGCTGCCCGCATCCAATGGCCTCAGGATATCTTCGGCAATCGTTACATGCTTTTTAATAATATCAAACTCCTGTTTGGTCAGCCTTCCCGGTTTTTTCAGCACATCGTCCGGGATACCGATTTTCCCGATATCATGCAAATTGGCTGCTGTTTTCAGTGTATCATACTCAATTCCAACGCCATACCGCTGTTCGTACAGTTTGAGCGCATATCGGCAAACATTCGCAGAATGGTTGCCGGTATAGGCATCCCGCTTTTCCAGCATCTTGTTGATGGATTCCAATGATAACACCAACAGGTCATGATAACGGCTTTTCAGACTATCCGCAGTTTCCTGCATCATTCGGTAAGCGGTTGCCCGATCCAGCTCCAGTTTTCTTTTCTCAGTCACATCTTCGGTTAATATGGCAAGGCCGATCGCCTGACCGGTTTGGTTAAGTATGCCTGCGTAGGTGTTAATGAAAAATTTACCGTTAGCCGCATCCTCAATCATCCGTTTATACTTTGTTTCCGGTTTGCTTAAGGCAATACCGCACGGTGAAAGAATAGCGTAACAGGCGAAGAAATGGTAAAATAAGAGTATGAATAAGCAGCTAACGTTATCAACCCTGACCGACGAACTGGAACAGGCGGCAACCCACAAGAAAGAATTTCTCCAGCAGATCGATCGCATCATCCCGTGGGGCGAGTGGAAAGGGATCATCGAGCCGTACTATTATAAGGGAGAGCGCGGCAACAAACCCTTCGATCTCGAACTGATGCTGAGAATCCATCTGGTGCAGAGCCTATATAGCCTGTCAGACATGGCCACGATGATGGAGATCATCGACAGCCGTGCCTTTTCGGAGTTCTGTGGCGTCGATTCCAGCAACCAGATACCGGATGGCGATACCATCGGGCGGTTTCGGGCGCTGCTGGTGAAGAACGGCCTGCAGGAGAAGCTGTTCGCGCAGGTGGTTGGCCTCCTTTCTGTACAGGGGCTGATTCTCAAGAAAGGTACCATTGTTGACTCTACCATCATCGCCGCCCCATCCTCCACGAAGAACCGAGAGAAGAAACGGGATCCGGATGCGCACCAGACGAAGAAAGGCAACACGTGGTACTTCGGCTATAAGGCGCACATAGGCGTAGACAGGGAAACCGGGCTTGTTCATCACGTGGAAGTAACGGGTGCCAACGTGCATGACGTGACCGTCGTTCCTGCGCTACTTAACGGCGATGAAACGGAAGTATACGGTGATAGCGGATACTTGGGAGCCGACAAACGCGAGGGTGCCATCACCCGCAACAGAAACGGAAAGGCCATCCGGTATAAGATCAACCGTAGACCCTCTCAGAGTAAGAACTGTACCCTTCGCTCTCGTGGTCAAATACGGCGCAGGGAGCGTGAGAAATCATCCATTCGTGCAAAGGTCGAGCATGTCTTTGGCGTCGTGAAGAACCTCTTCCACTTCCGCAAGACCCGCTACAAAGGCCGACGAAAACAGGCAGCCCAAATGAATATGCTCTTTGCTCTGGCAAACCTTTATCTGGCTGACAAGCACGGCTTGTTGGCTTGATTGGGGTTCGCTGCTGAGTAAAATCGGGAATGGGCTGTAACGCTTTGCCTCCTCTACCTAATCGGTAAATCCTAAATGGTAATTACGCGGCGTTTCC
>DAOPZY010000110.1:0-3246 GCA_035353615.1 Candidatus Limiplasma sp.
AGGTACTGTACACATCATCGACGCGCCTATAGGCAACCGGTGGAAGAAAGTGCGCAACAGCAGCGAGAGTACCTCCACTCCCGTGATGCCAGCTGCAAATACAATCGCATACGTATACTGCGAAAGCCCGATCATCGCAAGTTGTAATAGATAAAGCGCGATGGCCGCGGCCTTTTTCCCGCCCCGCAACGAAAGAATCAGATAAAAAGTAATCGGCAGCAGTAATACGCTTGCGTAAATAAAATCATATCCGCCAATATTTCGGAGCATCAGTTCCCGGAGGTATGCCTCACGTCCAGGTTCGGCATTTCCAAGCGACCGGGCGTAGGCATACACCTTTCCTCCGCGTAGCATGCCCTGAATCAACCAGCCGGTCGTTGTGACTGTTGTGATAACAATTAACGCAATCAGCAATGGTTTCACATAGCGATAAAGGAAAGGATCCCCCTTCTGCCGCGCGTAAGCGCACCACAGTAGCGGAAACCAAAACATTCCCTGTTGCGCCAGGTAACCCGGCAGGTTGCCTGCGCCACGGTTTAAAAAATAAAACAGGCACAGCGGCAGCGCAACAGCCAGTAAAGCCCTTGTAATATAATCAAAAGCCCGATTCTTCAGCGTTTCTCCATCCAGAAGAATCCCAAGCGCGAATATTCCAATCGTCAATGCACCCGTCACCGCGTGCAAACCAGCCTGTACAGCAGGCAACAGCAGCCAGATCATATATAAAAGCATGGAGCCATTTGCCAAATTGACCGCAATTTTGTTTTGCTTCATCAAATCCGCCTCCATTATCAACAGTATCAACGCTTCATTATACATGCCATGTTTTAAACAGGCAAGCAGGAAAAGATTCTACGATCCAGCATCAATCAAATATATCGAGATAGTTGAAAAGCCCTCCCGTTTAAACGGAAGGGCTTCTTAAGCAAGTCGTTTACAGAATCTCGATCAGGCACATCTCGGCAGCGTCGCCGCGACGGGGCCCGAGCTTGTAGATGCGGGTATATCCGCCCGCGCATTTCTTTTCCTCATTACGCTTTTTGAACTTGGGGCCGTATTCACGGAAGAGCTTCTCTACAACGGGGTATTTCACGCCCGCAGTACGCTCCTTGTAATCGGCTTTGTCCTCATCCTTCTTCTGTACGTCCTTGAGTTCATACAGATAGCTGAGCATAATGCGGCGAGCGGCCAGCTTGGACGGCTTGTCGTTCTGCACGGTCAGCGTCATCAACTGACCCTTTTCATTATGGGTTTGCTTCGTGGCTTCCAGATTGTTATCACATTCAGTAATGGCTAAAGTAATTAAACGCTCGGCGGCGCGGCGCACTTCCTTGGCGCGGGCTTCCGTCGTCTCGATGCGGCCGTACCAGATCAGGTTGGTTACCTGATTGCGGATCAGCGCTTTGCGCTGGTCGGCGGTGCAGCCCAGTTTGCGTTGTGCCATGGCGGTTTCCTCCTTAGTCGGACTGGTCGCCTGCGTTCCATACGCGGAGCAGGCGGAATTGGTTATTCGTCGCTGGGCTTAAGCGAAAGGCTGAGCGCCTGCAATTTCTGCTCTACCTCTTCCAAGCTCTTGCGGCCAAGGTTGCGAACCTTCATCATATCTTCCTGATTACGCTGCACAAGCTCGGCTACCGTATTGATGCCGGCACGCTTTAGGCAGTTGTAGGCACGCACGCTCAGGTCCAGTTCTTCGATAGTCATTTCCAGAACCTTTTCCTTCTTATCGTCCTCCTGATCGGTGAACGACACAGGCATCACCTGATCGGTGAGGGTGAGGAACAGGCTCAGGTGCTCCGTCAGGATTTTAGCAGCGGTCGAGATGGCTTCATCAGGCATCACGGTGCCGTTTGTCCATACATCAAGCGTCAGCTTATCGAAGTCTGTCACGTTTCCTACGCGCGTATCTTCGATGGTGTAATTCACCTTACGGATCGGCGTGAAGATGGAGTCAATCGGAATAACGCCAATAGGCATGTTGGGCGATTTGTTCTTATCTGCGCTCACATAACCGCGGCCTTTTTCCATCGTGAGTGTCATGTGCAGGCGAGCATCCTCATTCAGTGTGGCAATATGGAGGTTGGGATCAACCATCTCCATCTCGTCATCCATGGGGATATCACCAGACTTCAGCTCACAGGGACCCTTCACGTCCATAATGACCGTCTTGGTCTGATCGGTGTACATTTTAAAGGAAAGCTGCTTCAGGTTCAGGATAATTTCCGTAACGTCCTCTACGACGCCGGGAACCGTGCTGAACTCGTGCTGAATCCCCTCAATGCTGAGGCTTGTAACCGCAGCGCCGGGCAGTGAGCTGAGCAGCACACGACGCAGGGCATTGCCCAGCGTATTGCCGAAACCGCGTTCCAGCGGTTCCACGACAAAACGGCCGTATGTGTTATCCGCGCTTACTTCTACACGCTCGATTCGCGCTTTTTCGATTTCGATCATTGGGTTTACCCTCCTGTTTCAAACCGGTCGGTTGAGGATAATGAACCTCAAGCCTAACGAGAGTAGAACTCGACGATCATGTTCTCCTGCAGAGTCAGATCAACATCGTCGCGCTGCGGAAGGGCGTTAACGGTTGCGGTCAGATCGGCTGCGGTGGTGGTGATCCATTTGGGGATCACGCGGTTCACGCCTTCCTTCACGATCTTGAAGTGCTCAATATCCCTGCGGTTGCTGCGCACGACAATCACATCGCCAACTTTGGTGGTGTAGGAAGGAATGTCTACCTTCTTGCCGTTAACGGTGAACATACCGTGGGTTACGAACTGGCGGGCCTGCGCGCGGCTGGAGGCCAGACCGCTGCGGTATACCACATTATCCAGGCGGCGTTCCAGCAGAGACAACAGGTTTTCCCCTGTAATCCCCTTGATGCCTTCGGCCTTGGAGAACGTGCGCTTGAACTGGCCTTCCATCAGGCCGTAAGCGCGACGGGCTTTTTGTTTTTCACGGAGCTGCATGCCATATTCGGACGCTTTCCGGGCACGGGCCTGCCCATGCTGACCCGGAGGAGTCGGCCGTTTCGTTTGCGCGCACTTGGCGGAGAAGCACTTTTCACCCTTGAGGAAGAGCTTGGTGCCCTCGCGGCGGCACATACGGCATACGGAATCTATATTTCTTGCCATATCGTTGTACCTCCTCGATTTCCTTACACTCTTCTGCGCTTGGGCGGACGGCAGCCGTTATGCGGAATGGGTGTAACGTCTTTAATCATGTTCACTTCCAGACCGGCGGCCTGCA
>DAOPZY010000111.1:0-2869 GCA_035353615.1 Candidatus Limiplasma sp.
GGCGGGGATATCATCAGCACCGCGCCATTGGGAACCGCGGCCGCTAATTGCTCTAGTGTGGTTGTATTGGAAATTGTGACACCCAGCTGTGACGCTGCCGTGTACGTTTGCAACAACTTGGTCTCGTTAATCTGGTTGATTAGGTTGAGCAGATTTCCAGCGCTGTCTCCCCCTAGCGTGTTTTTTGCTGTGTCAAACCACGTTGTAAAGTCTGTCATGGCTCCGGCTTCTATATCATCCAACGCCGCTTGTATTTGCGCATACAGGGTGCTGGTGTCCAGATCGCCTATCATGGTCGCGATACCGCACACTGTGCTATCCAGTCGTTTATCCGTGATGCGACTTTGCGTGATGCTGGTAACACCGGCACCCACCAGCACCGTGGACACGCAAAGGTCATACACATCCGCGCTTCGTGTCGGTGCCGGCGCTATCGGGCTTGCCGCTGGCGTGCCTGGCACAATGCAAGCAAATATGGATCGAGTAGCGCGGCTCCAGCGGATCATTACCGCATCGATTCGCCCCAGGCTCGCATGCGCTGTATCGATAGATAGCGTTAACGCAGCGCTGTTTGCGTACCGATACCCGTTGATCAATGCAGCGCCAGCAGCCAGCTTTACGCCCATGCTTCCAGCATTCGCCGTCACGTTGAGCGCTCCGCTGGGTTTCAACAGCACGCCGCTACTCACAAAAGCGGCAAAGTAGTCAGCCCAATCCTCCGCCATATAGCGGCGGTCGCCGCTGATGCTGTTGAAAAAACTCGATTTCTCCGCCATTGCCTTCACCTTCCTTTTGCATATCTCCGTAGCGCGCTACGCAAGGTTGGCGTGCCGCCGCCGAACACCAGCTCTAGCTCTACTTTGTTATCTTGCCATGTCTGTGTTACCTCTGTAATGCGCTCATTCATCGCCACACCCCACCGCCAGTCAATGCAGGTTACTCGGTCGCCTAAATCATAATCCGTTCCGTATTGCATCTGCGCGTTCGGGCTTACACTGGCCGTAAATGTCTGCTCCACAATGTTGAGCTTTAGTTGTTCCTTACCCCGCTGTCGAAGGGTGTTGCGCACTTGGGCTTCCGTCAGGGTAACAGCCTCTCCGTCTTCATCCGTGTAGGTTTTGCTAATGTCGCTTGCTTCTACCGCCAGCTCCCTGCGCTCCAACCCTGTGCGGGTTGCGTTGACCACCTCGGTATATTCATTGCCGTATACATAGGCCACGTTACGATATGCTTCGGTGCTGCGCGTGTAGCCGTGTGTTCCCAGCATGCCAAATTCTGTGGAGAAGATGCAAGGATCTTGGGCGCTTTGCTCCACGGTTAAGTCCTGCCCCCGGTACACATCAAAGGCGTGTGTCTTGGCCAGCGGATCTGTCCACACCCTAAGCCCTAGATCGGAGTCGGCAAGAAGATCCTCCACATTTTCATTCAACTGCGTGTTTTCGGTACTGGCATAATCGCTGATGTCCGCATCCGCATAGGTGGAGCGCGCACGGATGCTTGAATACGGAAATTTGCGCGAGGTGTCCGTAGGTGCGGTTATGTTTTGAGCGATCAGCCGTAACAGTATCTGCTGCCTCGTAAGCCCGGAGGAAACGATTTGTCGAATGGTCACCCGCCGATCCATCCAGCACATCAGGGTTCGCCCAGTTGCTTCAATCAGTTCTTCCTCATCTACGCTCTGCGTAAACCCCACGTATTCGATTTCCATCGCCTCGGTACCCCCGCGCTGCATCACTAGGTTGCCAGCTGTTAGGTACTGGGCATAATCGCTTCGGTAGGGCACTAGTAGCCTGAATTCTCCAGCGGTCTGGTACCGTCTTGTCCATATCAGCGTGCGAAATTTCTCTGTGATTCCCAGCGAATCAAACGCCGGGTTGTACATATACAGTTCCAAGGCTACACCCCCAAGAAGCGATTTGCATATTCAACCGTAACGCTCATGTTATTGGCGCCTGAACTCGCTCCGCAAGTCAGCAGGTTATCCCCAACGCTCAATTGTATGAAAATCGTACTGGCATCCAATAGCCGAAATATGTTTGTTCGTATCCCACTTCGCACCAGCACCGCATCCTTCTGCCCATAATGGGTGGTTACCTCGATCAGGTCTCCTGCCACCATGGTTGTCTTGATTTTCACCGTTTCAAGGGTTTCAGCATCGGTCAGGTATGGATTGGTTACCGATCCCTCGGCAACGAAGCGGATCTTCATGCCGCATGCAACATCGCCGTCATTTCTTGCTGTAACAATGCGCTCTGTGCTCCTTGCCCCAATCTCCCACTCTTCGTTAATCATAAGGCCATCGGTTTCTTCAAAAGCCATCATACCTTCCCATCTCACTACGGGAACAATTTGGTTGCTCGTTTCCTGCCAAAATGGGGACAGGCAGCGCATTTGAATGATGAACTTCGGCCATCTCCCCTGCGTATAGCTAGGGCATTTTTCCGCATAGCAGGTGATTTGGCGAATCAGGTCGCCGCACACATAGGTAAGCGTCCCGCTCTGTTTAGGGCTCATAGCATGGTTCAATTGCCTTCGTAACTCGATCTGCCTTTGTAGCGATGTGGATCGCAGATGCCCCGTGATTTCAATATCACGCGCCTCAATGGTGCTGGAAATGTAGCTTTCACCATCCTGCCCCATGGTGGTTGCGGTGTTAACCTTGTTGCTCACATCGTTCATACCGTCCACATCGCGCGATACATTCACATGAAAGTCTGATAGCGCCGAAAACTCAATGGTTTGCCCAATGCCGTTTGCGTAATACAGCCGCTCAATCACCGCTTCACCCCCCGATTTTGCGCGCTATCACGCGCAATTGCCTGGCGGCTTCCCGTTGCTGCCCGGCATAGCTGGTTTCATTGGCGTATAC
>DAOPZY010000112.1:0-2824 GCA_035353615.1 Candidatus Limiplasma sp.
GTTGGGAGGCTTCTTGGCAATGTCCGTTTTTCCTGGGGCAGTGCAGCGCAGGGGCAAGGCCCCTGCCGGGGTTTGGGGCAGAACCCCAAAGCGTGTGCCGAAGCCAGCAAACCCAAGCGAGCGAACAGCTCGCAGGGCTATGAGACGAGCGGACAGCAGATTGCAAAATTCACGGACAAGCCGTTCTCTTTCCGTGATAACAGTAGTGTCGCAACAACATGACAAAGCCCGCCGGGACGTTCATCCCGGCGGGCTTTTGAATGCAAGGTTTGGTTGGTTACTGGGCAGCGGGTGTTTCGGTCGCAACCGCGTCGGTAGCTACGGGCGCGTCGGTGGCAGCTGCATCCGTTGCGGGAGCGTCGGTCGCGGTATCGTCGGCCGTCGTGGCGGCGGTATCCTCAGCAGCCTGCACTTCGTCCACCGTCTTGAGCACGCCGGTGTATTCGATGGCGGCGGCCGCCATCCACGCGCTCATGGCATCGCTCTGCTTGGTGGAAAGCAGGTCGGTACGGATAGTTTCTTTCAGCGCATCGGTCAGGGCAACGGGGCCTTCGGGCACATCGCTCATGTATTTCACAATGTGCACGCCGTAGGTGCTGATGTAGGGCGCGCTGACGTCGCCCACATTGTCCACGGAGAAGGCGGCTTCAACAAATTCCGGCACAAACGAGGTGGACGAGGTGGATACCTCGTAGCCGTTGGGGTAGTCGGCGCTGGTCATGCCGGGATCGCTGGCGGTGCCGTCATCCTTCACGCCATATTCGGCAATCAGAGCGTCAAAATCTTCGCCCGCCGCAATTTTATCGTAGATGGCGGTCGTCTTTTCCTGCACGGAAGCCAGAATGTTCGCCTTCGCCGTGTCCACATCCGCCTGAGTTACAGGCGTTTCGGTCGGCTCAACCGACGCGCTGGGGTCCACGGTAGCTTCCGGCGTGGCGGTCGGCTCTTCGCTGGCGGTCGCGCTGTCCATCTGCTCCTCCAGCTTAGCCTGAAGATCGGTGTAGGTGGTCAGCAGGGTGCTGTCCACCGGGATCAGGATGTGCTTGATGTAACGGTAGCCCGCGGGATGGTACCAGGGCTTTTCGGTGGCATAGCCGTACTGCACCATCATCAGCTGGCTTTCGTAAGCGGCGGCATCGTTAGCGTAGGTGGTTTTATCGTTGGCGACGTTTTCGTCATACTTGGCCTGAACTTCTTCGTCGGTCACGGTCAGGTCCTTGCAGACCATGTCCTTCACGCGGGTGTAGGTGCTGTTTTCCACATACTGTTCGCGCAGTTTATCCTTGTTGTAACCAAGGCCGGCATAATAGCTTTCAGCGGCGACATACGCGGTTTTCTTGGCATCGTCGGTGGATACGTCCGCGCCGGAGTTGGTCACGTAGTTATCCAAAGCGCTTTGCCAATCGGCGTCGGAGCTGGCGTAGATCGTGTTCAGCTCCTCATCGGTGTACTTGTCCAGCCCGGAGGAAGCGGCGGTCAGCTTGGTCAGCGTCATAGTTACGGCCTGCTCCATCGCAACGGCGTAGTACAGGTCCACGGAGGTTTCGTCCGGCTCGCCGTAATAGCTCACCAGGTCCGCATAGTACTTTTTGATATCGGCGCCGGTTACGTTGGTCCCGTTCACGGTCGCAACAATCTCAGCGTCCCCCAGTTCCTTGGCGGTGGTGGATACGGCCGTGGTCACATCGCCTGTGGATACGTCGGTCACATTCTGGCTGGCGTCGGTCGACTCGGCCAATGCAAGGGTTACGCTGGCCAGCAGGCAAACGCTCAGCATCAGGGCGATTGCTTTACGAAATTTGTTCATCCGATTGCGTCCTTTCCTTCTGTAAGCAGAAGCGTATAATGGGTGGAAACGACGGTACTTCCCGAAAAGGCTCGGGCTGTTGACGTTTCAAGGCGGCTCACGCGCCGCGTCAGGTTCATTATGGCACAGCCGTACCCGGCGTGCAAGGGTTTTGCGGCCTTTTTGGAGAATGTTGCAAACTGTTCAAATTTGGACCCGCAGGAGGTTCGCTATGCAAGTGACGGTGGATAAGGCTCTTCGGAGGCTTTTGCTGCTGGATGGGCAACGGGAGCTGCTGAATGCGCGCGTTGCGCTTGGGCGGCAACCCCTTGGCCCCAAGCGGCGGGAGGGCGACGGCCGCACGCCGGAGGGTCGCTATCGCATCTGCATGCAAAAAGAGCAAGGTAAATACGGCTTGAGCCTTGGCCTGAATTATCCAAACGCGCAGGACGCGGAAACCGCGTATTCAGAAGGCGTCCTGAGCGAGGATGCCCGCCGCGCCATTCTGGCGGCAATCCGTGAAGGGCGCAGACCCCCGTGGGGCACAGCGCTAGGCGGCGAAATTTACCTGCACGAAGGGCCGACCGACCACGACTGGACACAGGGCTGCATCGCCTTACAGCCGGCAGATATGGCCGTGCTCTGGGCGCGCCGGAACGAAATTGACAATGTGGACATTCGCCCGTAATTAAATAGCGCACAACGCCTGGCAATGCGATGGCGCGCGTTGCGGCAAGGCAATGCCGCGGAACGCTCCGCATCCCTTCTTTGAGGCTCCGGCTTCCCACTTTGAACTTTTATGGCAGGCAGTTGGCTTTCACCAATGGTCGTTCATTCCATTATTGCTTTCCTCCGCGATCGCAACAGCACGGAGCGCTGATTCGCAGGCACCAAAAAAAGTTGAACAGAGGTATTGCTTTTTATACTGTCGGCTGCTATAATCAGTAGGCTGATTCGGAAGCGTTCCGGTTAGCATGTGGGCTCGTAGCTCAGCTGGATAGAGTGTTTGACTACGAATCAAAAGGTCGTGGGTTCGAA
>DAOPZY010000113.1:0-2739 GCA_035353615.1 Candidatus Limiplasma sp.
CCTCGGCGCGAACTTCCAGCGAGATTTCAACTCACACGCCCCACGCGGGGCGTGACCGCCGAATGGTTGAGCAGTGTTACCGCACCACAATTTCAACTCACACGCCCCACGCGGGGCGTGACATACGTTGACGGCAAAAAAACCTCCACCGTATCGATTTCAACTCACACGCCCCACGCGGGGCGTGACACGGGAGAACGGATTCATTCCTTCAACCACCGGATTTCAACTCACACGCCCCACGCGGGGCGTGACGGCGACATCTTGTGGATGCCTGTTATCACGCCACCACATGAAGTAGACAACTCTTCTACCATCGTCAAATTGGGCGCCATTTATTCGATAAACCGCTTTTATAAAGCCAAAATCCTCGCGAACCGAACGGGGTTTTTCACATCACCCCTAGTTCGCCGTCAGAGGATAATCACGCCTTCCGGGTTGTAGGAGGGCTTGGCTCCAACATGTTCAATACGTTTATGCCAGTTATTGCCCAAATAGTAGAAACGCAGACTATCCTGATCGGCACTGATGATCGCGATCAAGTTCGCTTTGAATTGCATGAACGCCGCCCAGTCCAGATCCGCTTCAAAAACGGATGCTTGCACACGCTGTGCGTGATTCTGGCATTCTTTCGCCACACGGCGTAGGCGCGTACGGCCTTCGGCGGTTGTTGTGCTTACATCATAGCTGATGAGTACCATCATACGGTTTCACCTACTTTTGCAGATAGCTGGGATACTCGGGGATATCTCCGCGGATATACTTTGCCAGCAGATTGCTTTGTACGTAGGGTAGCAGCCCCAGTTGTATCTTCTGGTTCAGGTAAGGGTGTTGAATTTCAGTGCGCTTTTTTTCCTGCCATTGCGTCAACAACCTCTTCCGCCCTTCGTCATTCAGCCATACGGCGCCAGTGGGCTTATCCTCAAAATCCTGATCTGACAGAATCTTGAGATTGAACAGCGTCAACGTGAAACGCTCCGCAATGCAACGGGCTTCCTCCAGAAGATCACACGCAAGGGAATCCCGGCCGCTTCGCAGCGCATGACAGTAGCCTATGTAGCTGTCCAGCCCGACTGTTTCCAACGCGGCGGCATATTCGTTGGTGTACAGCGTGTATACGAAGGACAGCACTGCGTTCACAGGGTCTAACGGTGGCCGTTTTGTGCGGAGCTCAAACACGGCGTCCCCGCTCAGCAGTTTGCCAAACACGCTGAAATAGCGATGCGCACAGTTGCCTTCCACCCCCATGACTTCGTCAATGTTCGTGGCGGCATACACGGCGCTGATGCCTTGCTTTAAGGCATCAATCGCGTTTTGAACGTCCCCGTCCGCTCTTAGCTCGGGCTTGTCATGCTGGGAGCGGCGGATCAGCGTGACTGTATTGGCCAGCTTCGCCGCAATGGTATTTTGCGCAAGTAGCAGACCGTGCTCGCGGAAGCGGTCGATCTGGTCGACTCGTAGCACCACGTTGCCTCGCGTGTTGCCGGTGACGCGCGCGAGAAACTTCCCCTGCGGGGAAACAAAGCTGATGGGAATCAGGTTTTCGGCACATTTGCCCATCAGCGCCGGGGAACAGCCCAGATAGCTGAAACAGACAATGTTCTCCACATTGTCAAAGGGGATGCGGAACTTCTCCTCTTCATCCTCCAGCTTGCAGACGATATTATTCCCGTCCAGTGTAAGCCAGGCCTGTTCTCGGGTGATGTAGAGCGTGTTTAGGAGCTTTCGCATTCGTTTTCCTCCAGGGCGCGCGCGATACGCGAGCGTACGGTAAAACGGGGCCTGAGCGTTGGCATGCAAAGGTCCTTCATCGAGCATCCGGCACATTTCTGGTTTTCGGGGATGGGCGGAATCCGGTTGTTTTCCAAGTTATCCCGCATCTGGGCGAGCGTGGCGCGCAGTTCGCGGTCCCACTGCTCATGCTGCGCCTGAAACGGCAGGGGCACGCGGGTTTTGGCATCCGCATAGTACAACGCCGCCTGACAGTCGCAGCCAAAGAGGGAATCCACGCAAACCTTCTGCGCGTACACCTGCATGGCGTCGTCCCGGTGGTAGGCATCTCCCTTGGGTAGGGTCGGCTTGTACTCCACGATACACAGTTCATAGCGACGGCCGGAGGCGTCCAGCTTCACCCCTGCGGCGGAAGGTGTGCCCTCCATACAATCCACCACGCCCGCCATATTGTATCCCGGCAGGTCGCAATAGACGGGCAGCGAGGTAAACACCTTCCGTCCGCGCAGGGTATAATTGCTTTTGGGATTGTGCACGCGGTCATGCAGCAGGTTAGCCTTTACCACATAGTAATTTTCCGCCCAGGCGCAGTCGATCTTCATCAGACCCCATCGGTGCGGGCAGTAAAGATAGTGCTGAATATCGCGTAACGCAATCTGCTCCATCAGAGCTTTTCAACCAGTGTAACACCCTGGGGCAGGTTGCGATCCACGGTGACGGCGTAATCGCTAAACAGCCGCGGCGGCTTGGTGGAATCAACCGCCTCAACCTGGATGCGCTCAAACAGCAGGTGGGAAGGCGCGTTGCCTAGCGGGCTGTCATGGCGGAACACATAGAGCTTACGCATACACATTTTGCCGCGCGCTGCGGAGTGATCAAACTCAAACATGTTGAGGATGGCCGTCCACAGGAGCTCCACATCCTCCTCGGTAAGGTAAGTTTTTTCGGCAAGCGGCGCAGAAACATAGCCCTCCGCCCGATATAGGCCATAGGGGACGATGGACTTCT
>DAOPZY010000114.1:0-2737 GCA_035353615.1 Candidatus Limiplasma sp.
ATAAGCGTTTCATTGCTGAGTGCGGACAAGAACCTGTTCCAGACCGTGGCGGACTGGATCAAAGAGTTTATAGCCAATCTGCGGGAGATTGGAAATCGAATGACCACCCACGCCGGGTGGACACAGATGAACAGCCTGAAGGACGACGCCGAAACGCTGCAAGCCATTTGGACGCAAACGAAAAAATGCTGGAGGAGCACCACCAGGCAGAGGGACAGAAAAACGACCGCGAAAGCTATAGCGAAAAGACGGCACCGGAAGGATACGACTATACCAGATCGTTTGCCGATCAGATAGACGACTGGGTAGCGGGAAAAATCCCAACGAATGATACGCTGGTGTTGGGACCGACACCGGAGGTGTTTCAGAAAATAGGACTATCCGCATTACCAATGACGATTGACCAGAAGCATATCGATTATGCTGTGAATAGCACGAAAAACGAAGATCATAATTTGGAGCTGGAAATGTTGAAGAAGCTGCCGGAGATGATGGAAAATCCAGTAGCTATAATTGAATCCGACAGCAAGCCCACTGACAGCGCCGTTGTGATTCTGCGTGGGAAGGTAAGCGGGAAACAACATATCGCTGCAGTACACATCAGTGGGAACGGGAAAATCAACGGGTTACGTATCGATACAAATCATCTGGCAAGTACATACGGCAGAAAAAACGCAATAAGCAAACTGCTGACGGATGCGATAAAAAAAGAAAATGCCAATCAAGTTGGCATCTTCTACTGGCAAAAGGTAGCGGCTCGTACACTGTTCGTTGAATCCGGGGAACAATTCCCCGGGGGCGCTATGCAGGATGGCCACATTCATAGTATATATGATGCAAACTCACCTGTCAAGATGATGTACGAGGACTACAAAGAGCAGAAAGACACATGGCAATTCAAGCGCTGGTTCGGGAAAAGCAAGATGGTTGATTCGGACAGGAATCCGAAGATATTGTACCGAAACGCCCAGACAAATGGGGAGGAAGGGCTGCGGCTGACTGAGAGAAAGAAAGGAACTGATTTGCAAGCTCTTTATGTACGGATGGAGAAACCCCTGTCCCTGAACGCACAGGGGAAAGACACAAAAGCCCTTCCGACAACAGACGCGATGCAAAAGGATGGGTTCAAAGAATCTGCCTCAATACAGGAGATAGCCCTGTGGGCTGCGGCTAACGGATATGACGGGCTGGCACTGGATGGGGTAGCTGCATAAGCATTTACGTATACACATACCAACATAACAAGAACCATCAACATCATTCTAACCTTTCTATTCATGACGATACCTCCAATTAATTCCGGCTCTTACCTTCATTGTACATAATAAAAGCTGAAACCGATTTTTGAATTGCCTTTTTAAAGTGTTTTTATCGTTTAGCTGTGACGCTAGAATCATGTGATTCTTTCGAAAGATATGATACATCTACTGTAAATATATGCAAACCTTATATTGGTCAAATTGCCATATTGTTTGCGTTGGGATTTTCGAATGGAGAAGCGCCCGAGCATTGAATGGCTCAGGCGCTTAATAGGCGATTCGATTCACGGTACTGATTCCGTGATCGTTCTTCCCTGATACCATAGTAACACAGAAAAAGCGAACAGAACGAACAACTTTCATTTGCCATCCAATCAGTGCTTTTTCCCTGCGCCGATCACCCAGTGCAAGTAACGCCTCGCGATCATGCGCACACCATCGCGTGTATTGCTTCCGCCTGCCGCTTTGGCTTCCTGCGCCCAGGAACGACCCTGAATATACCGTTCCTCCAGAATGGTGCGCGTTAGGCAGTTGAGCGAAGCGAGACAGAAACCCACCCGCTATGCGGGTGGGGGATAAAAAGTTATACAAAAGAATCACCTTTCGACTACAATAAGGGTGTTCAGGCCTATTGCAGAAAGAAAGGTGATTGCATGGCAAACCAAACAAACAGTCTGGCGCATACCAAGTGGGTATGTTAGTGTCACATAGTGTTCACACCCAAGTGCAGAAGAAAGGCAATATACGACAATATCGAGATGATCTGAGGGATATCATCAAAACACTATGTACATACAGAAGGGTGGAAATCGTCGAGGGAAATATGATGATGGATCATGTCCATCTGTTGGTGAGTATACCACCCAACCGTAACCGGCGTTATGCCTTTTCCGCAGAGGCCGGCAAGGCGATTCCCAATTCTCCGGCTAAAGCGACCAGCTTGTCCAGCGCCTCGACAATTTGCTCCGGCTTGTGCTCGCTGATGACACAAAAGCGCAGCCGAGCTTTGTTTTTAGGCACGGCAGGGTAGACGGCTGGCGGCACGAACACGCCGCGATGGCGCAACTGGTTGGAAAGCAGGAAGGCGTCCTCGTCCCGGCCGACCAGCACGGGAATGACCGCGGTGTGCCCGGCCAGGCAGATGTCGAGATTCCGCTTCTTGGCTTCGGTGACAAAGCAATCGATGTTGCGCCGCATATCCGCCATAATCTGCGGGTTGTGCCTCAACTGACGCACGCTTTCCAGGGTAGCGGCAGCCAAAGGCGGGGAAATGCCCACGCTGAACACAAAGCCCGGCAGGTTGTAACGCAGGTATTCGATAATGGAGCGCGGCCCCGCTAGGTAACCGCCGCATGCGCCAAGGCCCTTGGAAAGCGTGCCCATTTTGATGTCGATATCCGTGGGGGCAAGGTTGAAATACTCATCCACACCGCCGCCGGTTTCGCCAATCACGCAGGCGCTGTGCGCTTCGTCCACCA
>DAOPZY010000115.1:0-652 GCA_035353615.1 Candidatus Limiplasma sp.
CCAACATCAGTTTATCATATCCTCCTGATGTTAGACAAGACTGTTAGTCGTACACTTATTTAGATGCTAGGTGCATCGCCAAACGGCACGAAAATAGCCTACTCACGGGCAAGTTGAGGGGCTGTATTCAATACAGACCCTTGTATCACATAGCATTAATATCGCTGAGCCCAAATATGACCATCTCAATCATATTCCTCGCGTTGTCTGCTAATAACGGTGCTGCGGGTGTGATGCGCTTTCGTAAACACTTTAAGTGACGAATGTTCCCAGTTATTGGTTTGTGTGTTGTTACTTTACAAACCCTGGGGCTTTTACTCAAAAATGAGTAGAAGTCTTTTTCACCGACAAAGCCGCCTCGGAGGTAAAGAGGTCAAAGAAAGCCGTTACAACACAAACCCATTGTAGACCAAAACTCCGCGTCGCTTAGTGCCAGCCTGGCACAGGCAAGAACCATTCCGGTATCGGAAGCCCCAGTCTGTGCTGGTGCAGCTATATTGGTATCATTTAAAATGATATGAAACCCTTACAAGCTCGTTTGGTTACATCCCCAAGCTTTTACGATTGCAGGTTTCTTGTGACAGTGCTTTCTTGTGTACGCACCCAGCATCCCGCTTGTATAGTTGTTGCAGTCTTGAACATGCGATGATTT
>DAOPZY010000115.1:662-2287 GCA_035353615.1 Candidatus Limiplasma sp.
TTATATGCCCAATCGCTTTGTCAAGGGTGTCGCTTTAAACTACACCCTTTAGCGCAGCATAGCCAATCGGTATGTGCTGGCTCGGTACGCTATGCCATATACTCGCCTGTCATGGGAGCACCCGGTGCTTTGTTCGTTTGGACGATAACGGCTACAATCCCGGCGCAACGCATCGTGGTTTTGGATAAGGGAGAGCCTGTAAGGGTGCCGCAAGAACCATCCGTCATGCTGGATGCAAAAAAAGTCCTGACCAAATCCGACTAAAACTGACTAAACCTGACGGAAACGGAGTATTGCCGACGGTTGACTTCGTGGTATGATATACTCGCAAGGAGAATTCCTAAGGAACACGCGATGCAAGCCGCTATGCTTTCAACCAGTCAATATACTGATTACGTATCGTCAGAGAAGCGCACATTCCGAGACTCGATCCACCTGACAGGCCGCAATTTCTCACTAGCAAAGCCATCCGGCAAAAAACGCCACGAAAAGCTACTATATCACACCAGCTTGGTTGTGAAATAGTAACCTTGCCTGAACCGGAGCGGTGGAACAGCATCTGCCCACTTCGATTTTGTCGGCAAGAAGCGCGGAATCCGAAAATGACTTCGCCTTACTTCACGTTTCTTCGCTAAAAGCGTTCGTTGATTCCGCCCCCAATGTGATATAATGAATTTGTTAAGTGCCACCTCAGCAAGAACGCCGCAGATGATCGTCCGCCGCGCTCTTGCATACAGGCAGGCACACAATTTTCACAAAAGCGCACAAAAGCAACCATGACAAGCTTCACAATGCAGCACAGACATCAGAAGTAAAAGACAACCATCGCACAAAGTAGCGATAACCCATAACCCCAAAGAAAAAAAGCCATAAGCCGTCCATAACACAAAACTGCATAAACACAATCCTACAAAGCACCACGCCCTGAAAACCCTTTCCAACCGAAATCATCAGGAGGTGCCTTATTTTGGATTACCCCATCAAAATAGCGGTTTGCCGCCGCAAGACAGACCGCCAGTACCTGAATCAAACAGCAACGTGGTCGTCCCTTCGCGAGCGCAACCGTTCGCCCGTGCGCACGCCGGAAACCGCCGCGCAATACCAGACCCTCTCCAAGCCGGAACGCGACGCGGCCAAAGATCAGGGCGGCTTCGTGGGCGGCTGGCTGCGGGATGGGCTGCGCAAAAACGGTTGCATCCTCAGCCGCTGTGTGGGCGCGCTGGACGCGGACAGCATCCCCGCTGGAGAGGATTTCCCCGCGCGTGTGCGGCTGGCCTTGCAGGGCATAACTTACTTTCTCTACTCCACACACAGCCACACGCCCGCCGCGCAGCGCTACCGCGTTATCGTGCTGCTGGGTCGCGAGGTCAGCGAGGATGAATACCCCGCGCTGATGCGGATGGTGGCCGGGCAGATCGGTCTTGCATATTTCGACGATACCACCTACCAGGCCAACCGCATGATGTACTGGGCTTCCTGCCCGTCGGACGGGGCGTTTGTGTTTGATGAAAACGCGGGCGCGCCGCTTGATCCCGACAGCTATCTGGCAAAGTACCCGGACTGGCGGGATGTGACCCAGTGGCCGACCACCGCACGGCAAACCGAAACCCTCCGGCGCAGCGTCA
>DAOPZY010000116.1:0-2266 GCA_035353615.1 Candidatus Limiplasma sp.
TGATAGCCGCGCGGGTCCAGCCCCTCCACCAGCTTGGAAAGCAGGGTGCCTTTTCCGGAAGCGTCCCAGCCTTCAAACACGATTACGACGGGGATTTGCGCGGTGCGAATCTGCTGCTGGAGCATCATCAGCTCGTTGCGCATTTCGTCAAAGTCGCTGTCATCCTCGATGGCGTCGTCCGCGCTTTCGTCGTTCAGCCCAGGCGCGGTTTCGTCGGCGGAGCGTTCGGCTTCGGGCGCACCCGCAGAATCCGCCGCGTCGGGAGGCAAATGTACCGGTGTGGAACGCTCGTCTGTGGCTTGTGCCTGAGCGGGAGCGGCCTCCATCGTGGCCGAGCTTTGTCCGGTAGGCGCGCCTTCGCCTGTGGCTATTTGGTCAAGGGCGACGGTATCGGTCAGGGTAGCGGTTGGCGGGGTGATTTTCTCGGGGGTTTGGGTTGCGGAAGACGCAACCTCGGCAGGCGCGGTAACGGAAACCGGCGCTTTAGCCCTACTGGTGGCGGGGGCTTTAGGGACAGAGGAGGCTTTAGGGACAGAGGAGGCTTTAGTGGCAGAGGGCGCTTTCGCCGCAGGCTTGGACGCTGGCGCTCCAGGCTTGGCAGGCGCCTTGGTCGCGCGGGCAGCCGTGGTTTTAGCGGCCGGTTTGGCGGCGGTTCGGTTGGCGCTTGGCACAGCCTTGGCGGCAGATGTCGCCTTCGCTTCCGTTTTGGTTTCGGCAGGTTTGGAATCCGCGGTTTTTTTATGGTTTTCAGCGGTGGTTGCCATGGAAATTCCCTCCACTCTGCAATCCGTGATGAAATGAGGTTCTACTTTCTGTATATTCCCCGTCGGAAGGGGCAAAATCCTTCAATCCGGTTGATTTTACATACGGGCGGCGTATTGTTCCCCTGCTATTGGCATGATAAAATAGAAAAAAGCGGATGAGCATGAAGGGCGGCGGAACGGCCGACGGCTTCTGCCAGAGCGGATGCGCGGCTACAGGTTGTCGGGCTACCCGATTCTGCACCGGCTACGCGTTAACAACCGCATTGAAAGGATGAATTGAACGTGAGAGCATTGTTTATCGGCGGCACAGGCACCATCAGCACGGCGATTTCCGCGCTGTGCGTACAACGGGGTTGGGAACTGTACCTGCTCAACCGGGGCAATCATCAGTCGGAGGCCCCGCAGGGCGCGCATACGGTGATTGCGGATATCAACCATGTGGAAGAGGTGGAAGCGAAGCTCGCGGGCATGACATTTGACGTTGTAGCGGATTTCATCGCCTTTACGCCGGAACAGATTCACCGGGATATTCGCCTGTTTTCAGGCAAAACCGCGCAGTATTTCTTCATTAGTTCCGCTTCGGCTTATCAAAAGCCTTTGGGTAGCCCCGTCATCACGGAGAGTACGCCGCTGAGCAACCCCTACTGGCAATACAGCCGGGATAAAATCGCCTGTGAGGAAATGCTGATGCACGAATACCGCGCAAACGGCTTTCCGGTTACGGTGATACGCCCCAGCCATACCTATGGCGACAAGGGCGTGCCCGTGGCGGTGCGCGGGAAAAAAGGCAGCTTCTCGGTGGTGGAGCGAATCCGGCAGGGGAAAAAGGTGATTGTGCCCGGCGATGGGCTGAGCCTTTGGACGCTTACGCACAACACGGATTTTGCCAAGGCCTTTGTGGGGTTGATGGGCAACCTGCACGCTATTGGCGAAACCTATCAGATCATGAGTGACGAAAGCCTGACGTGGAACCAGATTTATGAAGCGGTAGGCGCGGCGCTTGGTGTAAAGCCGAAGCTGGTGCATATCGCAAGCGAAACGCTGGCCGCCTGCTGTGACGATCTTGTGGGTGAACTGATTGGCGATAAAAGCAACAGCGTGATCTTTGACAACGCCAAAATCAAGCGCGCCGTGCCGGACTTTACGGCCACCGTTCGCTTTGACCAGGGAGTCAGGCGCACGGTTGCGTATCTGTACAGCCATCCTGAGTTGCAGGTTCCGGATCCGGAGTTTGACGCGTGGATGGATCAGGTAATTGAGCAGTACGAGCGGATGACGAAGGGATTGCCGAAACTGAACTGAGCGAGCCGGACCTGCGATGGCCAGATCACCGAACATAATGCGGATGATCGTGATGCAACGTTCGATACTGTTCAGAAAGAACGGATGACGATAGAATATAACGTTCGTTTCTAAAGAAATCGTGAAAAAACCGTAAAAATCTCGAAAAAAGGTGTTGACAAGGGTAGGTTCAAATGGTATTATAGTCAAGCTCGCTTGAG
>DAOPZY010000117.1:0-2234 GCA_035353615.1 Candidatus Limiplasma sp.
CGGGGTGATGTTGCGGATCAGCCGCGAAAGCTCGTCCAGCGTATCCAGATCGGCGCTCAGGTCGGCTCGCCATGTTTGGTAATCCATATCCGCAAGGTCGATCTTCACCTTTTTGCCGATGGTAAAGAGCTCCGCGTTCTGGTCGTCCTCGTCCAGCTCCTCCACATTGCCGATGGTGGGCAGGTCAAGGGTTTGGCTGCCGCTACGGTAAGTGTCGATACTTTGCACGGTTTCGTCAATCAAGCCTTTGATGCGTGAAAGTGTCAGCCGGAAGGCGTGCACCGAACTTTCCAGCCGTTTGAGCAGGTTGATGCTCATCAGCCGACGAATGCCCTGCTCGCGGTTTACCTGATTGAGCGCTGTGGTGCCCTCGTCATACTTCGTTTGCTTGCTGGGGAAGATATATGCTGATGGCGTATAGATGCGCAGGTTCAATTGGTTGAGCAATGCGTAAATCTCGTTGTAGCTGGCAGCTTCGGTTAAGTCCGTCAGCCCCGGGCGTAGGGAAATCGGCTTGAGCCGCTCCGGGAAGGTGCCTACATCCTTGGTGTTGTAGTATTTTTGTATGTGCTTGCGCGAACGGGCGATGGTCACGCTATCCAGCACCTCAAAAAAGTCAAAATCCAGCGTGCGCAGTAGAGCGTCGGTCGAACGCTGTGCCTCCGGCAGTTTGCTCCATGCGTTAAAACTCTTCTGGGCGCCGCGGAAAACATCGTCAATCGTGCGGTGGATATTCAGTTTGCCGCTGATCAGCTCCGGCCTGCCTTCATAGGCCAGCGCAATCTGGTTGCGAAGGTCATAAAAGCGGTTGTTAACTGGGGTGGCACTGAGCATCAGCACTTTTGTGGGCACACCGGCACGGATCACACGGTTGAGCAGGTGGTTGTAACGGTTGTCGCGAGGGTCATCATCTTCGCCATACGTCTGGCCGCCATTTCGGAAGTTGTGGGATTCGTCAATCACCACCAAGTCATATGCGCCCCAGTTCAGCCGGTTAAGATCAAGCCCATTGGAGGTTCCCCTGTCGCGGGACAGATCGGTATGGTAGAGAACGTTGTAATGCAGGCGATCCTTCGCAATGGGGTTATTCACGTAATTGTCCTTATACGTGTTCCAATTGTTGGTCAGTTTCTTGGGACACAGCACCAGAACGCTTTTATTGCGGTTCTCATAGTATTTGATCACCGCGAGCGCCGTGAAGGTCTTGCCAAGGCCAACGCTATCCGCAAGGATGCAGCCATTATAGGTTTCCAGCTTGTTGATGATAGCCAGCACGGCATCCTTTTGAAAATCATACAGCATTCCCCAAATGACGCTTTCCTTGAACCCGTTGGCCTCGTTGGGGAGCACATCCTCGGAAACATCTTCCAGAAACTCATGAAAGATGTTATACAGCGCCACAAAGTAGATGAAATCGGGCGAGTTTTCCTGATAGGCGGCGGTGATGCTGTCCAGTACCTCCTGCGTTACGTCCTGTAATTTTGCGGTGTCTTTCCAGATGGCGTTGAAGAGCTTGATGAACTCGCCGCTATGTGGTGATTCCATGCGCGTAACCATGTTATAGGTGTTGTTTCCGCGCTCGCAGCCAATATCAACGGTTGTAAAGCCATTAATTGGCATATAGGTATACGAAGCATCCATGCTTTCCATATTGATGAAGCCACCCATGTTCTCACCAGTTTGGTTGGATTTGAAGGTGACCTTTCGCTTGATCCACTCAGCGCATTCCTTCGCGATTGCCTTTTGTGAAAGCTCGTTGCGCAGCTTTACCTCAAACTCGGAACCGTACAGAGTGCGTTCACGCTGCAGGCGGGGAATGTAGAACTCGCGCTTCTCCTTGGGCACTTTTTCAGCGGTGAAGGTTTGCGCTGTGAAGATGAACCGAAGCTGCTCTATCCCCTCCAGCTGTTCCTTCAGTTCCTGGTATGCGTATATGGAAAAACAGGCCGCAGCAATGGACATGCGGCTACCCGGAACACAGACCTTAGAAAAATCATCTCGTACGGATCGATTTACATTATCAAAGATTTCCATGACGTCTCCTGCAATATGAATTGCTTACAGATAATTACAACTTTTGAATTATAACACATGCAAAGAAAAAAGTTAATATGTCAACGGTTTATCGCTTGCTTTCCCGGTTGCTAATTCTCAGTTATCAGTCACATGACTGTCATTATGATATTTTCAAAATATGTAGACATATGCAGATTGACAAACACTCGTTCCCGTGG
>DAOPZY010000118.1:0-1017 GCA_035353615.1 Candidatus Limiplasma sp.
GAGGTATCACTGCTGATGTCCGAAATCGTGGCCGATCACTTGAAGCTGAAACGCGAAATTGAAATCTACGACCCCACCAGCGGTTCCGGCTCGCTGCTGATTACCATCGGCCAAAGCGTGGCCAAGCATATGGCCGACAGCCAGCGCATCAAATATTATGCGCAGGAGCTGAAGCAGAACACCTATAACCTGACGCGGATGAACCTGGTGATGCGCGGCATCCGGCCGGATAACATCGTTACGCGCAACGGCGACACCCTGGAGGACGACTGGCCGTATTTTGACGACAACGACCGGGAACGCACCTATCAGCCGCTGTATGTGGACGCGGTGGTGTCCAACCCGCCGTATTCCCAAAACTGGGAGCCTGCGGGCAAGGAGGCAAACCCGCGTTTCGCCCGTTTTGGGCTTGCGCCCAAGGGCAAGGCGGATTATGCCTTCCTGCTGCACGACCTGTACCACTTAAAGCCCGACGGTATCATGACCATCGTGCTGCCGCACGGCGTTTTGTTCCGCGGCGGCGAGGAAGGCGAGATTCGCAAAAATCTGGTGGAAGCCAACCACATTGACGCGATCATCGGCTTGCCCGCCAATATCTTCTTTGGCACCGGCATCCCCACCATCATCATGGTGCTCAGGCAACGGCGCGCGAATACCGATGTGCTGATTGTGGATGCATCCAAGGGCTTTGAAAAGGTTGGGAAGAACAACAAACTGCGCGCCTCCGACATCCGGCGCATTGCGGATGCGGTGATCGGGCGCGCGGAGATTGCGGGTTACGCCCGCCGTGTGAGCCGCGACCAAATCCGGCAGAATGACTATAACCTGAACATCCCGCGCTACGTGGATTCCTCCGCGCGCGCCGAAAGCTGGGACATTTACGCCTCCATGTTCGGCGGCATCCCTCAGGGGGAGATCGACGCGCTGAGCGATTGCTGGGCGGCCTTCCCGGGCCTGCGCGATACGCTGTTCACCGACGACGCGTACGCGAGCGTCAACGTGCCGGATGTGAAAGCC